>JBHAEI010000001.1:0-17749 GCA_041855505.1 Prevotella sp.
GTCGGCCAGAGGCCTTGCCGAAAAAGCGAGTGCAAAGGTAGGGAGTTTTAAACACAATACCAAATAATATAACCGAAAATATCAGAAAACAGTGAAAAATATTTCCGGTAAAAGAACAGAAAGACTATTATACATTATATAATATATAGGGTAACTCAAAATATAACACACAAAAGTGAAAGCTGTATGAAGATTGTCATACACTATTTGCCGTTAGAAGAATACAACCACTATTACAAAAATGAGTTTCATGCCATACTGAAAAATGGTTTAGGCATTGATACGCTCTTTCGTTACCTACTCAAGCATCTCTTCGGAAAGAATGCAAGTGGGAGAATCTTTCTAAAAATTGCTTTTTAAAGTAGCCATTTTCTTCTATCTGTCATTATTCTTCCCCATAAACAGACTTGCCTTTCGAATAGCCTTCTTCATAACCATCAGCATAACCTCTTTGGTATTTCTCCTCATAATACCCATAATAATCATTCGAGTCATCATAATTTTCCTCTGCCGCATAACCACTTTCGCCATCATTCAAACCCTGCTCGTAGCCATCATTATACCCCTCATTATAGGCATTCTCAGGAATATTGTCTATCGGGGTAACCACCTGTGGAACTGCTACTGGTACAACAGGAAGAGTATAAACAGGTGTAGAATCCATAGCTACTGGTAGATAGGCAGGATATTCATTAAACGAAGAATCTGCCAGTGGAATACTCGAATCGCTATTACCTTTACATCTCCCACCAGAAAATAAGATAATAAAGCCGACCAACAGCGAAGTTCCAAGCATATAATAGCCAATACTTTCTCTACCACTCATTTTCAATTAATTTTAATTTGAAATTTTACTACATATATTCTAAAAGTAGTTTTTACATAGCAAATTAAAAAAGCAAATTTATCATACAAAACAAAATATCCTAATACACTTTACCTTACTATATAACATATAAATTAATAACCAATCGATTTTTGTTTGTATTATACCAAACCAATATAGCCTATACTTGTAAGCTAATGGAACAGATTGCTTTTTTAAAACCAATCTGTTCCATATTCAATTTTTTGTTTCTAACGACTCGAATAATGCGAACTATGAGAACTATGAGAGCTATGAGAGCTATGAGAACCATGTGACCCATGAGAGCCGTGAGAACCATGAGAATAATGTCCAGAAACTGAGCTAATCAGATCTGAGGCTTTCTCTAACGTCAATTGTTTTGCACTTTGAAGCCTAACTACAGCATCACTCTTTGTAATTTTGGAGATGACCTCATTACTCACTGTAGAGCAATAGCCAGCTGTTGTGAAAAGTGCAGAAACCATTAAAAAAAGTAATCGTTTCATGTTACCTAAAATTTTAAATTAATACTTAAATTACAATCTTACCTTTAACGGCAGATTATGCATTCTTCTCTTATACTAAATAGTTTTTACATGTTTACTATGAAATTCTTTATTGGAAGCAAAAAAACCACCACATTTATTTTTCATACTACAATTTATACATTCTTCTATATATATATCTTTCCAATCTGATATTGACTGGACAGCAAAAGGACGAATATCCTTGTCTAAAACACATAGTTGAGCGTTATAGATAACAGGATTCATACCCCTATCATTAAGCAATAATACCGCCTCTTTTAATTCATCATTATAATCATACGGATCTATCCACAAATCATTTATATTCTTCTCGGCCATTCCTATAGTTTCCATCTCCATAAATGCAACTTGCACTACAAAAGGAAAATTATGATATATAAAATCTGCAAGTTGTACAAGCCGTTTATATGATTGTTTATGAATAACTATACGCACACCTATTTTTTGGCGAAATAGAGCCAAATTATAAAGCCCTTGTACCGTTTTATAAAAAGTTTTTGCACCTACTATCTTATTGTGTATATCTGCTATATCAGAAAATAAGGGTATATCTATCTGCAAATCAGAATGATGGCACAAGGCCAATTTAGATGCAAACTTTCTGTCAGCAAATTTTACACCATTAGAAAGAAGGGTAATAGCAGCTTTGGGACATTGATGTTTCACTTTTTTTATCAGCAGGAATAAATCATCTCCAATCATGGTAGGCTCTCCACCGGATATTCCAATCTCAATTGAGTCCTTATCAAACAAAGATATCAATTTGATATTAAAATTCGTTTTGCTTTTTTCTCTTAGTATTGGAGGCTGAGGGCACATTACACAATGATGATTACATAATTCCGTAGTCATTATTACATTCTGATAGGAATTTCTCTCATATAAAAAAGAAATTTCTCCTAAAGAATTAATAAGAACAACATCTCCCTCATTAAAGAGATTAATATCTACACCTGATAAACCAGACTGTCCTCCCTTTAATTCAGAACTATTCGTTATAGTAGCTTGATAGCCTAAAGCGGTGGAGACTTTATTTTCGCTTAGAAAAATATATTTCTTTCTTTGGAATATATTTTTCTTTTTAAATGTAACCTTGCCTAGAATATCATTGTGAATATTATACGGAATCCCTTTTAACTGTTTCATATTAGATATAATTTATCGAATCCATGACCAAAAAACCTTATTAATTGCCGGATCATTTTTTTCGAGAAGTTCAAACAAAAAATGAATTATGGATTTTGTTTTTTTACACATCTCATTTGTAGGACGAAATCCAACAATATCTCCTTGCGTTGATTTATTCCTAACAGGATCAGCCCCACAGTAAGGTTGGAATACACACTCGGAACATTGTGGAAGGCATTCTGTACATGAATTATATGTAAGATTATGAAGTTTCTCTCCATTAAAAATTTCTTGGTAAGTATTTTCATTTACATTACCCAATTTAAAATCATAATGCTTAAAACGTGCCATCATACGCCCTTCATCAGCAACATAAACATTTCCATCATAATCATAAATAGCTCCAGCAATGCCAGCCCCAGAAGGTGATTGCAAATCAACAAACCCAGTAGCAAATGGAGTTAAAATTCTTTTTAAGAGCAGAGATGCATAACCTTCAATTAGGAATACTCCTTTTTTATTTAACTCTAAGATATAATTCAAGCCTTCCTTGTAACTCTCTATAAACTCTTCTATTGGATATGAAATTTTATCTTTGTATTGCTGTGCAAACCCATAAGGATTCAGCGAACGAAGAAATATACAATCAAAATGTAACCGAACATATTCATCTATAATTTCTTTAAAATGCCCTATACTATACTTAGAAGCGGTCATCAATGCAGACACACAACCAGAATCTTCCTTCCATATACTTCGTATTAATTTTAACTTATCTTCCCATATATCAAAAGTATCAGCTGTAGTTTGCAAAGGACGATTTGCGTCGTGAATTTCTTTTGGTCCATCTAAAGAGGTAGAAATGTAACAATTATGCTTCTTTAAATATTTTATTTGCTTTTCATTTAAAAGAGTTATATTTGTACATATTACAAATTCCAAATATCGTTTCTTAAAAAGATTTCTCCATTCAGCCTCCTCTATAATATATTTAACCATCTCAAAATCAGTAGAAGGATCTCCTCCCTGAAACTCTATTTTTATACATGGAGAAGGCGATTCAAAAATCATCTTTATGGTATTTTTAGCAGTTTTCTTTGTCATATCTGCAGTATGATCATCCATGTTTTTTCTGGCGACTTGACAATAAATACAGCTAGAATTGCATCTCAAGGTCGGAACAACCATATGCAAACTGGTAAAATCTTGGAGAATACTCTTTTTAGTGCGAAATTTTGTAGCTAACATTCTTACTACATCAGCTACCTTATCAACTGTTGCAATTTGCTTTGATTGCAGATTTAGGAATAGGTTTCCATTCGTATCCAATCTTCCCTGTACAAAGTCATTAAAATCTTCCTTACCCAGGAATATATATTCTTCAACATCATTTGTCAGAAGATATTTGTCTTCATCAAAACGTTCAAAACGAAAAGGTAATATTTGATAACTCATATAAGTATTCTACATATAAATGATTGCGATTTAATCTTTTGTAACTGGCTTAAAAGCTTCTTCCACTATCAAGTTTCGGATATGACCAAATTCTTTTTGTACATCATAACGCACCTGCTGATCTATTAATTCTGTACAAAACTCTTTTATATTAGCCTCTGTTATTGTCTCAGCTTGCTTAGATTCAAATACAACATTTACAATATTCGGATTCTTGCTATCTATATTCTGATGAATGTAATAAAGAGCAGAATATTTATAAGCTGCAGCATTAATTGCTTCTTTAGCATAAAGACGAAGATCTATATTCATCTGACATCTATAGTCGTCTAAAATTGAAAGTGGAAACACCAAATGATTCATAATTAATTTATATATTAATAGTCTAAATTATAAAAGACGTGGGAACTTACTTGCTCATCCCAGTCTCCGGCTCTCGCATTGCCTCCTCACAGGATAAGCAACGTAGAGAGCCCACGCCTAGAGATATTATACTTTCCTCAAAAGAAGAAATGATACAATACACCTAACGCGGACGTTATACGCTGCTCTATCTTCTGTGAGTAGAATTTGCGAGATTCGAGACTCGAAGATTTTACTTGTAAACGTCCTTAAAAGCCGGAAAGCAAGTTACACCTAACCTGCAACAGACGGCTTTATTCACAAAAATAGGCATACCTTATAAAAAGGGGGTAGCCAGTTGCAAATTTACATTTTATTTTTTATATTCCAAAAACTTTAAAAACTTTTCTAAACACTTAGGGCGTTATAGACATTTGGTAGGCTAAAACCTTTCAAGTTTCCATTACTAAATATGATGAAGGGTTGCAGCCTACTAAATGTCTATTGCGCCGATATTTTTACCTATCAATGCTCTGATATGACTCTATAAGCAAATATATCCATTTGCACTTCACTACCCATAACGAAGGCGGACGGCCCAAAAGCGATTGTGTGTATGGGTGTAACACTACCGGAGTTACACCTATACACAATAAGTGTTACGCTCTAACACAAAAGGTGTTATGACATGATTCAAAAGCAAGCACAACAGGATTCCGTGGTAATCTTGCGACAAACGCTCAAAGCAAAGCATTCTTAATGCAACTCAAGACCAGCTTTTAATAAAAAAAACACGCACTAACATTTGCTTAAATAAAATATTATTTGCACTTTTGTCCTTAATATAACTATAAACAATATTAAGACAAACTATAAGACTAACTATAATACAAGCGTATGGAAGGTGCTATCGAAGTAAAAGACTTAGAGCAAGTCGTAGTGCATTTCTCGGGAGACTCCGGCGACGGAATGCAACTCGTGGGAAAGATTTTCTCAACTATCTCTGCCACAGTGGGGAACGACATTTCTACTTTTCCGGATTATCCCGCAGACATCCGTGCCCCGCAAGGGTCGCTGACCGGTGTGAGCGGCTATCAGGTACATATCGGGAAAGGCAAGGTTTACACTCCGGGCGACAAATGTGACGTACTGGTTGCGATGAACGCTGCTGCCCTCAAGATGCAGTATCATCACTGTAAGCCACAGGCAACCATCATCATCGATACCGATTCCTTCGGCAGCAACGACCTGAAAAAGGCCGAATTTACGAGCGACGACTACCTCGGCGAGATGGGTATCGACCTCGACTGTGTGGTGGCTTGCCCTATCACAACGATGGTGAAAGATTGCCTGGCCGATACCGGGATGGATAATAAGTCTATCTTAAAATGCAGAAACATGTTTGCGCTCGGCCTTGTCTGCTGGCTCTTCAATCGCGATTTGGAACTTGCCAACAACTACCTGCGCACCAAGTTTGCAAAAAAACCGGAGCTGGCAGCCCATAATATTAAGGTGGTGGCAGCAGGCTATAACTACGGAAGCAACGTTCACGCCTCCGTCCCGAACACCTATCGCATAGAAACAACCGAGAAAAAGCCGGGCAGATATATGGATATTACGGGCAACAAGGCAACTGCCTACGGCCTGATAGCTGCTGCCGAGAAAGCCGGACTGCGCCTGTTCCTCGGCTCTTATCCCATCACCCCCGCCACCGATATTCTTCATGAATTGTCGAAACACAAGTCGCTGGGGGTAACGACGATGCAATGCGAGGACGAGATTGCCGCCTGTGCATCGGCCATCGGAGCTGCTTTTGCCGGCGCATTGGCAGCAACTTCCACCTCCGGTCCCGGTATCTGTCTGAAGAGCGAGGCTATGAATCTTGCTGTAATAGATGAGCTTCCGCTTGTTATTATCGATGTACAGCGTGGCGGACCATCAACAGGAATGCCTACCAAGAGCGAACAAACCGACCTGCTGCAGGTGCTTTATGGCCGAAACGGTGAGAGTCCGATGCCGGTAATTGCGGCAACCAGTCCTACCGATTGTTTCGATGCCGCCTTCCAAGCATGTAAGATAGCCGTCGAGCACATGACGCCTGTCGTATTGCTCACCGATGCTTTCATTGCCAACGGCTCGGCAGCATGGCAGCTACCCGATATTGACAACCTGCCTACCATCCATCCACACTATGCTCCGGAGAGTCAAAAGTTCAAATACACACCTTATAAGCGCGATGAAAAAACCTTCGCACGCTATTGGGCTATACCCGGACAGGAAGGCTTTACGCATATCTTGGGAGGATTAGAAAAGGATGGCGAGACAGGAAGTATCTCTACCGACCCTGAGAATCACGATAAGATGGATCACTTAAGATGGAATAAGATAGCCAACATTCCTGTTCCCGACTTAGAAGTTTTAGGCGACAAAGATGATGCCGACTTGCTTATCGTGGGCTTTGGCAGTAGCTATGGTCATCTTTATGCCACCATGAACAAGCTCCGAAAAGCAGGTCATAAGGTGGCTTTAGCTCAATTCAAATATGTCAATCCCTTACCTAAGAACACTCCGGAGGTACTTAACAAGTACAAGAAAGTAGTGGTAGCCGAGCAAAACTTAGGTCAATTGGCGGCTCTTCTCCGCATCCGTTTGAATAACTTTGCCCCTTACCAATACAATCAAGTGAAGGGACAGCCATTCGTGGTTAGCGAGTTGGTTAATCAATTCACAAAGCTATTAAAAGCGCCCTTACCCAAAACAACAGGCGACACATTCTATACTAAAATCCTACAATAACCATAGGAGGACAAAAATATGACAACATATACAGCACAAGATTATAAAAAAGGACAACCAAGATGGTGTCCCGGATGTGGCGACCACTTCTTCCTGGCCAGTTTACAGAAAGCAATGGCAGAACTGGGAGTGCCTCCTTACAAAACAGTCGTAATCTCCGGTATAGGCTGTTCGAGCCGTTTGCCTTACTATGTGAACACCTACGCCATGCAAACCATTCATGGGCGTGCCGCCGCAATAGCATCCGGCGCAAAGGTAGTAAACCCGGATCTTACCATTTGGCAGGTATCCGGCGACGGTGATGCACTTGCCATTGGGGGCAATCACTTTATCCATGCCATGCGAAGAAATATCGACTTGAACATGATTCTCCTCAACAACCGCATTTACGGACTGACAAAAGGACAGTATTCGCCCACCAGTCCACGTGGTTTTATTTCCAAATCAAGCCCTTACGGTACTACGGAAGACCCTTTCAGACCTGCCGAACTTTGCTTTGGAGCACGTGGAAACTTCTTCGCTCGTAGTGTAGCTACCGACAATGCAGAGACCATCAGCATACTGAAAGCTGCCTACAACCATAAAGGGGCATCTGTTTGCGAAATCTTACAGAACTGTGTTATCTTTAACGATGGGTGTCATAATGCTGTTTATTCATCATCGGGTCGGAAGGAAAATGCCATCTATGTGCAACATGGAAAGCCTTTGATTTTTGGTGAGCACAACGAGTTCGGACTCATTCAGAAGGGTTTCGGACTCAAAATCGTAAAGATTGGCGAGGATGGTATTACCGAAAAGGACATCCTTGTGCACGATGCGCACTGTAAAGACAACACCCTTCAGCTGAAACTTGCCCTCATGGGCGATGGCGACGGCTTCCCCATCGCACTCGGAGTTATCCGCGATGTAGAGGCACCCACCTACGATACTGCGGTGAATCAACAGATAAAAGAGGTGAAAGAAAAAAAGCATTACCACAATTTTATGGAAATGCTGGAAACGAATGAGATATGGGAGGTGAAGTAAGCATAGTCACATCGGAGCATAAAACGCACGCAGGCAACGGAGTATTTATACCCCATTACCTGCGTGTTTTCTATGGCAACAGGAGGTCTATCTGCGCTTTAGCAGCCTGCGACAGCTGCAACCGATGCCCCAACTTGTATTGTTTGCCATCCTTTATAAAGTTACCACCCGTCTGCATAAAGTGGAAACCAATTCCCGCTTCAGCACACTGACGACGCACATCGAGAACCCATTCATAACGGCACGGATGGGCATAGCGTCCCGATTCTCCACCCACCGTTATACTATTGATTCCCAAAAGATTGCCTTTAAAGCTGACTGCCTCTAACATCGGCTCAACAATAATTTCTCTATGAGCAAGTGGAGCCGACTGGAAAATGGGCAAACGCTCATCTACACGCCGCTGATTCTCCATAGTACAGCACACAAAAATACGGTCTTTCAGTTCATCCCAATACGCTGGCAGACACGCACTGATGCGTTCGGGCCGCTTGGTTACCATGTAGAATGTAAGGTCGGAGCGCCTACGCATCATCTGCCAAGCCTCTTCCCGCCACGAATCCATCTCTTCTATAAAGAAATCAGACGAAAAACAGGTCATCACCATTGAGCCGGACGGAATCTTCCACTCCCCCTTTCTGTTCCGTTTCAATGGAAGATCGAAGGAACTCGTCTTGCGTACCACATTGGTATCGATACCGTTTTCCTCGTCGCGTGTAAACACATAGCAGTGCAGGCACCCTTCGCTTTTGCGATGACAACCATGTACAAGATTCCAAAGTATCATTTCCTTTTCTGTATTATATGAAAAGATAGATTTATCAAATCCTTTATTAGTTTGCTTTCTGCCCGTGTTGCATCAATACCAATCCAGTATTTTCGGTTTCCATTGTAGGGACGTTCTATACAATCATACTGCGCCAACAGCTGTGGAATGGCCTCTTCACGGCACTTTACAGTAACATGGCTTAGGCCATTGATATCAAAAAAGCAGAAGATGTGCCCACCTATATAAAAGGCAAGCACATCTTTTGCAGCCTTAAACTGTTGGAAAGGAAACTTCTCTTCCACCTCTTCCGACAGCGACAGGCAATAGTTTCTAAGTTCTTCTACATTCATATTGCTATTTATACAACTTCTTTCAGAGGGCTGAAATCCATGTCCATCGGCCGGATAATCGACCATGTAGATTGGATAACATGCCAGTCATCGTCCTCCTTCTGGAATACCTCAATACAATTATAGTTGATATCTATGAAATTTGTCTTCTGGAAAATCTGGTAAGTAAGTACGGCTATATCAACGCCAAACTGTACACGAGGGCTACGCATCTCATATCCGTATCCCTTCAGTTTGCCTTCTACACGCTGTAATACGTAGTCGGTAATCTCTTCATGGGAATCAACACGGTCTCCGTGTACGGCATCAAAGTAGGTAAAGCTGCGCTTCGACCATAACTTCAGGTAACCTGAAGTGTCGCCATTAAACCACTTTTCCAGCGCCTCCTTTTCCATATTGATGAGCTTTTCAGCTAACTTTGCTTCCTCTTCTGTCTTGTACCACTTGTTATTCGTTTCCATATTCTTTTCCTTTTTATTGATGAATGAATTGTTTTAACGAGTGCAAAGGTATGGCATTTTGGACAGGCCGATATGAAATAAACGGGAGCAAAATGTCACTTTTCTGGACTCTTTCTTTTTTCGTTACGATAAGCCAAAGGTGTCGTGCCCATCAACTTGCTGAACGACCGTATAAAATAGGTGGCTGTTTCATATCCCAACTCCGTGGAAATCTCCTGTACCGAGAGCGTTGTATATTCCAGTTGCCGGCAAGATTCCTGCATCAATTGCTTCTGAATATAAGCCTTTGTCGATAGTCCCAATACCTGCTGAACGATTTTATTGAGATAGTTGGGAGTAATACAAAGTTGGTCGGCATAGAACGCTGTGCTGTGCTCGTTCTTGAAATGATCGCTTACCAATCGCTCAAAATGCTCCACATATCGACTTATAGTGTATTGAGGAGTGGCATTAGCAGCCTCATCGGCTTTCCATTCTGCCCGAGAAAGTAACATTAAAGCCTCGTAAAGCATAGCCCGCAGCAAATGTTCATCTTTCCGTTCCGGATGGTTTATCTCCTGCTGCATTTCTCTATACAAAGATGTTAGTCGCTCAAACATAGCCTGATCTAATTGCAGAAACGGCGAAAGACGGTTTGCCGACAAGTACGAAAACCGGTCGAGAAAATGGCTGTCGCGAAAGAATGTCAAAAGAAAATCCTTCTCAAATACAAGGTTTAGCGCCTCCATTGACGTATCATCATGGAAGCGCCATACCTCTCCGGGAATGGAAGTTACAACCGTTCCGCCAACAACGTAGCACGATTTTCCGTTCAGTTCCACCCATTCATCGCCTTTTTCTACCAATGTAATACTGTAAAACGATTCTGTAAAGACCGGTGTACGCCGTATATCCGACCACATATTACGGTAATCGACGACGTCGATTAACAATTCGGAGCCATACTTATGTCTATAAAACCTATATGTTGGGATTCGTTTCATGCCTTTGTTGAAAGTTTACTATCGGCCCTCCTCTCGATAGTAGAAGGTCTAATACTTGAACGATGAGCCTCCTAAAAATTCGCGAAGTAAAGATGTAGGAGGAAGATTATAGAATGGAAGCGGAGAAAAATATTTCAAAAACTTACGCAATCGGTAAGCCTCTGCATATTCTTCACTATTCTCCGGGACTTGCTCTAACACCTCTTCAGCCTTTGGTTTGATAACAGCAAGCTCGAAAAGCATAGCCGTGTTAAACATAACATCGGCCTCCTCCTGATAAGGGAAAATCCATTTGTTCTCTCCGGCACGCACCGATGGCCACCGATGGATGGTTTCCTGAGCCGAACAGCCACGATATTTATAATCACGAACTATACGGCGCAGCAAGCGGTTATCGGTTGTTGGGATATAGTTATGATCGTCGAGGAGAATCGTGGTAAGCGCCGAAGCGTAAATCTTAAACTTCCTGTTGTCGGGAATCTGCTCGGTAAGAAGCGGATTAAGGGCATGAATGCCTTCTACGATAAGAATACTGTTCTCCTCCATTTTCAGGCGACTCCCGTTCTTTTCGCTTACCCCCGTCTGGAAATTATACTTAGGGAGCACCACCTCCTCACCCCGGAACAAGGCGTTGAATTGTTCGTTTATCAGCGGTATGTTCAGGGCATAGATGCTTTCGTAGTCAAGTTCGCCATTCTCATCCTTCGGTGTTTCCACACGATTCACAAAATAATCATCGAGCGATATCTGGATAGGCTTCACGCCACAAGCCAGCAACTGCACCGATAAACGCTTGCAGAAAGTGGTTTTTCCACTCGACGACGGCCCGGCTATCAGCACCACTTTCACCCCTTTCCGTTCGGCAATCGTATCGGCAATTCTCGAAATCTTCTTCTCCTGCAAGGCCTCGCTCACATTAATAAGGTCGGTAGCCAGCCCTTTGCTCACGGCTTCATTAAAGTCGCCCACCGTCTGAACATTCAGGATATTCTGCCATCGATGGTGCTCTTGGAACACCTCGAACATCTTGTCCTGCCTGATAAGCTCGCCTAATTTTGAAGGGTCCTGAACGGAAGGAATGCGCAACAGCACCCCATCGTAGTACTGTTCCAGTCCGAAAAGGGTTAGCTCGCTCGTGTTGGTGAGCATCGAGCCGTAGTAATAATCCTTGTAATCGTCGAGCACATAATATACCGTATAGAGCGAGCCGCTGCTCTCCAGTAGTTTTACCTTGGCCATATCGCCCAACGAACGGAACATCTCGGTAGCCTCCTCGGTTGTTGTCTCAAACCGCTGAATAGGCATCTTGGCATCGATAATCTCCTGCATACGTGCGCGAATCCGTGCTACATCCTCGGCCGTTACCTTATGCCCGAGCTGCAGGTTGCAGTAATAGCCATTGGAAACGGGAATGTCGATTACCACGCTGCTGCCCGAATACAGGTCGTGTACTGCCTTACAGAGCACAAGGAAGAGTGAACGGGTATAGGTTCTTATACCCGATGAGGAGGTAAGGGTAAGAAAATCGACATCCTTGTTATGATATACCCGGAAGTGCAATCCCTCCACTTTATTGTTTACCCGTGCACTTACAGGTCCGAACTTCAGGTCGAGCCCCGCGGCAGCATAAATATCTTTCAGTGTGCTTCCCATCGGAACACACAACGTTTTGTTATTATTTTTACAGCGAATTTGAATAGTTTGTCCCATACGTATTTCTTTGTTTTATATTAATAGATGTTGGGGTTACTGCCTTTATATGTCTTCCATTTATCCGATTGCGTGTGTAAAGATAATCATTTTCATGCAATAATCCGGGAAGAAGGCATAAAATATCTGTCTATCTCTTTGCTACAAGGAGGTAGTTTTTGTATATTTGCAGCAAATATTGGCAAAAATTGAGATAATCAAGTTTATATACATATAATATGAAGACATCAGACTACATCCTCATCTTCATGCAGATACTTGGCTCGTTGGGCTTATTAATGTATGGAATGAAGGCTATGAGCGAGGCTTTACAGAAAATGGCAGGCTCACAATTGCGCCACATTCTTGGTGCTATGACCACTAATCGGTTTACAGGAATGCTTACCGGAACTTTCATAACATGTGCTGTTCAGTCGTCGTCGGCAACTACTGTCATGACTGTTAGTTTCGTTAATGCCGGACTTCTTACGCTGGCGCAAGCCATTTCGGTTATCATGGGCGCCAATATCGGTACTACACTCACTGCATGGATTATGTCTCTTGGGTTCCGGGTCGATCTTACCATGGCTGTGTATCCTGCCTTTTTCCTTGGCATTTTGCTTATCTTCAGCAAGAAAAGAAGATACTTTGGCGACTTTCTTTTCGGCATCGCTTTCCTCTTCTTCTCTCTCGTTTTGCTAAGCGATGCCGGCAATAAACTGGATTTATCTCACAACCCAGCTGCAATAAGCTTCTTCTCCTCATTCGATACAAGCAGCCATTTGAACATTCTTTTGTTCTTAGCTATCGGTACAGTTATTACCTGTATCGTACAGAGTTCGGCTGCAGTCATGGCGATTACCATCCTCCTTTGCTCTACAGGTGTACTTCCTATCTACTTTGGTATAGCCCTTGTAATGGGCGAGAATATCGGTACCACCGCAACTGCCAACCTTGCAGCGTTAGGCGCTAACACACAAGCACGAAGGGCAGCATTAGCCCATTTAATGTTTAACGTTATCGGTGTGTTCTGGGTTATGTGCTTGTTCTACCCATTCGTCGATTTCGTTTGTAGTCTTGTCGGTTACGATCCTGCCAATACTTCCTTAACTCCAACGCAGCGTGCAGCTATCCTCCCTATTGCATTGGCAGCTTTCCATACCTGTTTTAACGTAGCAAATACAGCCATCTTAATTTGGTTTATTCCACTTTTAGAGAAACTTGTTTGCATGATTATCCGTCCTAAAGCAAGCAAAGAGGACGACGATTTCCGCCTTCGCTTTATACAAGCCGGTATCATGAAGACTCCGGAACTCTCGGTTTTGGAGGCATCTAAGGAGATACATTCTTTCTCTGAGCGCATTCGTAGAATGTTCGGAATGGTACAGGAATTACTTACCACGACCGAAGATAAGGACTTTGAGAAGCTGTACACGCGCATCGAGAAATACGAAAGCATATCAGATAACATGGAAGTAGAGATTGCCAAGTATCTGGATCATGTCAGCGATGCTCATTTAAGTGATGAAACTAAAGAGAAAGTACGAGATATGCTGCGTGAAATCAGTGAGATAGAGAGTATTGGAGACTCTTGTTATAACCTTGCACGCACCATTAGCCGCAAGCGTAATGGAAAAGAAGACTTCACAGAAGAGCAATATAGCCACATCAACCAGATGTTCGAACTTACCGACAGTGCACTCGAACAGATGGGTAACGTGCTGGTACGACATAAAAATAATATAGACATCAATCGCTCATTCACTATCGAGAATGAGATAAACAACTTCCGCAATCAGCTTCGTACACAGAATATCAGCGATGTAAACGACCGTAAGTACGACTACACCATTGGCACAATGTACATGGATATCATTCAGGAATGCGAGAAGCTGGGCGACTATGTCATCAATGTTGTTGAGGCGCGTATGCATGCAAAGTAAAATATCTTGAGCTAAATAAATATATTTTAAAAGCTGGAAAAGCTTCAATTCTATCATAATAAAGGAGAGCCGGAGCTACCAACTGTTATAAGTTGCTGTTCCGGCTCTTACTTTGTTTTAGACTCAAAGCACCCTATGTTTCTTGTTAGGAGCGATAGCGACATTTTTAATAAAACATAACCTCTGTTTTTCGTTACTTTGCCTTAGAATACTCACCTTATTTCTTTCAACTAAATATTTGTTTTTATTAAGAGGAATACGTACTTTTGCCGTAACATAAATCATTAAAAGCTTGAGCGTATGAAAAAGTTTCTCTTTATATCGTTTACTTATTTACTATTTGCAGGCATTGCTTTAGGCTGTAAGAACAGGTTAAACACTACCGAAGACAAATCATTAAAACCTGTAAAAAGCAATACGACAAAAGTGGAAGAACCCACAAAATCGGACACAATAAGTACACAACGTATTCGCGAAACAGCTTCCGACAAGGTTTGTTTAGCCGAGATAGAAATGGACTACCCCGTAAATGGTCCGCAATATCTAATCGATTCGCTCCGAAATTTCTTATCAAACGAGCTGTATAAATCATGCCTTATCTGTAATTCCGACGAAATAATCGATCATTCGATATACAAAGGGGACCTGCAAAACGGTGCAGCAATGGCTAAATTCTATACTCAGGCATGCTTCAAAAAACTAAAGTTAGATGCCAATCAAGACCGGCCCGACATACAATTAGAGCACAATATAGGTATTGAGAAGCAATATGAGGACAGTAAAGTTATTACCTATTGCACTTCGGGATATGCTTATTTAGGAGGTGCACATGGTATGGCTTGGCTGTATGGAAGCATGATAAACAAAGCCGATGGCAGGGTGATTAACGACTATATCATCGATTCTACTAAAGTAAAGACTATGCAACCGCTACTGGAAAAGGGCTTGAAAGAATACTTTGAAGGTGCTGATTCACCCGTAAACGGAGATGTTCGCGAAATGCTTCAACTAGAATCCGACCTTATTCCGCTACCTTCCAACAATCCATACTTTACCAAAGATGGTGTAACCTTCGTCTATGGACAATACGAAATAGGTGCTTATGCCATTGGAATGCCTTTTTTTACCATTCCTTATAAGGATATCTACCCTTATCTAACACCACAGATAAAGAAGCTTTTAATGCCAAATAAATCAAAATAATATATCCAAAATAAAAATCGCTATTAAAGAATTCACTTCCTTAACAGCGATTTTTATTTTTAGGTTATAGGTTAATCTGATAAAGAACTTACTCGATTACGACAGCAGTACCGCTTGATGTAACCATCAACATGGAATTACCCTGTCCCAATGTTTCGTAATCTAAATCGACACCTACAATGGCATTAGCTCCCATGGCACATGCCCGTTCCTCCATTTCTCTAAGAGACGTTTCCTTAGCTTCTATCAACACTTTTTCATAAGAGCCGCTTCTGCCACCAAAAAAGTCGCGAAGTCCTGCCATAAAATCTTTAATGAAGTTTGCACCGATTATCGTTTCGCCGGTAACAATACCTTTGTATTCTACAATACGACGCCCTTCTACCTGTGGGGTTGTTGTTACTATCATACGCTTTAATAATTAAATAAACAATTAGGTATGCTAAATAAGGAAAGCAATACATATAGAATTACTCTCCTTTTCTTTCTTTTTTATACTAATGCTGCTTTGATTTGCTCAACAATATACTGCACATCCTCGTCGGTAACCAGCGGACCACTCGGCAAGCAAAGACCTTGATGGAAGAGTTGTTCGCTTACACCATTGCAATAAGCAGGGTTATTTGCATATACCGGCTGCTTGTGCATAGGTTTCCATAACGGACGTGCTTCGATATTGGCGGCATCCAATGCCACACGCATAGCCTCCACATTATTATTAGGCTCGCAATCGGTATGAGCCGAATCGGCGGCATGTACCACGCCCGCAGCACCACCTACTGCACCCTTTACAATGGTTTTATAAGCGTTCTCCTCACCCTTCACTTTCAGATTCTCGTCCAGCAGAATGGTGTTCAGCCAAAAGTTGGAATCGAACTGTGCGCCCGGATTACCATGGAAAGTAATCCCATCGATGTCCTTAAAGGCCGCTTTATACAGCGAAGCGATATGCTTGTGATGAGCGATGTGCTCGTCGAGCACCGTCATCTGCCCACGTCCGATACCCGCGCAGATATTGCTCAGACGGTAGTTATAGCCGATATGCTCGTGCTGATAGTATGGATACGACTCGCGCGCCTGTGTGGCATAGTACATAATGGTGTTCTTTGCTTCCTTATCAGAGCACACCAAAGCACCGCCACCCGAAGTGGTAATCATCTTATTGCCGTTGAAACTCATCACGCCATAAGCGCCGAAAGTACCGCAAACTTTTTCTTCGTAACGAGAGCCAAGTCCCTCTGCTGCATCTTCCACCACTGGAATATCATACTTTTCAGCCACGGCAAGAATCTCATTGATCTTTGCCGGCATACCATACAGATACACTACGATGATGGCTTTAGGCTTCTTACCCGTCTTCGCAATACGATCCTTGATTGCTTCTTCCAGCAATTCAGGATCCATGTTCCACGTATCTTTTTCCGAATCGACAAACACCGGAGTAGCTCCCTGATAAGTAACGGGGTGAGAAGAAGCACAGAAAGTGAAGCTTTGGCAGATAACTTCATCACCGGTCTTGACACCTAGTGCTATTAAAGCTAAATGAACAGCCGATGTTCCGGACCCTAATGCTACTACTTCCTTATCCTGTAGCTCGGCAAAACGGTCCTGCCACAGCTTATCCGGATTGCTTTCGTGAGGCAGAATGCTCTTAGGATAGCCCTCAGAAAGGAAGTTTCGTGCAGAAGGCTTAGATGTAAAGAAAGCCTTTAGCTCCTCTTCGAAACCATTCACGTTAGGCCCCAAAGGCACCACCCAGTTCTGGTCGAATGCTTCTTGGATATATTTCTGCTCGTTGCCGGACATGTGTGCAAGACATAATAAGATTCTTTTATCCATAATTCTTTGTTAAGTAGTTTTTTTATTGTTATGTGCAAAAGTACTGATTATTAATGTAAAAGCAAAGAATAAATAAGATAAAAAAATACCGCCGACCGCATCTCCCGATGCAGTCGGCGGTTGTCGATTTACAAATTAATGAACTCGAACAGAGAAGCATCTCTACGCTTAGAGACGAATGCAATGTCTTAAAAACAGGAAATCTCTTGCCTGCTTTCTTTATGGATTTAAGCCCTTATAAGTCGGGGCTGCCGCCGCCCGGTGCAGGTGTTCCGCCACTGCCCGGCGTGGGTGTGAGAGCGGAACCCGATGCAGCCTCGTCCTCTGTTTTACCCTTCCATTCCTCCCATTCTATATCCACGTCCGACAA
>JBHAEI010000002.1:0-16422 GCA_041855505.1 Prevotella sp.
AACGTAGCGGCGTCAGGATTTGGCTTCGGCAGGGATTGTAATGGCTTCACGGATTATCGCCACTTCAACCAAAACCCTTGTAACTCAATTCTATCACTATATCTTTCCGCATTTCACTTTTTTGTAGTAACTTTGCAAATACAAACTTGAAAAGTATGAGATATAGATTAAGAATCATTTTCATCATAACACTCTCTTTTATTTTTCTTCAAGCAGGTTACTGTATGCAAAATGAAGAGACACTATGGCATTCATCAAAACATAGCACTACTATGAAGAAAATCTTTTTATGCTCATCGTTTGCTGATGTAGCTTCGATTTTATCCAAGTCCCCTATTGCTCCTTCGAAAGGAAAGATTGTAGCATTTATTCCGACCGCAAGCATCCATGAAGAATATACCCAATACGTGGAAGACGGAAAAGCTGCACTCGGCGCTATGGGTCTTGTCGTAAACGAACTGGAAATAACTCAATGTACTAAGGACGAAATAACAAAAGTTTTAAATACTTGTGATTGTATCTACATTTCTGGGGGCAATACGTTCTTCCTTATGCAGGAACTAAGAAGAACAGGAACTGATAAACTTATTATCGAGCAAGTAGAGAAAGGAAAACTATACATAGGCGAGTCTGCCGGTGCAATGATTTTTGCTCCCAATATAGAGTATGCAAAGAAGATGGACGACTATACTTCCCTGACACCCGGTTTCAATGACTTCACCGGTCTGGGAATCATTGACTTCTACCCCCTTGTACACTACAACAGCTTCCCATTCGAAGACGCAACACGGACAATCATTCAGGAAAACAGTTATTTAACACTGAAACCTATCACAAATCAGCAAGCCATAATTGTTATAGGCGACAGCGTTTCCATTCAAAGCAGGAGGTAATCTTCGGTATATCATGATATCGGATACAATATAAAAATAAAAATCAGCATGAAACAAAAAGTTCTGTTCGTTCTACTAAACGAATATTCTGATTGGGAAGGCGCTTTCCTTTCCGCCGCGCTCCACACCGGCGTAATGCCCGGAGGCGAAATAAAATATCAAACATATACGGTAGCACCAACGCCTGCTGCCATTCGTTCCATTGGCGGTTTTAGGACATTGCCCGATTTTTGCTTTGACAACATGCCCCATGAGTATGCGGCATTGGTACTGATTGGTGGAAACAGTTGGGACAGTTCAGAGGCAAAGGCCGTCGTTCCATTGGTGCAACAGGCGTTAGATACGGGAAAGATTGTAGGTGCTATATGCAGCGGGGCTTCTTTCTTATGTGCACACGGATTTCTAAATCATATCAAGCATACGGGCAACGGACTTGACCAACTCAAGCTATGGGGCGGAGAGAGATACACAAACGAAGCCGGGTACGTAGAGGCACAAGCCGTTTCTGATGGAAACATCGTTACGGCAAACGGGGTCGGATATATAGAGTTTACACGCGAGCTACTTTTACTGCTGAAAGCGAATACTCCCGAACAAATTGCGGCATGGTATGATTTCTATAAAAATGGTTTCGTAAAATAATCGTAACAGATTCCCATCTATTACCAAAGCTACTGTTTTTCTGGCATAATCTATTTGTCTCGGAATAAGCATCTACCTACATAAAGCCATCGTTTCCCGCATATATTATAGCAACCATTCGGGAACATAACATCAGATTTTGTCGAAAACTACACCAACTTTTAATATCTTTGCTACCACGATAACAGCATTATTGTACAACATACACCCTTTAATATTATGACAGAGCAGGAAAAACAACAAGCAGGACTTCCCTACCAAGCCCTTTCTCCGGATGTTCTTGAAGGCATATATGCCTGCGAGAAAGAACGATTTGAGCTAAATCAGCTCCCTCCTTCACGGTCGGAAGAACGATATGAACGCCTCCGCAAATTGCTGGGAAAGACCGGGAAGCAGTTTAAGATTATCCAACCTTTTTTCTGTGATTATGGCTTCAACATAGAATTGGGCGAGAAGTTCTTTGCCAATACCAACCTCTGCATTTTGGATGAAGCAAAGGTAACCTTTGGCAAGAATGTATATATAGGCCCCAACTGCTCCTTTTATACCGCAGGACACCCGATTAATCCCGTCGAACGCAATAAAGATATAGAATATGCCTACCCCATTCATGTAGGCGATAATGTATGGTTTGGTGGAAATGTGGTCGTCGTTCCGGGTATTACGATCGGCAGTAACGTTACCATTGGAGCAGGCTCTGTTGTTACGCATGACATTCCCGACAATGTCGTTGCCGCAGGTAATCCATGTAAAATAATACGGAAGTTGGACATCCCCGACCAAGTATAAAAGCCACTTCATCATTCAGTCACCCAAGAACAGCCTCCACCAAGGTTTCTAATTGTACCCATCGACATCGCAACCCAAATCCGTCAACGTCTCCACTTGCGGCTTATGTATTCAGAATAAACTCTTCGTACAATAAAACAGAAGCGCCATTGCTATCGAGATTTTTCTCTTAAGCAATGGCGCTTTTGTATGCTATCCCTAACGCATTCGTTAGGAAAGTCTTCCCTTACAATCCTTTTGCCTTTAGCAAATCCTTTGGGTCGGGCTGTTGCAAACCTGTAAAATCAGAGAAAATCTGCATCAATGGCAGCGTGTTTCCCTTGCTCAACACCTTCTTGCGGAACGCATCGCCGGTACTTCTCTCCAATGCTCCGTGTGCCGCAAAGTAGGAAGCTACATTATCGGCCAATACTTCGCTCCATAAATAGCTGTAATAACCTGCTGCATATCCACCACCCCAAACATGGTTGAAATACGAAGTAGAATAGCGAGGCGGAATCTGCGCATCGAGCAATCCTACCTTCGACAGAGCCGTTTTCTCGAAATCCTGCACCTTATCGGCTACCGGTACATCCTCTACAGCAAGGGTATGCCAAGCCATATCCAGACAAGTTGCGGCAAGATTCTCTCCCAACGCATAAGCCGAGTGGAAGTTCATAGAGCTTAACATCTTCTCTTTCAGTTCTGCAGGCACCGGTTCATGCGTCTTGTAATGCCTTGCATAATGATTGAACACCTCCGGGAACGAAGCAAAAAACTCATTAAACTGTGATGGCATTTCCACAAAGTCGCGCGACACAGCAGTACCGCTCAATGTGTTATACTTGCAATCCGACAACATCCCATGTAGTGCATGACCGAACTCATGGAACAAAGTCTGTGCCTCATCCCATGTCAATAGCGTAGGCTCTCCCTCGGGTGCCTTTGCCACATTGAGCACATTGTAAATGATAGGCAGCTGATTACGCAAACGACTCTGCTTTGCATACGAGCTCATCCATGCCCCGCCACGCTTCTCCGGGCGACGGAAAAAGTCGGTATAGAACAGTGCCAACTGCTTGCCATCACTGTCTAACACATCGAATACCTTCATATCCTTGTGGTAAGTAGGCAAGTCGAAGCGTTCACGGAAGTTCAATCCATACACCTTATGGGCCGCATAGAATACTCCATTTACTAGCACACTATCTATATTAAGATATGGTTTCACTTCATCGTCCGTAAAATTATACTTTGCTTTCTTCATCTTTGCCGAATAATAAAAGCGGTCGTACGGCTGCAACTTAAAGTCTTTCCCCTCTGTTGCCTGTGCATATTCCTCGATTTCCTTCGACTCCGCATCGGCTTTCGGACGGTAAGCCTTTATCAGATTGTTCAAGAAATCATATACATTCTTTGTGTTCTGCGCCATCGTTTCAGCCAAAGAATAGCCGGCATAATTATCATATCCCATTAGTTTTGCTTTCTCTGCGCGTAGTTTTGCCATCTCCGTAACAATTGGAAAGGTATTAATGCTATGCGTTCCATCGGCACGATGAATGGAAGCCTCGAACACACGACGTCGCAAATCGCGATTATCCAGTGTGGCCAATATGGGCTGATTGGTCGTATTGGTAATTACAATACAATAAGGAGCCTTTCCTCCACGGCTCTCCGCATCCTTCTTGCACTGGGCTACATCGGCCTCACTAAGTCCCGATAACTCCTTTACGTCGTTCACCCACACCGTAACTTCGTTCGAAGCCTGTGGCAATTTTGTTACAAAGTCCTGCTGCAGCAAAGCCATTCTGTTGTTGATTTCCTTCATTCTGGCTGCTTTGTCGGCCGACAAGAGCGCTCCTGAACGAACAAAATCGGTGTATATCTTTTCCAAGAGTTTCTTATCCTCGCCTTTCAGCGTGTTTCGTTCGTGGTCATATACATACTTGATACGCTTGAACAACTTCTGATTGAAACTTACCTCATTCGAGAAATCCACCATCAAGGGGGTAATCTTTTTATCGGCTTCGGCAATGCCGGGTGTCTTGTTGGCACCTGTCAGCGCATCGAAGATACTCTCCACCCTATCCAGCAGTACCCCACTCTTCTCGTAAGCCAATACAGTATTGACGAAAGTGGGCGTCTTTTTATTATTTACAATCGCTGCAATTTCTGCTCTTTGCCTCCTGATACCTTCCTGTAGCGCAGGCAGAAAGTCCGTTTCCTTGATGTTTTTAAAGTCCGGTGCGCCAAGTGCCAACGGACTGGATTTCAGCAACGGATTTGTTACAGCAGGCTTCGCCGCCTTCTTCTTTGCCTTTACAGCAGCACTGGCCAGCGTGAATGTCCCAGCCAGCAAGGCTGCCAAAAGTGCATATTGTCCTTTTCTATTCATAAAATATAGTTTGTTAATAATTCTAAGTTATAATGATTCCAGCACACGTTTCAGCACTACCTCGGCCGATATTTCCCTGTTCGCTGCCTCCGGAATTACCAAGCTACGGTTGCTTTCTATCACATCGTCGGTTACAATCAGTCCACGGCGTACCGGCAAACAGTGCATGAAATAAGCATCGTTCGTCCAGCTCATGTGCTCTGCATCAATAGTCCAAGAACGGTCGTCGCTGATGATTTTCCCGTAATCGGCACGGTTTGCAACACCCGGACACGACCAGTTCTTTGCATAAACGAAGTCGGCACCTTCCAATGCCTTCTTCTGGTCATACTCCACAACGGCATTTCCGGCAAACTTCGGGTCGAGCTCGTAGCCTTTTGGATGCGTTATTACAAAATCGACATCGGCCACATTCATCCACTGCGCAAACGAATTAGGCACCGCTTGGGGCAAAGCCCGACAGTGAGGTGCCCATGTAAGTACCACCTTTGGCCGCCTCTTCCCCTTTATGGGGTGTTCGCTGATGGTTATCAGGTCGGCAAAAGCCTGCAACGGATGTACCGTTGCCGTCTCCATAGCCACAACAGGTTTACCGCTGTGCTTCACGAATTGATTAACAATCGCCTCTGAATAGTCCTGCTCACGGTCGGTTAATCCGGCAAAAGAACGCACCGCTATGATATCGCAATAGCTTGCCATCACCGGAATAGCTTCCAGCAAATGTTCGCTTTTGTCGCCATCCATGATCACGCCGCGCTCTGTTTCCAGTTTCCAAGCGCCTGCATTGACATCCAATACAATTACATTCATGCCCAGATTAGTGGCTGCCTTCTGTGTACTAAGACGTGTTCTCAACGAATTATTAAAGAAAATCATCAGCAACGTCTTGTTCTCACCCAACTCCTGATAGGCATAACGGTTAGCTTTTACCTCCTGTGCCTCGCTCAAAGCAACTTTCAAGTCGCCTAAGTCCTCTACATTAAAGAATGTCTTCATCTGCTTATGCGTTTATCGTTTATTTCTTTTCCTATTGAAATACGGCCGTCATCGCGCTATTTCCTTATCTGTCCATGCCCATTAATCAGCCATTTATAGGTCGTTATCTCCTCCAATGCCATCGGTCCGCGTGCCCCCAGTTTCTGCGTACTGATGCCTATTTCAGCTCCCAAACCGAACTGCCCGCCATCCGTAAAGCTCGTAGCAGCATTCACATATACGCAGGCCGCATCCACCATTGCTTGGAATTTCTCTGCCGTTTGGGTATCTTCCGTGATGATGGTTTCGCTATGTCCGCTGCCAAAAGTAGCTATATGCTCCAATGCTTCATTCAAAGAATCCACTGTCCTAATACCCATCTGCAGGCTCAACCATTCTGTATGATACTCCTCATCGCCTGCTACCGGTACCAGCAATCGGGGCGGATAGTGCCCCTCCAAAGCCACCAGAGCCGACTTATCGGCATGCAGCACCACCCCTTTTGCTGCCAAAGGTGCCACCAGAGCGGGCAAATCGGACAATCGTGCCCTATGAACCAGCAGGCAATCGAGGGCATTGCACACCGAACATCGCCTTGTTTTGGCATTATCGATAATGGCCGGCGCAATAAGCAAGCTGCCCTTTTCATCGAAATAGCAGTGTACAACACCCGCGCCGGTCTCGATAACAGGAACTTTTGCCGTTTCGCGTACAAAGTCGATGAGCCGTTTGCTGCCCCGTGGAATACATAAATCGATATATCCCACGCCATTCAGCAATGCCGCAGTGGCCTCATGGGTGGCAGGTAGCAGCCCTACCACCATAGAATTAATGCCGAAACGTTCCAACACATCGTGAATCAGCGCCACCCCGGCACGGTTACTCTCATCGGCATCACGTCCTCCTTTCAGCAAACAGGCATTCCCACTTTTAAAACAGAGTGAGAACACATCGAACGTAACATTCGGACGTGCTTCATATACCATGCCGATAACTCCGAAAGGAACGCTCACCTTGCGCAGCAAAAGGCCATTTTCAAGCCTTGTTTCTTTCAATATCCTGCCCAAGGGACTTGGCAATGTTGCCACATGACGCATGTCTGCAGCAATACTTTCCAGACGTTCTGCCGTAAGCTGCAGACGGTCGTACATAGGATTGGCCGTGTCCATCCTGTCCAAATCTTTCCTATTGGCCGTCAGGAGAGCTCCCTTTTGCTTGCTTATTTCGTCGGCTACGGCACGCAGCACCTTGTTCTTCTCATCCTCCGAGAGCAAGGACAGCTCCTTGCTCGCTTTTTTCACTTTTTTAAATATGGTTTCGTACAGCATCTCTTCCGCTCCTTTTATTTTTAGGCAAGGCGTAAATTATTTTAAACAAGGCACAAACTCGGTGTGTTCCGTGCCCTCCTTATCCTCTTCAAGTTTCTGCAATATACCCGGAATATTGCCATTGGCTATTACGACACGAATACCTTGACGGGCCACCTGCTGAGCCGTTTTTAGCTTCGACAGCATTCCTCCCCTGCCCTTCGAGCTTTTTTCTTTCGATACATACTCGCTCACATCGCCATCGTAAGCCACTGTCCGAATCACCTTTGTTCCTTCATTGGCAGGGTCGCCGTCATAGATACCATTCACATTGGTAAGCAGAACAAGCCGTTCAGCCCGCATCATCCGTGCTATCAAGCCCGACAGCTCATCGTTGTCGGTAAACATCAGCTCGGTAATGCACACCGTATCGTTCTCGTTCACAATAGGGATAACATTATTTTCCAGCATTACCTCCATACACGCTTTCTGATTCCGGTATTGCTCCCCATCCTCAAAGTTCTCCTTCATCGTAAGCACCTGCCCAATCTTCACGCCGTATTCCCGAAAAAGATTGTAATACAATCCCACCAACTTCACCTGACCTATAGCCGAGAACAGTTGTCGCTGCTCCACACTGTCGAGGTGATGGTTGGTGTGCAACTCGCCTTTTCCGGCTGCCACAGCACCCGACGACACAAGGATAACCTCATACCCTTTGTTGCGAAGCCACACTATCTGATCGACGAGCGCCGACATTCGCGTTATATCGAGCTTTCCATTATCGCGCGTCAGTACGTTGCTACCTACTTTCACCACTATCCTTGCCATGAACTTTTCTCTTTTTGCTATCTGTTATTTTCTTCCTTCAGCCATAGGGTGCCAGATAAAAATGTAAAAATATTACACCATTTTGCATCTTCATTTCTGCAATATTTCCCACCAGTTCAGAACTTTGCGCGAAATACTGGGAATATGAAAACCCTTTTATGGCTTGCTTTACACTGTTTTCCTCACCTTTTGTTGCAAATATACGAAAAACTACCCGAACAGCCCTAAAGCCTATACAAAAAGGCTATAAATAATTATTAATTAGACAAATATACGGCATTCGGAGCACTTTTTACAAGGAGTAAATTCGATGTAAAAGCGTATTTCAGCAAAAACAGCTGCATTTATATGCCTCAAACAGGTATAATTATACTCATTGTCTGCATAAATACACCGAAAAAAGGTGCTTTCCGTAACAGCAAAAGGGCACTAATTACCCAACAATTAATGCCCTTTTACACAGTAATCTGCCCTGTTTTACATTGTAAACTGTGCCTTTTTTATCTGCAAGCAGGCTTTTAACCCCTCTTTACTCCTATTTCATTCAAGGGCAGAAGCACTACTTTGTAAGGTTATTTGATAATTCAGCGCCTTTAGAAAGGGCTCCCCAAGCAGCCGCACTCGCCTTTACGCTCATTGCCACTATTGGGAAACGCTTGCTTTCAGCCCTTTGATGACAGCCGACGAGAAGCCCGCATGCTCCAGCTCGTTCAGCCCTTTAATGGTAAGACCACCGGGCGTTGTAACCCTATCGATGGCAACTTCGGGGTGTAATCCCGTTGCTTCGAGCAGGGCTACAGCCCCTTTCAGGGTCTGCAGCACAACCTCTTTCGAGATATCCGCCTTATAACCCAGCTCCACACCCGCCTCGGACGCAGCCCGCACATACCGCATGGCATAGGCAATGCCGCACCCTGCAAGGGCTGTTCCTACATGAAGATGAGCCTCATCGGTAATCATCGTCTTGCCAACAGCATTGAACAGCTCCTCAACAGCTGCCACTTGCTCCTGCTGTGCATCAATAGGAACAAGGAAAGTCATCGATTCACACTCGGCAATTGCTATGTTCGGCATTGCCAGAAAGAGGGTTGCAGAGGGCTTTCCAAGCCATTCTTGCAGCTGACAGGTAGTGATTGATGCTGCAAAACTTATCAAAATCTGCCTTGTTTCATCAAAAACAGGGGCTATTTCCTTTACTACTTGCTCTACTAACCATGGCTTTACTGCCACGACAATGGTATCGGCTTCCTTGACAGCCGACACGTTATCGGCCGTAACACCGGCTCCTTTGAGTGCAAAAGGCTGTAGTTTTTCCTCGTGAGGATTAGCTACCGTAATGTTTTTCGGAGCTGTAAACTGGCTCTTCAGCAGACCTGTTGCGAACGAGCCCCCCATAGCCCCTGCTCCAATAATTGCTATTTTCATATACTTGCGAATGCTTTTTTCAGTCGAACAATGAAGTCATCCACCTGCGCTTTGGTAAGTATCAGCGGTGGAAGAATACGTAAAATATTGGTAGAAGCACAACCTGTAAAACAGTGTTGCTCGTGAATAAGGTTGGAACGAAGCGCTTTGTGCGGGATATCCAATACTATTCCTATCATCATTCCACGTCCGCGAAGTTCCAAAATGTGTGGTTCCGTTGCCTTTAATGCCTCCAATTGCGCCATTAAATAGTCTCCCACCTCTTTGGCATTCTCTATAACATGCTCCTTTTCGTATACATCCAGCACAGCCAAAGCTGCTGCACAGGCTAGGTGATTGCCTCCAAAAGTGGTGCCCAACTGCCCGTATACGGGTTGAATATCGGGGGCAATGAGTACTGCTCCCATAGGGAAGCCATTGGCAATACCCTTTGCCATGGTGATTAAGTCGGGATGAATGTCGAGCCACTGATGGGCGAAGAACTTACCGCTGCGGCCATATCCACACTGAATTTCGTCGCAAATGAGTTTCGTACCATACCGCCGGCAGGCTTTTTCCAAGCCTTGCGCAAAAGCCTTCGTGGCCATATTCACGCCGCCGACACCCTGAATAACTTCCAGCACGCAGGCAGCCACGTCGCCTTTCGCCAGCTCATCCTCCCATGCTTCAAGATCGTTAAGGGGCAGAAAGGTTACATTTCCTGTTCTGTTTACCGGTGCCACAATCTTTGGATTATCGGTAACCTCTACAGCAAGCGATGTTCTTCCATGGAAAGCTCCTGCTACAGAGAGCACGCGTTTGCGTCCTGTTACGAACGAAGCGAGCTTTAAAGCGTTCTCATTTGCCTCTGCTCCCGAGTTAATTAAGAATAGTTGATAATCGTCGTAACCACATATTTTCCCTAAACGGGCAGCAAACTCCTGCTGTAAAGTATTGATAACGGAGTTGGAATAAAACCCAAGTCGGCTTAATTGACGGGTTATTTTCTCTATATAATGTGGGTGAGAGTGTCCGATACTGATAACAGCATGACCGCCATAAAGGTCAAGATACTCCTGTCCTTTATCGTCCCAGACATTGCATCCTTGCCCTTTTACAATGTTAATATCGAATAATGGATAGACATCGAATAGTTTCATACGCTTAAATCTTTTTAAAATGCACTGGCTTTCAGGCTTAGCCCCGTCCGCTCATCCAAGCCGAACAAGATGTTCATGTTCTGCACAGCCTGTCCAACGGCTCCTTTCAACAGGTTATCGATACAGGATGTGATAAGAAGTTTATCGCCAAACTTATCGCAATGAACAAGGGCTTTGTTGGTATTCACCACCTGTTTCAGGTCGAGTGGCTTATCTATATAATGTGTAAAAGGCTCGTTTTCATAGAACGCTTTATAGAAAGCCACTATCTCTTCAAGCGGTTTATCGGTGCGAACTACCTCTGTTGCGAATATTCCTCGTGCAAAATCGCCACGATAAGGGATAAAGTCAATAGAAGAATCAAGGAACCCTTGTGTTTGCTTTAAGCTCTGTCGAATCTCTGCAAGATGCTGATGCGTGAAAGCTTTATAGATACTTAGGTTGTTGTTTCGCCATGAAAAGTGGGTCGTTGCAGCAGGTTTTTGCCCCGCACCGGTAGAGCCTGTAATGGCGTTTACCGACACATCCTTCGTCAGAAGTTTCATAGCTGCGGCAGGCAACAGGCCCAACTGTATGCAGGTGGCAAAGCAACCAGGATTGGCTACCCGTTGTGCCTTGGCTATCGCCATACGGTTTTTTTCCGGCAAGCCATATACAAAAGGCACATGGCTATCGGAGCTTTCCTTGGCAGAGGGCCATTCCTCCGGCAAACGTTCCAACCGAAAGTCTTGCGCAAGGTCGATAATCTTTACATACTCCGGAATGTTGTGCTCGGCAAGGAATGCTTCGCTTTTGCCATGACCGAAACAGAAAAAAACGACATCTACCTTGTCGAAAGGCAATTCCGAGGTAAACTTCAAATCGGTATCGCCGTAAAGTCCTTCGTGAACATCGGCAACGGGATTGCCCGCATTACTTTCCGAATTGGCAAAAACGATTTCTGCTTCGGGGTGATGAATCAACAATCGGATAAGTTCTCCACCCGTATAGCCTGCTGCTCCTAATATTCCTACTTTCATAATAATATAAAAATTCCTTGCTAAAGCCCCTCCCTAACCCTCCACATAAAGGGAGAGAATTATTACGCTAAGACTCCTTAGTGTGAGGATAGTTCATGGGGAAGAAGATTTCTTTTAATTAATAACTTGTTTATCATTCATGTTTGTCCTAAGAAAGCCTCCCCTAATGGGGGAGGTTTGGAGGGGCTTTAAGATGGCTTTCTACCGCTCTTCATCAGGGTGCATACCGTAATAAACACGCAAAGGTGTAGAGCTTACCTTGATAAAACCTTTCGCATCGTCGGCAGTCCAACCATGTTGCATCTCACCATATTCACCTAATTTCGACTTTGTCAGGTCGTATTCGGAATCAACACCCACCGTCTGGAAGCCGTAAGGACGCAACTCCAAGATTGCTGTTCCACTGACATTGCGCTGACTGCTGGTAAGCATAGCCTCGATATCGGGCATAACCGGCTCCAGATACTGGCTCTCGTGGAGGAACATCCCATACCAGTTGGCTACCTGATCCTTCCAGTACTGCTGCCACTTCGACAAGGTGCTCTTTTCCAACAGGCGGTGAGCCTCAATGATGAGCTTTGGCGCCGCAGCCTCGAAACCTACACGCCCCTTGATACCGATAATGGTATCGCCCACATTACAGTCGCGCCCTATGGCATAGGCAGCGCCTATCTCCTCGATTTTCTGAATGGCTGCTATCTTGTCGTCGAACTGTTTTCCATTCACAGCGACAATCTCTCCCTTTTCAAATTGTATCTTAAGGAGGGCAGGCTCACTCCGTGTAGCATGCTTTAGATAGGCCTCTTCGGGAAGTCCTTGCGTGGGGTCGAGCAGCTCGCCACCACAGATACTGGTTCCCCAGATACCGACATTGTAAGAATATTTGAGCTTTGCAAAATCGGCATGGAAGCCATGCGCATTCAGAAAATCGACTTCCTCCTGACGAGAGAGCGCTTTATCGCGTGTAAGGGTAATGATTTCCTTGCCCGGAGCCATAACCAAGAACGTCATATCGAAGCGAATCTGGTCGTTGCCGGCGCCTGTACTTCCATGCGCAATGGCATCGGCTCCCACCTCATTGGCATATCTGGCGATGGCGATGGCCTGAAAAATGCGCTCAGATGACACGGAGATGGGATAGCAGCTATTGCGCATTACATTACCAAAAATCATATATTTCAGCGACTTTTCATAATACTCCTGTGTAACATCGAGGGTAACATAGGCGGTAGCACCCAGCTTATAGGCATTCTCTTCGTTCGTCTTCAGCTGCTTTTTACTGAATCCGCCTGTATTCGCACAGGCTGCATATACCTCCCATCCTTCCTGTGCCAACTTCATAACGGTGTACGAGGTATCTAAGCCACCACTGTAGGCTACCACAACTTTCTTCTTTTTCTCCATATTCTTACTCCTTCTTATTTTTATTATCACTTCACTTTAACAGCACCCTTATCTATTTTACTGATACGCTCCAATACCTCGTCGGGTATCTTTACCGGCAAATGTTCTTCCGGATCGTACAGCATAGCGGTACAAATGCAATATCTTCGGCTTGTGCGGTGCAGCACATCCTTATTGACACAGCCCTCACAACCTTTCCAGAAGGCTTCGTCCTGAGTAATATCGCTGAAGGTTACAGGATGATAACCAAGCTGTGTATTCATCTTCATAACAGCGGAGCCGGAGGTAAGCGACAGTATCTTTGCCTGTGGCCATCGGACACGCGCAAGGGTAAATGTCATATTCTTGATGCGCTTTGCCACCCCCATTCCACGATAGTCGGGGTGTACTATCAGGCCGGAGGTCGTTACATAGTGCTTCTGTTCCCACGTTTCAATGTAACTGAAGCCCACAAAAGTATCGCCATCCAATGCAATTACGGCCTTAGCCTCCTTGATACGAGAGGTTAGGTACTCATGTGTACGCTTTGCAATACCCGTTCCGCGAACTTTGGCAGCCTTCGCCATTGTGTCGAGAATCGTATCGACATACTTTTCATGCGACTCGTCGGCAACCATTACTTTGATGTCTTTCATTATGCTATTATTTTTGAATACACCTTACCTAATATTATATATACCGCCCGACACCACGACACACCCCCCGTAACTATATGGTATGAATGCCGGGAATTGCTCCGGAAAGCATATTTTTTACTTCCTCCCTTGACACGCCTTCCTTCAATGCAAGGAAAATAGTATCATCGCCGGCAATGGTACCGAGAATACACGATAGGTCGGCTACATCTATATCATACGCCAAAGCACTGGCATATCCGGGACGTGTCTTGATAACCAGCATTTGCCCGGAGAAGGTCAAGGACAAATATCCATTGTTCATAATCATTTCGCTGACACGTTTAGGGCTTGTAACACGCTTATACATTGTCTCGTTTGGCAACACATAAACATACTTTCCATTCATAGATGCAGCTTTGGCAACCTTTAGTTGTTTCAGATCGCGGCTTAAAGTTGCTTGGGTAATACTATAACCTTCTACTTTTAAAGCTGCCAAAAGCTCTTCTTGAGAACTTAATTCTTTACTCGAAATAATAAGTCTGATTGCTTCGAGACGATTTGATTTCACCTTCATATTAGGATATTTATACGTTTAATGTTGCAAAATTATACATAAATTTTCGTATAAACAAATGTTTTATGCTATTTCTTGAATAATTATTTGAGTTCTCTAATGTAAAATGAATAAAAATAACAAGATTGATATATATAGCATCATGACTACAAACAAATAAACAAAAAAGCCGTTAACAGTATCTTCTAGATACTACTAACGACTAATTACAAGAAATGAATCCTAGCAAATAAAGAAAACATTATTCTTACAGCCTGCCGGATTTTTCTATATACAATTCTACAAATCAATAAAACAGCTCACCTTCTTACTCATTGACTACTTAGAATAACAAAAGTATCTATTGATTTACTCGTTAACTACTTACATCAAATATGAGTATAAAAAATCAATGATCTATCTTACTTATCTTCACTTGCAAGAATGATAAATCATTGATTTTATAATATAATGCTTGGTTTGTATTCGCCACTTGTAGTTGTATCTTAAGACATTGAGAGAATTTTGTATGGAAAAACCTTATTTAACTTGTAATATTCTCTCTCTTCTTAAAGATTCACTACCACTTTAGTTCTTCCGAGAAGCCGTAAGAACGTATATTGTTACCTACGCTAACCGTACCCGCCGAGAAAGAAAGACTGAAAGCTCGATCATTCTCATAGTTCGTACGTGTAGCCGACCAATAGTAACCATAACGTCCTACATACTGCAATTTTCCATCATAATAGAAACCTTTAGCCGGTAAATAGAAGTAACTGGAAATTCTTGATTTAGAAGGACGTCCCGAGACAACAGTGCTGTTAGTATAGAAATATTCGCTGAAATGTTGTGTTGCCGCACGATAATCTATACCGTCATAAGCTGTATTATACATACCAGATGCTGTCGTTCCGTTTTCCGATGCTATGACATCTTGCTTCTTCAACCACATTCCACCCTTATACAAGTGTCCAAGCAAGGTCCAAAGTTCATCAGCATCCCAATGTGGATCACCTTTATGTGCATACCACATCATCTGATTCACAGTAGCACATTGGGTTGCACTGTTAGCTGCCCAATGAGTACCGGTTGCCGGAGTGTAATACCAACGGTCCGGATCCGTAGCCTGACTCTTTGGATAATTGCTATTGGCAGTATTGCTGATAGTTGGTTGACTGCTCTCGTAACCGTACCAGTAATCTTTCTTGGCATCCCACATATAGTATTCTTTTGACAGATTCTTAGGATTCAAGTTTGCAGTAATATCATATATTTTCCCTTCCTTACAGGTGAGGTCAACATATTTTGTAACTGTTCCTTCTATGACTCCATTCGGATTATCTACTGTATTCTTGAGCCAGTAGCGTATAGTAAGATGATGTGTGCCGGGAGCAATGACCATATAGGCAGCATTGGTTGTTATACTCGTTGCTGTATTAGTGATAGGAAAGCCACTACCTGTGGTGAGTGTAATGGTCTTAGAACTGTTTGCCACCGGCTCGTTGGAAAGTGTACCAGTAGAGAAATCATAGGTTCCAGCAATAGCCTTTTCGGAAATAACCTCTATTTTGGTGAGTGTACTACGATTGACATATGCATTTGATGAACGGGGCAGAAAGCAAAGGTAGCTTGCTTTATGATCAAGTTTGAATTTGAATGAATTGCCACTACCCGAAGCTGTAGCAGTACCACAATCGCCTGAGGCACCAGCATGGCTGAAATCATTGGATTGTGATTGTATCTGGTTATTTGCAATAACTACCTTGTCGCCTGCCGTAGCATTTGTACCTGTATAAGTAACAGTACATCCGTTACTGAATGTTCCAGACAACGTAAACACACCACGCGTAAAATCAGAATTGAACACACCTGCATTACTTTGCTGAAAATTTCCATTAGTATCCTTTACCCATATTTTGTCGCCTGTCGACCAGTAGGGCATAGCTCCGTTACCTAGGTTATGTTGTATGGAAGTACGTGTCATAGGCTCGTCCTGCGAGGCAGAATTTTCACTTGCAAATGTTACAGTGGTGCCCTTTGTAATTGATTTATTTTGCGCATCCTCAGCTTGCGTAGTCGTATCATTAGCACAACTTGTAAACATCACCACTGTAAACAATAGTGCTGAATGGAACAAATACTTGTATTTCATCTTGTTGTTTTCTTTTTAGTTATTAATTTCGTTTACTCTTTCCATAAATTTTTATTACCTGTGAAAGCAAAATTTAGTTTTCGCTTTCATCTGAGCTCTCAACGACACCCCCTTGTTCAATTCCAGAGTGGTTTCCACTTCCCTGTACCATCAAGTATTCAATTTCTATACCGATAATCTTGATTGATGGGCAAGCATACTTTAGTTTCTTTGATTCTTTCTGTTTCATATTTAATAATTGTTTATATAAATAATTTGTTATTTCGTTCTTTTACAACTTTACAAAAGGGCATGAAAAATTA
>JBHAEI010000003.1:0-27302 GCA_041855505.1 Prevotella sp.
CAACGGTGAGCAGTTCACTGCCACAAAGACCGTTAATTTATCATGTAATAAGATTATCAATCTGGCTGTAGATGTAAAGGATGCAGACCCTAAAGGCATTACATTCAATCTTGATAATTCAGAAATGACAATAGAAAATGTAGATTGGCATTTTCAGCCACATTGATAAATAGGATAGGCCTGATTATATTGAATATTCTCATAGAGTGCTTTGGACATTTCTTATGAAGGTATAAACATCTAAGAACAAGTGCTTCTTTTAAATGGGATTTCCCGTTTGAAAGAAGCACTAAAAGAATCAGAGGTACTCCCTTTTTAGAATGCAATACAGGATATATGAGACAATATACCGATTGGTACAATAACATTAGAACAAAAAGGGAGTTAAAAGGAATAAGCCCGGCAAAATACCGAACTCAAAACTTAGAGAGTAAATAACGTGTTTAACGTCTAACTTTTTAGGGTTACTTCATTTTAATATATTCTTCTTATAGTTTTATTCGGGCTATTTAAAAACAGGGGAATGTAGTGGTTGTCTGGCAAACATTGCTCCTGTTTGTAAACCAGTTTTACTATTCCAATGTTGGTACGATCGCAAGATAAACGCAGTCGTGGTCGGTTTTATTTTCAAACCAATGGTTGTGCCCCTCCGGACAATAGTGTAACTGGCCTACCTTACAAACCTCCGTATTGTCGTCGTAATGAACAGTCAGTTCACCGCTAATTATAAACATTGCTTCGAAGCTGCCACTGTGTTTATGCTCTCCACTGCATGCTCCCGGACGCAAAGTAGAATACATGATACGAGCTTTATCATCGACGAAAGTACGCATATCCAATCTGCCCTCACCTCCTTTGAACTTTTCTATATGTTCTTCGGGAATCTTTTCAAAATCAATTATCATAATGTATTGTTGCAAAAGGTGTTGATTACCCCGGCACAAAAATGCCGGTTGGTAATCAACATCCCGATACTCTGTGTTTAGAATGTGTACTTCAGACCTAATTGGCCACGCCAGCGACTGTTTATATCATCATAGTTGCGAGTTACGTGTGTGCCGTCGAAGCGGAACTTACCGTTACCATCGTAATTAACAGGAGTATAGTAACCAGCGAAACCATCACCATAGGTATGGCCCCAATCCTTGTTCAATAGGTTACCAACGTTCATAATATCGAAACTCAGTTCCAATGCATTAATCGTCTTTCCTACCTTAAAGCTGTACTTCTGTGCCAAATGAATATCAAAGTGCTGCTCGAAAGCAAGGTTATCCTGATAGCGTTGTATATACTCACCACGATGGTCACGCATATAAGAATCGTCTGCTATCCACTGCTTCAACAATTGTCTTTGCTGTGCTTCGGTAAGGGTTCCTTTAAACCCTTCTCCCAAAACTTTGGTAATCAGCGTATAAGTACCTTTGGTGTTGTCTACACGATAAGGATTGAAAGCCATTCGGTCAATCTGCTCGTCGGTTGGAATCCAGAACAAGTCGTTGCTGGTAGCGCCATCGCCGTTCATATCGCCATATACCTCCAGTGCATAAGGAGAGCCTGTACGAGCTTGATAAATAATGCCGACCGTAGTTTCCCAAGCCTTCTTTGCGCCATACTGAACATGGTAGTAGGCACTTGCCTGAATACGATGAGGAATGTTATAGCCGCTCCATGACAATTCCGGATCGTTTGGATTACGATAAGTTGCGTTATACATCCAGTTACTTCCTGCGACAGATGAAGTACCGCTATTCACACTCTTAGAGTTTGTATAGGTATAAGAAGCCATCAGGTCGAGACCAAAGTTGAAATGCTTTTCACCCTTTAGGGACAGGCTTAAGGTATGTCCCTTACTGGTGTTGTACAGCGCATACACATTGGCATAAGGAGTTCCCTTGGTTACACGCTCCAACATAGGGCGGTTATCCCATGTATATCCGGTAACATCGCCGAAGGTCTGTCCTGTTAAATCGTAAGCCAAGTTCTTGTAGTAGATATCGTTCAGGGTCTTCGACCAGATAGCTTCGGCTGTCCAATCGATACCCAAAGCCTTGAAATCGAAACCAATGTTCATTTTCAATGTCTGTGCAAACTTAAAATTCTTGGCGAATACATCTACTTCCTGATTGCCTTCTGACACAGTGAGTTGGCTTGTATTAGCCGACTGATTGTTTGGATCGAGTATCATCTCGATACCCTTTGGATTATTGACCTGATACTTTGATAACTGAATGCCTGTATTAGCATAGTTGTTAGATACCCATACGAAAGGAACACGGCCGGTAAAGATACCGATACCTCCACGGAGAATATACTGGCGATCCTTGTTGATATCCCAGCGGAAGCCTACACGTGGGCTCCAAAGCGGAGTAGATTTTGGCTTATAATCGGTACGTACATCCCATCCCTTTGAGGCAGCATAAGTATTGAAGCCTTCGTTAGCCGTAGGAGTATCGAAGAACAGTGGAATATCGATACGCAAGCCATAGGTAAGTTGGAAAGAAGGGGTAACAGCCCATTTATCCTGTGCATAGAAGCCTAACTGACCTGCAGAGAAAGGTGTCTTCCAGCGAGGATCGCCTGTAACAGCTACATTGGCCTGGCCGAAGCGGTAGCGACGGAAATAGCTTTTAGAAGGATCAACAGTGCCGGCCATGAAATCATTGTAGTAGGTATTGAAGTTATCGAGGCTCGCAAATTCATAGCTACCGGTTACGTCCTGAATGAACAGGTTGGCAAACTTATAGTATTCATTGTGTGTACCGAATGTAAAGGTATGGTCGCCTTTGTACCATGTAAGGTTATCCTCAAGTGTCCAGATATCCTGATCGAGCGAGTTGGCGCCAGAAGAGCGTTCCGTACCAAGATTGATTGTACCACCTGTAGCCTGTATAGATATGGATGGGAACAAGCCTGCTATATCTCTTTTATCACGCACGCGTACATAGCTTACACGCGCTTCGTTGCTCAATACCGGAGAAAGGCGTGATTGAAGTTCGGCGGTAAACGAGTTGGTTACACTCTTAAAAGGATAAATATAATAGTTGTCATTCAGGGAAGAAGCACCACTTACGTTGTTTAGTTTCTTGGCCGTTACATTGCTCCAACGGAAAGAAAACTTATTAAAATCATTGATGTTCCAGTCGATTTTAGCACCTATCTTATCACTTTTGGTATAAATTTCCGGGTTACTAAAGCTGCCATTATATTCAACTCCCTGCTTGACAGCCATTTCTTTCACCTTAGCCAGCACGCCATCAGCCTCATCGGCGTTCACTTTGTTACCTTCCTTACGGTAACCGTTCAGGTTAGGATATTCCTTATTATTCTTCTCATAATTTACAAAAAAGAATAACTTGTTCTTGATAATCGGACCACCAAGGGTTATACCATATGTATATTCCTTTTGCTTTTGATACTTAGGAGCATAGCCACGACCATCAGAGTATGGATAAGAATGACCCATTAGCGACTGATTATAACCGTAACCATAGACACTACCGTGGAATTCGTTCGTACCACTCTTAGTAATAGCATTGATAGAACCACCTGTGAAACCGCTTTGGCGAACATCGAAAGGTGCCACATTTACTTGAATCTGTTCGATTGTTTCCATGGAAACCGGCTGTGCTCCGGCCTGTCCTCCGTTCGATCCTCCTGCCGCAAGACCGAACACGTCGTTGTTCATCGCACCGTCAATCATGAAAGAGTTGTAACGGTTGCTGGTACCGGCAAACGACATAGCACCGTTAGAACTGGTTGCAAGCTGTGGATTCAGGCGGGCTACATCGGCAATACCGTGTGTTATACTCGGCATCTCTGAAATCTGCTTCGACGAGATACTCTGCGCTGCGCCGTTTTTCGTGCCATTCAGCCCCGCATTTCCTGTAACAACGACCTCCTGTAGCTCCTTGGCATCATCTTGTAGAGTACAAGAGAGATCCTCGGTTTCACCCAATTCAAGGTTTACATTCGTGAAGATTTTAGGTTTTTGACCAATGTAAGCTACCTCAACTTTGTAAGGTCCACCTACACGCATTCCCTGAATAGTGAATCGGCCATCAATGTTTGTAACGGCGCGATAAACTGTACCGGAAGGCTGATGCGTAGCTGTTACAGTGGCGCCGATAACCTCTTCGCCCTGCGACATTACTTTACCTGTAATCCCAGATGTTGTAATCTGAGCCATAACAGATGTTGTCATAGCTACCAATAACACCACTAAAAATAGCAATCGTTTGTGCATAGTTAGTTGAAAATTAATTATATTAATAGAAAACATTATTCGTTTCTTTTGCAAATATATGTAAATAAATCCATAAGTCAAATTCTTTTCACCATAAATATATTGTTGTAAAGATATATAAAAGGTATGTAACCCGACTGTAACAAAAAAGGTGGCAAGGGTTTACAGACCCATACCACCTCCTGTTTCTATTCGGTTTCATTAAATACATTATTTATTTTACGGTGTGCCAGTTGCAACATTGCCACAGCTTCCAATCCTGCCGTCTCTGTTCGCAGGCGACTTTCACCTAATGTTACACTCATATAACCAGACTTAATAGCCGCCTGTACCTCATCGATAGAGAAATCTCCTTCAGGCCCTACCAGTACAAGAATGTTGCTGTTGTATGCTGCCGGCTTGATAATCGACGAGAAAAAATCCTTCTTTTCCACTTCCTTATAGCAGTGGCAGATGTACTTTTCGTCTGCCTGTGCCTGTGTAATGAACTTGCCGAAAGGCGTCATCTCATTGATAACAGGCAGCCATCCCTTCCTGCTCTGCTTCATAGCAGAAATGGCGATTTTCTCTATTCGGTCTTTTCTCATCTGCTTTCGCTCGGAAAACTTACAGTCTAAGAAAGTAATTTCATCGAAGCCAATTTCGGTAGCTTTCTCCACCATCCATTCCATACGCCCCATGTCTTTCGTTGGAGCAATGGCAAGATGAATACGTCCTGTCCATGTTTTGGCTTGAGGCATTACCTCTTTTATAATGTAAGAGCAACGCTTACCTGTGGTTACAGCTACCTCCGCCTTGCAGAAGTTGCCTATCCCATCCATAAGGTACAGCTCGTCGCCGGCTTTCATACGCAATACACGAACAGCATGTACTGCCTCGTCGGCGGGTAGCTCCGTCCGATTCTGCGCGTCAGGCACATAGAAAAATCTCACTTCCTTCATTTCCTGTTATGAAATAGGATAACTACAGTGTATTATCTTGCTCCTTGTTCTTGTTTTCCCTTTTACCAATCTCCTCGTGAATGATGGATGCCAGCTCGTAGTTTTCTTCTTCAATAGCCTTAGACAAGGCTTCCTGAAGCATCTGATCGGTCAAGGCATTAATGGGAAGAGGCATCTTCCCTTCATTCTTATGGTATGGAGCGCTCTGCATCTTAAAGAGATATTCCTCCATATACATATCCAGTTTAGCTACTTGCGCCAGCAAAACGGCATCGGATGCACGTATGGGCGTCAGGCTGAAATCGTCTTTACACAGCAGCATGGCTCTATACTGGCCTTCGCGAATTGTATTAAAGAAAACTTCATAATGCTCGCCGGTCATCAGCGGATTTACCGTGCACATTACTTCCGGCAGCAAGCGCTCATTCAGTTTGTCGTTCTTCATCCTTCTGATGAACTCACGCTCTATCATGCCATCGCACACAATGGCCACCTGTCGTGTCTTTGCTTCGTCTGCCAAAACCAGTAATCCCATGTGGGAGGCGGCGACAACCTGCGACAAACCTATGAATTGTACCTTAATTTTATTCATTGATAGCCTTTTCAGCTACAACATTATTCTTTGGATGGAAGATGATGGCAAAGGAAACGCCAACGGCCAAAGCATAGCCGGCAAAGATAAACCAGCACGAAGACCAGTCGCCTACTGTAAGGATATCATTACCTACCACCTTCTCTTCTGTATATGCGTTGATAATGGCCTGTGCTGCCAGAGTACCCACGGTTGCACCAATACCATTGGTCATCAGCATGAATAAGCCCTGTGCCGATGATCTTAAAGCCGGCTCTGTGCTGTTATCGACAAATAATGAGCCGGAGATATTGAAGAAATCGAAGGCAACACCATACACAAGCATTGATAAGATAAACAGGAATACACCGGGAACACCGGGATTACCCAAGCCAAACAAGCCGAAACGGAGCACCCATGCAAACATCGCTATCAGCATAACATTCTTAATTCCGTACCGCTTCATGAAGAAAGGTATCAGGAGAATGCAACAGGTTTCGCTCACCTGCGATAAACTTATCAGGATATTTGCATGCTGAACGCCGAAAGAGTTTACATACTCCGGCTGTGCGGCAAAACTGAAAATAAACGGATTTGCAAAGCTGTTGGTTATCTGCAAGCTAACTCCCAAAAGCATGGAAAAGATGAAGAAGATAGCCATTTTCTTTTGCTTGAACAAGGTAAAGGCACGAAGGCCAAAGGCATCGACAAGGCTTTTCTGTTCTCCTCCCTTGCTAACAGGGCAGGTTGGTAGAGTAAAGGTGTACAGAAAGAGGATGATGCTTACCACGCCCGAAGCCACAAACTGGTTTTGATTACTCTGAAACCCAAGTATATCCACCAGCCACATGGTAAGGATAAAGCCCACAGTACCGAATACTCTGATAGGTGGGAATGCTTTTACGGTATCCATACCGGCATTGCTCAAAGCCGTATAGGCTACCGAATTGGATAAAGCAAGGGTCGGCATATAAAACCCAACCGACAGGGAATACAGTGTGAACAGTATGGAGAACTGAACAGAAGAGCCTGCGCTGACGCAATAACCGGCTGCAGAGAACATAAAAATACCGGCTAATAAATGGCAGATTCCTAACAATCTTTGGGCTTGAATCCAACGATCTGCTATGATACCCATTACTGCCGGCATAAAAATAGATACAATACCTTGCATGGAATAAAACCAACCTATGTTTGAGCCTAACCCCAAATTCCCGAGATAGCGACCCATAGATGTTAAATAAGCTCCCCATGCAGCGAACTCCAAGAAGTTCATTAGCGATAAACGTACCTTTAAATTCATGCTTTGTCCTTATTTTATTTGGTTTGGCAAAATTAATTATTTTTCGATAAACAAGCAAGTTAATTATTAACTTTCAGCGTTATTGCCTACGAAAAACATTTCCATCCCACCTGTAAGATTGTTTTCGTATAATACCCTTTACACGCTTGTTATCGGCCTTGTTCAGTAAAGGGAAGGTGTAATCGGCCAGTATTTGGCTGTTTTTCTCATCAAATTTAAATTTAACAAGGTATGGGGCAGCCATCGATTGCAGATCGGTATAGTCGGTAGCGGATATGGAGTCGGGCTTGGCAAACTCCAATACGGCAGGCAGAGCAGCTTCTTTACCTTCCCAGCGAGGAGTGTAAATGTACAGCTTGCTGTCGTCGGCAGGTCCTTCCCAAGTCTTTATCACGGCAATCGTGTTCTTATCGAGTATTTTTATCTCCATAACGGTAGAAGGAGTCAGGCGCGCCCGCAGATAGTCATTGGTCAGTTTCTCCACGATAGTCGTATCGCCTAACAAATTAAGCACGCTCGGCTTGGCCTTCATCTTTACGTAATCGGCCAGCTCTGTGCGCAGACTCTTGTTAAGATAAGGTGCCAAGGAGTCGGGCATGTTAATCCATATATCGCGCATACTTTGTGCCGACATGAACGAACTCAGCAGCAGAAGTATGCCTAAAACAAACGATTTCTTCATATTTCAGCTATTCTCTATATGCTGCAAAGATACAAAAAAACCGCCATTTACTTTGTCTTTTGTCTTTTTTACTTTACTTTTGCCGTTAAATAAAAAATATGGAGAAGATATGAAATGTCCTGAATGCGATTACGAAATTGATAACAATGCCGAGTATTGTCCGAATTGCGGAACTCCCATTCCCAACGGTAACAGCAACGATAATGAGCCGCGACTGGGGAAGGGGCTTGTCGTATTCATCATTATCGGTACGATTTTCTTGGTTGTATTTGGTATTTTATACTATAACAGCCATAAAAACGACCCGGAATATACACAGACAGCCATCGAGCCTGACTCAAACCTGATAGAGAACACGGTCTCGAAAGCACAGGAAACACCTAAGGATACTATTCCGGCCGACTCGGCTAACCAGATAGAGGAGGAACAAGCCAAGAAGGTTTTCAACAGTATTCGTAAAACACACCCCACTACTCGTAAGGTAAAAGTAGCCAATGCCGTGGACGAAGCGCAGGGGAATTCGGCCAATGAGGGGCCTGCCGTTCAGAATGAGCCTGCGGAAGCGCCCACTTCCTCGCGTCCTGCAACGAATGCCCCACGCATAGAACCTATCGGCGAAGAGTAAATGAAGATTATCCGAACAAATATAATACCATCCAAAAAGCATGATGCCATCAATCTTTTTGGATGTCTTTTTGTACACCATGGCGTGAAGCTCGATAAGGAGTTCATCAACCATGAACGTATCCATAGCCACCAAATGCTGGAGATGGGGATTATTTTCTTTTATCTATGGTATGTCGTGGAATGGCTCATCCGCATACCCTTGAAGGGAAGAGCCTACAGAAATATTTCCTTTGAAAGGGAAGCCTACGAAAATATGGATGACCTTTCCTATTTGAAGCGAAGAAGACACTTTGCTTGGATAAAGTACCTATAAACTGTTTATAAATATCTGTGAACTGTTTGTAAAACTCTTATCGCTTGTGGGGAGTATTCCCGGCACTCGTGGAGTTGGCGGGAAACAGAGGGCGAGTTGTAGCCCGACACCATTAGTGCCTGTACCTGACACCATCTGTGTTTGTGGCCAACACCATCTGTGTTTGTGGCCAACACCTTTCATATAGGTGGTAATATCTGTTTTAAATATGTATCAGGCGGGCAGAATATCCACCACAATAACCGTATTGCCCTGTACTTTAAACTTTACTTCTTTGCCCGCGAAAGGCATTCCGTAGATACGATGCGCATCGTGATGATACTGCGGACGGGGGTCTTGCGACAGCACTTCCTTGAGGGCAATCTGTTCCGATGCCGTAAAATGATCCAATAGGCTGTCGGGGATATCCACTTCCAAGGGTTTCCATTCGGTATTATCGGTAAATCCTCCCTTGGCGTTCGGATGGCTGTCGGCATAAGGAAGATAAGGCTTCACATCGTAGATGGGTGTACCATCCATCAGGTCGCCACCCTCCACAAATAGCTTTCCCTCCGCCATTCGCAGCAGTCTTACCGATGACAGGCCCAAGCCATTGGGACGAAAAGGCGATCGTGTTGCAAAAACACCCAAGCGTTTGTTTCCCCCAAGACGGGGCGGACGTACGGTAAGTTTCTCGCTCTCCCCCTCTTTAGAGGGAGTGTTAGCCGAAAATCCCCATATCAGCCAAAGATATTCGAAGGCCGAAATACCTCTAAGCGCCTCTTCTTTGTTGAACGGAGGGACAAACTCTACACATCCCGGCAGATGGCTTGCCAGGCCACTTTGCCGGGGAATTCCAAACTTCGAGGTTAATGGAGAACGATAATATGCTATGGGCTTTATCTCTTTCATGCAAACAAAGTTAGTATTTTTAGGCTAATAACCCTAAAATAGAATGATTTTATTTACCTTTGCAGAGCATTAGTTACCTATATATAATAATAGGTATAAGGGGCTAAGAAGGCTATCGAATAAAGTAATTAAACAAAAAATATCGATGGAAAATCAAGAGAAGACTACAGTCGAGCTGCCGGATAACGCGTTCCGCAAGCTCGAAAAGGGCGAAGAGTATGTGCCCATTATGAAGCCGGAAAAAGAGTATAGGGAAGTTAGTCCATGGTCGGTTACATGGGGTATCTTAATGACTGTTCTCTTTTCTGCTGCCGCTGCCTACCTCGGACTTAAGGTAGGGCAGGTGTTTGAGGCTGCCATTCCCATTGCAATTATTGCCATTGGCCTGTCGTCGGCTACCAAGCGTAAGAATGCGCTGGGCGAGAATGTCATCATTCAGAGTATCGGCGCATGTTCGGGAGCCGTTGTCGCAGGCGGTATCTTTGTAATGCCCGCTATCTATATGCTCAACCTTCAGGCCGACTTCTTCCAGATCTTCATTGCCGCCGCACTCGGAGGTATCCTTGGAATATTGTTTCTGATACCTTTCCGAAAGTACTTTGTGAAAGATCAGCACGGTGTTTATCCCTTCCCCGAGGCAACGGCTACCACGCAAGTGCTTGTAAGCGGCGAGAAAGGTGGCAGTCAGGCAAAGCCGCTTTTGATGGCAGGACTGGTAGGCGGACTCTATGATTTCGTTGTAGCCACCTTTGGATGGTGGAACGAGAATGTAACCAGTCGCATGATAGGGATAGGCGAAACCCTTGCCGATAAGGCCAAGCTGGTGTTCAAAGTGAATACCGGAGCCGCCGTTTTAGGCTTGGGCTACATCGTGGGTTTAAAGTATGCCTTTATTATCTGTATGGGCTCTCTTGCTGTGTGGTGGGTTATCGTGCCGGGCATGGCACTGCTTTTCCCCAATACCGTTATGAACCAATGGGATCCAACCATTACGCAAACCGTCGGACAAATGGCGCCCGAAGCCATCTTCAAGGCTTATGCACGCTCTATAGGTATTGGCGGTATAGCCATGTCGGGTATTATCGGTATCATAAAATCATGGGGAATCATTAAAAGCGCAGTAGGATTGGCTGCCCGCGAGATAAAGGGAAAGGGTGCAGGATCTAAGGAAGTGCTCCGCACTCAGCGCGATATTTCTTTCAAGATTATCGCCTTCGGCAGTGTCGCTACCTTGCTCATCACCTTCATTTTCTTTTATCTTGGCGTGATGAACTTTAATTTGCTGCATGCTGTGGTGGCAATTCTCCTTGTTGCCGTGATAGCTTTCCTGTTTACAACAGTAGCAGCCAATGCGATTGCCATTGTAGGCTCTAATCCCGTTTCCGGCATGACGCTGATGACTTTAATCCTTGCTTCTGTCATTATGGTGGCAGTCGGCTTGAAAGGCAATGCCGGAATGCTGGCTGCTTTGCTGATGGGCGGTGTCGTTTGTACGGCCCTCTCGATGTCAGGGTCGTTCATTACCGACCTGAAAATAGGCTATTGGCTGGGTACTACTCCTAAAAAGCAGGAGGGATGGAAGTTTGTGGGTACCGTAATTTCGGCTGCTACGGTAGCAGGAGTAATGTTGGTGCTCGATAAAACGTATGGGTTTAACTCCGGGAAACTGGCTGCTCCGCAGGCCAATGCCATGGCTGCTGTTATCAAACCGCTGATGAGTGGGCAGGGAGCGCCTTGGATATTATATGGCATAGGAGCTGCTGTGGCACTGATTCTGGATCGATGCAAGATACCGGCATTGGCATTTGCACTCGGTATGTTTATCCCGCTTGAGCTGAATATACCCTTGCTGGTAGGTGGAGCCATCAACTGGTATGTTACTTCTCGCTCAACTGATAAGGCTGTTAATAAGGCCCGTGGCGACAAGGGCACACTAATCGCTTCGGGTTTCATAGCCGGTGGTGCGCTGATGGGAGTGGTTTCGGCCTTGCTGAAGTTCGGAGGTATAGAGTTCGATTACGAAAACTGGTGGAACAACCACCTTTCGGAACTGCTGTCGCTTGTGGCGTATGCAGCACTGATTATCTACTTTATCTTGGCGACAAAGCCGAGAAAGGAAGAGGAAATAGCCTCATAACAGGGCGATAGCATATACTTATTATAATATAAGGTTGCTGAATGGGCATGCTTTCCTATCAGGAGGAGTCTCATTTGGCAACCTTTTTCCATACGCTTATCCGGGAACGCATATCCGGAACAGGTGTATCGTGATTCAGTCAGCTTCCAGCAACATTCTCCCTTGTCAAAAACCAAAGGAAAAGATATGCGAAAAGTGCAATCGTATGATGTGTAGGTACACAATAATTAAATTAACATTAATTTAATGTTTGTATTATACTGTAAATCAATAACTTATAAAAATGTTACAAAGTTGGGTAAAAAAAAGTCTTAAAATATTTTTGGCGTATCAAAATTATGAATACCTTTGCACTGTTTTAATAAACAAATGATTGTTTTACAGAAATTTAAAAGCAAAGAAAAATGAAGAAATTAGTTTTAATGTTCGTAGCTGTTGCAGCTATCTCTTTCGCATCATGTGGTAACAACGCTAAGCCAGCTGCTAATGCTGACTCTACAGCAACTGATACAACTCAGGTTGATTCAGCTTCTATGGACAGCACTGCTGCTGCTACAGATTCAGCTGCTACAGATTCAGTTAAGTAATTGAGCTCGAACTGAAAAAGACAACGCCGTTCTGATAAAGTTCGGCGTTTTTTTATGCCTGTATAGAAGCCTGTCTTATACAAAGGGGCATTAACAGATAAAAGCTACCTCCCTTACTATGAAGGAGGTAGCTTTTATATTAGCGGACATCGCCTTTACGAGGCATCTGTCTGCAAGCTATCGGGCAATTTCCTTTGCAAACACATCAATACCCTTTGTAGCAGGCTGCTTGATATGTATCATACCGGCAGGTAGTGGCAAATCGTTGGGGTCGATACAATACTTCTTTGCGGTGTTTGGCGCATAGTTTATCAAGCCTGCAGCGGGCATCACCTTTAAGGAAGTTCCTATTACCAAAAGAACATCGGCTTCCTCCATAGCCTTTACTGCAGGTGTCAGATCACCTAAAGCCTCGCCAAACCAAACAATAAACGGGCGTAGTTGCGAGCCATCCTTTGCTTTATCGCCCACTTTTAAGGGAATATCTAACGAACGATCTTCTATAAAGTCTGCATTCAAAGGCTCGTAAGATGAAGTAACTTTCATCAGTTCGCCATGAAGATGAATAACCTTACTGCTACCGGCACGCTCATGAAGATCATCAATATTCTGAGTAATTACCGTTACATCGTAATCCTGCTCTAAAGCTGCAATCGCACGATGCGCGTGGTTAGGATCCTGTTCCATAAGCACAGAGCGCATTTTATTATAGAAATTCAGTACAAATTCGGTATGCTTGGCAAAGCCTTCGGGGGTCGCAATTACCTTCGGGTCATACTTACTCCATAAGCCATCTAAGTCGCGATAAGTGGCAAGGCCGCTTTCTTTGCTTACGCCTGCGCCGGAAAAGACTACAATCCGCTTACCCATTCGTTTGGTCTCTGTATTTACAGACAAATCATTTTGCTTCATATCTCACCCTTTTAAGTAAATTATTTTCTTTCATAACAAAGTTAGTATATTTCAGGTACATATGTGCAAAAAGATTGACTTAAACGCCCATACCTACGAAATTTTCGCAGGATATATAGCAAAAGATATATAATAAAAGAACGCTTGATGACGTTTAGATAAATAAATGGTGTAACAAACCGTTTGTTGCTTATTATAAAAAGATTGATTATGAATAAAGTAATGACTATTGAAGAGCTGAGGCCTTCCGAAAAAGCATTAGCTGTTATTCGCCAATTCGCCTATACATACAAGGAGATGAGGCGCAACGGCCGGCCCAACAAACTCTGTTTGAGCTAAAGCATCTTCATGGATAATTTCAAATAACCGATAATACACAAAAAAGATAAAAAAGAAATGTCTGTAATAGTTTCACCTTCTCTTCTCTCGGCCGATTTTCTTCATTTGGAGAAAGACATAGAGATAATAAATCAGAGTGAGGCCGATTGGCTCCACATGGATGTGATGGATGGCTCATTTGTACCCAATATCTCTTTTGGATTTCCCGTCCTGAAAGCAGTTAGCAGGAAATTACAAAAGCCAATGGATGTGCACTTAATGATAGTCCATCCGGAAAACTACATTCAACGGACTGCAGACTGCGGCGCATATATCATGAATGTGCATTACGAAGCCTGCATCCATCTGCACAGAACGCTTCAAGCCATTAAGGCTGCCGGCATGAAAGCCGGTGTAACCCTTAACCCTTCTACCCCCGTTAATGTGCTCGAGGATATCATAGGCGATATTGATATTGTCCAATTAATGAGTGTCAATCCCGGATTTGGAGGGCAGTCTTTCATAGAAAGCTCTTTAAAAAAGGTAAGAAAACTCCGAGAATTAATCGATAAAGAGGGCTGCAACACCCTCATAGAAGTGGACGGAGGTGTGCAGAATGAAACTGCTCCCAGATTAGTAAAAGCAGGCGCGGATATCCTTGTTAGCGGCAGCTATATATTTGGCAGTGAAAATCCCCTGCAGGCCATCCACGGTTTGAAAGAACTGTAAAGAAATTATATCATAGAAAAAGGGCGGGCCTATCGGATAACACCTGACAGGCTCGCTCTTTTTATTGCCTTCTTTACCTTATAGGGAACTCCAAATTATATTTATCCATCATTCTGCGAAGGTTTAATAGTGCATAGCGCATCCGTCCCAGACTGGTATTGATGCTGACTCCCGACTCTTCGGCAATCTCTCTGAACGATAGATTTTGAAAAAATCGCATATACACTACTTCACGCTGAGGAACAGGAAGCTGCTCCATGAGTTTGCGTAAGTCCGACAACGATTGGGAAGTGATAAGTTGATTCTCCATATCGTTCATGGCGCAAGAGCAGTCGGATATCCTTTGTAGGTCATTGTCCTGACAGCTATTTACTATCTTTTCGGCTTTCTGAGAGCGAAACCAATCGATAACCACGTTATGTGCTACCCTCATAAGCCATGCCGTAAACTTACCATTCGACACATACTTTCCTTCCTGTAGCTTTATGATTACCTTGATAAAGGTTTCCTGAAACAGGTCGTCGGCTATATCACGATTATGGACTATGAAAAGTATATAGTTAAACACACGCTGCTGATTACGGGACAGCAATAAATCGAAGGCAGCATTACTCCCCTTGATGTATGATATTGCCAACTCCTCATCGGTCGTATTATGCAGATTTTTCATGTGTTTATATTACTCGTCGAAACTGATTATAGTGATTAGGAGAAATATGGGACTGCGTCCTTTTGCCCATCTCTCAGATACAAAGTTAATGACTTCTTATTCACTTCGCAAATTTCTATTGTTACAAAAACAAAATAAATGTAAGAAGTTTTCGCTTGTTTACCCTATAGGAGATAATAGCCCATAATGAATTTCTTGATACCAAAGATGCCCAAATAGGTTTGTTTTTGTCCTCTTATCATCATTTTCCTACCATGATTCTGCGGATTAGATTTCAGTCCTATCTCGTTCTTCATGCTGGAAGTTATCAGCTGAACCGACATTACCTTCTCCGGATCGGTTTCACCTTTTACGTCTGCAATAAGAACAGCGGTATCATACGAGAAAGGGGCAGTCCATTCTGCATTCTTGATAGCCCGTGTACAATCTCCTACTATATAGCCGCATACCCATACATCCCTGTCTCCCAAGGAGGATTTGATAAATTCGGCAACAGTCAGTGGATTTTCCAGTTCTCCTTTCCCGGTGGTATCGGGGGTATATGAGCCGTCAGAGGCCGAGGAACTCTTTTCCGATGCAGGGGAAGGATTCTGTTCAGTTCTCTCTTTTTCTTCCTCGGTTTCTTCCAAAAACGTTTTTCCACAGGAAGATATTTGCAGGCATAAAAATAAAAGGAATACCGTACTGAACTTTATCTTTGTCATAACAAATTTAGGTTTAATGAGACATATAGCACAAAGTTACGCAATATTCTAACAAAATGGAAGCGAAATCTATAAGAATTTAATTACCCAATGAGAGTTTCAAACGGAGCAATCCCATTGCCTGAAAGTTTCCATCATTATTGTCTAATACCAATACCGGGCTGATATTCAAGGAACCTACAGAATGTGTATAGTTTATGCCTAATTGGGAATCGTCTATGTGTTCATCAAAGCTGGCATAGGTTCCGGCTACTCCTATAGCATCGTTTTTACCCAAATTATAGATGGCACCGATACTGGCATTGAACCTGCAATTATCGATTTCGCCCGGTTTCTCATTCTCTACAGTGCCCAGAAAAAATCCCAGCGACCCTATTATAGAGAGGTTTTTTGTTAATCGCTCAATATCATAACCATAAATACTACTGCCATGCCGTCCGTGAATGTCCTTTGCAGTCATTAATCCTATCTCTATTGTCCGTTTATCGGTGTGGTAATTAGCTGCAGAAATATTGGCAACTCCATCGCCTAAACGGAAAATGGTGTTCACCTTATCGCCGGGATTATTGTTTATAAAGGTGGAGATTAGTGAAAACTCCGGGGTAACATCCCATTTTATCTGGCCTGCCAAGGCTGCTGTAGGATAAGTTGCCACATTAAAGTTAGAACTCAAAACGGGATGTATGCCATGTGGAGAGCCCACAAAATAGCCTAATTCGTTATCGGCAAAGTAATAATTGGAAGATGACCATACTCCGAGATAAGCGGTAACTTTTCCAAACTCCTGCATCAAACCTAAATTAGCTAATCGGAACAATCGAGAATCGGCATCTAAATTGGAGAAGACCAAAGGGTCGGTGCTAAGATAATCGGAAGGATGTGGCATGTAGTTGGAAAAAGCATCTACCACAAAATGGCTCCCTTTCCATAACTTTACTGTTACCCCATATTCTGCCAGTGTTGCATAATTCCACCTGCCATTATCTGTATTAAATTTTCCTTCGGCAGTTAAATTCACATACCAACTATCTATTTGTCCAAGTGAATACATAGGGTAAATAGTGAACAGTAAGATAAAAAGAAGATACTTATTTATCCATCGTTTCCGCTTCGTGCATAACTGTTTATGCGCCGTCATAATATTTTTAATTTTGGGATTATGAAAAGTTACTACTTTATTGTGGCAAAGTTACAAAATTACATCTGTATTCTACTTATATCGGCTACCTAAAAGATGTAAGGTTTCTGGCAAATGCTGTCGCAGATTTTTACACTTCTATTTGGAAGGTACAAGAGGCTTCTATCATAGAATACTGCAGTATAGATGGCTGAAATTTCCGGTACCGACGGCAGCACACCCTCTCACTCACCTAATGGATATGCTATCAGAGTCGATTGGCTTTATTTAGAGCTTTTTTCATTACGCCTTTATTGTATGTAAAGCATCATCTTTTGGTCATTATTGAAAGTTTTCCTATTTTTGTAGGAGACTGTATATAAGTATAAAATAGAAATGAAAAAACGAGCTAAAAACCTTTTTATGCTGCCTTTTCTTTTGGGTATGCCGATGTTATCGATGAATGCGCAAGAGAAGAATGTGGCTGTGATTTCTCCTTCCGACTCGATGGAGGAGATAATTAATAAGGCAGCTAACGTTGTTCCTACTCTGCGACAGTTCAATTGGCAACGGCAGGAGCTTACCGCCTTTCTGCACTTTGGTATGAATACCTTTACCGACAAGGAATGGGGAGAGGGGAAGGACTCTCCCATGCTGTTTAATCCGACCCGTCTGAATGCTGACCAATGGATAAAAACATTGAAAGACGCGGGCTTTAAAAGTGCCATCCTTACCTGTAAACATCACGATGGTTTCTGTTTGTGGCCATCGGCTTATACCGACTATAGTGTAAAGAACTCGCCTTGGAAAGATGGCCAAGGCGACGTTGTAAAAGAGGTGAGCGAGGCCTGCAAAAGGTATGATATGGGCTTTGGAGTGTATCTTTCGCCATGGGATAGGAACTCTTCACTCTATGGAGAGGGTAAGGTATATAATGATTATTTCACAAAACAGCTGGAGGAGTTGCTTACAAAATATGGAAAGGTAAGCGAAGTCTGGTTTGATGGAGCCAATGGTGAAGGCCCCAATGGCAAACGACAGGAGTATGATTTTGTACGCTGGTATCGGATAATTCGCCAACTACAACCTGATGCAGTTATTGCAGTAATGGGACCAGATGTGCGCTGGGTGGGTACAGAAAATGGCCGAGGCCGGGAAACGGAATGGAGTGTTGTGCCGAAAGAGAACATCGATCCGTCGCTCATAGCTGACCGTTCACAGCAGGAAGTACTGACCCCTCCCGTAGGCGACATGATGGGTGATGATATTGGGGATAGGCAAAAAATTGCGAAGGCAACGGCTTTGGTTTGGTATCCGTCCGAGACAGATGTATCTATCCGTCCGGGATGGTTTTATCATGAAAATGAAGATAATAAGGTAAAAAGTCCGGAAGAGTTAGTTGATATTTATTTCTCATCGGTAGGAAGAAATAGTGTATTATTATTAAATGTTCCTCCAAACAAAGAAGGATTGCTTGCATCAGAAGATATTAAAGCTTTAAAAGGGTTTAGCAAACGCATCAGTACTATCTTTGAGAAGAATCTTTTAAGTAAAAATATTGATAAAAATAAAACAAAGAAATATAAGATATTAAAGCCTACTATAGATAATAACTACGACACATCATGCAAGCTTTATAGAAGTAACATTAATGGAAGTTATAAGGAAAAAAACATTACGTCCTTCGTATATGAACTAAAATCCCCTATTATATTCAACATCTGCGCTCTTCAAGAAGAGATAAGAAGAGGCCAGAAAGTTGAGAAGTTTTCTATTGATATATTGACAGAAAAAGGAGTTTGGAGAAAAATCATACAAGGAACAACTATCGGTTACAAACGCTTGTTGCGTTTTCAAAAGGCTTGTACAAAGGTAATCAGGCTGAATATTGAGGAAAGTAGGGGAGATGTTTTTATCTCTGAGTTCGGACTTTATTTAGACGAATGAAGAAGGGGATATGAGTAGCCCAGTCTCATATCCCCCCTTAAAATTACTTCTTATATAGCTTTAATCCACTTGTATAGGCGTAAACACCTGTTCCTAAGAATGTATCATGTGCCACGATATCTATATACTTAGCGGTTACTGGCTCATAAAAAGCAATATTCCAAAAATCGTTTTCTGATGTTGGAGGATTTTCTCGATAAGCATCTCCAACCTTTGTTAGGTTATCGGCTGTCATTCCTGCAAAGATTTCAACATTGTTTAGTGCATTTTGACTAATATCACTCCCCCAATAACTATAGGCAGAAAGTAACCCCAATCCGGAAATCGCTATAGGATTAGTCAAAGCTATATGGATAGTTTTATTCTTAAGTGTTCCAAAAGAGGTATACATAAGGGTTCCACCAGAGAAGACCCCACTTGATTCCATTGCATAAGAACTATTATAGCTATTAGAAACCGTATAATCGGTTGTAGGAACTTGAGTAAGGCCATCTATTGTTCCCTTAGAGTTTATATTAGTAAACACCTTTGTAACATCCCATATATAGGTATTATACATTTTTGCTATCTTCACATCATCAAGCGATTCTATGGTAAACGCAACCTTCCCTGTTCCGGTTAAATCAAACAAAGATTTTGCATCTTTATTCAAGGTAATCTTGAAAAATTCGTCCGATTCTGTTGCTCCTTGCTTTATGACAACCTTATTAACTGCATATGTCAGAGCATCATCACCAAGTTTTGTAAACGCTTCTGCATCTTTTTCCAACTTAGTATTATCAGACTTCACCATAAAGGTTAAATCTTTAGGAGCAGGTCCTGATAGTTTTACCTTGAGAACAACCGTATCTTCGGGAACAGTTATTGTTGCTTGTCCTTGTCCCTGTTCTACATAAGATTCACCGGCAAGCTCTTGTACGCCTACATCTACATTAGCTATATAAGCTTTAGGGGAGAAATCTTCAGGCTCAGTTGGATAGAGAGAGCTTCCCACTTCCGGATCGCTTTGGCATGCTGTCAGCAGAAAACCTGCCGACAGTAATGCGTTTAAGAAATATTTTTGTTTCATTATTATCTTCGTTTGAGGATTATTTACCATCTATTCTTACATTTTGTGTCCAAGTTGGTACGGAAGTACAAGTACCGGTATTGCCATTGCCCGTAGCGTCATTAAAGGTAGCGCCTGTACCTTCATTTAGCTTCCAATAAGCTTCCAAGCCTTCACTCTTAGGATCACATGCGTACATATTGTTGGCAATTTGAGCTTGCGTACGTGCCTTTGTCCAGAAGCGTACTTCACTTACTTGCATCTTATCGCGAACCATACTTCCACTAAATCCAAATGGTCTATCTAAGTTGAGAACTTTTCCCGGCAGTGGCATTGAATTATCCAATACTCCATTGACATACAGATAAAGCTGAGAACCTGTACAAACAAATGCTATGTGATACCACTTATTTGCATCAAAAAGTTGTGTACTGTTCATCTGGGTTCCTTGAGTTTTTATCTGAAGACGATTACCCTCAATAGGAGCGTCGCCAAAGCGTGTATAAATTTCGCTCGCATCATTACCCGATGCCGAGAAGAGAGCTTGGTTATTCATTTGTCCTATACCTGTTCCCAGTTTACTCATATTTACGTTAAACTCTACAGTCCATTCAGATAATGCATAAGTTTGACGCATTCTAAATGTAGCCGTATTGGAAGAAGTGAAAGTAGGTACATCTTGACGGACTACTTGATCCAGAATATATACAATGGTACTTCCGGATTCCAACATATTGCTTTCACCATTTTTACTCCTTGCACGCAATGCAATAGCATACTTCTGACCGCTTTCTTTCAGTGCCTGCGTAAAAGGATTGATAGTTAAGGTAACGGCATCCGAGGTTGTTGTATTAGCCTTAATTCCCACAGTAGAGCTTGATAAGCTAAACAATTCTGAAGGGAAAGGTAGGTAAGCTGTTTCGTTACGCTTGTTAAAAGTCTCAAGCGCAGCTGGGTCTGATACCAATTCAAATTCTGTATTCTGGGTTACAACATCTGAACAACGAAGATTCACCGATGTTGAAATAGGGCTATCTCCTATGGTTATTTTCTGACTGGTATTACCATTAGTGTTAGTTTGGGCTATGTAAACCTGATTTGTCAGTACAGAATACTCTGCATTATTACACGCTGTAAAGATGTTCAGAGAAAAGAAGACCACCCCTAAAGCTAACAAATTATATTTTTTCTTCATATCGTCTATTTTTAAAAGATTGCTGGATTCTGGATTTGAATGGCATTTCTTAGGTATGGATAGGTAACCGACTTTCCTGATACCTTGTATTCGTATTCCATGTGGTAAGAACCAACACCACCCTTACGGTATGTTTTCCCATTATAGGTAGGCTGCCAATAAGCCATACCCCATAGGGAAGGAAGCCTCCTTCCATCACTTAAAGTAAAAGAAACACCACCACTGCTTGCATAGGATTCAAAATTCTCGCAAACAATAATCTTCTTCGCTACTTGCTCGGGAGTCAAGGACGTATTGAAGTTTGTTACCTGTCTTCTAAACCTATTATTCAGTCCATTCTCACTTGAAGCACTGTAAGCTTGCAGGATAAAATAATCAAAGTAAGGACCGAAAGAGTCTGGGAATGCATCCGGCTCGCCATCAACAACGAACATTTTCTTAGTACCGGAAGCCGGACCAATCCTTTTTGCCATTGTTGTTACAAACTTTTGCATCACAGCTTTATTCGTCCACAGCTCTCTATTTGTAGGAAAAGGTTGTGGAATATTGGGTTCAGCATCCAAATCAAAGCCATCATAACCATATTTATCAATAGTGTCGCAGATAGCATTAGCATACTTTTCTGTAGCCTTGAGTTGCGATTCTTCATCATCGGCCCAGCCCCAGAATTTATGTCTCCATTCTTCATAAGTCAATTCGCTACCTTCTCCTTCCGTAGGTTTGGGTGGAGTTATCTGATCGCCAATGTCGAATACAAGGAAGCAGATGAGAACTTTTGTTCCTTTCTTTTCTTGTACAAACTTCAGGTCTCGCTGCTGGTCAGGAGTAATATTTTTCCAGTTTCCCCAAAGAGATACAAAATCTACGCTGTCAGGAAGGCCGACTAAAGAGTTTTCCAAAGAAGCTCCTGTACCTGTCCAGTTACCAAACCAACCAAAAGCCACTTGATGATCGGTTGTTTTATATTTGCGTAGCTGCTCATAGTAAGCCTCACTTCTGTTTGTAGAAGATAAGTCCGTTGCGTCTTTCGGCTCTGTATCAGTCCAATCGCTGCAAGCAGTAATAGCTACTGTTGCAAGGAGAGGAGCTAAAATAGTTTTCAATAAATTTTTCATTTCGGGTTAGAATCTAAATAGATTAAACATTAGTTATTTTTGCCACCACATTTTGGTTTCATAGTTATCGGCTCCATTCAGAAGCTGAACAGCCTTGGTATAGTTGGCGGCATTATTGATAAGCTCATCCTGATCGAATGGAATTCGGTTAGGAACCTGTAGGCTTGAACCTGTAGATTGTGCCACGTTGAATACCTTCGGATAGCCAGTTCTACGAATCTCGCACCAGCCTTCCTGACCATTGGGGAACAACGCAATCCACTTCTGGGTAATCAAACGTTCCATTTTTTGTGCATCAGTGGCATTGTTATCCCACTTAATCGTGATGGTGCTAACTGCAGAAGCATTACCACCGTAACCACCCGCAGCATCAACATAGCTGGCTTGGGTAGCCGTACTGTTAGCAAGATAACTGGAAGCATCGCCTGCACCCCATTGCTCGAACGATAGCTTGATACCCTCATTGTAGAGCGACTCAACAGTTCCACCCATATTAGACCAATTAGCCAATGCACCTTCTGCGCGGCAAAAAGCCATCTCAGAAGCTGTCAGCCAAACGCCCGGAGTAGATTCTGTTACATTCACTGCAGAGTAAAGACCACCTGCAACTGACTTGTTACCAATCTTGGCACCCGCACGACAGCCGATAATAGAGCGGTCGCCTGCAGTGGTAGTTGGCTTAAAGTACTTTGTGATACGTGGGTCGCTATAGCCCGTCATGTAACTTTCTATATCGGCACAAGCACGGGTGTCGCCCCATTCTACAGAGGTTTTGTACATACCATTGGGTACATAATTGATCGTACAATTATCCTCATTGCTGGTAATGACACCGTCTTTAACAGCCTGCTCGCCTACCTGCTTCGCCAAAGTAGGATCTACAAAGCGCATGCGAATGGCAATACGCAGCTTCAAAGAGTTGGCATACTTATACCACTTTGAGAATTTACCCTGATAAACCTTGTCGTGCTCTGCTGAAACCGATAGGTCAGGATTAGCCGCAAGCAACGGAGCTATAGTAGCGGTCGCCTCATCCAGATCCTTTATCAAGGTTTTATAGACTTCTTCCTGTGAAGAGTAAGCTTTTTCATCACCTTCAACAGCATCGATTGGCAACGGGCCATACATATCCGTAAGGCGCAAGAAATTGCTTGCACGGAGAATTAATGCCCACGCATAATTGACACCCTGCTCATTGGTAAGGCGCTTGATTGCGTTAAAGGCAGAAACCGTTTTGGGCATAGAGTCCTTAAAAGGATACTTTACCCAGCCGTTTGGGGCATTGAAGCGAGCAAAGTTCTTCTCTGCAAAGCCATTGTTAGCATAGGTGGTATATCGGCCTAAATAGTTACCAATCAGGTCCATGTTCATCTGATAGCTGTTCTCCTGTTCGGGGAAAGCCTGATTTTCCATCTGTACAATGAACGAAGAGGTGTTGTAATTATCACGGTTCAGCTCTTCTGCCGACAGCGCCTCTCCGGGTCTGTTCTCTCCTTGGAAACCATCTGTACAAGAAGGCAACATGTAAACCATTGTAGAAGCCATCGCGCATGAGAAGATGGTTCTTAGAAATGTATTCTTATTCATATTGATAAATCGTTTAGTCAATTAGATTATTAGAACTTTAGTTTTACATTGAAGCCGAGTGTTCTCAAACTTGGTTGCATCAAGTAGTCAAAGCCCTGATAGTAAGTACCTGTAGATGCTGTTGATTCCGGATCGAATGGAGCCTTATTGTAAATCATGAACAGGTTGTTGGCATTTACGCCGAGTGTCAGTTCCATGCCGCCCAGCCACTTACGGGGTAGGGTATAAGAAGCATGCAGTTCCTGCAGGCGGGCATTGGTTGCGCTATAGATATAGTCAGACCAGATAGGATTTTCGCCACCTACAACACTGTAATAGTTCTCGGCACTGATGGTACCATTGTTTACTGTAATGCCGCCATTGTCGCGAGCTTCTGCCGAACGCTTAGATACGCCGTAAGCATCCATCAATGCCTGTGTCTGCGACATTACGATACCGCCAAAGCGTGCCGTAATAACAAAGCCAAAGTTAATACCCTTCCAAGTGAAATCGTTCGAGAAGCCGATATTGCCTTTAGGAAGAACAGAGCCTCTGTAAGATGGGTTTGACAGGTTTACCTGACTAACATTGCCATCGCGTACCTCGATGTTACCATCGGCATCGCGCTTGAAATCGGTAAACATATAGATATCGCCCATGGTGCCGCCCTTCTTCAAAACGATGTTCGCGCCGTTCAAACCACCCTGATTGATAATCTCTTTCTCATCAGGCATCAAGTCGATAATCTTGTTGCGGTTGGCACTGTAAGTGAATGAAGAGTTCCATGTAAAGTCGCCCCAAGTCTTGTTGTAGCCTAAAGAAAGCTCTATACCACGGTTACGAACATTACCGGTCTGGATATATTCAGAGGTAAATCCGCCTCCGGAAGTGATAGGACGAAGGAAAGTTTGGTTCTTTGTGTTCGATTGATAAACCGTTACATCCAATGTAAGGGCATTATCGAAGAAGCGTGCAGTAAGACCGCCTTCCCATGAGTTGGTACGTTCAGGCTTGAAAGTCTTAGGGAACTTATAGGTTACCGTCTTATAAGTGCCTGACGCAGGGTCGTAAGCATAACGCCACTCTGAAGTAATGTTAGGCGAGATGGCAGAACCTACCGATGCCCATGAGCCACGAACTTTCAGGTAGCTAACCCAAGATGGGAGCTTCAGCATTTGTGAAAGCAATGCCGACATACCCACAGAAGGATAGAAGAAAGAAGCGCTTTCTGTATTATCCAATGCCGAATCCCAGTCGTTACGGCCGGTAACGGTCAGGAACAACATGCTCTTCCAGCCCAATTCTACATTGGCAAAGATAGAGTTGATACGATGCTTATGGTCGGTATATATGGGTCGGTTGTCGTTCGTTCCCTTGGTGTAATCGATAGCGTTAGGTGTAAAAACATTTGAAGGAGCCTTCAAACCGCCTTGGAAGCCGTTTACGCTATAGTGTGTGCGAGAGAACGACGTACCAAGGTTAGAGCCTATGGTAAAGTCGCCGAATCCCTTATTGATGTTGAACATCAAGTCGCCATAGAGCGAACGGTCGCTTACTTTGTCGTAACCATAGAATCCATAATTTGAGTGTGCAAACAAATTAGTGGTTGATGCATATCGTTTATCCTCTTGATTTGTTTCAGCATCATCCCAACGCAGACGTCCTGCCACATCAAGCCAATTCGTAATTTTATACTTAACGCTACCACTTACCATATAGCGGTTGCGCTTGTTAGAGCGTACCATACGCTTGGCTACCCAATAAGGATTCTGCATACTCAAAGCATCGCCATAGTTCCAGTTCTGAACATAGATGTTGCGAGAAGGGTCGTAAATTTCGAATGTACGGATAGCATCGAAACTCTCGCCACGCGGGAACAGATAAACAGCCGTCAGTGGGTTGAAGTACTGACCCTGAGCCGTCAGGTTCTGGTCGTTCTGCTTGATGTAGTTGAAGTTGAAATCGATTGTCATTCTATCTTTCAGCAATGATGTTGTATTGCGGAAAGTGAAGTTATATCGATCGTATTTATTGTTGGGCAGAATACCTTTAGCATTTGTGGTACCCAGTGCGATATAAGTCTGATTCTTGTCGGTACCTGCTGTCAATGCGACATTGTTCTGAATGTTGGTTCCGGTATTGAAGAAATTCTCCGGGTCATAGTCGCCATAGGCAGAGCCGGTCTTAGCTCCCCATGACTTAACCTCGCCCGCTCTATTAACGTATTGGTTCTGGAACTCAGGCATGATGAAAGGATTAGCAAACTGAGTACTGTTGCTAACCGTTACACTTACCTTGCCTTCCTTACCCTTCTTGGTGGTAATCATGATTACACCCTGTGCAGCGGCAGAGCCATAAAGCGCAGCGGCGGCAGGGCCACTAAGAACACTTACCGACTCGATATCCTCCGGATTGATGTCGGCAATACCCTCACCGCCCGGCTGAGAAGAGTAAATACCATTGGTAATACTACCATCGTTGGTGTTACTGACAGGTACACCATCGATTACATATAAAGCCTGATTGCTCTTGGTAATAGACTTCGGACCACGCATAACGACACGTGTCGCACCACCCATACCTGCTGAAGAGGCGTTGATATTAACACCGGCTACCTTACCGGCAAGGGAATTCATGAAGTTAGGATTTTTAACTTCCGTGAGCTTTTCGCCACCAACCTTCTGCACATTGTAGCTAAGCGCCTTCTCGGAACGCTTTATACCGAGGGCGGTTACCACAACCTCCTCGATCTGCTGGCTCTCAGGTTGCAGAGAAATTGTAAGAGGTGTACCTCCCTTAGCCACTACTTCCTGTGCCTTGTAGCCAATATAAGAAACTACAAGTGTGCTCCCTGATGGAGCATTTAAGGTGAAATTACCATCCAAATCGGTGGCTGTACCATTCTGAGAGCCTTTCTCTCTTACAGTAGCGCCAATTACCGGATCGCCATTTTCATCCGTTACCGTACCTGTAACCTTTACATTGTTACTTGGTGTCTGTAATACCTCTTTAATCGCCAACTTGTTAGTCTTGGCTGCTTCTGCTACATAATTGACTTTAGCAACATTCGAAGAACTAACCACATTACTCGCAAATGAAGTTAAGCAACAGCAAGATAAAAAGACACTCACTGGCAGTTTTTTACCTTTTCTCATTCGTCTTTCTGATTATGTTAATAGATTTGTTTTTCCCATTTTTACCCAGTATAAGAAAAATATAAATTTAGGTCTTTACTGGTTTCTGTTGTTTGATCCATTTTTCATGAACCTATTTAGTTATTTTGGATTACGCTGCGAAAATAATACATTTTTTATGATTGCGAAAATAAAATATGTATTTTTTCCATTTTCTTCCAAAAAATAATCTTGATTTATATCAAGTTAAGGGCAACACATTAATATAATGGGGAAAATAAGATGCTCGTGCTTAATAAATCCTGTTCCGACCCGGTATAAAGATCTCGATAGGTGCTAAAATATACCCTGCAGATTTAAAGTTACTTTTGTTTGCTGTCATTTTTAACAATTCGCTTAAATATCTGAATATAAGTATGTTATAAATCGGTTTTAAATGATGGTATGACGGCAAAAACATAAAATGCCATGATAGAAGCGGGGCAGGGGAGTATGGAAGTTGCTGTCATGTCATCACCGATAGGGATATTATAAAATTCTGCTCACCAGACA
>JBHAEI010000004.1:0-44262 GCA_041855505.1 Prevotella sp.
CTATGGCAAAGAAAAAATCGAGAGTAGTGTTGCCGGGCGGTATGGCCGGTCTGGCACATAAGGCACAAAATGGTGGTGAGGAAAATGCAGGTATGGGCATGAATGCCGACAATGGCGCGACAGCCATGGCGTCGGAGCCTGTTCAGCCAATGGTAGATGCCAGCATTGAGGACGATTATCGGCATGCGGATGGTGCTGCGACAGGTCCGTTTACATACAGCGCTGTCAAGCCACAGGGCGCTGCCAACGATACAAAGGATCGCACGGCTCCTGCAGCCAAGAAGCTGCCCAAGGCCGAGGGAAAGGATCTTGCACGCCAATATACCATGGCAAAGGACAGTGGGGAAGACAGCTGGAGCCTGTTCTTAGACCTTGCCAAGAACTATAAGGAGCGCGACTCCAAGTTGGCTACGGTGTATATAGACTCCGACCTGAAGAGTGTGCTCGACCGATTGAAGTCGGCCAACAGCATCAAAATGCCATCGACAGCCATCCTGAGCGCCATCGTGGCACGTTTTGTCTTCGATCATGAGCAGGATATCAAGAATGCCATTTTCGGTGAGAGTCTGCTGTAAAGGCAGGCCCTCTCATGCCGCAAAGAGGGCTGCAGAGGCGGTTATCGAATCATTTCCAGCAGGAAAATGAAGCCTGCGCCCAACAAACAAAAGATGAAGGGGAGGATGCCCTTGCGAGGTTTTCCTTCCCGGACGTAGCAAAGGGCTACGCCAAGCGTCCAGAATATCTCGATGGCAATGGCTACATAAAGCAGTACTATTATAGTGGTTATCATAAATTGTTATGCGGTTAAAATGATTATTTTACAACTCTTCAAGTTGCGAAGTTACGAAGAATAAGAAATTTTGTCAAGAAAGAAGGGATTTTTCTCCTGAAAGTTTTGCTTTTTTTGCACAATAAAGAAAAATTTGTAGGAACAGAAAATAATAACTATATTTGCAAAAGAGCAATCTATCAGGGTATTATCCCTCGAGTTAATCTAAAGAATACAACATGAAGAAAATACTATCTTTGGCACTGGGAATGATGATAAGCCTCTCGGTTCAGGCGCAGACCGACGTTGTTCCGATGAAGAGTGCGATACAGATGTTCAAGGCAAAGACGCTGGCTAACGCCAAGCAGGTGCTCCAGAAGGAAGGATACACTTATAAGGGCGTGTCGAGCGACAGCTATGGCAAGGACTATAACTGGGTGAAGAACATGGACTTATCGGCCAGTTTTCTGCCCACCCGTTTCCAAAAAGGAAACTCATCTCTTGTCATGCAGAGCGTAGATGGTAAAGCAATTTATGTGTATGTGTTCAATCGTACCGTGTTCGGGCAGCTTCAGGGACAGGTAAAGGCGATGGGTTACGACATGGGCAAGGCCGTGAAGAGTGGGGCAGGCACCATCGTATGCACCAAGGACAATGAGCCTACCGTAACCTTCCTGACACTGCAGATGCCCCTTCCTTATTGTGTTCAGATAACCGAATAGCGATGACAAAAAAGGGAAATAAAGAAAAACCCACCTACAGACGGGTAGTACAGGTGTGCTGGGCAGTGCTCATAGGAGGCGGTTTGCTGCTGGCCTACCTGATGGAAACGCGTGAAATGGCGCCGCCCCGCAAGTATGAGGTGAACATGAAAGGCGACATCATAGGTGTCGATAACCGTCCGAAGGCACCCGTGCTGACGCAGGAGGAGATAAAGGAAGTAGAGGAGAAGAAGCAGGATCCGGTTGCTCCGAAGAAGAAAAAGGCGGAGAAACCCGCAGAGGAGGGGGTGAAGGCCGAAGACCTGATTGTTCCTTCACAGCCTGTTACGGCTCCCACGCCGAGCGCTCCTTCCGTAGCTCCACCCAAAACAGATATGCAGACACCGAAGATAGAAGTGATAGAATAACAAAAAGCCCCTCGAAAAAGGGGCTTTTTTTATTGTGAGTTAAAAAGGCGGTTGTGAGTTAAAGGCATTAAAGGAGTTACGGCTCCTTCCGGCCATTATGATGATTGAAGGAAGCAATCCTTCTGTTTTTGGGAGCGATGGCACTCTTCTTGCCGGCGAAACCCCTCATCTTCTCCCGCTGTTTTATTCCCGCTGTAACCTAATGTGATACGCTTCTTCTCGTAGAAAATCCACCTTCCAAAAGCTGAACTCTTTTCTATCCAAACCTAATGGTTGCGCTTTTTCTCGGGGAAAATCCACCAGCAAGTAACCAGTGCCACAACGACATAAGCAACGACAGGGCAGAAGCCTCCGAATGCAGCAGCAAGAAAGTAGATCGCTATGCTTGTTATATTCCTTGCGCTTAGCCTGAAACTGTCCTTTCGGTTGCTCTTGCAGGCAACGAGATAATACATATAATGGAATGTGATGCAAGCCAAAAACAAATCGGCAAAGTAGAAACTCACCGGCACCCAAGATGTAGGATAACTGCCAATCCATGCCGTGGTGAACGGAATGAACGACATAACGAACAGCCATACGATGTTACACCAAAGAATCTTCACGTTAATGCGGTCGGCATCATGAAATATCAAGTGGTGATTCACCCAATAAATGGCGATGTACATAAAGCTGAGCGCATAGCTAAGCAATACGGGCGTGAGTGCCCAAAGGCTGTCGATGTTATCGCTTGCAGGCTCTTTCAGCTCCAGCACCATGATAGTAATAATGATGGCAAGTACTCCATCGCTAAAGGCTTCCAATCTGTTTTTTTCCATAGACTCTTATGTTTTCGAAATGAAATGAATGATATTTTGGTTGCAAAACTACATATATTTTTTGCAATAGGATATATATTACCCTGCTAAACATGCCCTTTTACCGAGCAAAAGGACATGTATTGCAAGGTAAAAGAGCACATATTTCTTTGTAACAGCATGCCAACAGCCTGCTCAAAGGCATTGCGTTTCCGTTTCAATATTATTTTGTAGAAGGCCGAATGAACTCTCTGCGGCTATCCCATATACATATAAACTCCGAAGCATCACCGCTCCGGAGCTTATCATTATGAGCATGTTGTCATTGCTTTGTTTCCTTTCCGTCTTATAGCGGTTTGTTGTTTTTCTGCTTTATTCCCTTACTTTGCAGGCAGCATTCTTAATCTCTCCGAATGCGCCATTCCCGAAATCTTTGAACGCCTGTTGAATTTCCTCATGCGTGTTCATTACGAATGGTCCCCAAGCATTGATGGATTCGTGCATAGGCTCCCCGCTCATTACGAGCACCACGGTATCCTCTTCGGTTGCGACAATGGTGAAATCCTCGCCCTTACGTTTGAACTTCAACACGTTGTCGTGCGGAACTTCCACGCCATTTACTTCCACAGCGCCGCTTATTACTATCAAGGCAGTGGAGTGACTCTGCGGAAAACTGAAGTCAGCTTGTCCGCCTTTGTTCATGCGAACGTTCATAAGTCTCACGTCGGTGTAGCTTTTTGCCGGACCTTTTACACCCTTGTACTGTCCGCTTACTACCTCTACCACCCCGCCGTTATTCTCTAATTGGTACTTCCCCATATCCTCTCGGCGTACGGTTTGGTAGCCGGGAGCATCCATTTTATGCTTTGCCGGGAGATTAACCCATAGTTGTACCATTTGGAAATCGCCACCTTTCCGGGCAAACTCCTCCGAATACAACTCCTCATGCAGTACTCCGCTTGCGGCAGACATCCACTGTACGTCGCCCGCATTGATTATTCCCTTGTTCTCTTTGCTATCCCGATGAGCCACGCTGCCGTGATAAGCGAAGGTAACAGTTGCCATTCCGCGATGCGGATGGGCGCATACACCACGCTGAACTCCCGGTTCTACCTGCATTTTTGCATTGTAATCGAGCATAACAAAGGGATCCATATCGTAGTAATCCATGCCCGGCACCTGTGGGATGAAGTTGTGTACACGGAACCCATCACCCACCATATGCACCTCCTGAGGGTAAGTTACGAAGTCGATTTGCTTAGTGTTCATGTCTTGTTTCCTTTCTATTTAATTCTGTTTCGTTTTTTATTTACACCAACGAAAGTACAAGAATGCTGCCAAAGCGAACACGACGCTAAAGTTTTCAGTCGTACACGAACGACTGGCATAGCTTCCATAAAACCGATTTATTTGCCCGAATTAGAAAAGAAATAAGCTATCTTTGCATAAGATAGGCTGCACTCAGCAATCCAAGTGCAAGCTCTTATTGCCTTCGTTTGCACTATCTTTGCATAAGATAGGCTGCACTCAGCAATTTAAGAACAAGTTCTTATTGCCTTCGTTTGCACTATCTTTGCATAAAAAAAGAAGAAGTTTTTGGCTTATGAATAAGATAGAAACACAACAACTCGACGAGGAAGTGAGCTTTAAACTGTATGTTCTCAACAGGTTGATACAGCAAACTTATCAGGCATACCTCGCTCCTTTGGGCATTACCTATCCTCAATATCTGGTTATGAAGATACTGTTGGAGAAAGACGAGATACCTGTTAATGTAATTTCTACGCGCCTGATGCTCGAGAGTAATACTGTTACACCCATCCTTCAACGAATGGAAAAGCAGGGTTTATTGAAAAAAAACAATCGCTGTTCGGACCAACGACAGCGAATAATCACACTTACGAAAAAAGGGAAAGCTATGCAGCAGCAGATAGATGATGTATCGGTTAGTGTTGCAACCTACCTCAACGAGATGGATATGAGCTGCATAAGCGCCAATCATCTTAAGGAACTTCTCGGAGAATTTATTCAAAAGATGAGATAGGAAAGGTGTTTCCGGGCGAGGAATCAAGGGTAAAGCGGGTTGAAAAGAGCCTGCCTTCTGCCGATGTTTTATCAAGAGTTAAAGTCAAATGTCGTCATACCCTCGCATAAAAATGCCTTATCAGGCATATCTTGGCATTGACTTTAACTCCTACCGGCAGAAAGAAACGATAACTCTTTCCGACTCCTTTAACTGTTATCTTGCCCAGACAGCTCCCTGACGTTTGGCTCTTTTGTACTGTTGCCACTGGCCGGAAGAGAGAATTTCCTGCAGTTTTGTGTCGCGTTTCTGCAGGCGTGCACGGCGTTTCTGCCCCTTTTTGCGCAGCTTGGCACGCTCCTTTGTGGGGAATTGACCGATATATCCGGTGTAAGAATCGGCTTTAGCACCCTTGTTCAGGTCTTCCTCATACTTCTTGTTCAGGCGAGCTACCTTGTTTTCCTGCTCTTCCGTGAGGTTTAAGCGACGCGACATTTCGCGAGTCATTTGGTCGGCTGTGCGATAAGAACTTTTACGTGGATATACCTGTCTGCCCTCATCACTTGTTTCATAACTTGTGTTTTGAACTGTCAAAGCATTTGCTTGAACCGAATAACCGGTCGCTAAGGCAAACACCATTGCGCTGAATACATACTTTTTCATATCTTTCTGTTTTGTTAAAATGCTGTTTTTCCTCTGAAATTAAGGTGTTACGCTTTTTATGCACCTTATTGTTTTTAATGGCGAAAGTAAGAAAAAGATTGGACAGAACAGATATTTTAAAGTCATTTTTCACTTTTTTAGTATCTGCTAAATGATTATGTGTATTGGCTTTTTCAGCGAAAAGTATAAGGAAATCGGTGTTTTTTGTAATGAACGAGCTGTTTGTTTTGCGTAATTTTGCAATGGAAGGGAGACAAAAAGTTCCCGATTTAAATAGCGTTTAATACAAAAGTATAGAAAGATGAAAAAGTTTTTATCCACTTTAATTTTAATATTTATGGTTATGACAGCGAATGCACAGCAGTATGGCGAGGAGGGTCCCACTCTCGTTCCGAATGCTTTAGGGCTTGTTTATGAGAATGCCATCGACAGGAATGTAGTGGGCAAGGTGAATATTCATCGGGTAAACTATAAGATAGAAGGTATCGATGTAGTGGCCAATGTATATACTCCGGCAGGCTACAACCCACATAACAAATATGCAGCTGTGGTAGTAGCTCATCCTAATGGGGGAAGCAAGAACCAAGTAGCAGGACTGTATGCCCAGAAGCTGGCCGAAGCCGGCCTTATTACGATAGCTTTCGATGCGCGTTTTCAGGGCGAGAGTGGGGGAGAACCACGCCTTACCGATAAGCCTTTCTTCCGCATGGGCGATATCATGGGTGCCATCGACTTTATTCAGAACTATCCCGGCGTGGACGCCAACAGGGTAGGAGCCTTGGGAATATGTGGCGGTGGTGGCTACACTTTTGCCACAGCGCAAACCGACAAGCGGATAAAAGCCGTAGCAACCATCAGCCTGTTTAATACCGGTGATGTACGCCGCAATGGCTATATGCATACACAAACGAACAATATCTTTGAACGGCAGCTGGAGGTAAGCATGGCACGACAGGCCGAAGCGTTGGGGGCAGCCCCCGAAAAGGCAGGATTTACCGATATGACTCCTGAGGAAGCCCGAAAGATTAAGGTAGATCTTTACCGCGAAGGATACTTCTATTATAGTATAACCCATAAGACTCCTACAGCCTCGGGGGGCTATCTGAAGAGCTCGCTGATGGACATGATGGCATGGGATGCCACCGACCATGCCGACCTTATCACCCAGCCGCTCTTGGTAATTGCCGGTGAGAAGGCCGACAGCAAGTACATGTCGGAGGAAGCTTTTAGTAAGGCAACCTCCACAGCCAACAAGGAACTCTTCATTGTTCCCGGCGCAACGCACATCCGTACATACTATGTAAAGGAATATGTCGATAAGATAAGTGCCAAAATTCAAAAGTTCTTTATTACAGAACTGGCAAGTAATACCCAATAATAACAATCGAAGCTATGAATATTCAGAAATTTTTTACCATAATAGCCGCATCCCTTGTCTTGATGGGATGCAAGGCAAATACAAGCAAAACGAGTATGAATGAAGACGGAAAGAAAGTGCTGGTAGCCTATTTTTCCTACTCCGGCACTACAAAAGGATTTGCGGAAAAGATTGCGAAGCAAACCGGAGGCGATCTGTTCCGAATACAAGCAGCCGTACCTTATACGGATGCCGACATCGATTGGACGGACGATAACTCACGGGTAAACAAGGAAATGAAAACGAATCCCGACAGTCGCCCTGCCATAGCACAAAAGGTTGATAATCTTGACCGATATGATGTGGTGTTCCTCGGATTCCCTATTTGGTGGTATATTGCCCCCAATATCATTAATACCTTCCTCGAATCGCATAATTTTAAAGGCAAAACGATTGTTCCTTTCTTTACATCGGCCGGCAGCGGTCCGGGCGAAACGGATAAGCATTTGCGGAAATCCATCGGCTATACGGTAACATGGAAGCCGGCCGTGCGTGTAAACGGAATGAACGACAAGGAGCTCGTCGAATGGATAGAGGCCTCTTTAAAGTAAAGCAGCCGGACTGTTACCCGATAATAATAATGTAAAGAACAAAAAGATGAAACGCATATACAAAACTTTTATACTGCTAACCCTGTCGATGGCGGTCTGTGGCGTAAGTGCGCAGGAGCAGCACGAGGACGCCAAAAGTCCGATAGTCATCGTAAAGCAAGGCTCGTTTACCGTGGGTGGCAATACGCTGCAACGTCCCGGACAATTCGATAATCATAAGTTTGTGGGCTGGGCTACACAGGCAGAAGCAGGGCAGAGCTATCGCGGCGACCATGCCTACGTGGAGTATCAGGTGCCGCAGAATGCCAAACACTTACCAATGATATTCGTACACGGCTATGGTGGCAGCGGTGCTTGCTGGCAAACCACACCCGATGGACGCGATGGCTTCCAGACACTGATGCTCCGGCGTGGCTACAGCACCTATGTAATGGACCTTCCCGGACGTGGTCGGGCAGCGCGTTCCACCAACGAAACGAGTGTAAAACCGGTGGCCGATGAAATGTTTTGGTTCGATGTGTGGCGTATGGGGCAGTGGCCTCGTTGGAACGAAGGGGTACAGTTCCCCAAGGATTCGGCGTCGCTCTCACAGTTCTTCCGCCTCATGGTGCCCAATCTTAGCGACGGCAGGAACGACGTTCCCACTATTAATAATGTGATCGAGAAGGTGGGCGATAACATCCTTGTTACCCATTCGGCAGGCGGACTGCCGGGATGGCTGGCCGGAGTAAGCCCAAAAGTAAAGGCTATTGTGGCCTATGAGCCGGGCACATTCGTATTCCCCGAGGGCGAAGTACCGGCAAAGATCGACGGACTGACGGGTGGAACGGAGGGTGTTCCGCTGCCCAAGGCACGGTTCGAGCTATTAACAAAGAAGCCTATCATTCTTTACTTTGGCGATTATATTACGGAGAAAGTAACCAATAACCTCGGCGACGAAAACTGGCGTGTGCGCCTTCAGATGGCTCGTAAGTTTGTGGAAACCATCAATAAGCATGGTGGAAACGCTACACTGGTGGAGCTGCCAAAAGAGGGAATAACAGGGAATACCCATTTCCTTATGCTTGATTTGAACAACGATATACTGGCCTCGCACTTGGAAAAATGGCTCGATAAGAACGGACTCACGGCGCCTTCCGACATCGCTTTCCCCGTAGGACGCAAGCTGCCGGCACCTCCTTTCACGGGCAATGCCTATAATGCCAACCTTATTCGGCTGGGACAGGCAGGCAAATTCCCCGAAACCAACAATATCGTCTTCCGGCCCGGAGCCCACAGCGGATGGCATGTTCATGGCGGAATGGTTATTCTTGTTACCGGCGGAAAGGGCATTTATCAGGAAGAAGGCAAACCGGCACAGCTCATTCGAAAGGGCGATGTGGTGGAGATACCTGCCGGCGTGCGCCACTGGCATGGTGCAACGAAGGATAGTTGGTTTTCCCAAATAGTTATTTACGACAAGCAATGGAACGACAAAAAGCTGATGACTAAGAATGCCGGGCGAGACAACAGCGTGTCGGACGATTATTACAACGGACTGGAATTGGTAGAATATGAAGGTCGAAAAGCTCCTACCGACGGACTGATGTTTGCCAAAGGCGATGCCCCACAGCAACTGCCTACGTTTAACGGTACCATTTATCTCTCGGAAGTTCTGGCCGATAAGAACGCTGCCGGCTGCCCGGCGTTGCACTATGTGGTGTTCGATCCTAAGTGTATCAACCAGTGGCACATGCACGAAGGTGGTCAGGTACTGATAGCAACCGACGGCATAGGCTATCACCAAATAGAGGGACAACCCCTTCAAGTGATGCGATCGGGCGATGTAGCTATCTGTCCGCCGGGTGTTCGTCATTGGCATGGAGCGGCAAAAGGAAGCCGGTTTGCCCATTTGGCTGCCCGTGCCGATCCGGCAAAGCCAAAGGTACAATGGTTTGATTTCCTGAGCAAAGCGGAATACGATAAGCTGCCTGAGTAAGATAAAGATACAGCATAAAATGAAAAGAGGATTACTGGTGGCACTCATAGCCACGGCACCTATGACCCTTCTTCGTGCCTCGAACGAGGCAAAGGCACTGCGCGACTCGCTCTCCTTGCAGGAAGTAGTGGTAACGGGTACGCGCAATGCCACCGATGTGCGCCACCTTCCTATGACGGTAACGGTTGTAGGAAGGGAAACGCTGACGGCACAACACCAAGCAAGTCTGCTCCCAACGATGGCGCAATATGGGCGCAGCGACAATCATCGTCCTCATACCGGCTTCGAACAGTACGGCGGTTATGTGAAACCGGGCTACGACCTCTCATAGTATTGGAGCATTTATGCTGATTTAAACCTTTTGTGCAGGATAATCAGAAATAACCTCCGGTAAGCGGAAGGTAAACATACAAGGAATTATTTAAGTAGAAGATAGAATGGAAAAAATTATCAAGTTAAACAACGGAGTAGGCATGCCTGTACTCGGTTATGGTGTTTTTCAAGTGTCGCCCGATGAAGCCGAGCGATGTGTAAGCGATGCTTTGGAGGTGGGTTATAGGATGATAGACACGGCACAGGTGTATCACAACGAGGAAGGTGTGGGCAATGCTGTCAGGAAAAGCGGTATCGACCGTAAAGAACTCTTTCTGGTGGATAAGATATGGATATCGGATTATGGCTACGAGAAGGCTAAAGCACAAATCGATAAAAGCCTTAGCCTGTTGCAAACCGACTATATCGACCTCATGTTGCTCCACCAACCCTATGCCGATAAGTACGGAGCATGGCGTGCAATGGAGGAGGCTTACAAGGAGGGAAAGCTGCATGCCATAGGAGTGAGCAACTTTTATCCCGATCATCTCATCGATTTTTCCCATAACAACGAGGTTGTGCCTGCCGTTAATCAGGTAGAGACGCACGTATTCTGGCAGCAAGTGGAAGCAAGAAAGTACATGGATGAGCTGGGCGTACACCACATGTCGTGGGGACCGCTGGCCGAAGGCAAGAACAATTTCTTTGCCAACGAAACCTTAACAGCCATCGGCAACAAATATGGTAAGAGCGTGGCGCAGGTGGCTTTGCGCTACCTGATGGAGCGGGGCATTATCGTTATCCCAAAATCTACACACAAGGAGCGTATGCAGCAGAACCTTGATGTGTTCGACTTTGAGCTGTCGCAGGAGGATAAAGATGCTATCCTGAAGCTCGATACAGGGGTACCCGTCATCATGCCGAGCCATCACGACCCGGAAATAACCAAATGGTTTATGCAAATGACAGGTGGCGAAAGGGAGTGATACACTCCGAAGCAATGAGCAATAAAAAAACGTTGCGGTCCGTACAGGGCGGCAACGTTTTTTTGTTTGGCTTCCTTTCTTGTCGGTATTTTTATTAAATTTGCAGCATAACCATGGAGGAATGCCTATGATATTCAGCAAGAAAGACATTGTCATAAGCCATGATTTGGCCCAGCTCACTACCGGCGAGATGGATAATTATGTGGCTCATATCATCTGCGAACAGGGGTCTTACGGGTTTCTGTTTGCCGGAAAGCCTTTCGTCTTAAAGCAAGGCGAAGCGATGATATCGACCACTAACAGCGAGATAGAGACTCCCCATGGCTCGGCCGACCTGAAAGTGCGTTGTATTTACATATCCGCCACCTTCTTAGAGGTGGCCACACCCAAAAGCAATTATGGCATTCTGGGAACGCTGGAGCTTTTTAAAAACCCTGTTATGCGCCCTGACGAATATTACTTTGACAGGCTCCGGAAGGACTTTTCCGACATCGAGGAGCGCTTAAGTCGGCCGCATGGCTTCCTCGACGACATCATGATATGCTATGTACAGGCCATGTTCCTCGATTTTTTTCATATTCATTCCACGGACGAGCATTCGCAAAGTATCACCGACCGCAGTGCCGCTCTCGTAAGGAGTTTCATAGCTTTGCTGGAACAAAGTGAATACATAAAGCACAGGGAGATAAGCTATTACGCCGACAAGCTCTTTGTTACGCCGAAGCATTTGTCGGATATGTGCAAGAAAATAAGTGGCTTTTCGGCCAACTATTGGATTATCCGCTTTACCACCATTCATATTCGCAGGCTGCTGAAGGAGCGAAGCATGACCTTAACGGAGATAGCCGATTTGTTTGAATTCTCTTCGCAGGCCTACTTTAACCGCTTCGTACAGCGTAACCTTGGGGCTCCTCCGTCGTCTTTCAGACGATAACACCGTCAGCTTTCAGGCGATAACTCCGTCAGTCTCTTTGTTACTTCGCCGGCTGAGCGGGCCGATTGCCACGGCCGGGTTGGTGTGGTTGCTGCATCTTTTGCCGCTGCTCGTCGGTAAGAATCTCGCTCAATTTTTCGCGATACTCCTTGCGCTTGGCAAGGATTTCCTCTGAAAGCTGTTGTCGGGCCCCTTGCTTCGACTGAGCATTCGGGGCTTCTCCGGGCTTCATCTTCGGAGTAAAAATATCGGCATACTCCTCGTTCAGCTTCTGCACCTTTGCTTTTTGGTCGGGTGTAAGCCCGAAATGCTTTGCCATGTGCTCGGTACGCTCCTTGAGAGAGCCGAACGGCATGAACGGACCGTGCCCTCTGTGCCCGCTTTGATTCCTCACTTCTGCGCCCTGTTTGCAGCATTCGGCAGAGTCCTGCTTGTTGCATTTTACATTATCTTGTGCCTGCACGCTCGCAGCCATACCTATGGCCATCACTGCTAAAAATAATTTCTTCATAGTTTTTTCCTTTTTTTATCCGATTATTTTATTTGTTTTATCTTATAATTCTGCTTATTGCACATTGTTATTATGAATGTTTAAAATCGTTTGCTTGCGCAAAGTGTTTATATAGATAGATGGAGTTGAGGAGGAAAAGTTTAATAAAGGGTCGTGTTTTATATTATTTTTCATCTGTAGAAGGTGGAATGTTTTTGTCAGAAAAGGTGGCAGATTGTCGAGGAAAAGGTGGCAGATTGTCGAGGAAAAGGTGGCAGATTATCCCGGAAAAGGTGGCCGAAAGTTCGGCTAAAGGTGCCACTTTCCTTGGCCATATGTGGCTTCGTGAAACAATGCTTTTGTCCGGAAGCAAAACAGGCCGGCGTATTAGGCAGAAATAGGCGGCTTTTCCTTGGATGGTCTTTGCCTTTCTTCGGTGCTTTCTTGGCAAATGCTCGGAGTTGTTTTTACCGATGTGCTGCTTGTCATGAGGGGGGCGTATGTGAAAAATCGGAAAAACACGTTGCAGAGGAAGCAGGTGGATGTAATTTTTTTTGCATTCTAAATGCTTGAAAATTAGCAGGGTAAACGCTGTTTAGAAAATTGTAATACAAAAAACATTGCCGAAAATTTGGAATCGCTTTTTCTATGTATTATCTTTGCATTGTGGTTAGGGAAAACATTTCTCCCGCTCTGATTACTAATACATAAATAAATGATTCAAAAAGAATGAAACCTGAGATCTTCGACGAGCACTTATCGGCTCACTTCACTTTAGGCGAGATGCTTAAATCGGGTATTGCGATAAGAATGGGTATCGACAATAATATTCGGCGCGATGAGGAACTGCACCTTACCGGAAGGAGGATTCGGCAAAACCTTACCGACCTTTGCGAACAGGTGTTGGAGCCCTTGCGAATGAGGGTGGGGAGGGTTATCGTTACCAGCGGATACCGCTGTAAGGAGCTGAACGAGATGGTGAACGGTGTGCCCAATTCGCAGCACAGATATGGAGAAGCGGTGGATATTTATGTGGCCGACAAGGACATTTGCCGAAAGTATGCCCGTATCATCATGACGCATGCCACCTTCGACCAGATGATTCTTGAACCACAAAAATCAAAACAAAAGCGATGGCTGCATGTAAGCTATACAAGGCGGTTTGAAAATCGTCGGGAAGTCATCGGCGACATAATGTAGAAATGTATTTATATATATTTACATTTAAACATATATAACAAATAACTTAAAATTTACTCTTCAGGGAGGGCAGTTCTGTTTTGCATGGCGCGCAGTGAGGCGGGCAGCCCATCACCATTCTATATTTAATAACAACCTGTGGCAATTCCTTTCGGGAAGAGGGATAAGGGAGCGCTGCAAACTAAAAATCTATTCCTCGTAAAAGACCAAACCTTACGGTTTGGAGAGGTAAGTAAACAATTATGGCAGTAAAATATCGTTTGTATCAGGACAATCGTAAGAACAGTAAGAAGAAGGGTTATTGGTATGCCCGTGCGGTGGCTACCGATGAAATCGGCGTGAAGGAGCTGGCAGCCCGCATCAGTAATACCTGTACCGTTACCGAGAGCGATATCTTTGCGGTAATCAGCGCTTTGGTAACCGAGATGAGTTATCAGCTGAAGAACGGCAACAAGGTGCGCCTGAACGGCTTGGGACTGTTCCGTGTAGGCTTTAGCTCGAATGGTGTGCAGAAGTTGAAGGACTTTAATGTGGCAAAGGATGTTCACTCTCCTCGAGTGCTTTTCTTGCCCGAAACCACCAAGGCAAACAACAAGACCCGTGTAAAGAATCTCCTTATGGGCCTGAAGATGCAGGAGCTTGTGGAGTATAAGCCGGATAGCGCCGCAGAAACGAAGGATAAGTCGGCTGCTTCAGGCGGTCATTCCGAGGCTTCGGGCGGAGGTGGCGGCAGCCAGTCTGTAGGTAGTCCCGACCTGTAAGCCGGCCAAAGCAATAACCGTAGGGTAGGGATGGTGCCGTAAAGGGGTGGCGAAACATGCTTTTACGGCCCTCCATTGCCCTTAGAACGACAAAAAAGGAGTAATATTTAGAAACTTTTAAGAAACAAGAATTATGAAGAAAGATAATTGGAAATTAATCATTCAGATAGCTATTTCGGTGCTTACGGCCTTGGCCACTACGCTGGGAATAACTTCTTGCATGTAAGATAACGGAGCTCTCCGTAGCTTGGAGGGCTCCGTTTTATCGCTTTTACAGGCGATGCTTTTCGCTTTTGCAGGTAATATGAACCATTTTAGCAGGTAATGCTTATGGGCTTTGCAAACGGAGTTTTTCACTTTTGCAGGTAGTATAACCATTTTAGCGAGTAACGTTTATAGGCTTTGCAAGCGGAGCTTTTCGCTTTTCCAGTTGGCATTAACCGTTTTAGCAAGTAATGCTTATGGCTTTGCAAGCGGAGTTTTTCGCTTTTACAGGTGGAGCTTTTCGCTTTAGCAAGCGACATTTATTGCTTTTGCGGGCAATTTTTATGAGTTTTATGGCTGATTTTCCTTAGGTCGGACAAAAAGAAGAGAGGCAATGACTGCTGTTGGGTTTCCCAGAAAAGTTCGAAAAACATCGGAAAATACTCTCCGAAAAACTTTTTGTTCAGCCTTAGATGGTCGTTAGTAACTTCCTTAGTAAGGATTATTTAGGAGAATGTAACTCCTTGACGGATAGCCTGTAATGGCTATATAGTCCGACATCTTCGTAAGTTTCGGCTGACAGTCCGGGAAGAAGTAACCGACAATCGGGGAAGATTAAGACGACAAATCCGGAAGGTTGTTTTCGCTATATGCGACAAATTAGGAAGATAGTGGCGACAAATTGGGAGGTTAAAGTATTCGGTAGTAATAATAATTTACAATAAATGGCGAAATGAGCAGGTTATTTTGTTTTATTTTTTTGTGCAGCTTATTTATTTCTTAGATTATCAGGAATAAATATGTTTATAAGTAATTGATTTTATTGAGTTTGTGGTTTTGTGCGACAAATAGGGAGCAACATCCTCGTTTGTCGCTTTCTTTATGTGCGACAAATACGTAACTTATTGAAAATAATTAAACTTTACACTTTTTTGTCGCCCGTTATGTATGAATATATATTTAAGTATATTTGGGCAGTTTCTAAGGGGTTTCCTTTGTTATCATACCATTGGAAAGAGTGGTATGTCAAGTGGAGTGAGTGGTTTAGTACTAAAATATCTTAAAACCGGTAATTCCTTTATCTGTATTAAAGCTAAAAAGAATACCTTTAACATGTCAATTATCTTATTGAAATGCCGGATATTATGATGAAACCAATTAAAGTTGCACTTCTTTTGGCAATATTTGTGCTTGCAGGCACATTAACGGTAACAGGACAAAGCTATATGAAACATCCCAAGAGTATCAATCTTCAGCTGTCCGCCGGTAATTACTTAAATATAGTAGATGCCAATTATGGGATAGGTCTCAACTTCGATTCAAGATTCAAGAAAAACTCTCCTTGGGGCTATCGTGTAGGGGTGAAAGTTGCTTATTCTCGTGAAATATTCTTTTTTTTAGCCGACAAGGATTATACTTGGACTTATAGCATTCCTTTTGAGGTAAACTATCTTGTGGGTAAACATAAGAGCTGCCTTGAATTGGGATTGGGTATGAGCCTGAACTTGTGTAACGACCACCTTATGATAAATGAAGATGAGCAGGGAGCTTCTTCTCATATGGAGATAAAAAATAAATTCGATCCCTCTGCTCTCCTCACCGTAGGCTATCGTTATACGGCAATGAACGGTTTCCAGTTTCGTATCGGCATTACGGGAACTTCCCGCCTTACGGGCGTTCGTAACTATGCCAAACGCTTTGCCCTTCTGCCTTATCTTGGTTTCGGTAAGGCGTTTTAGTTTCTCCGATATGTATTTGCAACCGGAAGCAAGCACCTACTTAGACCTAAATCTTCTACACAGCTAAAAAAATATGGCCGACTATTGCACCACTTGTATATTATACGTATCTTTGTGCAAAATAAAAAATATAACTATGAAATCTGACATAGAGATAGCGCGTTCGTGTTCGATGCGGCCTATAGAGGAGGTGGCTTCGAAGGTTGGGATTGGCATCGAAGACCTTGAACAGTACGGGAAATACATGGCCAAAGTATCTTTGGGGGTGATAAGCGAGGAGAAAGTGCGGCAGAACAAGCTCGTTTTAGTGAGTTCTATTTCGCCGACAAAGGCGGGAATAGGCAAAACGACAGTGAGTATAGGCTTATCGATGGCGCTGAACAAGCTGGGAAGAAAGTCGGTTTTGGCATTGCGCGAGCCCAGTCTGGGGCCTTGCTTCGGCATGAAGGGAGGCGCCGCGGGTGGCGGTTACTCGCAGGTGGTGCCGATGGAGAAAATCAATCTTCACTTCACGGGCGACTTCCATGCCATCACTTCGGCCAACAACATGATAGCGGCACTGCTCGACAACTATGTGTTTCAGCACCGAAGTGAGGGTTTCCGACTGAAGCAAGTGCTGTGGCGAAGGGTGCTCGACGTGAACGATCGCAGCCTGCGGAACATCGTAACCGGGCTTGGCTCGGTGGTGGATGGACTGCCCGAACAGGCGGGTTTCGACATAACACCGGCCAGCGAGATTATGGCTGCGCTTTGTTTAGCTTCCGATTTGGATGACCTTCGCCGCCGAATCGACAACATGGTGCTGGGCATTACCTTCGACGATAAGCCTTTCTGCGTAAAGGATATGGGTGTGGGAGGAGCCATCGTGGTGCTCCTCATCGATGCCATCAAGCCGAACTTGGTGCAGACTTTGGAGGGTACACCGGCCTTTACCCATGGCGGTCCGTTTGCCAACATTGCTCACGGCTGTAACAGTATATTGGCTACGAAGATGGCAATGTCGGTAAGCGAGTATGCTGTTACCGAGGCCGGCTTCGGTGCCGACTTAGGTGCAGAGAAGTTTTTGGATATAAAATGCAGGAAAGCGGGTATTCATCCTTCGGCCACTGTATTGGTAGCTACGCTTCGAGGGCTGCGTCTTCATGGAGGAATGCAGGACGATGCCACGCCGGAGGAGGCTCGAAAGGCCATGACGGACGGCTTTGCCAACCTCGACAAGCACGTGGAAAATCTCAAGAAATTCGGTCAGCCCGTAGTGGTAACCCTCAATCGTTACAATGATGATACCGACGACGATGTGGCTTTGCTCGCCCAACACTGCAAGGAATTAGGTGTAGGCTTTGCCGCCAATGAGGTGTTTGCGAAGGGCGGAGAGGGCGCTTTGGAACTGGCGCAAGTGGTAGTCGATACGATAGCGGCCCATGGAGCCGACGAAATAAGGTTTGCTTATGCCGCAACCGATACGGTGAAGGAGAAAGTCGAGAAGGTGGCCTGCGGGGTGTATGGCGCCCGAAAGGTAGTCTTCCTGCCGGCAGCCAAGAACAAGCTGAAGCGAATTTCCGACTGGGGTATGGATGCTTTCCCGGTGTGTATCGCCAAGACCCAGTTCTCGTTCAGCGACAATCCTGCCCGCTTGGGAGTAGCAACCGACTTCGAATTCACCATCCGCGACTTTGTTATCAACGGTGGGTCGGAGATGATTGTAGCCATAGCCGGCGACATGATGCGCATGCCCGGTTTGCCGAAAGTCCCTCAGGCAGCAAAGATAGATTATGTGAACGGGCAAATAGAAGGACTGGCTTAGCGCCTTATCGTTCTGCCCTCGGAGTGTTTCGAGGCACTCCCATGAAAGATAAAGTCCCTCTGTGAAGAGGTGCGTTTGTGTTTAATTAACTAGTGTTAGCCCCGAGAGTGTTTGCTCTCGGGGCCTTTTATTAACCTTATTTTCAGCAATATATGCCGGAATGGCTCCTGCGGGTAGCTTTGGGAAGGCTCCGTCTGCGCAGAAAAGGAGCAAAGAATCGGGCGAAATACGTAAGATTTACCGTAGCTGTAAAGCAATAATTCTAATGTTAAAATTGTTCAATTACTTTGGAGATGACTCAAAAAAGACATACCTTTGCATCAGCTTTTGGAAAAATTACAATAAACTTTGTAATTGACAAGTAATCAGTAGTTTTCTATTAGCTTAGATAAAGAAACCAAAAATAAGTTTGATTAATACAAAGACATTATGAAGAAGAAATTTATTTGTACAGTTTGTGGCTATATGTACACAGGCGATGAGGCTCCGGAGGAGTGTCCGGTATGTCATCAGGGCAAGGAGAAATTTGTAGAATTCAACGGCGAGAAGCTGAAAGGCACCAAGACAGAGCAGAACCTTCAGGCTGCTTTTGCCGGCGAAAGTCAGGCTCACACCAAGTACCTTTACTATGCTTCTAAGGCAAAGAAGGACGGTTACGAGCAGATTGCGGCAATGTTCGAGGAAACAGCCCGCAACGAAAAGGAGCACGCTAAGCTCTGGTTTAAGTTCCTGCACGGTGGCGATATTCCTACAACAACAACCAATCTTGCCGATGCTGCAGCAGGCGAAAACTATGAGTGGACCGACATGTATGCTCAGATGGCTAAGGATGCCGAGGCCGAAGGTTTCCCGGAAATTGCAACAAAGTTCCGCCATGTAGGTGCTGTCGAGAAGCATCACGAGGAGCGTTACCGCAAACTTTTGAAGAATATCGAGGACAAGGTAGTCTTCTCGAAGGATGGCTCAGCAGTATGGCAGTGCCGCAACTGTGGTCACATCGTAGTAGGCAAGTCGGCTCCGGAGTTCTGCCCGGTATGCGATCATCCACAGAGCTTCTTCCAGTTGCAGGAGAATAACTTCTAAAAGAAGTCGTATTCATAACATAAAAAGCACTCCCATAAAGGAGTGCTTTTTATGTTTTGTATTATCTGACTGTACCGATAGTTCGATGAAGGTATATTTTTTACTCGGTATAAGCTGCCCTTTTATTTTTATTGCGTAAAATATCCATTGTGTAAAAGCAGGTCTTTTCATCAGCTAAACATGGCCTTTTGTGGCACAAAAGGTTACCTTTTACTGAGTAAAAGAGGGCTTATTTCAGCTTGTCCTGCTGCGCTTTTTCCCATTCTTCCCACTCCTTCATCTGCTGTTTCCAATCTACTGCCTCGCCACTCTCCATGGCCTGTTGCTCTCTCAGCTGTGCATCGAGCGCCTTATCGCGTGCCCGTTTCGCCTTCATGTCGGCAATGGTGGCATCGTCGAGGATTTGTATGGCACCCCGATTGATGGCCGCCTGCAGCTCTTCCTCGCCGAAAGCCTTGCCCGGCTCGTTGAAATCGGAGATATTAAACTCGTATATTGTCCGCAAATCGTGGCGCACCAGCTTCTGCTTTGCACGGTTTCCCGCATTCTTTAGTCGGAGCAGCTGTCCGATTTTCTTTATCTCGTCGGCCGAAAATTTATTCCTTCCCATGTGCGTTGTATGTCTGTGTCAGTCGTTTTTGTTTGCCTATCGCTTTCCTTTGTGTGTTGGCTCCTCCGTGTATTTCTGACGTGCGTTCTGCATAAAGCAGTAGTCTGGAAGCTGTCTATTATAGAACCGCTATTTGAAAAGGTACGTGCATTCTGCATAAAGCAGCACACCAAACGTTGTAGGGAGGTAAGATGCTTTGGTAGCTTTATCCGTGGAAACCAAGCTGTTGCGTGTGCATCCCCTCCCTATGAGGGCTACAAATTTAATGGAAATATTCTGTATAATGGGCGAATTGCGTAAATATTTCGCTCGGGAGTGGGAAAAGCATAACCTGCAAATACCCGAAAAAGCACCATGGTAGGCGTCTTCCTTATATGCCTGATATGGGCCTTTATTGTAGTGTCAGGTCTGAGTTTGCCACTGTTTTTTGTGTGCATTCACAAAAAATTAGTAATTTTGCCGTAGCAGGATAGAACGATTGTACAGCTTTCTTTCTGTAAATCGGCTATTGGCAAGCTACGATACCCTTTGTTATCGAGCAGTTATGGAGTGCTTTGTGTGCGTTAAACCTTTACTAAATATATGATGCGTATGAAGAAGTTTTTAAAGTTTTCTTTCGCTTTTCTGCTGCTTGCAGTCTTGGCAAGCTGCTCCTCTTCGGAGGAAGAGAAGGCGGTACACTTCCAGTTGGAGAAGCCTTACAGTGAGGTAATGCAGGGAACTGCCCTTAATGTGTTCATCAAAAACGGCAGTGGCGACCTGCAAGTGAGCGCTCCCGATGCGACTAAAGAGCTGGCAGAGGTGGCCTATTCGCGCACTCCTGACGAAAAAAACTACATGGGAGTGCTTTCCATTCAGGCCCGAAAACCCGGAGAATTCCAACTGTCGCTGACAGATAATATCACGAAGGAGCAGCAACAGCTGACAATAAAAGTACTTCCTCCTTATCTGTGCCTGTTTTTTATGGGAGGTTCCCGCGACATTTGGCCGATGGCTTTCGACGATTCAGGGCTTTTCCTCTTCCAAAACGAGGAACGTTCCTTCTATCTTTGTCCTTATAGCAATAGCCGTTATCGGCATGTTGCGCCGCCTATCGATGCCGGAACGTATGAGATAATAACGGAGAACGGGCGCGCAACTCTTTTGCGTCTGCGCAGTAAAGAAACGGGAGCAGTCCACAGTTTCACCTTATCGAATGAGGTTTCGGAGTCCAATATGGAAATGCTGACTAAATTAGGCAAATCGGAATTGAGCCCGGACGACAAGCTTTTCATCTCAAGTTCCCTCTTTCAGCTTGAGGAGCAGAACATGAATGTGAAAGTCGCGGCAGGCATAGCTTACAAGTCGTGGCAGGTACCGGAAAAGGTAAACCGGTAGCCTTGCCTTACGTGGCAGGGTGTATGATAGCAGGGTAACATTCCTGCAAGAAGGCTATCTTTGAAGTGTCCAATAATTAGGCGGCAGTGTCTAATTATTGGACACTTTTGTTTTTGGACGTTTTCGGTAAACTGCTGATGGATAAGGAATTGCGTTTTTGGCACACGCTTGGCACGTATATCTGTGAGAATGCCGCACCCGAAAGGTGGGGCGAAACGAAGAAACAAGCGTATGAACAAAGTAAAATACATATTATTGCTGGCGATGGCAGGCCAAATGGCGGTGGCACAGACGGCACAGACGGGCGGGGCAGTCCACGAAGGAGCCGTGTGGAGCATGGACAGGTGTATGCAGTATGCCGTGGAACATGCGAACAGCATCGGGCGGGAACGGCTCGAGGAGCGGCAGCGGACGTATGACGTGAAGGCGGCCAAGCTCGCTTTCCTGCCTACGGTAACGGCGAACATCAACGGACAGTACAGCTGGGGGCGCAACGTCGATCCCGAAACGAACACGTATAACACCATCACAACGTTCAACAACCACTACAACATCGCGGCGGAGATGCTCCTCTTCGATGGCGGACAAACGTGGCTGGCGCTGAAAAAGGCACGCCTTGCGCGACAAAACAGTGAAACGCAACTGCAGAAATTGGCCGACGACAAGGCCGTCGTTGTCATGGCAAAGTACGTGGAAGCACTGTACAACCAAAAGGCGATAGCCCTTGCCGAGCAGAAACTGGCCGACAGCAGGGCCCTTCTCCACAAAACCCAACGCCTTTATGAGCTGGGCGAAAAGGCCAAACCCGACGTGGTGCAGATAGAGAGCGAGGTGGCCGAAGACAGCTATAACCTTGTTCATCAGCAGAATACGGCTGCCCTTTCGCTGCTCGTTCTGAAGCAGGAGATGAATTATCCGGTAGAAGATACCCTCCTGCTCGATACCGTTACCGCCGTGGAAGCATTGGCTTTTAGTGGAAACCCCGTCGTTCTTGATGGGAAGTCCGCTGCTTCGACGAAAGTAAAAGGTGCCCTTTTGCAGGGTAAAAGGGCCTCTTTTACCGATGAAAAGGGCATGTTTTACAAGGAAAAAGGGCACCTTTCGCAAAGTGCTCCGCAATGGCTCGACGATGCCTCGCAGCTCTTCGATGCTTTTCAGCAGGTATCGCCCGACCTCCAAACGGCCTTGTTCAAGGTGAAGGATGCCGAGCTCGACTACCGCACGGAGCGGGGGCGTAACCTTCCGACGGTAAGGCTGGGTGGGGGCGTAACGACCAATTACTACAAGAACCTGACGGCTGCGGCGAGCGCTCCCGACCCTTTCGGACGGCAGTTCCATAACAACATGGGCGAGTTCGTTTATCTGCAGGTATCCATCCCCATCTTCGCTCCGAAGCGATGGCAGGCCGTGCGCCGTGCCAAGACGCAATGGCAGCAGGCACAGCTCGACCTTGCCGATGCCCGGACGAAGCTGTATAACGACATAGCGCAGGCCGTTGCCGACCGTAATGGCGCCGCCCATGAGGTGGAGATGATGCGGAAGAAGGTGGAATCGGATGCTGCGGCCTATCACCTCAGCTATCGGAAATACGAGGAGGGAATGCTCTCGACGTTCGATTTGCACACCGCTGCCGAGACATTACTCCAAAGCCGGATAAAACTTTTGCAGGTGCAGCTCACCTTAAAGATGAAACAACGCTTGGTGAACTATTATAAAGGAGGACGATTGTTTGGGGAGTGAGCCTCCCTCCCCCTGCCCCTTTCATCAGGAGGGGGAGTATTCAGGGGACAGAGGAGGATTTCTTTTCACACAAGGATAAATAATATTTGGCTTCCCCCCGACCATCGGGTTTTCGAGCTCTTCCTCCTTATGGAGGGGCGGAGGGAGGCCTAAAAATAACAACTATGGACATAAAAATAAAACAAAAAAAGTACCTTATCCCCAAGAAGTATTGGGTGTGGATCATCGCAGGAGCAGCCGTTGCGGGCGCTTTGACATGGCTTGCCGTGGGAAACTTTGCCTCGACGCTGAAGGTAGATGCCCGAGGGTTGAGCATAGGTACGGTAAAACAGGATCGGTTCGACGACTTCGTGAGTGTCGATGGCAGCGTGGTGCCCATTCAGGTGGTGCAGATTTCGCCCGAAGAGGGGGGAGTGGTGCTGCAAAAGGTGGTCGAGGAGGGCAGCTTTGTGCACAAAGGCGACGTCATCGCGCGGCTCTCGAACAGCAACCTCGACCTCGAAATACTCAATGCCGAGAGCGAACTGGCCGAGAAACAGAACATGCTTCGCAACACGCAGATAACAATGCAGCAGGACGAACTGAACAATGAGAACGAGGCGGCACAGCTATCGATGGATGTAAAGGCGAAGGCTCGCGTCTACAATCATCACACTGTTTTGCAGCAGGAAGAGCTGAACAGCAAGGAGGATTACCTGAAAGCGAAAGAGGACTATGAGCTTTCGCTCCGGAAAAGGGCTTTGATACAGAAGCGATTGTCTAAAGACGCGCAGCTTCGTCAGGCACAGGTGCGGCAAATGAACGGCGACCTTGCCTCGATGATGCGCAATGTGCAACTGGTAAAGGCCCGCAAGGAACGGCTCAACGTGCGTTCGCAGATAACGGGAGAGGTAGGACAGCTGAACATAGAGTTAGGACAAAGCATTACGCCGGGGCAGAACATCGGCGTAATCAACGACCTGAGCGACTACAAGGTGGAGGCGAAAGTGGATGAAGTGTATATCGACCGTGTCCGTCAGGGGCTTATCGCCACCTTCGAACAGGGCGGAAAGCACTATCGGTTGCGTGTCAGGAAGGTGTATCCGGAGGTAAAGGACGGACGGTTTAAAATCGACTTTGTGTTTGAAAGCGCCCGTCCGAAGAACATCCGAACGGGACAAACGTACTATGTAGATCTGCAATTGGGCGAGTCGAAGAAGGCTATTCTCATTCCGAAGGGCACCTTCTACAGTGTAACGGGCGGCAACTGGATATTCGTTCTCGACCAAAGTGGCCGCAAAGCCTACCGCCGTAACATCCGCATTGGGCGTCAAAATCCCGAGTATTACGAAGTTCTCGAGGGGCTGGAGCCGGGCGAACGGGTTATCGTAAGCGGCTACGAGGGATATAAAGACAACGAAGTGTTGGTTTTAAACTGATTTTTTTTATAACTTTACATCATAAAGACAAGCGTAATGAAACAGCTATTCAACCTAAAATCCTACTTTACCTTTCTTTCCAGAAACAAGGTATATACCGCCATTAACGTGTTCGGACTGAGCCTCTCGCTGCTGTTCGTGCTGATTATCGGCGTATATACCCGGCAAGAATACTCAAAAGACAGCATCCACAGCAAGGCTTCCCGCATCTATGCGCAGGGCTACGACGTGGGATATAACGGCCAAAAGATGGCTACAACAGGCTCGCACTGGTATATGCAGAAGCACCTTCGCAGGCATTTTCCCGATATAGAGAACAGCTGCGCGATGGCAGATTTCTCTGTAAAGGTAACCTTGCCGACAACGGAAAGGGTGTTCAAAGAGGCGCTTTTCGCCGATTCCACTTTCTTCGGGATGTTCGATTTCGAGCTGGTCAGGGGCGATCGCAGCCATGTTTTGGACGAATCCAACAGCGCGGTGGTAACCGAAGAACTGGCTAAAGCGCTGTATGGCAATGCCGACCCCATAGGGAAACCCTTTGTATATAACGACTCCATCCGTCTGATTATCAAGGGAGTGATGCGGAAAATGGAAGGCTCCAGCATTAAACCCGTCGATTTCATCACCCGCTTCGAGCATGTGTCGCGCTTCAATCGATCCATGACGAATGAGCATATGAACAATGCCATGGGTGCGGAAGTGATGTTCCTGATGAAGCCGGGACGCGACATCCGCACGAAATCGAGGGAAATCGACCGGATGATGAAGCAGGTAAACTGGCTGTATCAGCAGCCGGGAACATCGGCAAAGATTGTCTTTATACCGCTCGACAAGCTCTACTTCTCCGATATTCCGACCTCTTCGGGGGTAACCGAGCGGGGCGACAAAACCTTGGTAAACATGCTTTTCGGGGTCGAAATCATCATTCTGCTCTTCTCCATCTTTAACTATATCAACCTTACCGTGGCGCAATCGGGCCGTCGGGCCAAGGAAATGGCCACGCGCAGGCTGCTGGGCAGCAGGCGCAGCGACATCGTGTTGAGGCTCATTTTAGAAAGTATCATCCTGTGTTTGTGCTCGTTGGTGATAGCCATAGGGCTGTCGTTTGCCTTGGCGCCGGCAGCAGGAAAGCTGCTCGATGCGGACATTGCGATGGCAAACCTGTTCCGCCCGCTCAACCTTTGTGTCCTCTTGGCGTTCGTATTGGGCGTAGGCGTACTGGCAGGCGTGCTGCCGGCGGTGTATATCTCACGGTCGAAACCCATCGATGTGGTGCGCGGAACGTTCAAGACCCGCGCCAGAATGCGCTTCAGTCGGGTGCTTATCATCCTGCAAAGCGCCGCCACCATCTTCCTTTTGGCCTGCTCGCTTACGGTGGGTTTGCAGCTGCATCACCTGTTTTCCGCCCCCTTGGGCTACGACACCGACAACCTTCTGAACATCGAGAACACCTCGATGGACAGCGCATCCATCCGGCAGTTCAGGGCAAGAGTGGCCAAGCTGCCATGCGTCGAGGCCATTAGTATTAGTCAGGGCGTGCCGCTCGACAAGGGCAACAACGAGACAACGGCGGCCTATGGGCGCTCGCTCAGCTTCCAAGTGTTCCGTGCCGACAAGGATTTCCTGAAGGTATTGGGCATCAAAATAGTGCAGGACAACCATGTGGCATCGGCCGATGGCGTGTATCTTAACCGCCGTGCCTTTCAGGAAACAGGGCTTGCCACATCGGCAAAGTCTATTTATTTAGGCTCCTACGGCAGCAATGTCCCCATTCGGGGCATCCTGAGCGAGTTTAAATTAGGGAATATTACCACCGAGGAACACCCCGTTGCCGTATATCTGACGGATGCTTCGGAGATTCTTCCGTGGAACTATGTCATCAGGATAAAGGGCGACCCTGCCGCTGCCTATGGGCAGATACGGGCGGTTTACAAGGAAGTGTTCCGTGAGGAGGTGCACACCGAGAAGCCGTTTATGGACCAACAGATGCAGTCGTTCTTTGAGCGAGAGCTGCGATTGTCGAAGATTATCACCCTCTTTGCCTCGATAGCCATCGTTATTTCCATGCTCGGACTGGTGGCCATGAGTATGTACTTCATTCAGCAACGCCGTAAGGAGATAGCCGTTCGCAAGGTGTTCGGCAGTACCAACAATCGCATTTTGGTAAAACTGCTGCGCACATTCATGGGCTATGTGCTCATTGCTTTCGTGGTAGCCGTGCCCGCTATCTACTATGTCATGACCGACTGGCTCTCCGGTTACTCCTATCGCATTACCCTGTCGCCGTGGATTTACCTCTCGGCAGGCCTCTTCTGCCTTGTGCTCTCGTGCGCTTCGGTGTATTTCCAGAGCCGAAAGGCAGCCAATGAAAACCCTGTAAAGAACATAAAAGAAGAGTAAGAGATAGGGTAGAAGTGCAGGGAAAAGGGAGTTTTCCGCTTCATAAAAACTCCCCTTAACTCCTATAAGACTGATGTCCTTTCACTCCCTTTCACTTCCCCCTCACTTCTTTTCACTCCTCATAAAAACTCTTTCCCTCCTCATAAAAATATAGATAACCAATTAAAACAATAAGATTATGAAACGAATTGCCTTACTTTTTATGCCCCTGCTGGCCGTGTTGGCCACGTCGTGTATCGTGATCAGCCATCCTGTGGTGGCTGCCGAAAGCTCAAGCTCGGCCACTTTCAGTCCGGGCAAGTTCGATGCCGTGAATATATCGGCTGCCATCGATGCCACTTTCGAGCAGACAAGCGGCTCCGACTACCTTGTGGAAGTGGAGGCGCCAGTCAATCTTCTGCCCTTGGTACGGGTGGAAGCGAAGGGCAGTGTGCTGTATGTGGGCCTGAAGAATGGAACAAAAGTCAGCACGAACGGCAAGAAAATCACGGCCGTTATCCGTGCGCCCCGCCTTACGGCAGCCACCCTTGACGGCGCGAGCAACCTGAAAGTGCCCGAGCTGAACACCACGACGCTTTCCGTAACGGCCGGCGGTGCCAGCGACGTATCGTTCCATCGGCTCCGTGCCGACAGGCTGAAAGTGGTGGTGTCGGGCGCTTCCGATGCCAACATCAGCGGCGAAGTGCCCGTGGTCAGTTACCATGCGTCGGGAGCCAGCGATGTGAAAGCCTACGGACTCAGGGCACAGCAGGTGGAAGTAAACTGCTCCGGCTCGTCGGATATTCACTGCACCGCCACGAAATCGCTCACGGGCAGTGCTTCCGGCTCCAGCGATGTGAAGTATAAAGGATGCCCCGACAAGGTGCAGGTGAGCACCAGCGGCGCCTCCGATTGCCGTCCGATGGAAAAGAAATAACGTGGAAAAGGAATGTAAAAGGTGCCCTTTTGCGATGTAAAACGTGGCATATTGCAGCGTAAAACATGCCCTTTTCATCGGTAAAAGATGGCCTTTTACGAATAAAACAAAATACAATGACGATATTCAAGAACATACAATACGCCCTGCGCAACCTGCCCCGACGCGGTCAGCACAACGTGGTAAAGATACTCTGTCTGGCCTTCGGACTGAGTATAAGCGCCGTTGTGATAGCCGAAATCTATTACGAGCAGACCTTCGACCAGTGTTTTCCCGACTATAAACGTATCTGCCGCGTAACGGAAGGTTTCAAGATGCAGTCGCAACCATTTATGGAAGGAGACAATACACCGGGTGGTGTGGCCCCGAAAATGCGGCAGATTATTCCGCAAGTGGAGCTGGCCACGAGGGTAAATCCGCTGTTTGGAGGCGAGGTAGAGACGGACGACAGGGTGCGTGTCTGGGCAAACATTTATTTGGCCGACAGCTGTTTCCTGCGAATGTTCCCTGCCAAGGTGCTGGAAGGCGACGCTCGGAAGGCGCTCACCGCCCCCTTCTGCTGCATGGTAAACCGCAGTACGGCCGAGCGTTTGGGTGGCAACGTGATAGGAAAACGTATTACTCCAACCGAAATGACGAACTTTAGGCTCACCATCGTGGCTGTATACGAGGACTATCCGCACAACACCTCCTTTCATGACCACGATGTTATTGGGTCGATGAATACGCAGAAATCGTTTGGTTTCGACGGACAGAACAACCTTGTGGGCAACGATCGCTACCAAAGTTTTGTGAAACTCAAGGCCGGAACCCGTGCCGATGCCCTGCAACCGCTTATCCGTAAGATGGTGCTTACCCACTTCCCGGCGAAGCAACTGCGGGAGGCGGGCGTGGAACTTACGTTTAAGGTTACGCCCATATCGAAATATTTCACACAGGCAGATAATGTAAAGCAGATGTTTTGGATACTGTCCGTCCTCGCCTTTGTGCTTCTGACGGCCTCTGTGCTGAACTATATCCTCATCGTAGTGGGCAATCTTACCACCCGTTCGCGCGAGATGGCGGTACGGAAGTGCTACGGTGCCGGCCCGAAAGCCCTTTTCGGCATTACCTTCGGCGAGGCTTTCCTGCATCTGCTCATCGCCGTTGTGCTGGGCATGGCGCTCATCTTCGTGTGTCATGGCACGATAGAGCAGCTCCTGTCGGCTCCGCTTTCGGTGCTCCTCTTTAATCGGGGCGTGTGGATTTTGGGCGTTATCCTGCTGCTGGTGCTCGTGGTGGGCGGTATCGTTCCGGGCATGCTGTACAACAGAATGCCCGTAGCCATCGCCTTTAGGGGGCTGAAAGGCTCGCGCCACAGCTGGAAAGTGCTGCTGTTAGGTGTCGAGTTTGCCATGGTAAGCATGCTGTTGTCGCTGCTGTTGGTAGTGAGCTTGCAGTATAACCACATCGTCGGCTTCGATATGGGGTACGACTGCAAGGATAAAGCGGTGATAAACATCACGGCGCTGTCGCCCTCCGAGCGGCAAACGGCCGTCGGCGAGCTGCGCAAACTGGGTGGGGTGAAAGCCCTGTCGGCCTGTTCAAGCCTTATCTTCGAGGGAGGGAGCGGCAACAATGTGCAGGTGCCGGGCGAGAGCTCACAGCTCTTTAACGTGGCCGACCTCTACACCGTGGCCGACGATTACTTCCCGATGATGGGCATTCCGATTGTCGAAGGAAAGGCGTTTGCCCACAACACCGACAGCTTACGGCAGGTAATGGTGAGCCGGACCTTTGCTCGAAAGATGAAAGAACTGCGGGGCTGGGACAATGTCGTGGGCCGAAAGGTGCTGATAACCGAGCATAGCGGCAGCGAGAACAAAGGCTTTATCACCATCGTCGGTGTGTATCGCGACCTGCACATAGGGTCGGCCGAGCAGAACGATAGGGAGCTTCCTTCGGTTATCTTCTATGGAAATACCGCGAATCCATCGAACAAATACCTCCTCTTGCAGCTTTCCGACTTCTCGGCCGAGAACATCTCGCAGATACAGGAACGCCTGCAACGCTTCTTCCCCGGCAAGACCATCCTCGTGGAAAACCTCGAAAACCTCAAGAACAGGCACTACACGGCCACGAAGAACTTCCGTGACGGTGTGCTGGTGGCAGGCCTTGTGGTGCTGTTTATCTCGCTGATAGGACTGGTGGGCTACGTGAACGACGAGGTAAACCACCGCCACAAGGAGATTGCGATACGCAAGGTGAACGGCGCCACAACGGCCGATGTTGTCCGTCTTTTCCTCGGCAGCATCCTGAAAACGGCCGTTCCCGCCGTCATCGCGGGCTGCATTGTCGCATGGCTCGTGGCTGCCCAGTGGCTCACCCTGTACGATAACCGCATCGGGTTAAGCGTGGGCATGTTCGTTGGAATCGCCGTTTTTGTGCTCTTCCTCGTGCCGGTAATCGTGTTCATCAACTGTTATAAGGTGGCTATCAGCAATCCCGCAGAGTTTTTAAAGCAGGAGTAAATACTCCGACCCGGCCTTCCCCATGTGGGAGGGAGTGTTTAGCGAGAGCGTGTAAGTAATTAAAGAGAGGCATCCCCCTAATCCTTAACCGTGCAAGGAGGGTTAGGAAATGGAGCAATTAAAACATAATTTTTAGCAAATATGATAAAAGTAGAGAATCTTAGCAAGTCGTTCCGCACCGAAGAGGTGGAAACAATTGCGCTTAGTAATGTATCGTTCGAAGTGAAAGATGGCGAGTTTGTCGCCGTGATGGGCCCTTCGGGTTGTGGTAAATCCACCCTGCTGAACATCCTCGGTCTGCTCGATAACCCTACGGGTGGCCGGTATCAGTTGGCCGGAAGAGAGGTGGCGAGCCTGAAAGAGAAGGAGCGTACCGATGTGCGCAAGGGCGAGATAGGCTTCGTTTTCCAGAGTTTCAACCTCATAGACGAGCTGAACGTGGAGGAGAACATCGAGCTTCCCCTTACTTATCTCGACTATTCTAAGGCGGAACGCAAGCAGAAAGTGCAGGAAATCATGAAGCGAATGGGCATCAGCCACCGTGCAAAGCACTTCCCGCATCAGCTGAGTGGCGGTCAGCAGCAGCGTGTTGCCATCGCCCGTGCCGTGGTATTCGGGCCGAAACTCATCCTTGCCGACGAGCCGACGGGTAACCTCGACTCGAAAAACGGCGCCGAGGTAATGGGACTTCTCACCGAGCTGAACTCCGAAGGCACCACCATCGTGATGGTAACCCACAGCGAACACGATGCCGCCATTGCCCACCGCACCATCCGATTGTTCGACGGTAAGGTGGTGGAGTAGGGCTGCATACGGGCAAAGGGCAGTAGGCTCGTTATCGGGTCGGCTGCCCCGAAGCCGAATATGCGTATTCGTCAGGACATTGGAAGAATAAGTTGTGAGTTGTCGAACGTCTGTCGAAGCGTTGTAAAACGGTTTGGCAGACTTTTAATTTCGCCGAGTTACAAAGTTGCGAACACCTCCTGCAAGGTTAAATTTTTGTCGAGTTACAAAGTTGCGGGCACTTCCAGCAAGGTTAAAAGAAGAGCATGGGGCAACTTGATCGCTGCTTTTGCTCCAGCGCGTCGGTCATCTGTGTAATGGCCGATTGGAAGAAAAAGCGGACAAGGTGCTCGTCGGCTCCTTCCGAACGTATGGCTTGCAGCGCCGCGATATATTCCTTTCGGTTTTCTTTTTTGATGATTAACTCAGGCAAATCGAAGCGCAGGAGGATAAAATTGGAAAGCAATCGCCCCGTTCTTCCGTTGCCATCACGAAACGGATGGAGGTATTCGTAGAAGCCGTGAAAGCGGGCCGCAATGACCATCGGGTGTATTTCGTGAGCCTCGATAGCCCTTACTGCCGATTCCATGAGCCTCGGAACCTGTGCGATAAGGTCCTCATGTCGGCCGAAAATCGTGTTGCCCGCCGCCATATCTACCGTGGTAAACTCGCCCGGAACAGCGCCGGGCACTTTAAACGGCAGGGTGTGTAAGGTAACAAGTCGGTTTACTGTCTGCATCAGCTCCACGTTAAAAGCATGCTCCCGATGCTTGTGCAGCCATTCGTATGCGGCAAAGTGGTCGGACATCTCCTGACACTCCAGCAGCGATTTCCCCACGGGATAATAGCCCAGTTGCTCCTCGAAGAGTGCCCGTGTGTCATCAACCGAGAAGGAAGAGCCCTCTATTCCGCAGCTATGGCAGGAAAACAGGATTTCAGAATATTTCAGAAACTCCTGCTTTCCCATGGGTTTCATGATTTTTTCCTGATATTCTGCCACCAATCGGTCGTACTGTTTGCTTTCCTTTTCGAACATAATACTGTGTTTTACTGAATGCTTTGTTGCTGATGCCCTTGCCCGCCTCTCGCTAAAAGCGGAGCGGTTTTGTCTGGCAAATATATATATAATATGTCATGTGTACAAGCGAAGAGCTAATATTTCTTCTTCTTCCCGGCTTCGGGCAGTGCGTCTTTCCGCTTGGCCCGTTGCCTTTCCGCTCAAGGAAAACCTCCTCGCTATCGTCGAAAAAATGTATTTCTACCTGCTTTCTATCATCGAAAAAGTGTGATATTTGCTTGTTTCTATCATCGAAAAAGTGTATTTTTGTGGAAAACAATCTACTTATGAAGCGAAAAGCATTTAAGGAACTGGAAAAGTGGAAGGCGAATAAAGGCAGAAAACCCCTTATTCTGCTTGGCGCACGGCAGGTAGGCAAGACGTGGCTCATGAAAGAATTTGGCAAGGAATGCTACGAGTCGGTGGCTTACATTAACTGCGATGCCGAGCCGTTGGCCAAGGAACTTTTCATCGACGACTATAACATAGAGCGTATTCTGTTTGCCGTGCAGGCCATATCGGGCGTGAAACCCGAGGCGGGCAAAACGCTTATTATCTTCGATGAGATACAGGAAGCGGCCCGGGGGCTTCATAGTTTGAAGTATTTTCAGGAGAACGCCCCCGACTATCATGTACTGGCGGCCGGCTCGTTGCTGGGCATCACGCTCCATCAGGGCAATTCCTTTCCTGTGGGAAAGGTAGATATGCTCACCATTCATCCCATGGATTATGAGGAATTTTTAGCAGCCAATGGCGAGGAAGGGCTCTTGCAGCTTCTGCAAAAGGGCGACTGGAAGATGATAGATACCTTTGCGCCTAAATTTATCGAGCAGTTGCGTTACTATTATTTTGTGGGAGGAATGCCCGAAGTTGTGCTGCGCTTTACGCAGAATCATGACTTGTCGGAGGTGCGCCGACTCCAACAGGGCATCCTCGAAGCCTACCGCAACGATATTTCCAAGCACAGCTCTAAAACGGAAAGCATGCGAATAGGGCAGGTATTGGAGAGTCTGCCCTCACAGTTGGCGAAGGAAAACAAGAAATTTATCTATGGCGTTATCAGGCAGGGAGCACGGGCAAAGGAATACGAACTGGCCATTCAATGGCTCATCGACGCAGGAATCATTCACAAGGTGGGCAGGGTAAAGGATATTCAAATGCCCGTTAAGTTTTATGAAGACCTCAGCGCCTTTAAGCTTTTCCTGCTCGATTGTGGCTTGTTTGCCTGCATGGTCGATGCTCCTGCCGGGCAAATGCTGATAGGCGATAACATTTTCAGGGAGTTCAAAGGGGCGTTTACCGAGCAGTATGTGTTGCAGCAGCTCATAGCCTGTAACTTTACGCCTTATTACTGGAGCAAAGATACCACCCCGGCCGAGATTGATTTTGTTGTTCAGACGGCCGACAGCGTAATCCCCATTGAGGTAAAAGCCGAAGAGAACGTTCGTGCCCGCTCCATGAAAAACTACATAAGCAGCCATCCCGACGCCCATCTGAAAGGGGTGCGTATCTCGATGAAAGGGTATGTGGATCAGGGATGGATGGAGAACTTTCCGTTATACGGAATGGGAAAAGCCTTCCCGGATGGGGACGAACGAAAAAGATAACGCGAGGAAACAAGCAGGCCGATAAAGCCGCACAATCATAAAATAAGATGAAGAAGCAAGGAACGATTCTCATAGTGGATGACAACAGGAACATTCTTACCACGGTAAAGATGCTGTTGGAGGGGGTGTTTGAAAAGGTGATCGTGAGCGCGAGCCCCGACAGCATCCCTGCCCGGTTGCGTGAGGACAGGCCCGACGTGGTGCTGCTCGACATGAATTTCCGCAGTGGCATCAACACCGGCAACGAGGGTTTGTACTGGCTTCGGGAGATAAAGAGGGCAAGCAGCGCGACGCAGGTGGTGCTCTTCACGGCCTATGCCGACATAGAATTGGCGGTAACGGGCATTAAAGAGGGGGCTACCGACTTCGTGGTGAAGCCGTTCGACAACGATAAATTGCTGGAAACGCTGCTGAAAGCGTATGAAAAGACACGGGGCCGGACGATGGCAAGGCCTGCCGGCGAGGGACAGAGAGCCATGTTTTGGGGCGATTCCATCGTGATGCAGGACCTGAAACGGGTGGTCGAGAAGGTGGCGGGCACCGATGCCAACATCCTTATAACGGGCGAGAACGGCACGGGGAAGGAGCTGCTGGCACAGGAGATACACCGACTTTCCCGGCGCAGCGCCAAGGCGATGATGCCTATCGACATGGGAGCCATCACCGAATCGCTCTTTGTAAGCGAGCTGTTCGGCTACGAGAAGGGAGCGTTTACCGATGCCAAGGCCGACAAGGCGGGGAAGTTCGAGCAGGCGGAGGGTAGTACGCTTTTCCTCGATGAAATCGGAAATTTAGACTATTCCCTGCAGGCAAAACTGCTCACGGCCCTACAGCGCAGGAGCATTGTGCGGGTGGGAGGCAGCAAGGAGATACCCATCGATGTGCGCCTTATCTGTGCCACCAACCGCGACTTGCAGCAAATGGTGCGCGAGGGGCTGTTCCGCGAAGACCTCCTGTACCGCATCAACACCATTCATCTGCACCTTCCTTCGCTTCGTGAGCGGACGGGCGACATCGCTTCGCTGGCCGCTATCTTCCTAAAGAGGTACGCACGGATGTACAACAAGCAGGAACTGCGCTTATCGGAGGAGGCCGAAAGGAAAATAAACGGCATGCCATGGTACGGCAACATACGTGAGTTGCAGCACGCCATCGAGAAGGCGGTTATCCTAAGCAGTGGCAGCGAGATACAGGAAAGCGACATCAGCGGCGATGAGGCACGCCACGACAAGCCCTTGGAAGAGGTGCAGACCCTCGATGAAATGGAGCGAAAACTCATCGAGAAGACCATCCGAAGCTGCGAGGGAAACCTCTCGCAGGTAGCTTTCCGATTGGGTATTTCGCGGCAGACCTTGTATAATAAGTTGAAGAGGTACGGCCTGTAGCCGGGTAAAAGGTGCCCTTTCGTGGAACAAAACATGCCCTTTTCATCGGTAAAAGATGGCCTTTTGCAGCAGAAAACATGCCCTTTTTGTACAAGGGTTATCCCACGCTTTGTTACAAGAGTTACATCCGGTTTGTTACAAGAGTTACATCCGGTTTATTACAAGGGTTATCCCGGTTTGTTACAAGGATTGCATCAGTTTGTTACAAGAGCGATGCCGTGCAGGTTATACGGCGACGGCTTTCGTTCCCCAAGCACGGTTTTTCATAAATAAAACATGATTTTTAGCGATGATGAACATAGCTTTTTTTGTACTTCTCGTACTGCTTTTGCTGCTCCTCGCGGCCTACATACGGCTGTGGAAGCGGCACCGTAAGGGCATCGGCAAGGTGAGGTTCCTCTTCCATGCGCTCGATAACGGCGATTATTCGTTCCACTTCCCGGAGCAGAAAGGGGATGGGGAGGAGCAGAAGCTGAATGCCTTGCTGAACAGGGTGAAGACGATTTTGCAGCATGCCCGCGACGACCAGATGGAGAAGGAGAAGTACTTCGAGTTGATTCTGAACTCGGTCGATACGGGTATCATCGTCGTGGAGGAGGCACGGGGCATCGTGCTGCGGAGCAACAGGGCGGCCTGCGAGCTGCTGAAGGTGGATGTGGTAACGCACATCAATCAGATAAAGCAGCAGTTGGAAACGCTCTCTACCCGCGAAACGCACACCATACTGAAGGGGAAGCGGGTGCGGATTATCGGTTTCAGCGATATTAAAGGCGAGCTGGCCAATCAGGAAATCGACAGTTGGATAAAGCTCACACGGGTGCTCACCCACGAAATCATGAACACCGTTACCCCGATTATCTCCTTGAGCGACACGCTGTTAAGGCAGTCGCAGGGCGAGCAGCGGGAGGGGTTGCAGGTAATCAATCAAACCGGAAAGGAGCTGATTCACTTCGTGGAGAACTACCGCAGGTTTGCCCTTCTGCCCAAACCGGAGCCGAAACCGTTCTATGTGCTGGCGTTTTTAGAGCGCATGGAACAGTTGGTAAGGCCGCTGTTGAAGCCCCGTTCTGTTGTAACCCTCGCCGTAGAGCCGCTCGACCTGCTGGTGTATGCCGACGAAGCCCTCATCAGCAGGGTGGTGAGCAACATCCTCAAGAATGCTGCCGAGGCGGTTGGCGAGGGCGGGCATATCATGATAAAGGCCTATCAGAATGTGCAGGAGGCCGTTATCATCGATGTTACCAACGATGGCCCGCTCATCCCGCCCGACCTTGCCGCCCATATCTTTGTGCCTTTCTTCACCACCAAGCAGCAGGGAAGCGGCATCGGCCTCTCGATTTCTCGCCAGATAATGCGTGTGAGCAATGGGAGTGTAGAGCTGATTACCGACGAGAAAGCCCGACTTACCACCTTCCGCCTTACGTTTAATTAGGAGGGCAAAGGAGTATTTTTGTAAAGTCATTTAGTATGTTCGGCAGATGAGAAGTACTGAATAGAGTAGTATCTAAACAATCTTTGTATCGCTAAAATGCCACATAAATAAAAGAGGAGCAATGCCAAAAGCGGCATTGCTCCTCTCTTTGTCTTTACAATATAAAATGTGTTTTAATGCGGGATTAATTCACCTTTTTCAGTTTAACCGGTATCTGGTAGTTCTGATTAACACCAACGGTTCCTTCCGGGAAAGTAGCGGTATAAGTACTTGAAGAGGCTGTATTAAGACCTCCCACAACAGTGAAAGTAGGGGCAATCTTGCCTGTCAAATTGTTTGTACCTACCAAAAGTGCCACGGTAAACTCTCCATTTGGAGCAATATTGCTGCCGCTGCACTCTATTGTACCTAATGTCTGATTAGACAGATTGCCGGTATTCATATCGATATCCGCCTGTGTATATACGTTTCCGATGCGCACTTTCGTAACGTTTGCTGCCTGTTTGTATTTCTCTCCATCAGGTAAATAGAACTTAAACTTGATGACTGTAACCTTATTAAGCAACTTTCCGTCGTTGCCTTGTGCCACTAAAGTGGCTTTAGCGGTGGTTTCCGTTACTGCGGTTACATTACCTTTTCCCCACGCAATGTTATATTTTTTGCTGATAGTTTCGCCGGCATTGGTCTGGTCAGGGTCGTCAGCAGCTTTGAAAAGGATACCTTTCTGCCCTTCCAAATTAATGTGCAGTGTGGTGTTATCGGCAGTTTTAGTTATCGAAGTTCCATTGATAGCAGGATAAATAGCAGCCAACTGGTCGCCTTGATCGGCACGAATGGTGCCGTAGAAAGCTGTGCTTCGGGCTTGATATTTGGCTGTAGCAGTAGTTATAAACCCTGCTCCTCGCGTTAAATTCATTAAGCTAATGGCATCGCCCACCTGCCAAACAGCATTGAGTTTACCACTTTTATATTCAAGGATAACACGTGATTTAGGAGCTTCTACACTAAGTTCAAGCGTACGTAGTTTAGCTGTAGTGTTATCATCTTCACCGTTTTGCCCATTGTCTGAGGAACAGCTGCTCATGCAGAGAGCCATCCCCATTAATAGAAATATACCGAATGACTTTTTCATTTGTAATTCGTAATATTTTAGTTGTTAATATTTATGTACTATATCAGTGTTAATTTTTCGTGTCCCATATGGATAGGGAGACTTGTTTTCTTAGCCCTTATGGAAGAGTTTCTCCCATATTTTTATCCGAACCGGAGTTAGGATCTGATGCCCACGGGTTAGTGGCATTATCACGTTCTGATATCTTTGCCTCCACTCCTGTGTCCAATCCTGATCCAGCCAGAATAGTTGCTTCATAGTTCGGGATAATTACCTCGATAGTAGGGGCTTTATAAGTTTTCTTTTCCATTATTTTTATGTGATATGTTTATATTTACTTTAAGTACTTAAGGTATCTTTTTCTGTTTCCTAAGCATACACCTTTATGTAGCATATAGTTATCGGCATTGCTGAGATTAACGGGAGAAGCATTGGGATTAACCGGAATTTCAATGTTTATTGGGGTTTCCTTTTTCGGAGAGCCAGCTAATAAATGGCTCTCAACAGATACATGTATATGTAGAGTGGTGGGCTCTACGTATTGTAAGAAGCCTGCATTGATGATTTTTTTGTAGTCATATATAAAATAACACCTAAGTTCTATTTCATATTTCTGTTAATACCTTTTTATACTTTTGCTTATACCCCCCTTAATATCCTTATTATCTTTAAATCTGTATGTCGGTAATATCAAGAAAGAGGTACATTTCCGTTTCAAGCAATCTGCTATTGAAGTGATAATAATAAGTATCAGTATCTTGTTTATTTAAATTACGGCTGCAAAGGTAAGGAAAGTTTTGAAACTAAAGATAGAATGTTAATAGTTTTTGTTTATCTTTCACGATTTTTCTTATAAAGTCATGGCTTGGTAGGAAAGAAGTGAGGCTTATGCGTATAACTTTGTGAGTCTGAATAGGAAAGAACTTCTTATCCGCCACTCCTTTAAGATTAGCCCTGAAGAGTTTGAATTCCGTATTGAATGACTCTGCCGTAGCATTGGAATACCTGTTTTTAAGCGTTGTGTCCGTTGGTTATAAAGGTGAAGGAAATAAAAAAGGAGCAATGCCCATTCGGCACAACTCTTTTTATGTGGTGTAGAGTATCTACTCGTATGGTGTGGAGTATGTACTCGTGTTGTGTGGAATACCTTCCTACAACAAGTGGTAAAGCTACTTAAAGAGACATAGTAATAACAAGCAAACTATACATTAAGATATGAAGAAATCATTAAGCATAATGCTTATTATAGATTGTGTCTATCTATCTGTTGCGGTCGGTCGGTTTACTGTGCCGTCCAGATGTTACGGCCAACCTCACGAGCTTCGTACACAATGTGTGCTTTGTTCTTATCGAAGTAGAACACATAAGCATTGCTATCGTCTTCGGCAACATTCAACCAGTAGTAACCTCTCTCACCGATGTAATATAGCTGGCCATTACCACTGCCTTTCGTAATCCATCCACTGGCAGGGAGGAAGAAGTACTCGCTGATATTGCTTGGTCGGCCTGACTTCGTAATACTGATTTCTCCACGAGTCGTGTCATAATTATGGTCGGCTGGTGCTCCTTCCAGGTAATATGGATTCTCTGATTGTGTAGAGCTAAAGCCGCTGATATAAGCCTTTTTCTTTATCCATACACCACCTTTGAAGATTCTGCCACCAAACTCCCATGCTTGGTTGGCATCCCAATGAATGTCGCCATGCAAGAGATACCAGATAGCCTCGTTCTTGTTAGGACAATTCTTGGCAGAGTATTGCGCTGTGGCTTTACCTGAAGTTGTGTTATACCACCTGTCAGAGCCTGCTGTAGGATAAAGTCCCGGAGTATTGGTAGTGATAGTACCGTTCTCGCCGATGTTCTTATCTGCCTCCTTGCCATACCAGAAACTCTGCTTAGCATCCCAGAAGTAGTGGTCGGCAGAGTAATCCTGAAGGCTTAGGTTGGCGTAGATATCCTTAACAGTGTTCTCGACACAGTTCAGGTTCGACAGTGTTTTGGTAACAGTGAAGTTACTTACACCTGTGCTACTGCTTTTGGTAAGGAAATAGCGTACGGTAAGGTTGTGTGTACCCGGAGCTATTACAACAAAAGTACCGTTCTTGTTAATGTCGGTTCTTGCGTTGTCGAGGGTAAAGCCGTCGCCGTTTTGTCCCAGCTGCATTACAATCGTCTTGGCGCCTGTGGTAGGTGTCGATGCCAGACCGCTGGTCGAGAAATTGTAAGTACCGGCAATGTTATTGTCGGATGAAATCTCGATTTGTGTAATCTTGCTGCCACTTAAGTTAGCGTCTTCTGTGCGGGGTAGAATGCAGAGGTAGGCTGCTTTATGGGTGAGCTTAAAGCCGTATTCGCCGCCCTTGGTACGGGTAGCAGTAGCCACACCGCAATCGCCTGACTCGCCAAAGTGCTTTGCGCTGTTAGGAGTTTCCTGCTTCTGCACGGAAGCTATCGTTACCTGATTGCCCGAGGTGCTGTTCTTACCTGTGTAGAACACGTTATAGGTGCTGTTGGTAAACGTACCGTTGGCATAGAACTTAGCCGATGCCGTAGAGCCGGTTATATTGTTCGAAGCGCCTTTTACGAAACTTCCGTTATTTTCAATCCAGATATAATCGCCGCTTTCCCAAGCGAATACGCCCTTGCCACCTATCTCGTGTGTCATCGAGGTACGTACGCCTTCGGTAATGCTCTCACCAGAAAAGGCTGTCAGAGAGCCTGTAGCGTTGGTACCGTTATCGTTTGTTCCGGCAATATCGTCATTGCTTGAACAAGCTGAGGCAAGAGCCAATACTGTGGCCATTGCCAAAAAACCAAATTTCTTCATTACTTTTGTAACCTGTTTTTTCGTTATTACTGACAGTTTGAATTATTGTGCCGCGTTATTAGCTGCCTACTGCTGAGGAGCATCGTCGTTGTCAGGGCCATCACCGGCACTTCCTCCGAATTCTGCATCTTCATGCTTTCCTTCAGACCCACTTAGTAAATAGCTCTCTGTTGCGACGTGTACATACGTGGTGCAAGGCTTTACGTATGGTAAAACTCCTGCATTAAGAAAATTTCTTTTAGTCATCTTGAAAATATTTATACCTAAATTCTATAATTCTTATTATATCTATCTATAATTCTTATTCTCTCAGTAATTCTTCCTTTCACCTCGAAAACTAACGAACACATTCCAGTTTCCATTCATCGAAATAGGTGATGTCAATCGAAAATATGTAATACCAATAGGTTAATTTATATGGGTTTATTTACGATTTATCGGCTGCAAAGCTAAAAAAAGTTTTCCCATCGCAGGCAGAATCGTAATGTTTTTAGCATACTCTATGGTTTTTTTATTTACAATTGGGAGGGGTAATACATAACTTATTGACAATTAACTGGACATGGAGATGTATAAATAGTGTTAATAAATGGCTGTGTACGTGCTTGAGAAGGGAATTTCGGACAAAACAGGAGTAAGCGTGCAGCGATGCCGTGCAGCCTTGAGCCGATTATTTAGGGACGGTAGGTAGGGAAATATGGAGGAAAGCGTATCTTTGTCGGTGCAACGGGCAGGGAGATACGGGGAAAAACTGTATCTTTGTCGGCACAACGGGCAGGGAGATATGTGGGAAAAACTGTATCTTTGTCGGTGCAACGGGCAGGGTGTTGCTGTCCTGTTTGGCAACGGTAAAATACATAACGAAAGGAAAATAACGATGAAAGAAAGAAGAATGTTACTCGTGGTAGATCCGCAGATGGATTTTATAACAGGCTCACTGCCCGTAAATGGAGCAGCGGAGGCGATGGACGCGCTGGCCGATTATGTGGATAATGAGGGCAACAGGTATGTGGCAAGGGTGGTAACGGCCGACTGGCACCCCTATAACCATTGCTCGTTTGCCGCGCAGGGAGGCCCTTGGCCCGTGCATTGCGTGCGCCATTCGGTGGGGGCTGTCCTCTGGCAACGGCTGTTGGAGGCTCTGTGCACACAGGAAGGCGGCTATACCTTATTATATAAAGGCACCCTGCCCGATAGGGAAGAGTACTCTATTCTGCAGAACGCTACGGCAGCCGACGAGCTGAAAGGCATCATAAAGGAGGAAGGTATTACCGACATCGACGTATGCGGACTGGCTGGCAACATTTGTGTACTGAACACAGCCCGCGACCTTCTGTCGTTGGTTGCGCCCGGCCGGCTCCACATCCTTACCCCCTTCGCCCCCTCCCTCGATGACGGCTCCGAGCTGCAGGCCTTTATAAAGGACAACAGGCTGGGCACGACAGCACCGTTACGGTAGGTACAAAAAAGAGTGCAGCTCATCGCATCACAATGAGTTTGGGTAAGAATCACACGTTACAATAGGTACAAAAAAAGAGTGCAGCTCATCACTGAGACACACTCCCCAAACTAATTCTATCTAAAACGAAAAAATGTTTATCTATTATATTCTTCCTATTATATTTATATTTTATATTGTTGTAATCTATTCTCTTTGTTATCTTCTCTGCTTCTCCCACTCCTCGCGCATGCGGTTCATGCGTTCGTTGTGCCTGCGCTCGCGGTCGAACTTCTTCTGATCCTTCTTCCACTGCTCGCGGTTACGCTCGTAGCGGTCATTATCCCATTTTCGGTTGTTATCCCATCTGCGATCATTATCCCATCTGCGGTCGCGGTCGAAGCGAGGGTCGTTACGGTCGAAACGGTGGTGATCTCGTTCCCAGTCACGATGATTCTTTTCCCATTCGTGGCGTCGCTTGTCCATCTCGTGGTGACGTCTCTCGGCTTCATGACGTTGTTTCTCCATTTCGTGGCGTCGCTTTTCGAGGCGTTTTCTCTCTTTCTTTGAAAGATGTCTGTCGTGCGAGAAAGGATTATAGCCTATATAGCCGTCGCTGCTGTACAGATTGCTTACCAAAGAGTTTGCCAAAAACTTTCTGTCGGTCAGTTTATTAACGTTTGCCGAAACATTCACTGCGCTCATCACGCTCAGGGCTACTACGCCTAACACTAATTTTTTCATACTCTCTAAATTTTGTTTACTACTAAATTCTTCTGTTTCTTTCCGCGCCCTCGCTTGGGCGGTGTTATGAGAATGGGACGAAGGAAGAAAGAAAAAGTTTAAGGGAAAACAGAAAAAAGTTTAGAATTAACTTTTATTTATTCTTTCTTTTCCTTACTTTTGCTTTACGATAAAACAGGGTATTATGAAGATAAGTATCATAGGCACAGGCATGATAGCCGGCGAGGTAATGGCCATGTTGCGGGAGGAAAACCCGCAGATAGAGGTATCAAGTATTTATGTCCGCAGCAATCGGGAGCGGGCTGAACGGCTGGCCGTGAAGTATGGTGTGGCGCAAGTTTACACGGATTATGCCGAGCTGTTGGCGCGCGACGAGGCCGACTTTGTGTATATCGCCCTTGCCAATGCGGCCCATTACAGCTATGGCAAGACGGCTTTGGAGGCAGGGCGCAACGTTATTCTGGAGAAACCCATCACCCTTTCGCTCGACGAAACCGAGGAACTGGTGCGTATCAGCCGCTCCAAGGGTCTGTATCTCTTCGAGGCCATGTCGCTTTTGCACGTGCCCAACTTCCGATTGGTAAGGGAAAGCATCGCAAAATTAGGCAATATCCGCCTTGTGCAGTGTAATTTCTCGCAGTACTCGAGCCGGTACGACCGTTATTTGCGCAAGGACGTCGTCCCGGCTTTCGACCCGCAGTGTGGAGGTGGTGCGCTGATGGACCTGAATATTTACAACCTGCATGTGGTGGTGGGACTATTCGGTGTGCCTGTAGCAGCGAGATATTACCCGAACAAAGGGTATAACGGGGTGGATACCTCGGGCATTGCCGTGTTGGAATATCCCCGTTTTGTAGTATCGAGCGCCGCGGCGAAGGACTCAGGCAGTCCTTCGTTCATCATGGTGCAGGGCGAAAAGGGGTGGCTACGCATTGATGGCATGCCCAACGAGCTGGGAAAAGTGGAGCTGTGCGTGGAGGGCGCGATGGAAACCTATGGGTTGAACAACCGAAAGAGCAGGCTGGCCGATGAGTTTGCGCATTTCGAAGCGATCTTCAGGCAGGGCGACTATGCGCAGATGGAGGCCTATCTGGAGCAGTCGCTACGGGTGATGGGCGTAATCGACAGGCTGAAACAGGTGCCGTGAGGGGGAGGAGCTTGCTACCACGTAAAGGTAGGAAATAGGGAAGGTCTTGCGGGAAGCAGTAGCGTATTCTTCGAAAGTCGGTAGTATATCTTTCTAAAGGCGGCAGCATAAAAAGTAGGTATTCTCACGAACCCCTACCTTCATTACCTAAAAAGTTTTTCTTAATATAAATAGAACTAATGATTTTCCTTAATTAATATCTTCTCGTCAGCCCGTCCCGATGGCCTGTTTATCCTTCCGGAAAGCTGTTGCTTTGGGTTTTAGGACTGCCCCCGTTGTTCTGCTGTTTGTAGAGCGAGCCGAATGAGCAATGATATCCATACCTGTAAGCACGTTCCCCAAAAGCGCATCTTGTGGCGGTGTACGTATCGCATGGTGGCGATGATACCCTCCGACGTACTTTGTCGGTAACATTTAGCAGTTCTTTTCAGATGTTGTCAGGCGCTGTGGCGTCATGATTCTGAGATCTGTATTAGTCATTTGCGGTTATTACAAGCTTGCTCGCTGAAACAGCTCGCTTTATTGCTTTTTCTTTCTGGGTTTATCCTTCATGGATATATTTCCTATTATTTGACATTACAAATGTACTATTTCTTTCCAAAACTTCCTACTGTTTTTGATATTTCTTATTGGAAATTCTGCTTCTATTTGATGGAATTATTCTTAATTTCGTTTATTTTGTTCTTGTTTCCGGTAGAAGATGGGTACTATACGTATTTTAGGAATATGCTCTTCGCCTCGGAAAGGTATTGGGGAAAGTTTGTCTTTTTCGATACATAATCATTCTTAAAAGGTTGGTAAATCGCGATTTTCTGCTTAACTTTGCATAAAATGTGCTGCACTCAGCAATTTGAAAGTAAACTTTCATTGCGTTCGTTGGCGACATTTTTGCATAAAATGTGCTGCACTCAGCAATTCGA
>JBHAEI010000005.1:0-21256 GCA_041855505.1 Prevotella sp.
CACTTTATAATTTAAAATTCTTTTCATAAGGAACAAGTGTAATGCTCTGTTTACAATATCAGAAATGATAAAAAGGAACAAAATAAAATAAGAAGGACTACCTAATTTATAGGCTAAGAAACCTATAGGTAAACAAGATAAGAAACATATACTTGTAACTATCCTAAAACTTTTAACTTTACCAGATGCATTTATTATCTGGAAGATGCCCCCAGAAGTTGATGCTACTAACGAAATACCTAAAATCAATCTACAGAAAGTTGCTGCCCCTGTAGGAGGATTCCCTAGCCATAACTTTAAAATAAAGTCCATCTCAACATAAAGGGGTAAAGCTATCATTTCACATAATAGGATGCAAATTCTACTAATTTTATTAGCTATACCAAAAGCTTCTTTATAATTATTTGAAGCTATTTTTTGAGTAATTTGTGGTCCAGAAGCGCCATCAAATGTACTCATAAATATAGTCACATAATTTTGTAATGTATTTGCTATTGCGAATGCCGCATTAACTATTGTCCCAAAGAAAAAATTTATTAGAATATTACTTCCTTGATTTCGAATAGTAGTAGAAAGTGTTTGCAATATTGTATAATTATTATAAATAATAACCTCCTTATATAAAGAGAAATCTTTTACAAGATTCCATCTAATGATATAAGCCCAACGTTTCTTTGAAATATAATGGTATGCTACGAAATAGATAAATGTTAGCAAGCTCATAGATAATGCATAAAATCTCAACTTATTGCCATCATATACAAATAATAATAAAACTAAGACAAGTTTTAAAATTGTACATACTATATCCAAGATTGCTGGTGTTAGAAAGTCTTCATGAACATTAAACAAACTCTGATAAGGAACATTGATTATTCCAATACAAGAAACAATAATAGAAACCTGAAAAACGAACATTGCATCCATCAATTTTTCTGGTAAGATATTTAGATAATTTAAAACATACCATATACCGATAGATTCAGATATAAACAAAATAATGATGGCCAAACATATATGCAAAACATTGCAAATATTGAATAGTTTATTTATGTCTCCCTTTTCCTTTCCCATTTCGAAGTTTAAGAACCTGACAGTAGTTGAAGATAACGATCCACTAATAAAAGCATATAATGCGATAATACTTCCTACAACATTATATAATCCATAATCTGCAGCACCAAGTTCTTGCAACACAAATCGTGCAGTTAATAGACCTACTAATACCGTTATAAATATACGTATATATATAATCAGTGTATTCTTAACTATTTGTCTATTAGATGATACCATTGCTATTTTACAGTGTACACTTCCACATAAAATAAATAGTAGAATAAAATCAGAATTTTACCTATCCTTATACATCTCCTCATAATACCTCTCGTAATCGCCGGAGGTTATATTATTCATCCACTCTTCATTATTGAGATACCACTGAACGGTTTTTTCGATACCTTCTTCGAACTGCAGGCTGGGCTCCCAACCGAGTTCACGCTTCAGCTTGGTAGAGTCGATGGCATAACGCATATCATGCCCCTTACGGTCGGTTACATAAGTAATCAAATCGTCATCGGCACCTTCAGGACGACCTAACAAACGATCAACCGTCTTGATGACGACTTTTATAATATCAATATTTTTCCATTCATTAAAGCCACCAATGTTATAGGTTTCGGCAACTTTACCTTTATGGAAAATTAAATCAATGGCACGGGCATGATCGACAACATACAACCAGTCGCGAACATTCTCGCCCTTACCATATACGGGCAAAGGTTTACGATGGCGGATATTGTTGATAAACAGCGGAATCAGCTTTTCCGGGAACTGGTAAGGGCCATAGTTATTCGAGCAGTTGGTTACGATCGTCGGCATGCCGTAGGTATCGTGAAAGGCACGAACAAAGTGGTCGCTGCCAGCTTTCGAAGCCGAATAAGGGCTGTGTGGGTTATATTTCTTGTCTTCTGTAAAGAAATCATCACCATACACCTCATGCTGACTGATTTCAGAGTCGATACCCTCCGGATGATTCAGCTCCAAAGCACCATACACCTCATCAGTAGAGATATGGTAGAAACGCTTGCCCTCATATCCTTCCGGCTGTGCTTCCCAATACAGTTTGGCTGCCTGCAGAAGAGAGAGCGTACCCATTACATTTGTTCGCGCAAAGGTAAAGGGATCCTTAATACTGCGATCGACGTGGCTCTCTGCTGCCAAATGAATGATACCATCCACATTATATTCCTGCAACAGGGCATATATCTTATCAAAATCGCAGATATCCGCCTTTACAAACACATAGTTCTCCTTATCTTCAATATCCTTCAAATTAGCCAAGTTCCCTGCATAAGTCAGCTTATCCAAGTTGATAATTCTATATTCAGGATATTTATTGACAAAGAGTCTAACCACATGACTGCCGATAAAACCTGCTCCACCTGTGATGATGATATTACGCTTAAACTTCATAATATAATACGTTTATACCTTGAGTGCAGACAACTCTCCAAACACCCGAACACAAAAGATACACCAACTCCTCCTCATAACCCGCATGATTAGGGTTACCAGTATAAATTGTATAACCTTGCGTCCGCTTCAGAACACCAAACAAGAAAGACCTTTAAACCAATATATGAGCAGATAGTGGTCAATTAAGCTAAAGTCTTAGCAGTCAGCATTCGCAGATGTTTTTAGTTGTACATTGTTACTATATTTAGGGCAAAGGTACGAGATTTTTTGTAAAATGCAATGTCATTTCGGGACTTTTCTTTGCTAATAAATGTACCTATCGCTATTTTTCGTTATTTTAAAGAAGCCGAGGGTTTTGCAAAAGAACCTTTTTTGTAAATTATTTATACCAAAATTTAACGCTTCAGAAACAAGAAAATAGAACTATGGAAAGTACATAACACATTCGTTTTTGCATTCCAAAAGCTAATTATGCACACAAAAGGGCACCTTTTCCTCGCTAAAACATGTCCTTTTACACTGCTAACAGTGCTCTTTTACTTCATTATCTCCGTCATATTCCCTTAAGAGATAAGATAAAATCAAGAGAAAAAGCAGGAAAACAGTATAAAAAAGCCGACCTTTTTCCACAAAAATTTAGGCCTGAAAATTAGCAATTTTCTAATACCCTTATTATCAAGAGAATAAAAAAAGCTCTCATTTTTCGCATTTTCCGGAGAAGGAAGTAAGAGGTTTTAAATATTAAAAAAATAAGATTCTATTTGTAATAATATTTGATTTCATTTCTACAAGATGTTCAGAAGGAGCTTTCCAAAGGGCGATTCTCTTTTTATCACCCAAAAACTATCCATAAAAGCCAAGCCACCTTGACACAGGGAGAGTGGCAAAGAGCATTGAGCAATATCCCTGTTCCTACCTCTTTCACCTCCCCCTCCTCCAAGGAAAGCCCGCCTCCCACCACCTTACTCCCTCATTAATTAGTATGAAATAGGAACATAATAGAAATATTTTTTGTACATTTGCAAATAAATTGATTAAAAGAAAAATATTCGATAAAACACGAACTATGAACGTTTTAGAGTTATCAGAACAAGAAATTGGCCGTCGCCAAAGTTTACAGGAGTTACGCAATATGGGGATTAATCCCTACCCGGCAGCAGAATTTCCTACCAACGCTTATTCTACAGACATCAAAGAGCAGTTCAATCCGGAAGAAGAGCGCGAGGTGGTAATCGCCGGTCGTATGATGGGACGCCGTGTAATGGGCAAAGCTTCATTCGTAGAATTACAGGATAGCAAAGGCCGTATTCAAGTATATATCACCCGCGACGACATTTGTCCGGGCGAAGACAAGGAACTATACAACAAGGTTTTCAAGAAGTTGCTGGATATCGGCGACTTTATCGGTATCAAGGGATTTGTGTTTAAAACACAGATGGGCGAGATTTCCGTGCATGCCAAGGAAATTACATTGCTCTCAAAGAGTTTGAAGCCACTGCCTATCGTGAAGTATAAGGATGGCGAGGCCTACGACAAGTTCGATGACCCGGAGCAGCGTTACCGCCAGCGTTATGTCGATTTGGTGGTAAACGACGGGGTAAAGGACACTTTCCTGAAGCGTGCCAAGGTGCTTAAAACGATGCGTCAGTTCTTCGATGCCGCAGGTTATACCGAGGTAGAAACCCCTACTTTGCAAAACATTGCAGGTGGAGCGAGTGCCCGCCCGTTCATTACCCACTTCAATGCGCTCAACACGGATATGTATATGCGCATTGCCACGGAGCTGTACCTAAAGCGATTAATCGTAGGTGGCTTCGAGGGAGTATATGAAATAGGCAAGAACTTCCGCAATGAGGGTATGGACAAGTTCCATAATCCGGAGTTTACCTGTATGGAACTCTATGTTCAGTACAAGGACTATAACTGGATGATGAGCTTCACCGAGCAACTGTTGGAGAAGATTTGTGTGGAGGTAAACGGAAAGCCGGAAGTACAGGTTGGCGACAACGTTATCAGCTTTAAGGCTCCTTTCCGCCGTTTGCCCATCTTGGATGCCATCAAAGAGAAGACCGGTTTCGACCTGAGTGATAAGAGCGAGGAGGAAATTCGTCGCATCGCCGTAGAGGAGTTGAAGCTGGAAGAAATCGACGAGAGCTTCGGAAAGGGCAAACTGATTGATGAGATTTTCGGCGAGTTCTGCGAGGGTACCTATATTCAGCCTACCTTCATTACCGACTATCCTGTAGAGATGTCGCCACTGACCAAGATGCACCGCAGCAAGCCGGGACTGACAGAACGTTTCGAACTGATGGTAAACGGCAAGGAGCTGGCCAATGCTTACTCGGAGCTGAACGACCCCATCGACCAAGAGGAGCGTTTTGTCGAGCAGATGAAGCTGGCCGACAAGGGCGACGACGAGGCGATGATTATCGATCAGGACTTCCTGCGTGCCTTGCAATACGGTATGCCTCCTACTTCCGGCATCGGTATCGGTATCGACCGTTTGGTAATGCTCATGACGGGCAAGGAATTCATTCAGGAAGTACTTCTCTTCCCACAGATGAAGCCGGAGCCTAAAATACCGCAAAGCAGCATTAAGGAATGGGCCGAGTTAGGTGTCGAAGAGAATTGGGTATATGTGCTTCGCAAGGCGGGATTCAACCTTATTTCCGATATTAAGGAGGAGAAGGCTCAGGGCTTACAGCAGAAACTTGGCGAGATAAACAAGAAGTATAAGCTGGGCTACGAGAAGCCTTCCCTCGAAGAAACAGAGAAGTGGATAGAGGCAGCCAAATAGGTTTTAAGGCTATCCCCGACTATTCGTTCTTTCATAAAGAGCGGGAATTATATGTACGATATTCATAACATTGCAATCATTGGTAGCGGTAGCTGGGCAACAGCTATCGCTAAGATTGTTATTGAACACACCCATCACATCGGTTGGTACCTAAGAAACGACGACAAGATAGCCGAGTTTGTACGCAAAGGACACAACCCTTCCTATCTGACGGGTACACATTTCAATACCGATGAAATAGAATTTTCGTCGGACATCAACACCATCGTGAAACATTACGACACACTTGTGTTCGTTACTCCTTCGCCGTATCTGAAGGATTTGCTGAAGAAGATTAAGACAAAGCTCAGCGATAAGTTTATTGTTACGGCAATAAAGGGTATCGTACCCAACGAGAATGTAGTATGTTCGGAATATTTTCACGAGGCGTTTGGCGTGCCTTACGACAATTTGGCACTGATAGGCGGACCGTCGCATGCCGAAGAGGTGGCCATGGAACGGCTTACTTATCTTACGATTGGTTGCGAAAACGAGGAAAGGGCTGCAGCTTTCGCGCAGGTGCTGGAGTCGGAATACGTGAAAACAAAGACCTCGAAGGATGTGCTGGGAATAGAATACGCTGCCGTACTGAAGAATGTATATGCCATTGCATCCGGCATTTGTTCGGGGCTGAAATACGGCGATAACTTTCTGGCGGTGCTCATTTCGAACGCCATGCAGGAGATGGAACGTTTCCTTACCACCATTAACCCTATGAAAAGGAAGATAACCGACAGCGCCTATCTTGGCGACCAGCTCGTAACAGGATACAGCAATTTTTCACGCAACCATACCTTTGGCACGATGATTGGCAAAGGGTACAGCGTAAAGTCGGCCCAACTGGAGATGCAGATGATTGCAGAAGGATATTATGGCACCAACTGTATGCGTGCCATTAACGATACCTTACATGTTAATGCGCCCATCCTCGACGCCATGTACAACATATTATATAATGGTATCAACCCACAATTAGAAATAAAATTATTAACAAGTTCATTTAGATAAATAAAATGGAAAGCATTAAATTAGACATTACTAAGGCTGCCCAATTCCTTAATCCGGGGGCAGTAGAGGCTTATGCTCCACAGGTAGCAGCAGCACAAGTCGCATTAGAAAAGGCTACCTGTCCGGGAAACGACTTCCTTGGCTGGCTGCATTTGCCATCAAGCATTACAGAAGACTTCCTGAACGAGATTCAGAAGGTAGCAAATACCCTTCGCGAAAAGTGCGAGGTAGTGGTGGTAGCTGGTATCGGTGGCTCTTATCTTGGCGCCCGTGCTGTCATCGAAGGACTGGGAAACAGTTTTGCATGGCTCATCGAGGATAAGAAAAACCCGACCATTCTCTTTGCCGGAAACAACATTGGCGAGGATTATTTGGCAGAGCTTACAGCCTACCTAAAGGGAAAGAAGTTTGGTGTTATCAATATCTCAAAGTCTGGAACCACTACCGAGACAGCCCTTGCTTTCCGCCTTTTGAAGAAGCAATGCGAGGATCAGATGGGTAAGGAGACCGCTAAGGACGTTATTGTAGCCGTTACCGACGCCAAGAAGGGCGCTGCCCGCACCACTGCCGACAAGGAAGGCTACAAGTCGTTCGTTATTCCCGACAACATCGGCGGTCGTTTCTCTGTCCTCACTCCGGTAGGCTTGTTGCCTATCGCCGTGGCCGGTTTCGACATCAAGAAACTTGTAGAGGGTGCCAAGGTAATGGAGAATGAGACCAGTCTCGATACTCCTTTTGCCAGTAACATCGCTGCCCAGTATGCCGCTGTACGTCAGGGGCTATATGCACAGGCCGGTAAAAAGATTGAGATTGTAGCCAACTTCCAGCCTAAACTGCACTACTTTGCCGAGTGGTGGAAGCAGCTTTATGGCGAGAGCGAGGGTAAAGAGAACAAGGGAATCTTCCCTGCAGCCTGCGACTTTACCACCGACCTTCACTCTATGGGTCAGTGGATTCAGGAGGGCGAGCGCTCTATCTTCGAGACGGTTATCTCTATCGAGAAGCCTAACAGCACCGTTCTCTTTCCTCATGATGACGAAAACCTCGACGGATTGAACTTCCTTGAGGGTAAGAGAGTGGATGAAGTAAACAAGATGGCAGAGCTTGGAACACGCCTTGCACACGTAGATGGTGGCGTTCCAAACATCCATGTAAGCGTACCGGAGTTGAACGAATACTACCTTGGACAGCTTATCTACTTCTTCGAAAAGGCTTGTGGCATCAGCGGACTGATTATGGAAGTAAACCCATTCAACCAACCCGGTGTAGAGGCTTACAAGAAGAATATGTTCGCATTGCTCAACAAACCGGGTTATGAAGCCGAGAGTAAGGCTATTCAGGAACGACTGACAAAGGAATAAAACGATATATATAGAGGGAAAATGTCTTGCACATTTTCTCTCTGTATTTTCCTTTGACAGGATTATAAATATTGGACAGGATTGACAAGATTAACAAAATTGAGTTAGTTGCTGGACAGGATTTAAATATTGGACAGGATTAACAAGATTGACAAGATTTCATTAGTGAGAAGGATTACTTTATCTAAATTCATAATACATATAATGAACGGCAATATAAAGGACATCAATGATCTAACTAGACAAGTAATAGCATTAGCCATGAAAGTTCATAGAACTTTAGGACCGGGCTATCTTGAAAAGATTTATAAGAATGCCCTTAGTATAGAGTTGGAAAGAGCAAGAATTCCTTTCGAGATAGAGAAAAACTTAAAAGTCATTTACGAGAACGAAATTATAGGGGAGTTCCGTGCTGATATTATCATTGACAATAGACTAATTTTAGAGCTCAAGGCTGTTAATTGTCTAAACCTTACCCATGAAGTGCAATTAGTAAACTACCTTACAACAACAGGAATAGAGGATGGTCTATTATTCAATTTCGGTTCTGACAGCTTAGAATGGAAACGCAAGTTTCGAAAATATCGAAAACCAATAAATGGCTTTTAGTACACTTCATCCCTAATATTGTAAATAACATCAGAAAAAACTCTCAAAAATAACACCCCAATAAAGCACATCAAGCATGTCCAAAATCTTGTAAATCATGTAAATCATGTCAAAACTATCCCTCTATTTTGCAAATCATATCAAGAATTATTACCAGTATCATGCCTATTAACTCTTTAAAATCATGTTCCAAAGTCGTCCTGTTCGATATGGATGGCGTGTTATACGACTCCATGCCCAACCACGGGAAAGCATGGGTAAAGGCCATGAACGAGTATGGTATCCACTTTACTGTTGCCGATTCCTATGCCACCGAAGGCGCAAGAGGGGTGGATACCATCCGCAAATATGCAAAGAAACAACTGGGGAAAGATTTTACAGAAGAAGAGGCGCAAGCTATATACGACGTGAAAGCCCGTTATTTCCACGAGATGGGCGAGGCAAAAATCTTTGACGGAGCTATAGAGCTGATGCAGAAAATCCGGAACAGCGGACTGAAAATAGGTATCGTTACGGGTAGTGCACAGTTGCCATTGATAGAAAGAATTCGGCACGATTTCGGCGACTTTGTAGGGAAAGGACAAATAACAACAGCCTTCGATGTGAAGCGTGGCAAGCCTAATCCCGACCCTTACCTGATGGGATTACAGAAAGCGGGCAACTATAACCCCTGTGAGGGTATTGTTGTCGAGAATGCCCCGCTTGGCGTTCGGGCCGGAGTAGCAGCCGGTTGTTTTACCATTGCCATTAACAGCGGCCCACTTCCCGACAGTGTTTTGCGGAACGAAGGCGCCAACCTCCTCTTCCCTACCATCAGGGAATTGGCAGATAAATGGGAAAGCTTGGATTTTTAACTTTCACCCTCTCTCCCTTTTTCGGCAGCTTTTACTTCCAACATATAAAATCAGAAACATGCTCAAACGCTTAATTTCAATATTATTCTTCCTCTATCTGTTTGGGGGAATACTGCTTACCGGCTGCCATAACAAAACAGACAAGCCTATTGTTATTCACGATACGATAAAAACAATTATAAAGATTATCGAGAAAACAGATCAGAAAAAGGCTTCTCCCAAGGAAGATACTCAGCCAAAGGCCTATTCAGATGTGGATAGATTTCAATCGATGCTGCACGTAACACAATGGAAAAAAGCACCGGAAGGTTTCTCTGTTCCTACATTCATGGCGTATAAAGAGGTATGGGTGGACGACGTTCCCACCACTTTCAATCTCCATTATTGGAACAACGTAATACTTTCCTACTGTGAATTAGGGAGTTGGGGAACTTACGATTTCCCGGAAAAAGGAAATTTAATAGCCCCCAATGTAGCAATCCGGAATATTACATACAAGGCCGGTAACGCTGATATTTACTCCGGATATACCGATGATGAACGTATTTTTTACCTGAAACGTATCATTTATGAGGGTGAATTTGTAGATCATGCCGGTATCTTAGCCCTCATTTATCCCCCAGAATACAAAGAAGTGATGAAACCACTCACCCAGGTTGTACTAAAATGGGATGCACTTCCTTATCGATAAGCGATAGCAGAGAGTGAACAGTATTGCTCTGTTCTGATTTCTGCATAAATCTATAACAACAAAAATTTATAAGGCACTAACTAAAACAAACAGAAAATGGCATAACAAAGAGCCACAATCGCCCTTCGTTACGCCATTCTTTTATGTACTTAATAGCCTTACTTCTTTACAGGGATTTCCTCCAATGTCTGTACGAGAAGTTTCCAGAAAGGCTCTGCAGTTGCTATTTCGGTACGCTCGGCAGAGGTATGCGGACTGCGAATGGTAGGGCCTAAGCTCACTACATCCATTCCCGGATACTTTGCAAGGATGATAGAACACTCCAAACCGGCGTGATCTACCTGTACAACAGCATCTTCTCCATTCTGCTCTTTATACACCTTCTGGAGCAAGTTCAGTATCTCACTGTTCGGATTCGGATCCCAACCGCCATAGCTTCCGCTGAAAATGGTCTTCATTCCGGCCATGTTGAAACAGCTTTCCAATTGTGTAGCTATCACTTCCTTCATATCTTCACGGCTCGAACGTGCCAAAATCTTAATGGTTGCCTCTGTCGGCTCTATGTCGATAATGGCCAAGTTAGACGATGTTTCCACCACATCGGGATAAGCAGGAATCATGCGTACAACACCATTATGGCAGGCATAGATGGCATCGATAAGGTTGTCCTGTATCTCAACCGGGACGAGTGTCTGAGGAGCTTCTACACTTTCGCAGAAGAACTCTACATTGTTCTCTATCGTCTTGTACTCATCTGCCACAGCTGCCTTCTGTGCTTCTACCAGCTTTTCGAGTGCGGCAATACTTCCCTTTGGCAACGCCAGCACTACTTCTGCCTTAAAAGGAATGGCATTCCGCATGTTTCCACCATGCCAGCAAGCCAAGCGGGCACCCACTTCGGTAACAGCCTTGCGTACAAGGCGTACCATTTCCTTGTTGGCATTGGCACGCCCCTCATTGATTTCCAAGCCTGAATGACCGCCACGCAAGCCCTTCAAGGTTACCTTAACGGCCGCTTCCTGATCGTTGGCTACCTCCTGATAAGCCAAGGTAGAGGTTACATCTACACCACCGGCAGAGCCGATAACGAACTTACCCCATGTTTCTGAATCCAAATTCATCAGGATATCGCCATGCAAAACATCTGTAGGCAAGTCATTCGCACCGAACATTCCCGTTTCCTCATCACGGGTAATCACAGCCTCGATAGGACCATGCTTCAAGCTCTTGTCCTCCATAATAGCCATGATGGCAGCCACACCCAAGCCATCATCGGCCCCCAGCGTGGTATCGTTAGCATACACCCAGCCGTCCACAATACGTGTTTGGATAGGGTCGGTTTCAAAATTATGGTTGCTCTGTGGCGCCTTCTGTGGTACCATGTCCATGTGTGCCTGCAGCACAACAACCTTACGGTCTTCGTATCCGGGAGTAGCAGCCTTACGAAGAATGATGTTTCCGGCTGCGTCTATCAAGCCCTCTACCCCTACTCGCTTAGCAAAATCGAGCAAAAACTGCTGTACTTTTTCCATGTGTCCTGATGGACGAGGTACTTGTGTCAAGTCATCGAAGTTCTTCCAAAGAGCTTCCGGCTTCAGATTTCTAATTTCACTCATAACTTTTTATTGTTTAAAGGTTATTTGGTTTATAATGTATCTATCCCTACTTTCCTTGTAAAATCAACTTCTCCTGTTGCTTTTTCGTGAAAGAAAGGGCCATCCAAGCATAAATGCCAAGGAGAATTACAAGGAAGGTTTGTATTGCATGAACGATGAGTACGAAATAAAGTGCCTCCGTATCTGCCACCCCATAGAGGATTAACATCGTTTTAACAGCGAAGTGCCAAGAGCCTGCGCCGTTCGGAGTCGGAACGATAACCGCAATAGAGCCTACCACAAAACTTACCAACGCACAGGTAAAACCGAGGTGAGCCGTTGCCGGAAAGCAGAAAAACGTAAGGTAGTAATGGAGAAAGTAACTTATCCAAATCCCAAAACTATACGCCAGAAAAAGGGGAATATTCCGCACGCTGCGAAGAGACAGCACACCTTGCCCTATTCCGGCCAGCGTATCCTTTATCTTCTTGTTGAACGTAAACCGTCTGAAAAGGACGTAGATAAGCAATAAAGCTGCCACGCCACAGATGGCTGTAACGAGCCATCCCACCGGTGTGAACATCCTGAAGATATCGTCAAGACGTGTGCCCGTCTGCAAAAAAAAGTTGGCAAACACCTTAATCTGCAGCAGAAAGGCCAACATCGTGATAAGCAGTACTATCAAAGTATCTACCGCCCGCTCCGTAACGACCGTTCCCAATGCTTTCGAAAAATCCACCTTATCATAGCGTTTCAACACTCCGCAACGTGCAAACTCACCTACCCGCGGTATAATCAGGCTCACCGCATACGACAAAAAGATAGCGTTGATGCTCGTAGAAGTGCGCGCATGCTCACCCATAGGCTCCAAAACCTGCTTCCATCGCCATCCTCTGAACGATTGGGCCAGAACTCCGAAAGGCAAGGAAAGAAGCATCCAAGTCCAGTTCATCCTGTAAAGCAACACCTCTTCCACATGCTTAAAGTCGAAATCTCTGTACATCCAATAAAGAATCCCACCGCCCAATAACAAAGGGAGGGCAATTTTCACTGCACTATTTACGAGTTTTCCTGCGTTCATACTGAAAGCAAAGATAGGTATAATTACTTGATAATCCAAAACTAAATACTTATCTTTGCAAAGCAATAAAGAAAAATTATGAAATTAGTTAAGCCTAAGAAGAATCTCGGTCAGCACTTCCTTACCGATTTGAGCATAGCCAAGCGCATTGCCGATACAGTAGATGCCTACCCCGATATACCCGTCCTTGAGATTGGTCCCGGTATGGGTGTACTCACGCAATACCTCGTAGAAAAGCCCCGATTGGTAAAGGCGGTCGAGATAGATAGCGAGAGTGTCGTTTTCCTTTACGAACGATTTCCGAAACTTCAGGAAAACATTATCGGGGAAGACTTCCTAAGAATGGATTTAAATACCATTTTCGACGGTAAGCCATTCGTGCTCACAGGCAACTATCCTTACGATATTTCGTCGCAGATTTTCTTCAAAATGCTCGACAATAAAGACCTTATTCCCTGCTGCACGGGGATGATTCAGCGAGAAGTTGCTCTGCGTATGGCGGCCCAACCGGGCACGAAAGCCTACGGCATTCTGTCGGTATTGGTACAGGCATGGTATCATGTGGAGTATCTCTTTACGGTGGATGAGAATGTCTTCAACCCTCCTCCCAAGGTGAAGAGCGCTGTTATCAGCATGATGCGCAACGAGGTTACCGACCTTGGATGCGACGAGAAGCTCTTTAAACGGCTTGTTAAAACCGTGTTCAACCAGCGCAGAAAGATGCTCCGGGTAAGTTTAAAACAAATGCTGAATGCACAGAAAACCACACCGGGCTTCTTCGAACAGGACGTTATGACCCGACGCCCGGAACAGTTGTCGATACCACAATTTGTAGAACTCACCAACATCGTAGAGGCTGAACTTACCAAACAGAACACATAAAATGAATAGAAAACAGCAATATACCGACCTACTCCCACAAATCAAGGGACTTATTCAAGGCGAGAAGAACGTTATCGGCATGCTTGCCAATGTGTCGGCAGTGCTCCACAGCACCTTTCCCGACCGCTTCTTCTGGACAGGCTTCTACCTGAAAGGAGCCGACGAAAGCATCGAGTTAGGGCCCTTCCAAGGCACGGTGGCCTGCTACACTATTCCTTATGGTAAGGGAGTGTGCGGCAGTGCATGGAAAGAAGGCAGGACTTTAGTGGTAGAGGATGTCGAGAAGTTTCCCGGACACATTGCCTGCAGCAGTCTGTCGCGCAGCGAAATTGTTGTTCCGATATACACAACCGACGGAACCTTTTATGGTGTATTGGACATTGACAGCGCCCGAACGTCCGACTTCAACGACGACGACAAGGAGGGCTTGGAAAGCCTTATGAAGGCATTGATGGAGGAAATAAGCCCACTCCTTTGAAAAATCAAGGCAAAATCTTGTAAATATCCGAAATAATATCTATTTTTGTAACATAGAAACAATAAAAAAGTATAACCTATATGATAGATGTAAAAGAGACTTTAAACGACGCCAACGAGCGTATGGAGATGGCAGCAATGTATCTGGAAGAGGAACTGCAGCGCATTCGTGCCGGTCGTGCCAACGTGGCTATTCTGGACAATGTACGTGTAAGCTCTTACGGACAGATGGTGCCTTTAAATCAGGTAGCTACCGTTATGGTACCCGATGCTCGTACCATTACTGTAAAGCCTTGGGATAAAAAGACGATTAAGGATATTGAAAAAGGTATCATGGACTCGGATGTAGGTATCACGCCGGAGAATAACGGCGAGATGATTCGCCTTAATCTGCCACAGCCTACAGAGGAACGCCGCCGTGAGTTGGTAAAGCAGTGCAACAAGATAGGTGAGAAAATAAAGGTGCAAATCCGTACCATCCGTGCCGATATTAAAGATATTCTGAAGAAAGCCATTAAGGACGGGCTATCGGAAGACCTCGAAAAAGATGCGGAAACCGATTTGCAGAAGGTACACGACAAGTATATTAAGCGTGTAGAAGACTTATTGGCCGCAAAGGAAAAAGAAATCATGACCGTATAAGTCAGTATGGAATATCCCCTCATAGTATTCTCTCAAAGGATATTTTGAGGGGCTTATTGTATCATAACGTTGAGGAAGATATGCGTGGATTAGTCATAAAAAACACTGGCAGCTGGTACTCTGTCAAGACCGACGAGGGCAAAGTGATAGAAAGCAAGATAAAGGGTAACTTCCGTCTGAAGGGTATTCGCTCTACCAATCCCGTAGCCGTAGGCGACTACGTGCAACTTATTACCAATCAAGAGGGTACAGCCTTTATTACCGAGATAGAAGACCGAAAGAACTATATCATCCGTAAGTCGTCCAACCTTTCCAAGCAAAGCCACATCCTTGCGGCCAATCTCGATCAGGCTTTCCTCGTCGTTACCATCAATTATCCTGAAACATCGACGACATTCATCGACCGTTTTTTAGCGGGTGCCGAGGCTTATCGTGTGCCGGTTGTCCTTGTTTTCAACAAACGCGACCTCCTCAATGAGGACGAACTACGCTACCAAAAGGCCGCGATGAAACTTTATGAGGGCATCGGTTATCAGTGTATAGAGGTGCAGGCCAATGCCGACAACGACCAGCCATACAGTGTCGAGGCGCTGAAACCGCTGCTAAAGAACAAGACAACCCTGCTGAGTGGAAACAGCGGTGTGGGAAAATCGACCCTCATTAACGCCCTCCTGCCCCATGTAAACTTACGAACGGCCGAAATATCGGATGCGCATAACACGGGGATGCACACCACTACTTTCAGCGAAATGCTAGAACTGCCACAAGGGGGCTACCTGATTGATACGCCGGGCATTAAAGGTTTCGGAACGTTCGACATCGAACGGGAAGAGCTTACAAGCTATTTCCGAGAGATATTCAAGTTCTCGAAAGACTGCCGCTTCTCGAATTGCACCCATACCCACGAGCCGGGCTGTGCCGTTCTGAAAGCGGTAGAGGAGCATTACATTGCCGAAAGCAGGTACAACAGCTACCTCTCGATGCTCGAGGATAAGGATGAGGACAAGTATCGGGCAGCCTTCTAACACCTTATGCTCCTCCCTCTTCCACCTCTCTTTTTACCTATCTCATAAATATCTGTATCTCAAACTATTATAAAAGGGCGTCTTTTACCGAGTAAAAGGTGCCCTTTTGTGCAGCAATATGCCACCTTTTGTGGAGCAAAAGAGCATGTTCAGCAAAACGATACACTCCTCACTTCGAAAGAAAGGCATTACATAAGCATGCGAAAAAAGAAGCCATGATATGGAAAAATGAAAGAGGCGACGTACAGTTTCCTGCACATCGCCTCTTATATCTACCGGCCAGAGTTATTCTTTCCGACTATTCTTCATTCCTATTCTCGGCGTCAATCGCTTTTATCTTGGCCTTAACCTCTTCGACATCAGCTTTCAAACGCTCTATCTTACGATTCATTTCATCCACAAGGCTGTTGCCTTTCTTCGAAGTAACACTGAAAAATCCTAAGTTGTTTTCGTAAGTATTAATCTCCTGTTTCAGTTGTTCGTAGCGGTGCATCAGCTTGCTGCGCTCCGTTCCAAGGGCATCCTGTCCACGTTCCACCATCTTCTTCAGATTCTTCTTGAAGTTGGTTACACGCTTATCGGTAGCAGTTGCGTGCAGCAGGTCATATACCTTGTCGAGCACTTCGTGGTACTCTTTGTAAAGTTTGTCTTTCTCTTTGAAAGGAACATGCCCCACCTTATTATATTGATCGGTAAGTTTCTGCACCTGTGCCTGTGTCAGCTCGGCAACATTTTCTCCCAACTGCTTTAAAGAATCGATGATGGAACGCTTCTGCTGTAAGTTCTCCTTCTCTTCCGAATGCGTATCGGCATGGGCAGCCGTACGTGCTTCGAAGAAGGTGTTGCATGCGTCATGGAACTTCTTCCACAGCTCGTCGCCTATCTTCTTAGGAGTCGCCCCGATGGTTTTCCATTCTTTTTGCAGGGCAATCAGCTTCTCCGAAGTAGATTTCCAGTCGGTAGAAGCAGCCAGCTCCTTAGCTTTCTTCACCAAAGACTTCTTCTTTTCTATATTTTCAGCATACTGTTCCTTCAGCCCGGCAAAGTACGCTGCCTTGCGAGAAAAGAAGTCATCACAGCCCGCACGGAAACGGTCGAATATCTTGACATTCATCTTTTGAGGAGCAAAACCGATGGTTTTCCACTCCTGCTGCAGGGCTATAATCTGCTTTGTATGCTCTTCCCAGTCGGACGACTTCGTGTTTTCCTCCTTGATAATAGCTTCCAGCTTTTCGCAAAGAGCCGTTTTCTTTACAAGGTTTTCCTCCTCCTTGGCGCGAATTTCCTCGAAATGTTGTTGGTGTCGCTTATTGACAACGGTGCTGGCAGCCTTGAAACGTGCCCAGATCTGGTCGCGAAGCTCTTTCTCGACAGGGCCTACCTCACGATACTCCTGATGCAATTCCTGCAACTGATGGAAAGCACTTACCACATCTTCCTCCTCTGCCAACTTCTCGGCAGCCTCGCATAGTTGTGTTTTCTTTTCCAAGTTCTTCTTGAAATCGTATTCTCGTGCCTCACGATTAAGGTTCAGAAGGTCATATACCTGTTCTACATAAAGATGATAGGTGCGCCATAGCTCGCTCACTTTCTCGGCAGGTACAGGCTTTATCTCCTTCCATTCCTGCTGTAACTGCTTGAATTCCTGAAAATGACTGTTGGCCTCTTCGGGAGTTGTTACCATCGCTTTCAGTTTCTCGATGATAGCTTCCTTGGCTTTCAAATTCTGCCGTTTCTTTTCTTCCTGTGCCAGAAAAGACTTCTGTCGCTTCTCTTTTATGATAATCATCTCGGCTTTAAAAGCCTCTTCTGTATCATCCGGCAGAAGACGGTAGTCCTCCGGTTTCCCCCCATTCTCCAAGAAAGCCTTCTGCTGCTCTTCTCTTTCTGCGAACAGAAGTTTATAAAAAGTGGCTTTCAGCTGATCCACCTCGGCCTTTACAGGTGTTTCTTCACTTGCAACAATCTCCTTTAGGCGTGCCAACACCTCGTCCTTGGTAGAATAAACCGTTGTTGCTTTACTTTCTTCTTGTACACCCTCTGTCAGGGTTTTGTCTTGAGAGTCCATCATTTCACTTTAAGTTTATGATTCGGGTTAGCATTTCCCCGACGCTGCAGCCCGGTTATCTCCCGGCAGCCTGCGTATCTATACTATAATCAGATGCAAACTTACACAAAAACTTCTAATGCACCTAATTTTACAAACGCTTTTTACGTTGAACATCATCCTACAACAAACGCTTTTTCTTTAATATCCACCAAGACGCGAAAGAAACCAAAACAGACAGTATCAAGGCTATCGGGAAGCCCCATGCGCTGTTCTCCATGCCATTAATCAGGTTCATACCGAAGATGGAAGATATCAGTGTAGGCAACATCATTACAATGGAAACCGAGGTAAGCGTACGCATCACCGTATTCATATTGTTGTTAATCACATTGGAATAGGTGTCCATCGTCGATTCCAGAATGTCGGAATAAATACTGGTAGTTTCCCTTGCCTGACTCATCTCGATGTTCACGTCTTCTATCAAGTCGGCATCCAGCTCATCCACCTGCAGCTTGAACTTCAGCTTTGCCAGCAGATTTTCATTGCCACGAATGGAGGTTACAAAGTAAGTCAGCGAGTCTTGCAAGCGGCTAAGTCCTATCAGGCTCTCGTTGTTCACGCCCTTATCGAGGTTTCGCTTTGCTTTCTCAATCAGCATATTAATCTGCTTCAACCGCTTCAGATACCATACTGCGGAAGACAGGAACAGGCGGAAAATAAGATCTACATAATCGGTAAATCCCTCGCCACGCTTCTGTTGGTAAGAAACAAAGTCGATCATCATGTTCGTTTCAAAATTACAAACAGTAATGGTTACGTCCTTTTTATGGATAATACCCAGCGGAACAGTGGTATAAGGCGTACGGGAACGAATCTCCTTTACGTAGGGAATACGCAGAATAATCAGCATCCAGCCGTCGTCGTATTCGTAACGGGCACGCTCATCGGTATCGCTGATGTCCGACAGGAAATAGTCGGGGATGTTGTATTTCTCTTCCAGTTCTTGCTGATCCTGCTCGGTCGGGCAGGTTACCTGTATCCAGCAGTTTGGCTGCCATTCCTTAATGGGATTAAGGTTGCCGTTGATGTTCCAATATGTTTTCATTGTTTACTAATCTTCTTAACTTAATAAATTACTCGTGAGGATTAGTAAAACATTACTTTATCCTCACGCTTACTCTTTTAAATTATTCGCGTGATAATCGTCCATTTATTATAAATATTGGTTTAACGGCTGCAAAATTAACCAAAAAAAGCCGTTATACCAAAGCAATCCATGCCTTTTTTCACAATCTTGCTTTTTTACGAAAATGGATGGGATGCCCATCCGTATTCCTGATTCTTTTTGTAACTTTGTAGTACAATTTCCGCAAACATGAATTTTAAACAAGTTTTTTCTCCGCGCTACCGGAAGGTAATTGGCTGCATTATCCTGTTCCTTTGCATTGCCGGCATGCTCTTCTCTCTTCTTCCTCTTGCTGATTCTGAGATAGAAAAGGCAAAGGTTTCCCTCATTCAGAAATCGTACTATCAGATAAACATCAACGGAAAACCTACGCTGTTCTTCTCTGATTTCAGAGACAGCACCTTTTTTCATGGCACCTATAAGCAGGACTCCATCGTCTCGCACAAGGCTTTCCTTACCGGATATTGGGCAAATCGCATTCCTTTCCTCCCCTCTTCGTATGGAAAGATAGTAGCTCCGTGGCACCATCGCCCGAACAAGATTGTAAACGAACGTAACCAGCAGAAGCTCCACCGACTGCTTTTTCACCTTTTTATACAAGTAGATAACGAACTGGGGGGATTGCAAACGCAGAACAATGAACTATCGTATTACCTTCGGAAGCATAGTGTTCAGGATTTCGGATATAACAAAATAGCCGAATATCATGAACGGATTTTGCAGAAGATGGACTCTTTGGAACAGCTTCAAAAGATAATCTCCTCAATAAAGCCCTACGATAAAATCCGTATTTACCAGATAAACACCTACCGGACAGCTGCTCAAGATACGTACAACACCGCTGCCCAAAACCCGAAAGACACCTTGAAAGAGCCTGAAGAAGCCGCTTTTTGCAAACGCACTTCGACCGATTACCAAAACAAGACGATACAGCTTCGCACGCAATCGGGGCTTACCCCCCTCTCGGTCTTTTCACGATTAGGCGTAAAAGAGGCCATAAAAACGATTAATACCAACAAGGCTTACGGAGGGCTTTCCGCGACACTCGCCACGGAAAGTGCCGATTACAGGGACTCTACCGGCTACTATCGTGGCGAAATAAAGAACGGTTTGCCACACGGCTACGGGGAGTTCTTTGGGAAAGACGGTGCTTATTACAACGGGCATTTCGAGAAAGGAAAGCGAGACGGCTTCGGCTTTCAGGTGACGCCGCACCAATACCTGATGGTGGGGGAATGGAAAAACGGCGTATGCAAGGGCGAACGGCTCACCTATACCGAGTCGCGCATATACGGAATAGACCTTTCCAAGCATAACCATGAGCACAACAAGAAGGTATATCCCATTCATTGGGACAGGCTTCGGATTACCCATTTGGGCACGCTCAGCAATAAAACCATCAAGGGAAAGGTAAACTATCCCGTTTCATTCATTTATATTAAATCGACAGAAGGGTGCACCGTTCTTAACAAATACTATGCCGCCGACTATAAGGCCGCACGTGCGCAGGGCTACCGAGTGGGTACTTACCACTTTTTCTCGACGACCTCGCCCGGAGCCGATCAGGCCGATTACTTCCTGAACAACAGTTATTACAAAAGCGGCGACATGCCTGTCGTATTGGATGTGGAGCCGTTGGACGCGCAAATCGAGAAGATGGGCGGGGCGAAAGCATTGTTCAAGCAGGTACGGGCATGGATGAACCGTGTGTATGCCAAGACACACAAACGCCCCGTTTTATACATCAGTCAGATGTTTGCAAACAACTACATGCCGCTTGCTCCCGACCTTGGCGACAATTATCTGGTATGGATAGCCCGCTACGGAGAATACAAACCCAACATAAAACTGGCTTATTGGCAGCTGAGTCCCGACGGCAGAGTGCGGGGAATAGAGGGCGATGTGGATATCAATGTCTTTAACGGATACGAAAACCAATGGACGGAATTCACGAAAAAGCATTGTAAATAAACAACAAGATGCGCGCTTTTTAAAATTGAAAAGACGGAATAAATGAAGTTGCAGAACAGGTTACTCCCTGTTTTTAACTAATATCTCCCAAGCGGGAGATAGCATAAAACATAGCAATTTAAAAACGTTTTTCTTTGCCGTCATTTTTAACAATTCTCATAATATCCTGTATATAAAACAATTACAGGTGCATCTTTGATGACGGTATGACAGGAAAACATAAACAGCCATCGTGGAAAGGCAATAGAGACATGACAAGAAACTCATAAAAGTTGCTGTCATAGCATCTTCCATATTTACATCATAAATGATTGATTACCAGTCGTTCAGATTAATTGTTAAAAATGACAGCAAAGAAAATAAAATTTATTTTGTCTTATACCAGATTTACTTCACATCGTTTTAACATTTAAAATTCAAAATGGGAAGTAAACATTCTAGACGCAGAAGATTCAGTGAGGACTTTATTCTCACTTTACTTCGTGAGTATTACTCGTCAGAAGTGTCAATTAA
>JBHAEI010000006.1:0-8209 GCA_041855505.1 Prevotella sp.
AATCCCGGATGATATCCTAAATCTAAAGTATCAAGTTTAAAAGCACCCTCTTTAAAAAATGACGGTTTGTTTCTTTTTACCCATTCATGACACCAATGGCCATGAACGCTTCTTGTACTACTTTGTCTGTTATGTAAATCTTCTCAAAGAACACTTTCTTCTTATGCTTTCCATTCAACTAACTGATATGTTATGTTGCAAAAGCGAATGCAAAGTTATATAATAAAAACTAAACTTCCAAACATTCTTCGAAAAAAGTTGGAAAAATAGTGATTATTTTTTAGCAAGAGCTGAATATGGGGAAGATACATTATATAATATAGGCTGTTTCTTCCGAAGTTTACAAGGTAAACCAAAGACAGAGAAGCAAGAAATGAGTCTGGTAGGCTGCACCTGCTCTATTGCCAAAACACTATATCTCTATTTTCCCGGTTAAAATAAATGCCCTAAGCAATCTGTCGATTTCAATATTCAGCCGAAACATGCTGATGCTTGTTTTCATTTTCTTATCGAAAAACTGTCTTGCCTTCTGACGATCGACCGAACTGACCAAACTTGAAAAACGCCCGAAATCATCGATGTTTTTCTCGGTAACATCCTGATTTAACATCGTTTTTAATAAATCTTTATCCAGTCCGAACTGCCTGCCTAATTCATTGATGATACGATTTTTCTCGCCACTCACATAATCGGTAATATAATCACGGAACGTTTTCCCGGACTCTAAAACGATATTCTTACTTTGAACATCGTGCAGAAATATCTCTGCATATTTTTGTTCTTCCTGTGGAAGGGATGCAAATGAGGTAGAAAGTTCATCCAACAGTTGTGCCAATTCCTCTTTGCTCACATTCGTCTGATCGAGTGCTTTCACATATCTTTCAAAATTCCGATTCATGTAATCGTTATCTATTTTTCCCGTATCAATCTCAGTCAGATAAGAATCAAGTTCATAAGGAAGGTCTTCTCCCTTAACATTTCCATGCTCTTCACTCTGTTTAAAGAGCTCCTTATAGCGCTGCAACAATGTGTTATATTGATGTTCGTTGTGGTTAATCTTTATCTCGCCACTACCGGAAACCTTGTTGTATATGCGCTTATCCCACCGAAATCCTTGCACTCTGGCTGCCTCCAAATAACGATTATACGCTCTGAATAAGGCAGCAAACCTTCCTCTCATGACATTTTCCTCGGGCAAATGTGCAAAATTCTTGATACCCACACTCTCGAACAATTGTACTATCTCCATGAATTTTCCGTTCATTCCTTCAATATTTATATCCAGTTTACTTACAAAGAGTTGGATAGGATCAGTTCCGGAATAGGCTTTCACAGCTTCCTCTATGTTACGTTCCATGGTGTGTGGACGCTGATAATACTTGATTGTACCAAAGGGCTTCTCACTTTCATTATACAAGCGATTTGTTCTGGAAAAGGCCTGAATAAGGTCGGAATACTCCAGAACCTTATCCAAATACAATGTATTGAGCCATTTAGAGTCGAAACCTGTAAGCATTTGCGATACCACTATCAACAAATCCAGTCGCTGCTCGGCCTGAAGACTTTTATAATTCCCCTTATGCGCCAATCGATTCGATACATCTTTCTTAAACAGGGCATGTGTAGAAATGCCGAAATTCTGCCGATAGCGCTCACTGTAATCCTTTAATATTTCGGCCAGAGCCTCCTCTTTCACAATCACATTATCAGGATTATCATTGGGCAGTGATGGGTCGAAAAGTGCCGTTACATGCAACTGGGGAGCTGATTCTTTGAACAATTTATAATAATGAATGGCCTGCGGAATACTTGTTGTCGCAAGAATTGCATGAAACAAATTCCCTTTGCTAAGAATATCCCATCCATCGACAATGTCTTTTACCACCGCCATACAATGCTCATCTGTTTCATATTGCGAATTGGGCAGTTCGTCTTCCACACCCGGAAGATATGTTCCGTCCTCATTATATTTTCCTGCCATAGAATGATTCATCCAATCGAGAAATATCTTCCGCTTCTTTTCATCGGCCATCGCCTCAGCCACAGTGGCAGCACGGACCTTGTCGAGGGCTACTACTTCGCGCACCCGTGTATCCTTAAAGGTCATTACCTTATAGGGATCGAAGCCCAACACGTTGCCATCCCGGATACCATCCGAGATGGTGTAACGGTGTAACTCGTCGCCGAACACATCGACAGTGGTACAGCCCTGTCGCATTTTCTCAACCTTTATCGGCGTACCAGTGAAGCCAAAGAACATTGCCGTAGGGAATGTTTGCTTAATATTTATGAAGCTATCGCCGAAAGTGCTGCGATGGCACTCATCGACAATAAACACAATTCGCTTCTTATTAATCCTCTCCAAGTCTACTTCCATTATACCTCCTTCAGCCATTACCCCCAACTTCTGAATAGAAGTTACGATAAGCATATCGCCGATATCGGCAGATCTCAGTTTACGTATAAGCTCTTTCGTACTATTGGTTTCCTGTACCTCGATCCTGTTTCCGGAAAAGTTCCGATATTCATTCAGCGATTGTGTTCCCAGCTCTATACGGTCTATCACAAACACCACCTTGTCGGCACTGCCACTTTCCACTATCAGCTCGGCAGCCTTAAAGCTCGACATAGTTTTCCCCGAGCCCGTGGTATGCCATATATAGCCGCCCAACTGATGCGCCTCACTCGTCCAATCCTTGCATTTTGCCACCTTATCATGGATAGCCCGCACCGCTTCATACTGGTAACTGCGTAATACCTTCAGAATACCGTCGCTGCTATCGGCTACCGTATAATAACCTATCAGCTGATGCGCCATGGGAATAGAGAGCAGATAAGTGGCTATATATTTCCAATCGTTCTGTGGCTTATTATTCCAATCGGCCCAATGAAAATAAAAATCTTGGTTGAATTTACCTCCCTCGCCGGGATTGGCAAAGTAAACCGTATCATCGGGCGTCATGGCTACAAATATCTGAACAAGCGAGAATAATCCTCTGAAAATTCCTTCCCTCGAATATTTCTCTATCTGATTATAAGCCTGACTAAGGCCTACCCCACTCTTTTTCAGTTCCAGATGAATAACCGGCATACCATTGATAAGCAGCATGACATCGCCACGACGTTCCGGAAAAATATCTTTCCGCGCATGGAAATGAGGCTGCCGAGCAATTTGGTAACGGCTTTGTCCTGCCGCTATCTCGTGCGGATCGAATATTTTCAGGGTTATTTCCTTGCCGAAATGTAACGCATCGGCAGGATTATCCCGCTTTATGCTCACCGTTTTGTCGTTAATAAACCTATTCAGATTTACCGGTTTTCGCAGTTCGCTAATCTTATCGATAAGTTGCTGCATCTCCGTATCTGTAAGCGGAGCATCATTCAGCCGGTCTATGATATTGTTGTTGTCATATAATATTTTAGCCCAGTTATCGATTAATTCCTGCTCTGTGGGATGATATAATACTTCTTTTTCCCATCCTTTATGGCTCAGCATCTCAATAAGAGCCTCCTCAAATTCACTTTCTCTGTTGAACGACATACACACTGCTTTTTATTCTTTTAGACAAACATCTGCTGTAAGCAAGCCTGCTTTACCATTTTAAGTTTCATAATTTGCTCTTCGACAACCGTAATCCCTTCGTCCTGACTACGAAAGAAATTGCCGATCTGCTGCTGCTCGGAGAGAGAAGAGGGTATAAAAATTTCAATAGTACCTAAATCCTCCGCTCGTATTGCAGGATAAGCTGTACCGGTACATCTTAGAATGACTTCTTCATTTACCTTTTCCGTATTTATTATAACAAATAAGAAATAAGGATAACACATAGGCCTTAACTGTGCAAATCCTGTCGAAGCTACCCATTGCGTATTATCAAACTTAGCTTGGTGTATATAGTGATTACGTTGATATGGCCTCACTGTTTGAAATAACACATCATTATTACTTAATGTACGTTGTGCTCTGCTTGGAGCTTTTTTTAGTTGCACCCGCCTCTTGTATAATAGTCTTCCCTTCTCTACAGACTCTAAGTCAATGTAGTAAAAACTTTCTTCTAATTCATGATTAGGAGGATTTATATTAGCAATATCATTTATTTTTTTCTTCTTCCACTCTTCATCATATCCCCTAAATCTTAATCGTGGGCTGTTGGGAGTATCAGGGTGTACCTCTAATTGAGTATATTTGCTTAAAACACTATTTAACATATACCCCCCCCTATTAACACTTGTTGCATCATTGCTTGGGAACATAGCATCGAGCAGTGCAGCTTTCAGCTGACGCAGTTTCTCTAATTCCTCCTCCTTTGCGCTGATTAATTCGTCAAGCTCTTTAAAGAAAGAGCCTAATTTCTGCTGCTCGTCAGGTCTTGGAATATCAAACTTGTCCTCTCCATAATCTCTAAAATATACATGAGGAATAGCGCCGGAAATAATATGTTTAGAAAAATCTTTTGTTTGTAAATGACTAAAAATAAAATTTATATCATTATTATCCTTAGATGAGATAATTCCCATTGTTCCTAAGCAATTTGTATTAGCAGGGAGTAAACGTACACGCCCTACGCCAGACCCATCTTTAATAATAGAAACATACGGGTGATTATGTGCAAAAGTCGATACTTTTCCTACAATTTCATTTGCATCATATAAGTCATATTCTCCTTTACTATCCGCATCACAAGCTCTAATACCTGTTGAGTTATAATCAATAGTATCCCCCAGCTTCTTTTCTTCCCATTCCTCCTCAAATCCTTTAAATCGGAGTGCGGGAACATTCTTCCTATCTTGCTTTTTCATCGTCGATTTTTCTTTATTTGTCTCTATGGTGTCCAGACACGGTTTGCATCCATGTTCTACTTCTTTTTATTCTTCAGCAAAGTTTCACGAAAAGCAGTCAGGCCCATCGTATCGGACATATTGCCTTCAAGTTCGCCTATAAGATTGTATAAATTACTCTCTGCTTTTTCTACGCGTGCAGTTATGTCCTGATAGGTTTTGGCATATTTGCCCGACAGATGCGCAACCTTACCCGTCAGCTCATTTATCACTTCATCGGGCATACGCTCCAATGAGGCCATAAGTGGGTCTATCCATTTGCAGCGCAACAAGCCGATGGCCTGCTCGTCGCTGATGGTTTGTATAACAGCGATGGTATCTTCCGTGAGCTGTCCCTGCTGCTGCTTCAACGCTTTCCTTTTATTCTTCTCCTCGTCGATGAGTTCTGCTACTCGGATAATTTTCGCCTCCATGCTATCGGCATCAAAGGGACTTTTTCCATGCTCGGCAATAAACAGCTTGACCTTCTTCTTCACTTCGGCATTTATCCACTTCGTACCATCCTCGCTTACAAAGCTTTGCTCCTTTTCTTCTGCCGACAATGTGTCGAGCACTTGGTCGTATTCCTCTGCTATCGCAGCCAACCGCTGTTGCAGTTTTTCTATTTCCGCCACTTGGGGAGCAAGCATTTTCTCCTGCACCAAGGGGAAAGGCAATACCCGCCCTACCCAACCGTCCTGCACCTCGCGGTCGTTTTTCATTACCATGTCAGGATCTACGGCACGCACGGCCTCCATCCCTTCGGATTGTAAGATTTCGATATCTGTGGCTATTTGCGCCCAATCGTCGCTGAAGAACTGGAAGGCCTGATACTTATCGACAAGCCGGACGGGCTTTAACCGCCGAAACAGTTCGGCACTTATCCGCTCCTCTGTCTGCTGAATATTCAGGCTAAGCATGGGGCCGATTAAGCAATCTTCAAGGAAATCTCTGAAAGAAAGGGCCGCCACGCCATAAACAGCTCTGGCGTCGGCAGCGAAATACAGAGGGGCGCTACCGTCCGGAGCCTCTTTTCCCATGTTTTCACCGGCTTCGAACAGCTGTTGAAATCTTTCGATATACTCTCTCACTTCTGTATTTTCCCGAATGGTTTTACGTATATCATCGGTGGCGAGCCGGCTATATCCTTCGGTATTCTGCGTAAAAAGTTCGCTTTTCAGACCCGGAAAAGCCTTCCAATAGCTACTCAGCCTTTCTAATTCATGAGCCGGAATGCCGCCGAACATCGTGGCATAAATATCGTATTTTTCCGACTTGACACTGCCATCGACATAACGCGAAATGTTCAGGTTATAGTCGTTTTGTCGTATTTCCTCGCGCGACACCAGACGGGCATAGTCGCGCTTCTCCGTTCTCGTCGTTACCGTATCTGCTATTTTCTTAATGTCGCAGGCTCGCAGCCTGTTGTTCTTCCCCTCTTTTTGGAAGCCGTGCGAGGCATCGACAAACAATATCCCCGTATCTTTTCGGGTTTCAGGACGTTTCAACACCATTACAATCGTCGAGATACCTGTTCCAAAAAACACTTTCTCGGGCAGTCCGATAATGGTATCGATATGATTATACTGTACCAGATTCTTTCGAATTTCGTACTCGCTTCCCCCACGATACAACACTCCATGAGGCAGAACGATGGTCATGATGCCTTCGGGCTTCACGTGATAAAGGTCGTGAAGCAGGAAAGCGAAATCGGCACATTTCTTGGGAGCCAGACCAAAAGCTGCATAACGCGGATCGGTTTCCTGATAATCGGGATCCCATTCTTGCGAATAAGGAGGATTGGAAACCACCGCATGCACATAAAGAGGGTTATAGGATGCCGTAGGATCATTCTCGTCGAAGTAAGGCCAATCGTCCTTTAAGGTATCGCCATTACGCACTTCGATGTTATTGGGCTTTATGCCCCGCATAATCAGATTCATACGGGTAAGGTTAAAAGTGTTCTGCTTTAGTTCCTGTGCATAGTACTTTATGTTGTCCTTATTGTCGATATGACGAGCCACCGACTTACCTATGTTTATCAACAACGAGCCCGAGCCGCTCGTCGGGTCATAAATGCAGATTTCCTTTTCGTTGCGCAAATGATGGGCAATGATATCGGACATCAGCACCGAAACCTCGTGAGGAGTATAGAACTCGCCGGCCTTCTTTCCGGCATTGGCGGCAAAATTACTAATCAGATATTCATATACAAAACCCAGCACATCGTAATCCTGCCTGCCATCGGTAGGAATATCCTTTATCAGAGTCAGCAAATCACGCACGGAAGCACTCTGTTCGCCAGCCGTAGCCCCCAGTTTGCTTAAGCCTGTCTGCAAAGTTTCAAAGATACCGTCAAACAGTTTTTTATGGTTAGGACTTATCATACGGTCGAATGCCGAGAGGGCATCCCTTACATTGGCTATAGAAAACTCCTTGCCCATAGCCAGCCATGTAGAGAATAAATTCCGATAGGAAATGAAGTAACCCAGATAATCACGGGCGTACTCTACAGAAGCCGTATCCTCTTCCGTCAATCTTTCAAACTCTTCCTCCTTCATCCCCATCTCTTTCAAAAACAGGGTTTCCTTATCGGATAGAAACTTATAAAAAATAAATCCAAGAATATAATCCTTGTATTCATTGGCTTCTATCTTCGAGCGCATTTTATTAGCCGAAGCCCAAATCCTGTTGGCTAACTGGTTTTTATTCATAACTTTTCTCTATTTCGCACAACGAAAGGGCTTCCCTATCATCCGCTCGACAGCAATTATAACGGTGAATACCTTTCGATGGAAGCAAATATATAAGCTACAAATTTAACATATAATGAGGAATTTACCAAAGGATGGACAGAGGAAATTATCGATGCACTGAGGAAATTCTCCCGACAAAGGGTCTCTTTGCCGACTCACTACCCTTACTTCCGCACCGCCCTAAATAAAACATAACCGACGGAGAAAGATAACAATGGGCCGATTGCAGGGGGGCAAAAATGGCATATTGCAAGCTAAAGGCAGCCCATTGCAAGATAAAAGAGGGCATATTGACAAAGAAAAGGGCACTTTTTACCGGGCAATTCATGGCATATAGGGAGGGGAAAGAAAAGAGGAGGTGGGGAGAAATATTAGAGAGGAAAGAGGGGAATTCTGTAGAGAGAACGACAAACGGCCGAGAAGAAAGAGAATAGATGGGGGGAAGAGGAAGGAATGGGCTGGGAAAAAGAAGGGAACAGAGAGAGCAAGAGAGAAAGGAATGGAAAGAGATAAGGGAACGGGAAGAGAGCAAGAGAGAAAGGAATGGAAAGAGAGAAGGGAACGGGAAGGGAGGAAGAGAGGAAGGAATGGAAAGAGAGAAGGAAACAGGGAAGATACGAAAGGGAAGAAAGATA
>JBHAEI010000007.1:0-22588 GCA_041855505.1 Prevotella sp.
CTAAAGAGCCTTATTCCCGGACTGCGCAACGAAGACCGGCTCGACAAGTTCTGGGAGGGAAGCATCAATGATATCCAAGATGGCATGATGCCCGTATATCTTCCCAACCTAATGGACAGTAGCACTCGTTTGTTAGACACGGCACTGATGAATCGCATTCTCAAAGAAGCCATGCCCGACTTGCCCGACGGAACAAAGAAAGTCATAGTCTATTATATCGACATCACGAATAGAGAAGAAATCAAACAATTCATCAAAGAGCAAAACGACACACTCATAGAAGTAGAACTGCGCGACTTGAAAAATATTCTTGACAATGTAATCGTCGAAGACGATGCCGAATTCTCGCTCAATGAAGTCCAACCCGAAGGCAAAATGTTCAAGGCATGGCAAGTAAGCATCAAGCGTTTCTTCAGTGACCGGGTCAGCAAGAAGATAGAAGAGTTCAACCTTAAAGGACAACAGCAGGCACTCAAAGGCAACAAAACATTCAAGCCTATCACGCTCAGCGAGGAAGGACTCGAAACCATAGAATACCTAAGTCTCGACTGCACCTCTGCCGATGATTCTGCCCCTTGGCACAGCGATTCCGAAATCCTCATCGACAAACTTGGCTATATTCGCAAGAATGGCGTCGACACTAAAGAATTTTGGGACGGCATGATTACAAGTGAACCGAAACCCCTCCGCCTCAAGATTAGAAATATCTGTGGGGATGAAACTATTTTTCTATTATAACACGTTACAAAATGTTTCTAATTCATTTATGGAATGGGATACATTATTACAAGATCTCATAGATGATTTGTTCAAATTAGAAATAGATCAGTATATAGATAGCTACTTTCATTACAATGTCAGCCAAAGCCTCGAAGATGAAAAGAAGAAAAAAGAAAGATTTTGTCGATAGTCTTCTAAACAAGTATGGGTATTTAAAGGGCGACTAAGTAAAAAAAATGGGTAATACCAAGAGTTACTGTCATTCCGTCATCAGAAATTAGTATATAACATACTGAATAATAACACTTTACACATCTGTTAAAAAGTGAGGGTAAAAAGAAAAAATATAATAGGGTATTATAGAGAAAATGTAGATAAATAAAAAAGCAATGCTTGGTAACTACTATGCCAAGTATTGCTTCCTCGTATATCAAGAGCTAACACAACGGGTTAATCATCGTCTTCATCGGCCCATTCCACAGTAACACCGCTGGCGAAGTCCTGTTCTTTCTTTCCCGTCATGGGATCTCTTCGACCAGCCGGAACAAACTTACACTTGATACTCTTGATGTTTTTACGAAGTTTGAAGTCTTCTTTATTCACCACAGGTGTACTCTCTACGGTAAGATGAAATCTTCCAAGACCCTCCAAAGCTACAGTTTGCCCCTCTCCCAGTCTATAAGCAATCTCGTCGATAAGCGCAATTACAATACCGCGAACATCGCCTCGGGTAAAAGAGGTGTTTTCCTGAATAGAGTCGGCAAGCTCCGGAGTCGTTACGACCCCTTGACTCACAACCCTTGCATGCCACTTACCACCACCATCAGCCTCGCCGAATTTACTCTGTTGCAATCGTACCTTTATCGACATATCCTAATTATTTTAAGTAATAATGTTTCTTTTACTGTAAAAAGTCATCTCTTTTTAACAATGCAAAAATACAGAGTTTTCTCCTATTTGACAATTATTTTTAGTTTATTTTTTATATAAAAATAAGAACATTGAAAATGTTCCCTCTGATGCGCACTTCTTAAAAAACATAAAATCTCCAATAGCCCGCTTTACTTTTTCGTACCTTTGCCATCCAAAACAGAAAATTGAAGTTTAAAGACAAGATTATGATGAAGAAAAAATTAGTTGCCATCGCCATCGTAGCAACGGTTACGACGAGCTTGGTATATGCCACCACTCACCAGTCAAACGTTATGTACAAAACTGATGATGGCTCATACGTTATCAACACAACCACCCTTACGCCAAACGTGAAGGGCTTCCGTGGCGCAACACCACTCGAGGTTACCATTAAGAAGAATAAGGTTGTCAAGGTTACTCCTTTGCCTAACCGCGAAACACCGAAGTACTTTGCCAAAGTTAAAGCGTTCGTACTTTCTAAATATTCAGGCATGAAAGTAAGCAAAGCTGCCAGTGCAAACGCTGTTGATGGTGTTACAGGTGCCACTTTCTCGTCAAAGGCTGTCAAGGCAAATGTTGCCGCAGCTGTAGCATATTATCAGGCACACAAGTAATTCTAAGGGATAAGATATAAAAAAATCCGCTTCGAAACAGTTCCAATTATCTGTTTTGAAGCGGATTTTTTATGTTTCATTCGGAATGATATTATTTCACATCACCCACCTTTATCAGATATTCTGCAATCTGAACGGCATTCAGCGCAGCGCCTTTACGTATCTGGTCGCCCGTCAGCCATAGCGTATTTCCATTGTCATCGGCTAAATCCTTGCGAACACGCCCTACATAAATATCATCATGCCCGGCACTCTCCAAAGGCATTGGATAAACATAATTCTGCGGATCATCTACCAAGGTAACGCCCGGAGCATCGGCAAGAGCCTGACGAATCTCCTCAACAGAAAGTGGTTTCTCGGTTTCGAACCACACACTCTCCGAATGACTGCGAAGCGAAGATACACGAACACAGGTAGCACTCGTTCGTACATCGGAGTGCATAATCTTACGCGTCTCGTTAAACATCTTCATCTCCTCCTTCGTATAGTCATTCTCCGTCATCTTGTCTATCTGCGGAATTACGTTGTATGCCAACTGATGCGGGAACTTCTCGATCGTTTTTACCGATCCTGTTTCCACCAATTCCTTGTACTGTTGCTCAAGTTCCTTCATGGCAGCAGCACCGGCTCCACTGGCCGACTGGTAACTGGCAATGTGTATTTTCTTTATATGGCTCAACTTCTCTATCGGATTCAGGGCTACCACCATCATGATAGTTGTACAGTTCGGATTGGCAATGATACCACGGGGGCGTTTCAAAGCATCTTCCGGATTAATCTCCGGCACTACCAACGGTACGTCATCCTCCTGTCGGAACTGCGAAGAGTTGTCGATCATTACAGCCCCATACTTGGTAATCGTATCAGCAAACTCGGCCGAAGTACCACCACCTGCACTTGTGAAAGCAATATCTACTCCCTTGAAGTCATCATTATGCTGAAGCAATTTCACTTCATATTCCTTACCCTTAAAGGTGTATTTAGAACCGGCTGAACGTTTAGAGCCGAATAAAACCAACTCTTCCATCGGGAAATTTCTTTCATCTAAAATACGTAGGAACTCTTGTCCTACTGCGCCACTGGCGCCTACAATTGCTACTTTCATAAGCTTGTTTGTTTCTAATTTACTAAGACTGCCTTGCAAAATTACAAAAAACTACAAACTATAAACATCAAAGCGTCTTTTTTTCTTATCTTTGCATATATTTTATAAGTAACGTATGTTCCATTTCGCACAGTATTTTCCCATTACCGACCCTACGCTCATTTTCTTCGTAGTGCTGATGATGATACTCTTCTCGCCTATCATCATGGGCCGATTACGCATTCCTCATATCATAGGAATGGTTATTGCCGGTGTCATCGTCGGAAAATACGGTTTAAACATCCTTGTGCGGGATGCCTCGTTCGAGCTCTTCGGACAGGTGGGACTCTACTATATCATGTTCCTTGCCGGACTTGAAATGGACATGGAGGGGGTTAAGAAGAACAAGAAACGTATGCTGATCTTCTCTTTACTCACTTTCTCTATACCATTCGTACTCACCTATTTTACAGGAACTACTATCTTGAAATACAGCAGTGCAGCTTCGCTGCTCTTGGGAGCTATCATGTCTTCCAATACTTTAATAGCCTATCCCATCGTTGGGCGATACGGCCTTACCCGCCATATCAGCTCTACGCTCAGTGTGGGGTCGTCCATGATAGCCTTGCTTATCTCCCTTATAGTAATGGCATCCATCGTGGGGTCTTTCCATGGAGGTGGCGGATTTGTTTTCTGGATATTGTTCGTTCTCAAATTCATCGGCTACAGCGCCGCGCTTATTTTCTTTATTCCCCGCCTTACCAGATGGTTTCTGCGCCGCTATTCCGATGCCGTAATGCAGTTTACCTTTGTGCTCGGACTCCTCTTCATATCAGCCGCTTTATCGGCAGCCATCGGTCTTGAGGGCATCTTCGGTGCCTTTCTTTCAGGACTCATTCTCAACCGTTTCATCCCAAAAGTATCACCATTGATGAACCGACTGGAGTTTACCGGCAACGCCCTCTTCATCCCCTACTTCCTGATTGGTGTGGGCATGCTCATCAATGTTCGCCTTCTCTTTCATGGAATGAACATCATTATCATCATGCTTAGCTTGGTAGTAGTAGGCACATTGGGCAAGGCCATAGCTGCCATTATCGCACAAAAACTTTTCAGGTTATCCGCGCAATCGGGCAAAATGATGATAGGCCTTACCACCGCCCATGCCGCAGGAGCCATCGCAATAGCCATGGTTGGACGTAAACTCACCCTCGACGGGGAACATTTTTTTTTCGACGATACCCTTCTGAACAGTATTGCCCTCATGATATTATTCACCTGTATCATCTCGACCGTCATCACCGAACAGGCAGCCCGACAGTTAAGACTCACCGAGAAGGACTGTGTCGAGGTAAAGAAAAACGATAACGACGAACGCATCCTTATCCCCGTAAAGTATCAGGAGTATTCTGAAAATCTTTTCCATTTGGCCAGTTTAATGCGCAACCCCTCCCTGAAACGGGAACTTGTAGCCCTGAACGTGGTATATGATGACATTAATACGAAGAAAAACCTAATGGAAGGACAGCGTTTGTTGGACCGCCTTAAGAAGACCGCTGCATCGGTCGATGTTCCGCTTACCACCCAAGTACGCATCGCCGCCAATATTGCCAACGGCATTAAACACGCCTTTAAGGAGTCGCAATCCAGCGAGATTGTCATGGGACTCCACTTTCATACCCAAAACAAAAATGGCTTCTGGGGCGAATTTGCACGAAGCCTGTACAACGGTTTAAACCGGCAAATCATCATTGCCCGCATCAAACGCCCCCTCAACACGCTCCGAAGAATACAGGTAGCCGTACCCTCCCGTGCCGAATACGAGCCGGGATTCTATCGTTGGCTGGAGCGATTGGTACGCCTTGCCGGCAACCTTGAATGCCGCATTACTTTCAATGCACGACAGGATACGCTGCAATTAATCAAGGAATTTATCGTAAACCGATATGCCAATACACGTGCAGAATACGAAATAATGGAGCATTGGAACGAAATACCATATAAAGCCATGGAAGTGAAGGAGGACCAGATGTTCGTAATTGTAACAGCCCGCAAAGGTACTATTTCCTACAAAACAGCAATGGAACACCTGCCCGACGAAATTAATCAGTATTTCCGTGGCAAGACGATTATGATAGTTTTCCCCGACCAGTTCGGTTCTACGGATGATAGTATGACCTTTGCACAGCCTCAGCACACAGAGGAGAAGAGTGCATACGATGTGGTAAGCAAATGGATTTTAAAGAAAAAACAACAATAAACAAATGATAGATATCAAAGGAATTACCAAGAGCTTCGGCTCACTTCAGGTACTAAAAGGTATTGACTTGCATATTAATAAAGGTGAGGTGGTGAGCATTGTGGGGCCATCCGGTGCAGGAAAGACTACCCTTTTGCAGATCATCGGCACACTCGACAAGGCAGATACAGGCAGTATTGTTATCGATGGCATCGAAACGGGGAGCCTCTCTTCCAAAAAGTTAAGCGATTTCCGCAACCGCCATTTAGGCTTTGTCTTTCAGTTCCATCAGCTGCTTCCGGAATTTACGGCTATCGAGAACATCATGATTCCCGCCTATATTGCGGGGATAAGCACAAGGAAAGCACGCGAACGTGCCGAAGAGCTGCTGGGTTTTCTCGACCTTTCCGACCGTGCCGACCATAAACCTGCCGAGCTTTCGGGTGGAGAAAAGCAGCGTGTGGCAGTGGCCAGAGCACTCGTAAATAACCCTTCTGTTATCCTTGCCGATGAGCCTTCAGGCTCTCTCGACACCAAGAACAAGGAGGAGCTGCACAAACTCTTCTTCAAGTTGCGCGATACTTTCGGGCAGACTTTCGTTATCGTTACCCACGACGAGGGACTTGCACAAATCACCGATCGCACCATTCACCTGCAAGACGGACAAATCATATCGGACATCAATCGCCAAGAGCCTCCTCAGAGCGAGATGCCCAATAGCAGCCTTTAATCATTTTATCATCCCCATGACAACATTTTTTAACTTTACAGTATGGCAAGAATACAGTTAGGAGCATTCAATAAACTCAGAGTTCTCAAGAAAGCGCTCCGAGAAGGTAATGGAGGGTATTTCGGATTATACTTGGATGGTGGCAAAGCCGGTGAAATTCTCATGCCGGAAAAGTATGTTCCTGAAGGATTGGAGATAGGCGATGAGATAGAAGTATTCGTTTATCTCGATCAGGATGAGCGCCCCATTGCCACCACAGAGCAGCCTCTGGCTACGGTCGATAGCTTTGCGTATTTGGAATGTTCATGGGTAAACGAATATGGCGCGTTCCTGTCTTGGGGAATAACAAAGGATCTTTTCTGTCCTTTCCGTGAACAGAAGAAACGCATGGAGATAGGCAATTCCTATATCGTATATGTACATATCGATGAAGAAAGCTACCGATTAGCTGCCTCGGCCAAGGTGGAACACTACTTCAGTACCGAGCCGCCCAACTATCGTTTGGGCGAGAAAGTCGATCTTCTTGTCTGGCAGAAAACCGATTTGGGCTTTAAGGTTATCATCGATAACAAATACCCCGGCTTGGTTTATCAGGACCAAATTTTCCAGTATCTGCATACAGGCGACCGTGTAAAAGGCTACATCTCCAATATCCGCCCCGATGGAAAGCTCGACTGTACCCTGCAACCTACAGGGCAGCAGCACGCCATCGACTTTGCCGAAACCCTCCTTCTGTACCTGAAAGAGCACAACGGCACCTGCGACTTAGGCGACAAAAGCGAAGCCGAAGACATAAAACACCGCTTTCAGGTATCAAAGAAGGTGTATAAAAAAGCGATAGGCGACCTTTACAAACGCCACCTCATTACGGTAGAACCACTGGCCATCCATTTGGTTTCGCCGGCATCTTCAAAATAAGGGCGCCGAATTGCTCTGTAACTGTCTATTATTACTTCGTCCCTCCTAAATATTATCAAGATAAAAAACAATCTTATGAAAAAGTATCTATCATTCCTTTTCGCCGCAATGGTATTCCTTACCTCTTGCAGCAGCGAGAAACCTGTGGCAGGCGACTTCAAGCTCGCCGCCCCCGAGGACATTGTAATGTATCAGGTAAATCCACGTGTCTTTGCTCCATCGAAATCGCTCAATGCCGTTGCCGCCCGGGTCGATTCCATCCGTGCCTTAGGCATAAACCTCATGTGGATAATGCCCATCTACCCCATCGGAGAGGAGCGTTCCAAGAATTCGCCTTATTCCATTAAGGATTATAAGGCCATTGCATCGGAGTTCGGAACTATCGACGACATGAAAAATCTTGTCGAAGTGTGTCATGAAAAAGGGATAGGTGTCATCCTTGACTGGGTGGCTAACCATACTGCATGGGACAATGCATGGCTGAAAGAGCATCCGGAGTGGTACACTCACGACGACGTAGCCGATACAATTATCTCGCCTCGCGGCCCGGGATGGGACTGGACCGATGTGGCCGACCTTAACTACAACAACAAGGACATGCGTGCTGCCATGACCGATGCCATGAAGTTCTGGATTAAAGATGTAGGGCTGGATGGCCTTCGTTGCGATGTGGCCGATAGTGTTCCTGCCGATTTCTGGCGCGATGCTATCCGGACACTGCGCAAGTCGGCCGGTAACCGTAAGATTGTCATGCTGGCAGAGGGAAAAGACTCTACCAACTTCACCATTGGAGGATTCGACCTTAACTATGGTTGGGATTACAAGGATTCGCTCATCAGTGTTTTTGTAAAAGGGCATAGTGCCGAGAATCTTGCCAAAGCCGACGACGCAGAGTATAAAATCCTGCCCGAAGGGAAGGTGAAGATGCGCTTCACAACCAACCACGACCAAAGCACCTTCGTTACACCTTGCAAAGAGTTTACCAATGACCGTGGCGCGATGGCGGCTTATGTGAGCACCATCTATCCTCATGGCGGAGCTTTAATCTACGGCTCTCAGGAAGTTGGGTATGAAAAGCCCATCAACTTCTTCAAGTACGTCCCTATCGACTGGATGCAGAAACCCGACATTTATAAGGAGTACCGGAAGTTAATCAGCATTTACAACGACCATCGTGCTTTGCGTATAGGCGGACTGAAGTCGTACGCCACACCCGATGTCTTCGCATTCGAGAAGCAGGATAAAGGCGAGCGAATTCTTGTAGTGGTCAATGTACGCAACCGCCATGTACGTTTCAGTCTGCCTCCCGATTGGATAGGGCAACAACTGACCAACCTGTATTCCGGGACAACCTTAGCTGTTAAGGCCGACTTAGGTTTGCAGCCTTATGAGTATCGCATTCTGAAGATGCCCGGAAAGTAGTCGTGCCAAGATTACTAAAAGAATAACATAGCTAAAGAGGGTGCGTATCATATTGTATCAAAGGGCACACCCTCTTTTCTCCATAAATAAAATATGCCTGTTTTTTGAAAAAGCCTGCCGATACCTAAAGACACCGACTTTTCGCTTATAACTCACATTTTTATTGTAACTTTGCACGCCAAAAAGTACAAAGTAACACAATGCAAAATCAATTCTCACGTACACAATTATTATTAGGGAAACCCGCCCTTAACACCCTGACAGGTAGCCGTGTGGCTGTATTCGGTGTAGGGGGCGTAGGCGGATATGCCGTTGAGGTACTGGCACGCAGTGGTGTGGGTGCCATCGACATCATCGACGACGACCGTGTTTGTCTGACCAACGTCAATCGGCAGCTCCTTGCCACGACTAAAACGGTGGGAAAGCACAAAGTAGATGTTGCCGAGCAACGCATCCATGAGATTAATCCACGTTGCATCGTCCGCAAATACCAAACATTCTACCTTCCCGATAATGCCGAACAGTTCGATTTTGCGCATTACGACTATGTGGTCGATTGCATCGATACCGTTACCGCCAAGCTCGATTTGATTTACCGTTGCCACGAAATGGGTATTCCATTGCTATCGTGTATGGGTGCCGCTTATAAGTTAGATGCCACCCGGTTTACCGTAACCGATATTTTCAAAACCATCAACGACCCGCTTGCCAAAGTTATCCGCAAGAAACTTCGCAAGACAAAAATCAAGCATTTAAAGGTTGTCTATAGCCCAGAAGAGCCTCTTGAGAGTATTGAACAACCCGAAATTAGTTGTCGTTTTCATTGTATTTGTCCGGATAAGGACATGCGCAAGTGTACCGATCGGCATACTATTCCCAGCTCTAACGCATGGGTACCTGCTACGGCAGGGCTCATTGCCGGGGGCGAGGTGGTGAAAGACCTCATTAACAATGCACATACCATGCGCATACGGCCGGAAGAGGAAGCTACCAGCGAGCCTGCCCGCATTGCCGAAGAACGCGCAAAAGCCATGCTGGAAGAGAACAAACGCATCAAAGCAGAGCAACGCGCAAAAGCTCTTGAAGCACAAAGGGCGCAATAAAGTAGTGCTTTAGCCCTGCTATCCTGAATATTTCACCATCTACCACAAATAAAAAGTCCTAATTATCGTTTTCAATAATTAGGACTTTTGCATTAAGTGCGCCTGATAGGACTCGAACCTACACGTCGTGAAACACCAGATCCTAAGTCTGGCGCGTCTACCAATTTCGCCACAGGCGCATGATTTAACGGGTGCAAAGGTAGTGTCTTTCTTTGGATTACACAAATTATTAATCGCTTTTTTATGAAAAACACGGTCTGCATTTTCATAAAGGGATTAACCTTCTTCCGCTCTTCCTACTTTTAAGAAAGCTCAACTTTACTTTAAAGAGACTTCAACAATGTACGTGCATACTCTATAATAGTATCCCTTCCTTTGGCAAAATCGCTACCGGTGATGTCTACCTTATGGTCGGGAGCTATTCCAAACTCCGTCATTTCCTTATTCCTGTCGTACATAGGATTGGCCGAGAAACGCACGCCCCAACCGTTTGGGAGCTCCGAAGTATAAGGCATTCCGGCACCTCCACCCGTCGTATCGCCCACTATCGTTACCTTTGGAAAGCATTTCATGTACTTTACAAACTCGTTGGCTGCCGAGAACACACTACGATTAGTGAGCAGAACAACTTTCTTTTGCCATCGGATTCCCTTTCCGGGCTTTAGGATTTGTTCCTCCATCGACGAGAAATCGTCGTGTCCCTTACCTGTTTTATGTTGCATATAGCCCACTAACGTGCTCTCATTAGTAAAGCGGGCGGCCAGCTCTTCGGCATTCGTCAGACTTCCTCCCCCATTGTTTCGCACATCGATGATAAGTCCGTTACAAGCCTGAAGATGCAGCAATATCTCATCGAGATTGCCTGCTCCTATACCATTCTGAAAGCTCTCACAACGAATGTAGCCAATATTATCGTCAAGGATGGTATAATCCAAGCCACTCGCTATAAGATAATCGGTCTTTAAATACCTGCGCTCCAGCGAATCGGAGTAGTTTTTGGGATAGTCGTCTTTCCATGCCCAGTAGCGCCCAATATTAAAGGTTGTATAAAGGTTTACGTGCCCGTCTTTCAGTTCCGATAGCATATTCGTCATAACTTCAAAAAGTTGGCGGTCGGTCATACCCTCATTTACCTGCCTTGCATAGCGCGTGTGTACCTCGTTCCAATCGATATTTTTCTCATTAAAGAAGCAATAGTGCTCGTCCATCACCTTCCACAAAGCCTCGAAGTTGCCACGTGCATCGTTGGAATATTCGTCGTTTCGCACACAGGAAACGACACTTGCGACGGCTAAAAGAATAACCGCCGCATAGCGAAACTTAGTCGATAAGCCTTTCAATGAATTAAATCTTTGCATTAAGGAAGTATTTTTGTGATGGAAAATTTGCGGACAATCCCCACTACAAGGAGGTTGCTCCATGTGTGAGACTTAAGTCCGTTGAGTTTGGCCTGTTGTATATCGCTCTCATACCCCACCCGCAAGGTGGTATGCTTAATGGTATAATCAATTGTAAGCAGTTGCCGGAACGATGGCGTAGAGATGAGGGTGGTAGGCACTATGTTATGATCGTAGTTGTCCTTCGTAAATATCTCATAATAACTTTGCCCATAATGAGGCGAGAAGGCGAGTCCGACCAATGGGAATTGCAGCTCGTATCGCACCTGCATAGGATGATTTTTCACCCTGAACCGATAAGCGGCAAGCACACCGGGAGCAAGGTTTAGTTGCACATATGCCTGTGCCGGATTATTCTGATTGCGGTTATTGTAAAGAAATCCCACGTTGGCATCGAAGCCTCCTCCGGCCTTTACAACCAAATGTCCCTTCCAAAAAGGTTGGTCCAACAGGCGATAGTGAAGGTTATACTGAAAGTTATACCACCCGCCTATTTCATTATTATTATCAACACGGTTATGAACATAAAGCACATGTGCCCGATGCACGAGCTCACGGGATAGCTTTGTACCATTCTCCCGCTCCGAAACAGAAAGGTAACGGAGCTCTCCACCTGTGTATTCTTCAGGCGATAAGTAGGTATCAAGCACATTTACCGCGCCTATCCCTATCAGTTGCGCATTGGTTATCACTTTGTTCGAACGTAAAGTGTCCTGTGCCGATATGGAAAGTGTCCACAACAAGCAAAGCGCCAACAACGAACAGCTTCGGTGCCAAAGGTTTTTAGAAGTCATCGATATTCGTATCCGTAAATAAGTTAAGTTGCCCGGTCATCTCATCCTTTACCTGTTGCTGGCTTTTTCCGGCATCCGGGTCAAGGTTTTCCGACACCTCCTGTCGTTTTCTTTCCGACAAAAATGTTCCCTCGCTTTCGCCGTTCGGGTCATCGCCGTGGGTTGTGTCGGCATCCTCATCGGTTGTTTCCGGCTCAGGGAGGCGTACCGGCTCCAGCTCTTCGATGGTCTTTATCTTGAATGTCGTTACACGTTTACCCTTCGCCTTGAAGCCTTTCACACCCACGAATTGCTCGGCATCGATCTCCAACGGGGCACGCGAGCCGTCGGCTCCGCCAAAGGTTACCTGCAAACGAGGGAAAGCCGTATCGGTAAGCAATAGTAGCCGGCTGCTTTCATTGTCGCCTTGAATACGCTGATGCGTCTTCTTTGACTCCATCTGGAAACGTTTCAGATAAGGGTTTTTACCATTATCGGCATCATAGAACACCGCCGTCCACACCTTCGCCGCGTTGAACTTCTCTATTCTCTGTATATTATCCTCATAGTGATTGGTCGTATCGAAATTAGTAGTATAGCATTCTCCATTATCAAGTACCACAAGGATAAGGTCTTTATCATTAAATTCCCCCAGATATTCCCCATGCTCTTCATAGTTCACACGGTTTACATCATGGTCGAACCAAACCTTTCTTCCACCCAGTGTCGAGTGTCCATGACTCTTCAAGGAAATACGATGAACACTCTCCTTGGTAAGAAGATTACCCTTGGCGGCACGCCCCTTGATAGCAATTTGCGAGAAATCGCGCTCCATAAAAATGTTTTGCTTCTTCTTTTCCGGATTAATATCCAAGGTAATCTTAATTACTTCGGCCTCGCCATTAGGATTAGCCGTAAAGTAAACCACACGTGAGCCGGGTGTGCCCAGTGTAAGGTCGTACTCCTTATCGCGCGTCATCGAGGTTACATTAAAGCGCTTTATATAGTAATATCCTGCCGCGCCATCACGATAAACGGCATTATAAATAGTGCGCTTGTCGTTCTTCTTGAACACTTGCAGGTGCAATACGTTCTTACCGATGAACACCTTATCGGCTATACGGATAATCTTGTACTTACCGTCTCGATAGAAAATAATGACATCGTCGAGGTCGGAACAGTTTTGAACGAACTCTGCCTTCTTCAAGCCTGTACCGATAAAGCCTCCCTGCCGGTCGATGTAAAGCTTCTCGTTGGCATCCACTACCTTTGCGGCAATAATGGTATCGAAACTCTTTATCTCCGTAAGACGCGGATGCTCTTTTCCATATTTCTCCTTCAAATGCTTGAACCATTCGATGGTTACACGCGTCATTTCGCTCAAATCCTTTTCGATTTCGGCTATCTCCGCCTTTATTTTGGCAATAAGTTCGTCGGCCTTATCTTTGTTGAATTTCAGGATACGCTGCATCTTTATCTCTAACAGGCGAAGGATATCGTCGCGAGTTACCTCACGAATAAAGTTCTTTTTGAAGGGCTCTAACTTCGAATCGACGAAAGCTACTACCTCGTCAAGGTTCTTCGCTATCTCGAACTTCTTCTCTTTATAGATACGTTCTTCTATGAAGATACGCTCCAGCGAGTTATAGAAGAGCTGTTCTTCCAGCTCATGTTTCCGTATCTCAAGTTCCTGCCGGAGCAGCTCCTTCGTGTGTTCCACCGAATGTTTCAACACATCCGACACGGTCAGGAATTGCGGCTTGTTATCCTCTATCACGCAACAGTTCGGAGAGATATTTATTTCACAATCGGTAAAGGCATACAAGGCATCGATGGTTTTATCGCTCGATGTGCCCGGAGCAAGGTGTAGCTGTATCTCCACCTCCGAGGCGGTCATGTCTTCCACCTTCCTTACCTTTATCTTTCCCTTCTCTATTGCTTTGGTAATCGACTCCTGAAGCGAACTGGCCGTTTTGGTAAACGGTACTTCCCGAATAACCAGCGTTTTATTATCGAGCTTCTCTATCTTTGCCCTTACCTTTAAAACACCGCCACGTTGCCCATCATTATATTTTGAAACATCTATGCTTCCGCCTGTCGGGAAATCAGGATATAACTCAAAAGACCTCCCTCTTAGGTAGGCAATAGCCCCATTACAGATGTCGTTCATATTGTGAGGGAGTATCTTCGACGACAGGCCCACGGCAATTCCCTCTGCTCCTTGTGCCAAAAGCAAGGGGAATTTTACGGGAAGCGTGATAGGTTCCTTGTTTCTTCCGTCGTAGGAGAGCTGCCACTCGGTGGTTTTCGGATTGAAAACCGTTTCCAAAGCAAACTTCGAAAGGCGTGCTTCTATGTATCGGGGAGCAGCAGCACGGTCGCCCGTCAGGATGTTGCCCCAGTTCCCTTGCGTATCTATCAGAAGGTCTTTTTGTCCTAATTGCACCAAGGCATCGCCGATAGAGGCGTCGCCATGGGGGTGGAATTGCATCGTATGCCCCACAATGTTCGCCACTTTATTGTACCGGCCATCGTCCATACGCTTCATAGAATGCAGGATACGGCGTTGCACAGGTTTCAATCCATCCTCGATATGAGGCACCGCCCGCTCCAGAATTACGTAGCTGGCATAGTCCAGAAACCAGTTTTTGTACATCCCCGAGAGGTGATGTACCGCCGAAGCATCAAACCTGTCGGCCGGCTTGTAGTCGGAATGACTATTGTTTTCCAACTCCTCTTCCTCCGTATTTTGCAAACCTGCATCTTTTATTTCGTCGTCCTTCATTATTTTTATACTTGTATCTAATTGCCTTATAGTAGCTCTCTTATGTGTGCAAATTTAATAAAAAAAGGGTAGAACTCCAAGCTCTACCCCTTTATCTACTTCTTTTTTTCACGTTCCACTTTCTTATCGTACCACGAAAAGAAAATCAATCCACCAAAAGCTATACACATAACTGTGATAGATATAATAATTGCTCCCATCATTTTTTCTCCTTATCTTTTATAAGTAACAATCCTATTGCTAAGGTACTGATAACTGCTAAAATTATAATGATATATATGTACCACCTCCATTCTTTCACATTACTAAACAAAGAAGATAACAACACTGCAGTTACCATATATTTAGCAATATCCAAAAGCCATTTACCAAATTCCTTACTCATTCCTTCTTTGTTATTAAACGTGTTTACTTTTTACAAAAGTACTCTTTTCCTCCCAAACCGCAAAATAAATCATAATATTTTATAGTTCCAGCTTTTACGTGTATGTTACTATTACTTAGGGATATAATACTAACAAAATATGATATTCGAAAGAGGTGTACATTTATTTTTGATCTACACCTCTTTCTGCTATTGTTATTACGTCTGTTCTCACCAACACACCCTGCTAACGCGGCATGCCACAAACGCACAAATGCCACATTTTTTCACGACAACGTCTTTCGCCATAACCCTTTCGACACCTTTTCTATCCAACCATCACGGCGCCATCGGGAAATTGTTTTGCGCAGGGTACTATCGGGATACGAATTACCTTTAACCGAACGCAGGTCGTCCATTCCGAAGGACACCGGAAGATGAGCCAGAACATTCGAATTCTTGTCTGTCTCAATGACATCCGACTTAGTTCGCTCCTCGACGAGCCCTTCTCCAAACAACCGGCACTGCTCTCTCAGAACGTACTCGGCCATCATTCGGGCAAATGCAATACAAGCATTGCTCTCCGCCCCGGCATCGGCCTTTCCCCCACCTTCCAACAGGTAAAAGATGGCCCCACACCGAAACCCTATCACGGCGGCTCGCTTTCGGTAAGTGTCTTTCACATCGTCTATAGCCTGAAGCGCCTCCACACGCTTCTCCTCCACCCATTCTGCCATAGCCGCACGAAGACAGGGCGTATCGACAAAACCACTTGCCGCACGCAGGATTTCTACCGCTTGCTGAATACCTTCATCATCGGCCGGCGACACATCGCAGAAGGTGGTAAGGGGAGCAAAGCGGTTGTCGGGCATCTCGGCAATCATTATTCTGCTCGAAAGTCCGTTCTCGATATTGTCCGTCCTGAAACACTTCTTCAAAGCTCCATAGGTGCCGAGAATCGTCCAGTTGTAGGCTACTTTTACAATACCGCTCTCGGCTTGGTCGGAATTATAATCCTGTCCCCACTCGCCTCGGTCAAAAGCCAGACGATACACATCATACTTGCTCGACCACGACCCCGCACCGTTGGTCTTCCTCAACGTGTCAAGTTCTTCGCCAAAACTATATAAACAATGCTCTCTTGAGTTCTTCATTCGTTTCAGGAGGGTGGAGCACGAAGTGGTAACGGGAATTTCCCTGATCAGCACCGCAGGGTCGGGCTCGCCCTTCTCGTTGGCTTTCTTGTTTTTGCGGCGTTGCTTCCACTCATCTTCCATTTTTCGTTGAGCCATGTCGTCATCGTGCATGGTACGCTTCCAAATATCCACAATGTCTTTACAAGTACTTTTCTTGCTGGCCTGCTCACCCACAATGATACTCATCAGTCCTAAATGTTGCCGCTTACCGTCGGCATAGCGCACCTCCACCCCATCGGCATAGGCTCCTGCCAGAGGCATGATGGCACATATCACCGGCATAATAAGGTTGGGGGGCATCCCTGCTATCGACTCTCTAAGTCCGAGCGGCATGTCGGCCACATTCATCGTAAAGTCGGCCGAAGGCTTTACACCCGCTTCCGCTCCCTCCTCTTCGGGTAGGTCGTCGGGCACATCCTCCGGTTCTTTATCTTGCTTTTCAAGCGGACGCCCCTCGTCGTCAATATTCATTACATCGGCAAAAGTCCATGCAAAATCCTGACTCACGGGCTTGTTCTCGTCAAGATAGTTCTCATACCAGTCGGCTACCAGTTGCCAGATATTATCGGTATTGGCAATCGGTGTTATCTTCTTCAGTCCGCCCATCAACTCCTCCTTGGTGAGCAAGCGACAGATGCCCGACGAGAGCAGATTTACAAACATGTAGTGCCTTTGCCCTTTGTGCTCCAGTGCCGCCTTGGTGATGCTTCGCTTCTGCATGGCTTTCTCGATGATAAGAATCACCCTGCGAGTGGGCCTTTTACACCTCCACGGCTTGGTGGGAGCGGAATGCTTGGCCGAAGACTTTCCGGCGCTTTTCCGTCCGCAAGGCGAAGATACCCCGCTACAGGTGGCGGGAGCCTTGCTGATGTCGAACGGCATTACATATTCTTCGGGAGTGGGAGCAAACAGCCTTTCTTTGTCATAATAAAGCTGGTACGACCGTGGTACGGCAAAACTGATACGAGCCATATCCTTTACGCTCCCGTCGTACTCTTCATCACCCAAGGCACGGGCAAGCGAGTATTGGGCATCGGCGGGCGACACGCCTCCGGCAATGCGGAACACCAGCCGTACTCCCTCCAGCGACGGGGTTTTGTGAGCTAACACAATACCTAACTCCTCGAGCTGGGGTGCAACTTTTTCGGCATACCACCCTTCAGGATCAGCCACATGGTCTTTATCGTAAATACAAAGTCCGCTTGCCACGGCATTCTTGTCAAGCCTCCTTCCATTGCCCGTGTAATGAGCCTGAAAGTTAAAGCCCGGTAGCGCCTTCTTCTTTTCAGCCTTAAAGGTTTTGTAATCCTCTTCCGACATATCGCCCCGAAGATAAGCCTCGCGCGCGTCCTCTATCTCGGCACAGATGTCGGCAACCCTGTCCGAATCGATAATTTTCTCGAAAAGAGCAGGCGTACACTCGTGCGCCCCGCTCTTAATAGATGTAACATAGTCAAACATAAGATTTTTTCCTATCTTTTTTATTCACCATAATAATCGAAAAACTCTCCTGCCTCCTTGCAATCGTCCATAATGGTGAGGGCAGGAAACTCCACATGGTCGCGACTCACATCAAGCGTCAGCCGGAACTTCTTCCTTGTTGCCACCGCCTTGCCACACCTCAGCATTATCTCCTTGCGGTCGGGATCATAGACAGGCGGATGGCGACGGTGTGGATGAAAATTACCCTCTTTCATATTGGCCAAAGAGATTGTGCCTTGCATACGCCGGCCTGTTGCCAACATTGTACGAACGACATCGTCCGGTATCATAATTTGAATATTCATATTGAAGATTGGTTTGATGGTTGAAAAATATAGTTATATTCCTGCACTTTAAAGCAAGGACAAGCCTTATTGGCAAACTCCCTATGCCCATGCAGAGTAGCTTCGGGATAGCGACAATGAAGTCGCTCGAGGAGCAGGCCCAGTGCCAGGCGTTGCCCCGGTGTGCGGGAGTCGAGGGGATAGGTGCCGTGCTCGTCGAGTCCGCCTACATATGCTACCCCTACCGACCGATGGTTATGCCCCACGCAATGAACTCCCACGAGGCTCTCCTGCCGTCCCTGACAAATGGTGCCGTCGAGCAGGATAATGTAGTGGTAACCCACATCTTCCCACCCTCTTGCAAGATGCCACCCGCGAATTTCATCGGCCGTAAAGTTATGCCCAGCAGGTGTGGCCGTGCAATGCACAATAATCTCGGTGGTCTTCGTGCGCCGTTTTATATGCTTTTCTGTTTGCCACGTATCGGGACGTGGAACAATCTTTATCTGTTTCATTTTTTCTTCTCTTTTTTACAAAATAATTCCTAAGGCTCCCCAAGATACTCGAAGATAAGAGATACCTGCTTTGGCGTAAAGGTGCGCCGGGAAGCATTGTACCCCGTCCTTTCGAGAGCCTCCGACAGATCTTTGTTGCAGGCTATCCAATCTCTTAGCCGCCGCCACGCCACCTGTGGGTTAAGGTGCGGATTATAGGCTTGTGCCAGCTCCGTTCTCCCGTAGGTGCGTATCGGGCAATCCTGTATTGTTGTCTTATTACCATTCATAGCCAAAAGGTCTCCAACTAAAAGGGGCGGTTGTCCTGCACCCGCATCAGATTCCTGATTCTCACCTCATTGAAGTACCGTCCCTCATAAGGCCGGGCCCTGATAAAGGCCGAGCATTCCACAACGGTGCCCTGCACAAGACAGCCCACCATGTCGCCCGCCAGACTGGCCACGAAACTCTCGGGATAGGGTGTTTCGTCGGTTATTTCCTCCAACACCACATCCTGTGCCTGCCAATCCTGATTGGTTTTCTCGGAGTGTCCACGGCGAATATCGCCTACACTGATAACTTTAAATTGTCCTCGCTTCATAAAAATATAATTCCGCTCCTTTGGCGGGGTTTTAAATATTTTGTGGATAACATCAATTCGTTTTGAAGCCATCCATAACCCGCCAAAAGAATTATTTTCTTCGGGAGAATATTCGGGAAAACTTTCGGGATAAGGGTGTAACGTCTTCCCCCGCCTATGGCAATAAAAAAGCGAAATCCCCTTTATCAAAAGAGGATTCCGCTCGCACGAAAAAAAAAATAAAAAAAATGAGAACTCACCCGAAGAAGTTCCCGAAATATACTAATATCGTTTCAAAACTTAACTTACAATGTTCTAATATTATCCTATATGATTATTCTCCTCTGAGTCATTAAAAGAAGCTTCTTTTCTACTATATTTTAATACATCAGGGCCTATCTTATTAAGATAGCTAAATTCTTCAAGAGCCTCTAATGGAGTGTCTTGAAGATACTTCTTGAAATCATCTGATAACTTGCCCATCTTCTATGAATGAATATAGTTACTGAAAAGTTTTGCCAATTTAAAACTCCTTACCTATAGTAACTTATCTAACTTAATTATCTTATCTGCTTGCAAAAGTACGAAAACTTTCAGAAGAATAATAATCTTGGCGTTATTAAAAAGTTATATAATGTTTATTGTGTAAAAGTAATTATTATTTTATCCTCAATTTCTGAGTATGCTAATATCGTCCGTGCTTGCTATGCATATGCATGTCTTGCCTGTCGAATGAATCATAAGCATCGTCATACCGGGAACTTTCGGCACTTGATTGCCTTAACATGTCTCTCAAATCGACACTCAGGCATTTCTTGCATTCCTCTATAAAGGGCTTGGCGCTATTGTTAGGCTTATCGCCCTTATCGAGCCCGGTGAGCCAACTTCCATTTCTATCCTTAAAGTGCCCTTCCAGAATGGCAGGCAAGGCAAACCCATCCGCAATAGTTATAAGCCCTGAATTTCTTAATTCACGAAACAGGTACACGAGTGTACCCTTACCGTATTTCCCCTGCCATACAAGCTCACAATTATCTCTCTTTCCGGAAAATAAGCAAAGGAAATCGGCTTCGTTACCTTGAATCCAACCTTCCTTGCATAACTCCCCGTATAACAACGTTAGGTTGGCATCAACCAGCCCACTTTTTCGCCCAAAGGTCATCAACTCACGCTCTTTAAAGAGTGCGTCTTTATCAAGCTTTCTACGCTTCCTCGTAGATTTATTTTTAGCTTTCAATCCCTCATGATTGGCTTCTGTTGTTGCTTGCGGTGGTATCTGCTGCGTTACATTTGAGCCGGGCATTGCAAAAATAGCACCCGATATAGAGCCATTAAATACCTGACAATTTGCCCCTTGTTCAAAATGGTTATGCACCTCTGTGGGGGCTTCTTTTCCTCTCATATTATTTTCTTCCTTTTTCATACAATATTAGTTTTTGGGAAAATACCATTTACCTTACCATTAAACACCTGATTATTCGATCCAGACTCAAAATTATTATTGATTACATCGGGTGTGGCGGCTTTCTCTTGGAGGGCTTTTATCTCACTATCGTAAACATGTCCGTGGTTATTATTGAAAGCATTGAATACGTTTAGAGACATAGAGATAGAAGACTTGTCTAATGTCATAGCAAAATTCATCAGCTCCCGAACATCTTTCTCTGCCCCTCCTTTCAGCTCTATATCCTGTAGCTCATAGTTCAAGAGGTTGGTATGCTTTCCTGCCAGCCACCGGCTTTCTTCCTTGTCGGTAAATCCCTCGATAAGGGTGTTGAAGAGTTTGTGGGTGCACCACCGATTGATAATACGCCGGATAATCCTTTTAAAGCGGTCGCCCCCCGATGTCTTGCAGAGTGCCTGCATCTGTGTGGCGGCAAGCAACATAACGATAATTGCATCGTTTTCCTCAACTTCTTCTTGCAAGGCATCTACCTCATCACCCAACCCTTCTTCCATGTCGGGCAGGGCGTCCAACACACTGATAAGCCTGCGTGCCGAAAGGAACAGCTCTACGGGAGCCTTTGTGGTGTAGCCCTCTTTTTTTATCTCACGCAAAGTGTCGTGGCATATCACCCATACCACATCATTTAGCAATTGTCTGCGAGCCTGTCTTTGCTCCTCCTCGCCCAACCTTACCATTATTCCTTCCATATTCGCTGATTTCATTTATTCATGACATCCGTCATGCCGAGAGAGCCTCCTCGTCCTGCGATTCATGCTTCATTCTATTCATCTGTTCCAGCACTTCTCCTTCGGCTTTCACACGATCTCCGGGCTCAAGGGCTACACCATTTTCGTCCCTTACGGCAAAGAGCCTTTCAAGCATTTTTGTATCAATTTCGGAACAGACTATCTTGTCGGTGTTGTCTGCATCAGAATCTACATAACACCGAAAAGTAGCTCCGTCGTTCGTAACCAACTCTACCGGCTCACCTAACGCCGAGGATAACGTAACCATATTGCGTACTATCGTGGAACTTTTATCCAAATAGAAAGCCGCCTTTCTGTCTTCACGCATCAGCTGCTGGGTATATCCGTAGTTTTCTTTTTTTGCCGCCAATATTAATTTCAGCAAGGGCGACATAAGAGAATTATCGAAATAGTCGGGATTTTTCCGAGCAAGTTCCTCCACTTTCTTCAATATCTCATCCTCGGTTAAATCATTGGATATTGAACCTATTCGAATAGCCTGCATATTCATTTGCAAGCGCTCCCATGCTTTGTATAAATCCTCCGGATAATATTCGGGCAGAATCTCCATGCCGTAACAATGCTCATGAAAGAGGGCTGCGTCTATGACTTTTTGCAGAATATCAGCCACAAGAGTAGGATTGCCAAAAGCTTTTTTGCGCCTTTGGATAGCTATCCGCCGCATTCCGGAACGGTTATCTATGATAACGAAGCAGGAGGGCTCATCCTTTGCCGTTGCAGGCTGAAAGTCGTGCTCCACAGGGATATCGATATTATTGGCAAAGCGCATCACGATAATGTCAGGCGCACAAGCCAAGTGATACACACGATGCTTGTACACCTTACGTGTGTCCTCCTCGCCGGTAAAGAAAGTTATACTATCATCTTTCTCAAATAAGGCAGACATATGTTTCTGCCTTTCTGACCAATTGTACGGGGCAAGGCTGTGTTTATATTTTATGTAGTAATGGGCAAAACGTGCCATAGGCTTTTTATAATGATAAATTTGTGATAATAAGATGTAATTAGCGATACATCGCCAACATCCTCATTAATTACGAGAGGTATCGTATTGTGGCGTTATGTAGTTTGCTTTTTTTGTAATAATTTATTTCTTCTGCCTCCTGCAAAGGTACAAAATAATATTGTTTTTCTTAATCTTTTCATCTCCCTTTTTTTACATCCGCAAAACATCAATACAACCCTTTAAACCTGACAATACGACTTTGTGGCATGTCGCATTAGTAGCCTGACATTACAGAGAAAAGAGAGAAAAGAATTTTATTATTATATTATAA
>JBHAEI010000008.1:0-64237 GCA_041855505.1 Prevotella sp.
GTAACATTTGTTACTTTAACTGCGTTAATGTAGGTTAATTTTGCGAGTGTTTTTGTCAAGCCAAATGAGCTGATGGAAAAACGAGGCATGAAATTTTTGATTACTATGGTGAAAAAATGACTAAACGAAGTTGAACGTTTTATTCTAAAATAAACGAGCGTATTATTTTAGGAAGTTAGAAAAATAGACAAAAAAAATCACATCTTTTCGCAAGGATGTGACTCAGAAAATTCAATAATATGAAACTTAAACTTTAATGTTTTGTGGGTAGTGATGGATTCGAACCACCGAAGCTAGAAGCAGCAGATTTACAGTCTGCCCCATTTGGCCACTCTGGAAACTACCCTTACTCCTAAAATGAATCCCTAACGGGAGAGCCTCTTGTCGGATTCGAACCAACGACCCCGAGATTACAAATCACGTGCTCTGGCCAACTGAGCTAAAGAGGCAGCATTTACAGCCGTTTGGCCACTCGCTGTCATACTTGTCGTAAAACGGCTGCAAAGGTAATATTTATTTTTTAATCTCCAAAACTTTAGGAGAATATTTTTTAATGACTTCTTTGTTTTTCCTTAAACTTGGTGAGCTGCACCTTCATCGCATCCAAACCCGTATCTACACCTTCTTCAAATGTATCCGCGGTTTTCTCTACAAAGAGCTTCTGACCCGGCACATGAACGGTAATACTTGTTGTCTTATTTAATGCGGTAGCAGGTTTCTCCACCTTTAATTGCACCTCTACTTTCTGAATATCCTCGTAAGATTTTTCTAACTTCTCAACCTTTTTATTGATAAAGGTCTCTAACTTCTCGGTGGCATCAAAATGAATTGACTGAATCTTTACTTCCATAATAACCTCCTGTTTTAAAAGATTACGCTCTTGGGTGAGCCTTTTTATAAATTCGTTTTAATTGCTCAAAGGTTGTATGAGTATAAATCTCTGTCGTAAAGAGAGACTCATGTCCTAACAATTTCTTCACACTTTCAAGCCCGGCATCATGATTCAGCATGGCTGTTGCAAAGCTATGCCGAAGAACATGGGGAGTACGCTTCTTCAAAGTAGATACACGAGACAGGTTTTTCTTAACGAAATTTCTTACCTGCACATCATGCACTCTGACACCTTTCGACGAAACAAAGAACGCTTCCTGAATTTCACTTGCCACCTTGGCTCTGAGCCGGAGGTAGTTCTCAAGTACATTCTTCAAACTTTCTCCAAAAGGAACAAGTCGCTGTTTATTCCTCTTACCCGTAACTTTTATATTACAAGCCAAGAGATCGACGTCCCCCATATCCAGTCCACAAAGTTCCGACAATCGTATTCCCGTTTCATAGAACATCGTTATTACCGACCGTTCCAAAACGCTTTCAAACGAGGTATTCCACATATCATCTTTTAAAAGCCGATCCAGCTCGGACTCTTTCAAGAATTGTGGCAAAGGCTTTTCTTTCTTAGGCCCTTGAACTTTGACTACAGGATCCTTCTCTACAAAACCGCGACGAAGCAAAAACCGATAGAAAGTACGCAAAGCACTCAACCTTCTGTTTACAGAGCTCGCACTATTCTTACGATCCATCATATACTCCACCCAACCACGAATGATATCCGAATCGATTGTCATCCATGACAAAGAATCGTCCAAACTCTTGTAATATTGCTGAAAATGCAATAAATCATCACGATAATTACTGACGGTTTTCTGAGAATAGTTTTTCTCCAACTGTAAGTAATCCAAGAATTCCTCTATCATTCCCTGATTGAATTTGCCATTTGTTGTTGGCAACGAATTTACGGAGATTAATTGAAACCACCAAAAAATTACAGAGAAATTTTATTCCTCTGTATCACGAAGATGCTGTACGTAAACGGCACGTTCCATCTTCAAGCGCTTCTTAACAGAAGGTTTGTCGAACTGCTGGCGAGAGCGAAGCTCTTTCACAACACCTGTTTTCTCAAACTTTCTCTTAAACTTCTTCAGTGCTCTCTCGATGTTTTCACCATCTTTTACTGGTACAATAATCATGCTTTTTGTTTTAATTATTTATTGATTAAACATTATGCTAAAGGGCACAATGCCCCAGGCGGCTGCAAAATTACTCATTATTCCATTATCTACCAAACATTTAGAGAATTTTATTGCGAATAAAACGATAAGAAGCTGTGCTGTGAATACTTAAATTCTGCAGTGAAAGAAAGCAAATATTCGGTATAAAACATACAAATTTTAATTTCATTATATTTGCCGTCACTTTTAACAATTCCACTAAGCAACTGCATATAAGGCAGTTATAGACATATACAAGATGAGGGGATGACAGTAAAAAGATTAAATCCGTCATAGAAAAGAAACAGGATGCTTTGTGAAAGTTGCTGTCATACCATCACTCGCTTTATTAGTATAAAGCATTATTGATCAGCAGGTTACCCTAATTGTTAAAAGTGAAGGCAACAAAAATAAAAAACAAATTCTTAGTAACACCTGCCCTTTTGTGCAGTAATACATATTCTTTTACCCTGCAATACATGCTCTTTTACCCTGCAATACATGCTCTTTTACACGGTAATATATGCTCTTTTACCACACTAATTACCGCCCTTTTCCATTGGAACATTTGTAAAAACCGCCGATGGCAGAACCTCCTCGAGGAAGCCTACCACCATTTTTCCTACCTTAATATATTATATACAAAGGCCATATAGAGACAAAGAATCTCCCGCTACTTCATCAATCAAATTGGCATTTGCAAAGTCCACGTTACAACAAAAAATAAATTTTAGAATTAATAACACAAACAAGCCGACATAAATGGCAGATTTAGTTGGTTTTTTACTACTTTTGTGCTATCAAAAAACGAATTAAATAATATAAACTTACAACATATTTTATTTATGAATTACTTAACAAACGACAAACTTGTCATCGTAGGTGCCGGCGGTATGATCGGCTCAAACATGGTTCAAACAGCCTTAACTCTTGGTTTAACTCCTAACATCTGCCTATACGATATTTACGAGCCGGGTGTTCATGGTGTATATGACGAAATGTGCCAGTGCGGTTTTCCGGGTGCTAACCTGTCTTACACGGTTGATCCAAAGGAGGCTTTCACTGGTGCTAAATACATTATTTCTTCAGGTGGTGCTCCTCGTAAGGAAGGTATGACACGTGAGGATCTTTTAAAGGGTAACTGCCAGATTGCTGCCGACTTCGGTGATAACATCAAGAAATACTGCCCGGAGGTGGAGCATGTTGTGGTTATCTTTAACCCAGCCGACGTTACAGCACTTACCACTTTAATCCATTCCGGCCTGAAGCCTAACCAGCTTACATCGCTTGCAGCCCTCGACTCTACCCGTTTACAGCAGGCTTTGGCTGCAGAGTTTGGTGTACAGCAGGATAAAGTAACAGGCGCTCACACATACGGTGGGCATGGCGAACAGATGGCAGTATTCGCTTCTCAGGTAAAAATCGACGGCAAGCCTTTGTCAGAAATGGGGCTTTCTGCAGAACGTTTCGAAGAAATCAAGCATCACACTATCCAAGGTGGTTCCAACATCATCAAACTTCGTGGCCGCAGTTCTTTCCAAAGCCCGGCCTACAATGCCGTGAAGATGATTGAGGCAGCCATGGGTGGCGAGAAGTTTACTTTACCAGCAGGTAGCTATGTAAGCAATGCCAAGTACAAGAATGTAATGATGGCTATGCCTACAACCATCGACAAGACCGGTGTTCATTTCGTCGAGCCACAGGGTACGGCCGAAGAGCTTGCCGCTCTTGATGCTTCTTACGAGCACTTGTGCAAGATGCGCGAGGAGATTATCGGCTTGGGCATCATCCCTACAGTAGATAAGTGGAACGAGATGAATCCTAATCTCTAATACTACAATAGAAGAACTTTATAGATTTTCTATACATTTTCAGCCGACTCACTTCATCGTGGGTCGGCTTTTTTATCTTCTTTTTCCGCCTGTTACAACACCATCTTCCTCCCCTAACCCACCAAAAGTTCCCTCCCATGCGCCCAATATTCCGCTACAGGCCACAGATGGATGGCGTCCTGATTACCAACTGGTAAAATTTTTCTAACAAAGGGAACTGCGAAAGATGCCTATACAAGGCTGAAGTGATTATTTCTTTTTGGCATTCAGTTCTTCAAGAAATCTTGAAGGAGTCATTCCTATTTCTTTCTTAAAAATACGGGTAAGATGCTGCGGATACTCAAATCCTATGTCGTAAGCAGTTTCCGCTATCGTCTTACCGGAAGCCAGAAGCATCTTAGAACGCTCTATCATGAAACTGCGGATATAGCGAATCGGACTCTCACCCAGTGCCTTACGCACAACATCGCCAAAGTAATTGGCCGACATAAAGAGTTGCTCGGCGCAATATTTCACGTTGGGCACACCTTCTTTATACTGCCTTCCTTGCTCGTAATATTGCAGCAATACTTTTTGAAAGCGGGCAAGAATATCGCTCGAATCCCCGACAAGGTACTGGAACTGGCGGTCGTAGAAGCGGTTACAGAAGTCAGCAAGCAGCAGAATATAATCTTGCACAATAGTGTCGGCACGCGATTGGCCTGACTTCAGTTCATTTCTTATGTCATTCATGATACGGGAAACAACATTTATCTCTTCTTCTGTCAGCCTCAGCGCCTCATTGGTGTTGTAAGAAAAGAAATGATAATTACTCAGTTTGCGTTCAAAATCGCTGCCATAAATAAACTCGGGATCAAACAACAGCACCCACCCATAATATTGATCGGTAGTTCCGTCATCCGCCTTTCCGCCCACCTGTCCCGGAGCATAGGCAAGAAGCGCATCTTCGTCGGCAACATATTTCCCGACACCATAGGTGAGATTAGAAGGAAAATTGTGTTGTACAAAAATGCCATAAACATTAAAACGACAAAGTGAATGACGGATTTTCCCCATCTCATCATAATGAATAACGGACACATGGGGGTGGAATATGGGCGCGCCAATATCCTTGGCGTAGTCGTTAGCATTGTTGATGATGAGCAGATTTTCCATAGAATCGAAAGCTTTTATTCTGCCGTAAAATTACCATTTTTATAAGAAAACACCATGCAAATTAGCAAAAACGATAAAAATGGTAGATTTACCGATAATTCTGCTACGGCATCCATCCCATAATTCCCCTAACTTTGCACTCGTAAAACAAAAGAATGGAAAATGAAAAAAATTATTTTAGCAACATTACTTATGAGTATGACAACGACGATGAGTGCACAGAACGAGAAGCAAACTCCGATGCCCAAACCGGCAAAACTGGAGTTGGGACAGACCTGGGACAAGGTTTTTCCAAAAAGCAATAAGGTAAATCACAAGAAGGTTACTTTCATTAACCGCTATGGAATTACCCTTGCTGCCGACATGTACATCCCGAAGAATGCCACAGGCAAGCTGCCTGCCATCGCCGTAAGCGGCCCTTTCGGTGCCGTAAAGGAACAGAGTTCGGGACTTTATGCCCAAACCTTGGCAGAACATGGATTTCTTACCATAGCTTTCGACCCCTCGTTTACGGGCGAAAGTTCCGGTGAGCCCCGCAATGTAGGCTCTCCCGACATCAACACAGAAGACTTTTCGGCAGCCGTCGATTTTCTTTCCACACAGGAGAATGTGGATGCCAACCGCATCGGTATCCTTGGTATCTGCGGTTGGGGAGGTATTGCCCTGAACGCTGCAGCTATGGATACGCGTATCAAAGCAACGGTAGCATCGACGATGTATGACTTGACCCGCGTTGCAGCCGGTGGCTACAACGATGTCAATGATAACGTAGAAGCACGTCATAAGATGCTCAAGGAACTGAATGAACAGCGTACAAAGGACTATCGACAGGGCTTTTACGACCGTGGAGGGGCCAATCTGAAACCGGAAGAATTGACCGCCGAGACACCGCAGTTCATTAAGGACTACACAATGTACTACGAAACGAAGCGTGGTTTTCATCCTCGCTCTGTCAATTCTGTAGGTGGTTGGAACAAAACCTCCATACTTTCTTTCATCAACATGCCTTTTATGCAGCGCATAGGTGAAATAAAATCGGCTGTACTCATCATACACGGAGAGAAAGCACACAGCCTTTATATGGGCAAGACAGCTTACAGCAAGCTCAAGGGGAACAATAAAGATTTGCTCATTATTCCAAGAGCCAGCCACACCGACCTATATGACGGAGGAGACAATCACTATATCCCGTTTGATAAACTCGCAGCTTTCTATAACAATTATCTGAAATGAATCTTATCATAAACCGCAAAAAGTACCCTGTACTGTTGGCAAAGAATGCCACTGCACAGGCCTTCTCACAGCTGCTTCCCTTATCTTTAGATATGGAAGAACTGAATGGTAATGAGAAGTATGCCTATCTTGGGGAAACTCTACCCTCAGCACCACACTGTCCTGTACAGGTACATACCGGCGACATTATGCTTTTCGGCGGCAACTGTCTTGTAGTTTTCTATAAGTCGTTCACTACACGCTACTCTTACTCCCGTATAGGAAACATACAAGATGTAAGCGGGCTCTGCGAGACATTGGGCAAAGATGGCGTGAAAATAACAATTGAATAAATCTATCTTGGTATGGGAACAAGATTTGCAAACGCATCTCTAAATGAAATAAAGCATTTAACATAGCAAAAGAAACTTATATTAAAGTGATTGAGTATGAGAAAAATACTATGTTTAATCTCTATATTTATACTATTACATATGAACACTATGGCAAATAATACATTAACCGAACGCCAGTTGCATTTAGCCACATTGGCAAGTTTGGAGGCACAGGGCGATATGATCCGCTTGGAGTCTGCCCTTGAACACGCTTTGGATGCAGGAGTAACAATTAACGACATCAAAGAAACCTTCTCTCAGCTATACGCCTACACGGGCTTTCCTCGTGCACTCAACGCGTTAGGCGTACTCAAAAAAGTATTGGATACGCGTAAAGCCGAAGGCAAAATAACCAATGAGGGCAAGACATGGACTGCCCCAACAGTATGGAACGATGCTACATCGGCGCTTGAGCAAGGTACCGAGAATCAGACCAAGTTGAGTGGACGGCCATTCGATTATAACTTCTGCCCACAAATCGACCACTATCTTAAAGCCCATTTGTTTGGAGATATATTCGCCGGCACCCAACTGCTTCCGGCTGATCGTGAACTAATTACGGTCGCAGCACTGGCTTCACTTCAGGGCGTAGCGCCACAGTTGGCTGCACACAAGGCAGGAGCCGTAAATATGGGGAACACTCCGGAACAGGTGGAAGAACTTCTGTCCTATCTTAGCAGCAAAGGGTTATCACAGTACGACGATGCCGCAGAAACAAATGCAGGTGCATGGCCCAAGGGGAATGCTAATATCGCCTATGCCCAATATTTCATTGGTAACAGCTATTTGGCAAATCTTACTCCTAAGAATCTGAACACCGATGAGCGGCCAGTCTTACCACTGAATAACGTAACTTTTGCTCCGGGTTGTCGCAACAACTGGCACATCCATCATGGGGCAAAACAAATTCTGATATGCGTATCGGGAAAAGGATGGTATCAGGAATGGGGAAAAGAGGCCATACCACTTTCCGCCGGCGATGTTATCGAAATTCCTGAAGGTGCAAAACATTGGCACGGAGCGCAAAAAGATTGCTGGTTCCAGCATGTAGTAACCCACATCAGTGTACCCAGCACACAACCGAATTCCGAAGCTAATGAATGGTTGGAGCCTGTCAGTGAGGAACAATACAATAAACTTAAATAGTATCCATCCCATAATTATATCAGGAAAATTAAACGCTTCCATCGAAGGTAATATCGACCCGAGAATCCCAAAGGCAGCAAAAGAAAAGTTTAAAGATAGTTACATGTGGCATCATATTTGCACTAATAGTAGTATAAATGAAATTTTATATTCAACTTTAGAAGAGATTTACAATAAGTTATGAAAATAACAAAAGATTTGAAGTTTGGTGGAGAACGCCCTCTATTCGGTATTCAGGATACCTTACTCGATAATATCGAGATTACCGATGGGGAATCAGGCATTAAGTGTTGCAAGAACATAGAATGCCACCACTCCAAGTTTTATGGCAAATACCCGTGGTGGCACGTCGATAAGAGTCTCATTACCGACTGCTACTTTGCCGAAGGCTCACGTTCAGCTATCTGGTATTCCAACAATATGATTATGAAAGACTGTGTAATCGACGGTCCCAAGTTCTTCCGTGAGATGAAGAACTTAGAACTGGAGAATGTAAAAATCATGGATGCCGATGAAACTTTCTGGAAAGTGGATGGGTTAAAACTGAAGAATGTGGAGTTACACCAGGGCACCTACCCCTTCATGTTCTCAAGCAATATCTGTGTAGATGGCCTTACTTCCGATGCTAAATACGTTTTCCAATACTGTAAAAACGTCGAAATCCATAACGCCAAAATTACTACGAAAGACTCTTTCTGGGAATGTGAGAATGTTACCGTTTATGATTCTGAACTCAGCGGGGAGTATCTGGCATGGCACAGCAAGAACATAAAACTTGTTCGATGCCACATCAGTGGCGAGCAACCCCTTTGTTATATCGACGGAATTACCCTTGAGGACTGTACATTCGACCCTGCCTGCGACCGTATTTTTGAGGATAGCAGGAATATCGATGCTACGATTAAGGGCGAAATTACCGAGATAAAGAATCCTATCAGCGGAAAGATTGTGGCCGACAAAGTGGGTAAAGTGCTTTACGATGAATTTGCAAAAGGGCACGACACCGTTATAGAAAATCGCCAATAAGTTTGTTCCACATTAACCGATATTCAACCATGAAGTACGATTTCGATAAAATCATCAGGCGCCGTGGCACCAATTCCTATAAATGGGACGAGGCCGAAGGCGAGGATATTATCCCTATGTGGGTAGCCGATATGGACTTTCCTGTGGCTCCGGCCATACAAACTGCCCTCGAAAAGCGTGTCCGGCACGGTGTATTCGGCTACACAATGGTACCCGACAGTTACTACAAAGCCATCACCGATTGGTTTCACAGGCGGCACAACTGGCAAATAGAAAAGGACTGGATTATCTATACCACCGGCATAGTGCCTGCTATCAGTGCCACCATCAAGGCACTAACCCTACCCGGAGAGAAGGTATTGATACTGTCGCCGGCCTATAATTGCTTTTATTCTTGTATCAGAAATCAGGGATGCGAGGTGCTGGAAAGTCCTCTGAAACGGGAAGCCGACTCGTATGTAATGGATTGGGACGACTTCGAGGCTAAATGTGCCGACGAGAAAACGACCATCTTCCTGCTTTGCAATCCTCACAATCCCGGTGGTCGGGTATGGACGAAAGAGGAACTTATCCGCATGAACGACATTTGTTCGCGCCACCATGTAAAAGTGGTAAGCGATGAAATCCACTGCGAGCTCGTCATGCCCGGCCACACCTTTACTCCTTTTGCAGCAGTCGGCAAAGAGTGTCAGGATAATTGTATCACGCTGAACTCTCCGTCAAAGAGCTTTAATCTGGCAGGATTGCAGATAGCTAACGTCATTTGTAAAAACCCCACATGGCGGAGGCGCATCAACCGGGTTATCAATATCTTCGAGGTATGCGATGTCAATCCGTTTGGCCCCGTTGCCTTAGAAGCGGCTTACAACGAAAGCGAAGATTGGATAAACAGCCTGAAAGAATACCTTTACAAGAACTACAAAGCACTGAAAAACTTCTTCCAACAAGAGATGCCCCGTCTCGATGTTCTCCGCTTAGAGGGTACTTATCTTGTCTGGGCAGATATTAAAAAACTGGGGATAAAGTCGGATGAGCTGGCACAACGACTGATGAACGAGGGACACGTCTTCATTAACAGTGGTACGCTTTACGGCAAGCAATCGGGCGAAGGTTATATCCGTATTAACATAGCCTGCCCTAAATCGACGATGATGGAGGGACTGGAACGCATGGCGAAAGTCGTAAAACAACTACAGAGAACTTGATAACCTTTGTACATCAGACATTGATAGAATCCATAAAAGAACAAATACGACAAAACATTAAAAAACCGAAGGCAGAATCATTTGCTTTCGGTTTTTATATAATGTGCTGCTTAAAGATATAGTCAAACCACAACTTATTTCTTAACGCTGAATTTCTCTGCCTGACTTCTGATAAGTTTCTCGTCTTCGAAGTAATTGATTTGCATGGCTGTACGCACCTCATTCATCGTGGTTGCAGCAGCTTCCCGTGCCACATCGCTACCCTTCTTCAAGATATTATAGATTTCAGGAATATCCTGCTCGAACTCACGACGGCGTGCGCGAATCGGATCCAACATCTTGTTAAGAACGTTATTCAGCAATTTCTTGCACTTCATATCACCAATACCGCCGGCTGTATAAGCAGCCTTCAGCTCTTCCAGATTATGGAATTCGGGCCAGAACTCGGCGAAATCCTCGTTGGTAGAGAAAGCATCCAGATAAGTAAATACGGCATTCCCCTCTACATGACCGGGATCAGACACGTTCAAATGGGTAGGATCGGTGTACATACTCTTTACCTTTGTCCAAACAGTATCGGCATCATCTGATAGATAAATACAGTTGTTAAGGCTCTTACTCATCTTTTCCTTACCATCCGTACCCGGTAAACGACGCGCCGTTGCATTCTCAGGTAGCATAATATTTGGCTCTACAAGTACCGGTGCGTAAATCTGATTGAAGCGGCGAACAATCTCACGAGTCAGTTCTATCATAGGTTCCTGATCCTCGCCCGCAGGAATGGTGGTAGCCTTGAATGCAGCAATATCGGCTGCCTGCGATACCGGATAAGCAAAGAAACCCATAGGCAGATTAGCCTCGAAGTTACGCATTCTTATCTCTGTTTTCACTGTAGGATTACGCTGAACACGCGATACACTCACCAAATTCATGAAATAAGTGGTCAGCTCTGCCAGCTCCGGAATCATACTCTGTATATAAAGTACACACTTCTCCGGAGTAAGACCGGCCGAAAGATAGTCGAGCGCTACCTCAACAATGTTCTGACGAATCTTTTCCGGGTTGTCGGCATTGTCTGTCAAGGCCTGAACATCGGCCATAAAAACAAACATCTTATCGAAATCTCCCTGATTCTGAAGTTCTACACGACGGCGAAGCGAACCTACATAATGCCCTAAATGGAGCTTTCCTGTAGGGCGGTCGCCTGTAAGAATGATTTTTCCCATTAATATCTTATCATTTTATTATTCTGTAATAGTTTCTTTTCGAGGTTTTATGACAGTCTTATAAGACTTACATTGCAGCTCCCTCTGCATTAGTTTCAACAGTGGTACTGTCGGCCGGAGCAGGCTCTTCCTGCTCCGGTTCCTCCTCTTCCATCGGCTCTTGTTGCTGTGGCGAAGTCTCTACAGTATCCACTACAACCGGCTCTTCCTCTTGAGGAGCCTGTGTAGAGTATGGAATGGTGTCGGTTACTGCAGTACTGTCGATAGGCGTTACATTAGGATTGCCTGAGGAAAGTCCCCAATAAGCGCCTACGCCTATCACAATCAGCAAGAGTACGATAAAGGTAATCCACATCCATAACCGATTTTTTCCTCCACCTTTATTATCTCCTCCACCTTGCATGGGGTAAGAGGGTTGTTGCCGAAACTCCTGTCCTTCGCTTACAAGGGGTAAGGTTATTTCCATTACTCCCTTACAACCGGGACACTGACACTCTACCGTAGAGCCTTCTTCGGCCTCTACTATAAACTTTGAGCCGCAATTATCGCAAGTTACCTGATATTTCATAAGCTAATATTTTGCAAAACTTTCTCAGAAGCTCCGCTCAAGGAAGCTACAAAATCGCCGGCAGCCTTGCCACTGGCTTTCAGTTCCTTTTTCTCCGATACGAATATGTCTATTCGGGAAGCGAAGTCCGGTAATGAATTGATTTCAAAGCCACCACCATTTTTCAGCAGTCCTTGTGCTTCGGCAAAGTGCTTGTTATTCGGTCCGAAAATTACCGGAATATCCCACACGGCGGCCTCTAAAACGTTATGGATTCCTACTCCGAAGCCTCCTCCCACATACGAAATATCTCCATAATGATAAATAGATGACAGCAAACCAAAGCAATCGATGATGAGAACATCCGCGTTTCTTACATCTTCGACATTGGTTTGGGTGTATCGGACAACCTTCTTCCCCTTCACCAAAGACTGTATTTGCTTGAGATGGTCTTCTCCTATCACATGTGGAGCGATAATTAGTTTCCATTCTGGATGCGCATTGAAATACTCTAAAAAGATGGCTTCGTCGGGAGGCCATGACGAGCCTGCCACAAACACCATCGGTTTATCATCGACTTTATAGCCATGAATAAAACTCTCGACAATAGGTAGTTCCTTACAGGCTTGCTTTATTTGCAACACTCTATCGAAGCGTGTATCACCCACAACACTGGTATTGTCAATGCCTATGGTGTGAAGCAGTCGCCTGCTTTCCTCATTCTGCACAAAGAAATGTGTGAAACAATTCAGCACTCTGCCATACCCTCTGCCATACCATTTAAAGAATATTTGATCGGGACGGAATATACTCGACACGCTATAGGTAGGGATTCCTCTATGCTGAAGGATATGCAAGTAGTTATACCAGAACTCATACTTGATGAAGAATGCCATTACAGGATGGATAGCCCGCAGAAAACGACGGGCATTCGCTATGGTATCTACCGGCAAATAAGTAATGATATCGGCCTTATCGTAATTCTTCCTCACCTCATATCCCGACGGGGAATAGAAGGTAAGCAATATTTTATATTGGGGATAATCGGCCTTTATCTTTTCTATCAGCGGCCTTCCTTGCTCGAACTCGCCTAAGCTGGCTGCATGAAACCATATATACTGGGCAGCAGGATCCAGCTTCTCATGAATCATACGTACAGCATCCCTCTCTCCTTGCCACATCTTCTTCAGTTTGTCATTGAACAGACTACCGATAGATAGCCCAAACTGAATGAGATACATTATTATATTATATATCATGCTGTGCCTATCTTAATTTCCCAAGTATTTTATCCCAGCACCTCCACAGCCTTCTTCATACGCTGTAGTGTTTCCTCTTTCCCCAAGAAAGCAGAGATGTCGAACATACCGGGTCCCTTTCCTTCGCCCACCAGTGTAAGGCGGAACGCGTTCATCACATCACCAAGTTTGTAGCCTTTTTCCTCTACCCACTTCATGACAACCGGCTCCTGTCCCTCTACCGAGAAATCGTCGATTCCCTCAAGAACGGCAGCCAGCTCCATCATCTGTTGGGCAGAATATTCTTTCCAACGCTTCTTTCTTGTTTTCTCATCATAGGCTGTAGGCGGAAGGAAGAAGAAAGAACACAACGGCCAAAGTTCCTTTACAAAACTTACACGGTCCTTCATCATGTGGACTACCTGTGTAATACGATCCATCGGCTCATCCACGCCATTGTTGGCTACTATAGGCGCAAATATTTCGGCTATCTCCTTATCCGATTTCCGCAGAATATATTCATGGTTAAACCATATCCCTTTCTGATAATCGAACTTCGCTCCGCTCTTTGAACACTTCGTTATATCGAATGCCTTTACAAGCTCTTCCAGTGAAAAAATCTCCTGTTCCGTACCCGGATTCCATCCCAGCAATGCCAAAAAGTTCACCACTGCCTCCGGGAAATAACCGCTCTCACGATATCCCGAACTTACCTCACCCGTCTTAGGGTCGCGCCATTCCAGAGGAAAAACCGGAAAACCGAGGCGGTCGCCATCGCGCTTACTCAGCTTACCCTTCCCTTCCGGCTTCAACAACAAGGGCAGATGGGCAAAACGAGGCATCGTTTCTTTCCAGCCAAAAGCACGGTACAGCAGCACGTGCAACGGCGCGCTGGGAAGCCACTCCTCGCCTCTGATCACGTGAGTTATTTCCATCAGGTGGTCATCGACGATGTTCGCCAAATGATAAGTAGGCAGCTCGTCGGCACTCTTGTACAACACCTTGTCGTCGAGAATGTCGCTTTTAATGCATACATTCCCACGAATCATGTCGTGTACATGAATTTCTTCGCCCGGCTCCACCTTGAAACGCACCACGTATTGGTAACCGTCATCTATCAGGGAGCTTACTTCCTCCTTCGCCAAAGTAAGCGAATTGCGCATTTGCAAACGGGTGTGCGCATCGTACTGGAAATTATTAACTTCCTTGCGCTTTGCCTCCAACTCTTCGGGAGTATCGAAAGCTATATAGGCTTTGTCGGCTTCCAACAGTTGCTGAACATATTGCTTATAGATTTCCCGACGCTCGCTCTGTCGGTAAGGCCCTCTGTCGCCCCCAAAACCTACTCCTTCGTCGAACTTAATACCCAGCCATCTGAAAGACTCTATGATATATTCTTCTGCGCCCGGGACAAAACGATGCGAGTCGGTATCTTCTATACGGAACACCAAATCACCCTCGTTCTGCTTAGCAAATAGATAGTTATACAATGCTGTCCTAACACCACCAATGTGTAAAGCGCCCGTAGGACTCGGTGCAAAGCGCACTCTTACTTTTCTTTCTGACATTATTCTTTCTATATTATTTTGTGCAAAATTACCATTTTTTTTCGACTATGAGCCATTTTTTTAGTATTTTCGCACCATCGTTACACAGCATATAAACACCGAAAAGATGATAAAAATAAAGCATACAGAAAATCCTTATTGGACGAATATAGCTATTCGCACCTCCCTCATCCTGCTTACAACTGCTGTTATCACCTTCTTTCTACCCAACAACAGAAGCAGATTCTTTCACTATGAGGAGGGAAAGCCGTGGCTATACGGACAGCTTATAGCCAAATTCGACTTCCCCATCTTCAAGACCGACGAGACATTGAAGCACGAACGCGACTCTATCCTGAAAAACTTCCAGCCGTATTATAACCGTATCAGCGCCAATGGAAAGAAAAACGTCGAAGAGTTCAGAAAAACCTATCGCAACGGTATTCCGGGCTTACCGGAGAATTATGTCGGTTTGGTGGCCAAACAGCTCGAAAAAATTTACGACGTAGGAATCATTAATCCGGAGGATTATGCCGAAATAACCAAGGACTCCGGCACATATATCCGGGTATTGGTCGATAAGCAGGCCACAACGGTTCTCGCACGGTCGTTCTACTCTACTCCGAAAGCCTACGAGCAGATTTTCGCCGACCCGCAGCTTGCTGCCTATCGACCACAATTGCAGCAATGTAACCTGAATGATTTCATCGAGCCGAACATTATTTACAACAAGGAAAAGAGTGAAACCGAGCGTAACGATATGCTGAGCTTGGTTCCGCAGGCTTCGGGCATGGTACTGGAAGGGCAACGGATTATCGATCGGGGTGATATTGTAGATAGCAAAACCTATCGTATCCTGAACTCATTCGAGCAGGCTATGGAAAAGCGAAACGCCAGTCAGGACGAGATTACCTCTACCATTATCGGGCATGCGATTTATGTCTTTGTATTGGTTACGATGTTCTTCTTCTACCTTGTACTCTTCCGTCGCACCTATCTTCAAAAACTACAGGTATTGGGACTGCTCTTGGCCATGCTCATCATCTACCCCATCATCACGTCGATTATGATAGAACATAATGTGCTGAGTGTCTATATCATCCCCTTTACGATGGCTACCATCTTTATCCGTGTGTTCGTCGATTCCCGAACGGCCTTCTTCGCACACATGATTATGGTGTTAATCAGTGCCGCTGCCGTAAAATATCAATATGAGTTTGTCGTTGTTCAGCTTGTGGCGGGGCTGATAGCCATCTATTCCTTGAAGGAACTCTCGAAACGCAGCCAGATTTTCCTGTCGGCCCTCGAGGTTACCATTGGCTCTGCCATTGTGTATCTGTCGCTGCAACTCATCCAGACCGATAGTTTCTCCAAGCTGGATCAATCTATTTATTACCACTTCCTTGTAAATGGTTTCTTCCTTCTCTTTACCTATCCGCTGATGCTTGTCATCGAAAAGGGCTTCGGCTTTATTTCGACGGTAACGATGTTCGAGCTGTCGAACACGAACAACGAACTGCTACGACAGTTGAGCGAAGCTGCTCCGGGAACTTTCCAGCACTCCATAACCGTGGGAAATCTGGCTGCCGAGATAGCCAATAAGATTGGAGCCAACTCGCAGTTGGTGCGTACAGGGGCCTTGTATCATGACATCGGAAAGATGATTAACCCTGTTTTCTTCACTGAAAATCAGGCGGGAGTAAATCCCCACGACAAACTTACCGATATAGAAAGCGCCCGTATCATCATCAGCCACGTAACCGAAGGGTTGCGACTGGCCGAGAAACACAACCTACCCGGCATCATCAAGGACTTTATCTCTACCCATCATGGTACGGGAATGGCCAAGTACTTCTATATCAATTATAAGAATGCGCATCCCGACGAGGAAGTCGATGAGGCGCCGTTCCGCTATCCGGGACCCAATCCTTTCACGCGCGAACAGGCCATACTGATGATGAGCGACTCGGTGGAAGCTGCTTCTCATTCGCTGAAAGACTATTCCGAAGAGGCTATCAGCAATTTGGTGAACACCATTATCGACGGACAGGTGAGCCAAGGTAATTTTAACGACGCGCCGATTACCTTCCTCGATATAACAACGGCAAAGGCTGTTCTTGCCGAAAGGCTCAAAGCTATTTATCATACACGCATCAAATACCCTACACTGAAAGAGGATTCCCGTCAAGCCCCTACAGCATCGTGATAGGCTTTGCCGACATATAAACATACTAATTTAAATTGTCTTTATTTGCCGTCATTTTTAACAATTCGCATAAATAACGGTAAATAAGGAGGTTATAGGCTTATTTTTAGTGAAGGTATGACAGCAAAAGAGCAAAACCTTCCGACAGCCGGTCCATAGGCAACTTATCAAAGTTACTGTCATACGCTCACTTATATTAATGCCATAGACTATTGGTTACCAGCCGTTTATACTGATTGTTAAAAATGACGGCAAAAGAAATTAAATTTTAATTTCTTAGTAATACGTACCGCTTTATACAGCAAAACATGCCCTTTTAGTCTGAAAAAGGGCATCTTTTACAGCGTAAAAGGCCATCTTTTATCCGGTAAAGATAGCCTTTTAATAGCTAAAATCCGCCTATACGGGCAGAAAATAGCAAGAATTTAGAACAATTATTTGGAAATTTAGAACAATCGCCTTACCTTTGTCCCCACTTATTATAAAAGAATTATAAAATAAATATTTACACATTCCGCATGAATAAAAAAGTTACGTTGCTCGCAGGGGTGCTTACATTCGTATCATCTGCCTATGCAGGAGGTTTACTAACCAACACAAACCAAAGTTTGGCATTCAACAGAAATTTCGCACTTGAGGGAGCTATCGGCATCGGAGGCGTATATGCCAATCCTGCCGGTGTAGCCTTTCTGGGGCAGGGTTTCCATCTTTCGCTGAATATACAGAATGTTTATCAAACACGTACCATCACCTCCGGAATAACGATTCCCGGCCTGCAGGGTACCCCTTTCTATCAGCCTTTCAAGCTGAATGGGGGCGACGAAAACGGAAATAAGTCTTATAAGGGCAAGGCTTCCGTGCCTATTCTGCCATCGGTGCTGGCTGCTTACAACAAAGGCCCTTGGTCGTTCCAGTTCGGATTCGGACTCGTTGGCGGTGGTGGAAAGGCTACCTTCAACGACGGTTTGGCGAGCTTCGAGCGACTTGTATCATTAACTCCTGCCCTGTTGCAGCAGAATGGATTTACCTCTGCAACACCCGGCTACAGTGTCGATCAGTTTATGCGTGGTCAGCAGTACGACTTTGGTTTCCAATTCGGTGCAGCCTATAAAATTAACGAGCACTGGGCGGTATATGGCGGTTTCCGCTTTAACTATATCTGGAATAAATACGAAGGTCATATTACCAACATTTCAGCCAATATCAATGGTACCAACCAAAACCTCTATCAATATCTCGGCGCACAGGCCGATGCTGCAAAAGAGGCTGCCAATACATACAGCCAGCGTGCTTTAGCCGAAACAAACCCTGCCATCAAGGCACAATACGAGGCTGCGGCACAGCAATATCAGGCGGGATTTGAGAAGGCTTCTGCCTCAAGAGAGATATTCAAGGATAAGTATCTCGACTGTACACAGCGTGGCTGGGGCATTACTCCCATCATTGGCGTAGATTTCAAGACAGGAAAGTGGAACTTTGGAGCAAAATATGAGTTTACGACAAAGTTCAATATCGAGAATGATACCAAACGAGATGATACGGGACTGTTCAAAAACGGCGTGAACACTCCTAACGACTTACCGGGTATCTTAGCTGTAGGTGCGCAGTATGAAGCTGCCAAGAACGTGCGTATCATGGCGAGCTATCATTATTATTTCGACAAGGATGCACGGATGGACAAGGATAAGCAGAAACTCCTTTCGGGCAATACAAAGGAATATTTAGCGGGTGTGGAATGGGATATTACCCCCGCTATTACCATCAGCGGTGGCGGTCAGCTTACCCGTTACGGACTTGGCGACGGCAAATATCTGTCGGATATGAGCTTTGTTACCAGCAGTTACAGCCTTGGTGTAGGCGCAAAAGTAAAGGTTGCCAAGAATGCCCATCTGAACATAGCCTACTTCTTCACCGATTACGAACACTTTAAAAAGGAATCGGAGCAGACTATCAGTGTCAGCGGACAGCAGATTCAAGCGCAGAACTATGACGACTTCACCAGAACAAACAAGGTATTTGGCGTAGGGCTTGACATCGATTTCTAAGTCTGAAAGGGGCGGATATACAAGAGCTTATAGCGTGATGAAGACAAGATTAACAGGATTTACAGGATTTTGGAAAAGCCTATTAATCTTGTTAATCATGTTAATCTTGTCATTAAAACCCAACAAAAATCATGTTAATCATGTTAATCTTGTCATTAAAACCCAATAAAAATCGGGTGAATTATGTAAAATCATGCCCTCATAACCCACAAAAAACCATGTCCTACTGCGGATCTACATCATAATAGACCACCAAAGCTCCGTAACGCTTGTCCTGTATAAGTGCCTTTTGCAGCAGCTTTAACCGCTCACGCACCTGTTGCAGGTTAATCCCGTTCTCCAGCTTGATAACCAACTTACGAATACTCAAGGCCTTTATTCTGGCCACAGCAGGCCTGTCTGGCCCTAACACACGTTCGCCAAAAACCTCACGAAGGCGGGAACCGAACTCAAATCCGGCCGACTCTACCACCTTCTCGTCCCGATGTTTCAGATACACATAAATCAACCGATAGAAGGGCGGGTAATGAAACATTCGGCGCTCCTCGAGCGTATCGGCATAAAAACCTTTATAATCGTGATGCACCACCTGCGAGATAACAGGCAGCTCCTTATTCTTTGTCTGCAGAATAACATGTCCTTGCCTACCCTTTCTGCCGGCTCTTCCGCTCACCTGACTCATCATCGTAAAGGCTTGTTCATAGGAACGGAAGTCAGGATAGTTCAGCATTGTATCAGCATTCAGAATACCTACCACCGACACCTTATCAAAGTCTAACCCCTTCGTAATCATCTGTGTCCCAATCAGAAGATTTGTTTTTCCCACCGAGAAATCGTGTATCAGGCGGTCGTAGGCATTATTGGTGCGTGTAGTATCCAAGTCCATACGTGCTATTCTCGCCTCAGGCAGGATCTGCCCTATTTCGTCTTCCACCTTTTCCGTTCCATACCCCCGCCCCCGCAGCTCCTTCCCCTCGCAGGCAGGACACGCTTCGGGCACCCGTGTGGTGTAACCACAGTAATGGCACGACAACACATTCATGTTTTTGTGAAGAGTGAGCGACACATCGCAGTTGGGACATTTCGGCACCCATCCGCACTGCCGGCACTCTATCATCGGCGCAAAGCCACGCCTGTTCTGAAACAGAATGGCTTGTTCGCCCCGCTCCAAGGTTTCCCTGAGAATGGCCAACAGGCGTGGAGAGAACGGCCCCGTCATCATCTTTCGACGCTGAAGGTCTTTGGTATCTACCACTTCTATCTCCGGCAGCCGGATGTCTTTATAGCGCCGTGAAAGCTCTACCAAGCCGAACTTACCCTGCCGGGCGTTGAAATACGTCTCCATCGAGGGAGTGGCGGTACCCAGCAACACCTTTGCCTTGTGCATATCGGCCAGCATAATGGCCACCGACCGTGCATGATAGCGGGGAGCAGGATCCTGCTGCTTAAAGCTGTTTTCGTGCTCTTCGTCGATGATAACCAGTCCCAGTCGCTGGAAAGGCAGAAACACCGCGCTGCGTGCACCTAAAATAACATCGTAAGGCTCGGCAGAAAGTTGCTTCCGCCATATTTCCACCCGCTCGGCATCGCTATACTTGCTGTGGAAGATACCGAGCTTATCGCCGAACACAGCCTTCAGTCGCGACGTTATCTGCACCGTCAGAGCAATCTCCGGAAGCAAGTAAAGCACCTGTTTGTGCTCCTCGATAGCTTTCTGAATAAGGTGGATATAGATCTCGGTTTTCCCCGAAGAGGTTACACCGTGAAGCAGGGTTACAGGATGTTGCATCATCTCAAGGAGTATTTTATTATAGGCTGTGGCTTGCGCGTCGCTCAAGGGCTTTATCTTTTCCGCAACGGCAGGCAGCCCCCGATGCAGCCGGCCTACCTCCTTTTCATACTCTTTCAGAATGTTCTTTGCCAGCAAATTACGCAGAACGGCTGCCGTACAATGTGCTTCGTTCATCAGTTCTTCGCGCGTAATCTCACGCAGAACGGAGGTGGAAGACAGCTCCGGAACCTTGTCAATCTCTGCCAGTCTTAAATAAGTCATCAGCACTTCCTGCTGCTTTGGCGACCGTCTGATGCTGTCGAGTATCAGCGTCAGCGATCGACTATTCATAAAGGCATCGTTCAGCCGTATATACGTCTCGGTTTTGGGCTTGTATTTCTCTTCATCCTTCAGTCCGGAAGGGAACGCAGCCTTATACACATCGCCTATCGGTGCCATGTAATAATCGCTTATCCACTTCCACAAACGGAGCTGTTGGGGCAGGAGAATAGGGTGGTTATCCAGCACGGCCTCTATATCCCGATACATGATCGGCTTACCATCGACTGTTTTCTGCTCGGCCATTGGTAGTTGAGCGGGTAACGATTCCACAATACCTACATAATGTTTCGATTTACCAAAAGGTACGCGCACCCGCATACCAACACCGATTCCCGGCAACAGACTGTCGGGAACACAATAGGTAAACACTCCTTCCAACGGAAGAGGTAAGATAACTTGCACATATTGCTCCATCGTTACAAAGTTACTGTAAAGCAGGAAAACAACAAAGAAAAACAAGTGAGAATATACTTATGGATGATGGCCATAAAACCGAAAAATAGGCATTCTTGGAATATCCAGTACAGAGAAGTGGCGTATTCACAGCCGAAACATGGGAAAGAGGTGGCTGGATAATAAAAAATCTCTGCAACTCCTTTCCAAAAGAGGTTGCAGAGATCTGCGCTACTACCGACTTTATACATCGGTAAGCTATTGTTTTCTTACAAACAGGGGGCTGAAAGACTATGCTTCTATGCCCAAAAATCGAACTTTAGAAGAAGTAAGCCACACCTATCTGCCAAGAGTTGTTACGGCTTTTGTTCTTTGTCAATGCATTGAAAGCATCCTCTACTGTTACATCCGACGACTTCCCGCAAGCAACATTGTAGTTAGCTGTTAGCTGAACATGATCAAGTACGGTTGCGCCAAGACCTAGATTCACACTGAAATCGCTCTTCTTCAATGAATAACTAGAGCCCTTAGACCACTTAAAGTCCTTGTTGCCAACATTGATTCCCCACTGTGGACCGGCAAAGAAGAAGATGTTGGCAGTGCTGCCAAGACCTACTGAATAGCGCAAATTGATAGGAATGGCTATCTGCTGGTGCTTAACGGTTTTCTCCTCACCCTGTTCCAACTCAACCTTTGCCGACCGATAGTCGTATAAAGCCGAGACATCGACACCCAACCCTACGAGGGGAAGGCTGAATTTTACTGTCGGCCCAAAGAACCAGCCTGCCTGATTCGACTTGTCGAGAACTTTCTTACTAAAGTGCATGTCGGTAACATTAAGACCTGCCTTCATTCCGAATTTAACGCCTTGCGCGTTTGCCTGCGTTGCCGCAAATAAAGAAAATGTCAGCAACAACAACAATAAAGTTTTCTTCTTCATGATAAAATAAAATTAAATAGGTTATCCTAATAATAAGAAAAAGGGATATCCGTGCACGGTGTGCAGAATAACCCTTCTCATAATTTATTCAATATTTAATACTCATCTTCGTTCCACAGGAAGTCGTCCTTGGATGGATAGTCAGGCCAAATATCCTCGATACTGTCATAAACATCACCTTCATCCTCGATTTCCTGTAGGTTTTCAAGTACTTCCAAAGGTGCACCGGAGCGTATAGCATAGTCGATTAACTCATCTTTTGTAGCCGGCCATGGAGCGTCCTCCAACTTTGAGGCTAATTCTAATGTCCAATACATATCTTAATCGTGTTTTATATTATTATTTGTATAGGGCGCAAAAGTAACAATTTATTTTTTATTTGCAAGGACTTTTCCACTTTTTTTCATGCGAACCTGCTTTATAGTTCAAGTATCTGGCCAGTGTAAAGAAGTAGTCCGACAACCGATTAAGGTATCGGAGCGACTCATTCCCTACGTTTTTCGTTCTCGACAGCCTCACAACAAGGCGTTCGGAACGGCGACACACGGTACGACACACATGGCTCTGAGCTGCTGCCTGCACGCCACCGGGATAAATAAAAGCATCGCGAAGAGGAAGATGGGCTGCAAGATGGTCTATCTCATGCTCCAGGAATTCCGTCGCTTCATGAGAGGGTTCAAAGGCTTCATGATAACAGGCCGAGGCCATCTGCGACGATAGCTGAAAGATATTCCGCTGTATTTCGACCAGTACTCCGACGCAATCGTCGTACCCATCGAGCAAAGACACCAGCAAACCTACATGCGAGTTCAGCTCGTCCAGCGTTCCATAGGTTTCCACCTGCAGGTCGTCCTTATCCACTTTTTGCCCCTCTACTAAGCAGGTTTTGCCTTGATCGCCCTGTTTCGTATAAATTTTCATACCATTTTCTTTTATTCATTGTTTCTGAAAGCAGCACTCGTTCTGTGCATGCTCACAGGCTTATTAAGCCCTATACCATACTTATAGATCCGATAACTGTTCAGAAATTAATTATATAGTTCTGCTTATACATCTTTGTATTCAGGAACAGGCACCCACAATAATAAAGGTCGAACGATACTCCCACCCGCTCGTCAGCTACCAGCTTGTTCCAGAACGCCTTTGTTTCGCTGTCGCGCTTGATGTGCTGGACGATGATAACCGACTGGGAGGGGAGCCGGTTCAGGCAGTCGTCGATGAAGGTTTCATAGTCGCCACGAAACGAAGTGCGCACCAGTACCCGCTCCTCATGTCCCGTTATCAGGCGCTTTACTTCTTGTTCGGGCGAGGTCTCATTCACAATTTTATCTTCACAGCGCTGTCCTGCAAGGAAATAGGCTTTATAATGCGTGCCCGTAGGATAATAGTCCAGTACTAAATCGGGGCGGACGAATTTTGCCAAGCGATAGTAGAACCTACAGAGTTTGCGGGTGCGTCTATCCAAACCGAACACCTGCCGTTCCAACACCTTATAAACATCATAGGAGGTATGATCGTTAATCACTTCCCTAACAAACTTGTATGCCCATGGCGACTGCACACCAAATCCTTTTGAATAGCGCATACGCCGAAGCCAAACTACTGCTCGTTTTATAAAATATAACATTAGATAGATAACAGATTCTTTGTAAAGTTATTCTTTAATACTATACTGCAAAAGTAATATTTTATACAGGAAAAATATTATTTTCGTGGGAAAGTTATTGGTTTTACGCACAAAAAAGGATGATAAAGAGCATCTTGCCCCTACTGTAGCCTATAAAACGCCTACATCGCCAGAGGTTCTTCTAAAGGCCTTTTCCTTTTATTAACCGCTCATCCTTACGAAAAAGAACAGATTTTTACATTTACAATTATACTTCCGAAAAGTAAATTAGTTTTTTTTAATACTATTATTCTCTTTTAATTATTCCAATATCTATAATTTTGCACCAAATTCTTCACACAAGAAGGTAAAAAGAATTAACCTCTAATATCGAGATGCCAGTTAATTGAATACAAGGATAGTTATAGAATAGGGCTAAAATTGTAATAAAATATAGAACTAAAATTATAATAAAATGACAAGAAAAAAGTATGTAAATCCTCGTACAGAGACTATTAGTGTCTGCACAGAGAACTGTTTAGCTGTTGGAACAGTCTTAAAATATCGTCCAACAACCAAAGGTGGAACTACTAAAACCGATTCAAATGTAGTGGATTTCACTAATGATAAACTTCCAGAAAGAGACTGGGATCTTTGGGGAAAAGATGAAGAATAGTATAAACAGATTAGACAAACACAGAAAAATAAAAATACAATGAAGAAAAGTTCATTATTATTAGCATTGCCTATTTTTGCTTGTGGCCTTGCATTCACTGCTTGTTCTGACAATGACATAGAAGGAAATCCTGACAAGGAGACAAACAATGGAAAAACAACCCTGATCCTCAATACAAGCCCTACAGCAACAGTAGGCTCTCGTGCTATTGCCAATAGTAAATATAATACGATAGAGAAGACCGGATGGGGAAATCCTAAATATACTTATGTTTCTGAAGGACAGTTAGAATCACTCGACTACTCTTTTGCAATAGGCGATTTACTTTATGCCTATGATAAGAATACAGGGTTGGAAAGTACCTTTAAATGTATAGAACTGCTGAATGGTGGTGCTGCTAAATTCGAATCAGTAGGAACTGCTAACATTACAGCAGGGCAGCCTCTGTATCTTTTCACAGCCCAGACACAGCCTGCAAAACAAGATAATAGTACTTTCAAATTCTCTTTTGCCGAACAGAACAACAAGGGTTTTATCTTCGGACAGAACAAAGGCAACGTAAATGCTGAAGGAAAGAACGATAACCCAGGAGCTGCTTCGGCTGATATTACCAAATCTCAATTTATCGGTGTCGGCAAGATAAATGTACCTAATGACTTCAACAAGGTAGGCTCAAACTACGTAATCAATGGTGTATTGGATGAAACTCCAGTGATGATAGCTTATTACGGGGATCTATCTCGCGACTTCGATCACATTCGTCTTGTTAAGTCTTTCCGTATGGATGGTACTACTGGTAAGCGTGGACATTACACAAATGCCACCTACAACATTGATAGCAAGACATGGACTCCGGGCGATTTCGTTCAGCAGACAGAAGCTATTGATTTCGATACAGACAACAACAATGAACTGGGCAAGCTTTGGTTAGGGGGTAATACTATGTATATGCCTATCCTACCCGGTAACTATAAAGAGATGAGATTAACTGTAGAAGGACAGGGAAAGAACATAGACGGTTACTCTACACAGCTACAGTTTAAGGCTGTAAAGAATGATTTTACTGCCGAAATGAACAAATTCTACAATGTTGGCGCTATCACCGGCTATCAGAAATCGGAAGGTGCATGGCCGGATATGGACGCAAGCGACTTGTGGATACATGGCGCAGCCACTCCTTATGGTTGGGCTAAAAAACATACGAAGGCTGCAGGAGAAGCTGATCAAGAGGAATCACGTACATGGACAACCTCACAAAAAATGAAGCGTCAGGCTAATGGTGACTTTGTTTACATTGGCTATTCTTTAGGTAATGGCGAAGATTGGCAAACCAATCCATTCTATGATAACCAGCGTAAAGGCGATGGTTCTTACAAATTGTACTTTGTAAACAATGGCTTGTACGAGGCTGCAGGATTAGTTCCTATAGATGGAAGCAATGCCATTTATAATCCCGGCTTCGGTACATCAGCAAGCACATCTTCTATTGCCTATTACTCAAGCCGTGTAAATGCAGTGAGAACTGTGAATAAATGGTGGATGTCTGACAAGAATGAGGTATATGAAAATAAAGGAACTAAAGCAGCTCCCGGCTGGTATAAGTTTACGGTTTCGCTTAAAAATGGTAAGCTGAGCGTAGAGAAATATAACGGAACTACTCCTCCTTCAACCTATTTTGATTTAAAGAAGAGTGCAACAGACCAAACAACTGTAAGCGGTAATGTTCATCGTTTATGGATGCTTGGTACAGCAACCAATCTTTCCGACAATGGAGTAGGTTCTTACGCATCTTCTCAGGCTATTGCCATGAATTATAACTTGGCAGTAGGAAAAGGAGAATCAACAGAAGATACCTACAAATTCTGCTATAAAGGTCGCCTAAAGCAGGGGTATTTACAACTTCTATGGCAGTATGGCTACGATATTAGCAATACTCATAATAACCTTACTCCAGACTTCAGCGGGTCAGAAATAGGCATTAATATTCCATCAGGGACAGGAAGCATCTATGCTTTCCCTGTAACAATTACTTCCGGAACAGCACAGAAATTCCACGTAGAAGATGCTAATGGTAAGAATGGTCAGTGGTATATTCCAACCGAAGGTTATTACAAGATAGAAGTAGATCTGTCTAATAATACAGTTAAGTTCACACAAATCTCAGAACAAGACCTGCATTATTAAGATATAGATCTATCATAACACAAAACGGTTTCCATACATATGGAGGCCGTTTTTTGTTTCCTAATATTTTTCCATCTGCATAAATAAAGATTATAATATCGTTAAAATTACCTAAACTCATTACACATTTCATGGATTAAACCATCTGATTTATAACTTTGTACACATAATCTATCATTATTAATATCAGTACACGTTATGAAGAAGAACTTATTTTTAGTAGCATTACTATTTGTAATCTTAGGCTTATCCGGCTGTGCCAGCAAGAAGGATTTGGAGGCATGTCAAACCCAAAACAGCCGTTTAGCAGCTGATTATCAGAATGCCAAAGAAACCATAGCAGCCAACGATGCCCGCATAAAGAGCTTGGAAGACCAGCTGGCACAGGCTAAAGAAAGTGCCGCAGCCCTGCAAGGCAGCTTGGATAAGAGCTTATTGAATGCCAATTCCAACAATATCAACATCTCGAAACTTGTAGATCAAATCAACGAGAGCAACCAGTATATCCGCCACTTGGTGGAGGTAAAGAGCAAGAGCGACTCACTTAACCTTGTTCTTACCAATAACCTTACCCGCTCTCTTACCAGAGACGAGCAGAAAGAGGTGGATATTCAGGTGCTGAAGGGTGTTGTATATATCTCGCTGGCCGACAATATGCTCTACAAGAGCGGCTCTTACGAGGTGAACGACCGTGCAGAACAGACACTGAGCAAGATTGCAAAGGTTATCTCAGACTACAACAATTACGATGTGCTTATCGAGGGTAACACCGATAATGTGCCTGTAAACGTTAAGAGCAAGCAGATGATTAATATCCGTGATAACTGGGATTTGTCTGCCTTGCGTGCAACCTCTGTGGCACAGTACCTCATTTCGCACTTCAATGTAGATCCGAAACGCATCACAGCAGGTGGCCGTGGCGAGTTCAACCCACTTGTATCTAACGATACAGAACTGGGAAAACAGCGTAACCGCCGTACACAAATCATCATTACTCCTAAGCTCGATCAGTTTATGGATTTGATTGGTAAGGCACCTAAAGAGGCTGCAAATCAGTAAAATCAGAAATTACAAACACACACAGAAATTACAAACAACACACTAAGAGGGCTGCCCATCGCAAGATGAGGCAGCCTTTTTTAGTCTATATAAATAAGCTTTCACTCTCTCCTCGCCCTTCCTTTCACTTTCTCCTCACTCCCTTTCACTTCTTTAACTCCCCCCGAAGCCACTTCCTTTCCTATTTTTTCGCATATCTCCCGATAAATATTTAATTTTGCCACGTGTTACAATTACAACGGAACATACTGACATTGCTATTGTTAGTCGGAGCTTTTACGGCGACAATAGCACAAGACCATATCAACCCGGAGGACAGAACGGTGGATATGGACTCGCCTACTTTCGTGCCTATGGTGCATATAGGAAAGATAAAACACGGCGCCGACAGCATTCAATACGTGAGAACCAGCAATGTGTATGTATTTCCACCTCTCACCTTTAAGGACAAAAAGCAGCAGATGGCATACAACCGATTGGTGTATAACATTAAGAAAGTACTGCCCATTGCCAAGGAATGTAACCAGATTATCCTCGAAACAGGGGCGTACTTAGAAACCATTCCCGATAAAAAAGAACGTGCCGCGCATATGAAAAAGGTGGAGAAAGAAATATGGAACACCTATAAACCACGTATGAAAAAGCTGAGTTTCTCACAAGGAAAGTTGCTCATCAAGCTCATTGACCGTGAATGTAACTCTACATCCTACGACCTTGTAAAGGCTTTCCTCGGACCTGTCCGCGCCGGTTTCTACCAAGCCTTTGCATGGGCTTTCGGCTCAAGTCTGAAAAAACAATACGACCCACAGGGTGCCGACCGACTCGTAGAGAGAATTGTTTTGCAGGTGGAAGCAGGTCAGCTATGACCTCTTAAAGGTTACAGCTATTTTCTTTTGCATAGGGATTAAAAAACAAGCAATACTACAAAAGGACATCTTACCCATTTAAAAAGGGCATCTTTTACCCTGAAAAAGGATACCTTTTACAGCACAAAAGGGCATGAATAACCATGCTAAAGGGCACCTTTCAGTAAACTATTTATAACACATTGATTTTCAGATAGTTAATATTTGATCAAAAACTAATCGGCAAAAGAACTAACAAGGGTATTATAACCATCCTCCGGCAAAACGAAATTTATTGCCTACCAGAGGAATTGGTAACACAAAGGGGCGACACAACGATAAAGAGCAATAACAACAAACTATGACAAAGGGGCAAAACCTATGCGGTTTTGCCCCTTTATCGTGATGAGGACATCTTACTTTTCAGTCATTATTCCGTCGTGTAAAGCACCTGAATCATCGTCTGTCCTACAGCTTTCAGCGTATTTTTATCGATATGTTCCATCGTGTCATTCACCGTATGCCACGTTGGTCCGAAGGAGCTTTGCCGGCAATCGGGATAGTAAGGAATGATGTCTATGGTAGGAATGCCCGCTACCTGATTAACAGGTATATGGTCGTCGGTAATCATTCCGCCTGTTGCATCAGGGAAATAAGAGCCGAAACCTGCGGCTTTAGAGGCATTCCACACGCGCTCCACCACATCGGAAGCAAACTGCACCGACATACCTTCGCGATAGAATTGGGCACCTTCGCCCCCTACCATATCGAGCAAGATACCGAACGATGGCTTGATTATGGTTGGAAAATTGGCAGCATAATACTGTGCACCGAGTGCCCATGAGTCGCCCGTCGCGTCCTGATAACGGGTTTCCCACTGCGGAATACCCCAGTCTTCGGCATCGAAACACACAAAATCTACACCTATCTTCAGGTCTTTTGCCTTATGGAGCACACGTGCAAGCTCCAGCATTACGCCTACTCCACTCGCCCCATCGTTGGCAGCTATAACAGGTTTCCGATGGTTGGCAGAGTCGGGATCGTTGTCGGCCCATGGCCGACTGTCCCAATGGGCACAGATAAGTACACGCTGTTTTGCCTGCGGGTTGTACTGCGCAATGATGTTGTTCGACTTCAATACCGTACCGTCGTAACCTTTCAGGTCGGCTTTCTGCTCTATCACTTTGCAACCATAGCCTGCAAATTTACGTACTATCCAAGCGGCGCATTCGTCGTGCGCTGCCGAATTCATCGTTCTTGGCCCAAAGCTGCACTGCTTGGCTGTGAAGGCATAAGCCGAATCCTCACTGAATGTGGGCCCTACGGGCTTGGCTTGTGCAAGGGTATCGGTGGCATTGCCATCAGCATTTTGTGTGCCCGATGGCTTTCCTTTGCAGCTTATAGCCGATGATACGATTACAAGTGCTGCCAGACTTGTCAGATATAATTTGATTGATTTCATAATTGTCTGATTGTTTATTTTCGGTATAAAAAGGTTATTTCTGCTGCACCTGTGCCATGACACGAAGCCAGTTTCCGCCCCATATCTTCTCTATATCCCGCTCGTTGTACCGCCGACGCAGCAGATGGAGGGTGAAGTTTATCATCTCGCTGGCATCGGCCAGTCCACGAACAGTACCGTCGCCATCGAAGTCGGTACCGATACCAACGTGATCGATACCCATCACCTGTATGGCATGTTCCAAATGAGCAATACCATCGAGGATGGTAGCCTCGCCCGTTTTGCGCAAAAATCCGTGATAAAGGGTGATATGGGCAACCCCTCCTTTAGCGGCCAAGGCACGCATCTGGTCGTCGGTAAGGTTACGGGGAACATCACAAAGAGCCTTGCTGTTGGAATGGCTGCACACAATCGGCTTCGAACTTATCTCCAAAGCATCGTAGAAACTCTTCTCGGCGCCATGACTAAGATCCACCATAATACCGTTTTTATTCATCTCTCTAATCACCTCTTCGCCGAATTTACTTACGCCACCATGGAAGTTACTGCCACGAGCCGAGTCGCAAATATCATTGTCGCCGTTATGACAAAGGGTTATATAAACGACGCCACGCTGCGCAAAATGTTTCACATTCTCCAGCTTATGCTCCAGTGCCAAGCCGTTTTCGATGGCAAACATAATACTCTTGCGCCCCTTACGCTTGTCCTCATAGAGGTCGGACGGGGTACGGGCGATGCTGATGTATCGCTGATTCTCCTTTACTATCTGCTCCAGTTTATCGAAAATAAGGTCGGCATAGGTGGCAGGAGAAAGATTGCTCAAGCGTTCGGTCAGGTCAGGATTGAACTTCTTTAAGCCCTCCACATTTATCTTCGACGAGAACGTCTCTCCTATCTTAGGCTGTGGAAGGTAAGCCGCCATCGTTACCGCATCCTGCCTTCCCTCGCTCATCTTGTGTAAATCGTAAAGAATACGAGGGTCGCGCCGATCGAAAGAAACGCCTTGCGGAAAGAACATCGGTGTATCACAATGGGTGTCGAGGGTAAGAATACATCGGTGAAGCTGCTTGGCCGCATAGAAATTGGCAGCCTGTCTTACCAGCCATACAAAAAGTTTTCCGCCCTCTTCCTCCATCCATTCGGGATGCCATTGCACCCCAAGGATGGGCTTATACTCGCTGCTTTCCATCGCTTCTATAACCCCGTCGGCCGACAAAGCCGACACAACAAAATGCTTTCCCGGACTTTTTACCGCCTGATGGTGGAAGGAATTTACAAAGATTCTCTCCTGTCCGTAGATTGTTCTAAGGATAGAATGCTCCTTCAGGACTACACTGTGCGTGGCTTCAGCACGGTCGGCATCCTGCGAATGCTTTATCGTAGCAGCCCTGTAGGTAGTTACCACAGTCTCTTTCTTCCCCTTTTCGCGGGTAATCTGTTCTTCGGCTATATAGTCTTCATAAATGTCCTGCTGCACTTTGCCATCCAATGCCATTGCCAAAGTTTGGATACCACGACAGATACCCATCATCGGAATCTGACGGTTGAAGGCCAGACGGGTGATAAGCAATTCGGCCTCATCGCGCTTGGCATTGACATTGTGCAGACGGGAAGAAGGCTCCTCGCCCGTCCAAAGAGGGTTAAGGTCGGCTCCACCCGTCAGCAATAAGCCGTCGAGCTGATCAAGAGTATTGAGGATTACATCCTTATCGGCAATGGGAGGGATAAGCATCGGAACACCTCCCGCACTGACTACCTGCCGGTAATACACCTCGCGCAAGGTGGCGTCGATACCCTCATAATTGGTCGTAATGCCTATAATCGGCCTATGTTCGGTTTCAGGAAACGAAGCATAAATAGTATCCAGCCTCTCCTGCAAATTAAAACTCATCTCGAAACTTCTTGTTATATTGTTATCCTTAAAAAGCAAAAGCACAATTGCAAGAAGAATGTTCTTCCTGCAATTGCGCCTCTTGATTTATTCTTCGTTCAGAAATTCTTTATTAACAGGTATTTCCCGCTTGATGCTTTGCTCGAGAGAAATCAGGGTTTCGGTAGAAACCACTCCCGGAATGCGCTGCATCTGATTGTTCAGCAAGTCCATCAGCTGCTCGTTGTCCTTGGCATACAGCTTCAGGAGCATGGTGTAAGGACCGGTCGTAAAATGGCATTCCACTATCTCGGGAATCGTACTCAACCGCTCTACCACCTCTTTATACATAGAGCCTCTTTCCAGATTCAAGCCCACATAGGTGCATGTACTGTAGCCCAGACTTTTAGGATTAACATAATAACCGCTGCCGGTTATCACACCTTCCTCCACAAGCCGTTGCACACGCTGATGAATAGCAGCACGGGAAACCCCGCATTTGGCAGCTACATCCTTAAAGGGCATACGCGCATTCTTAGAAAGAATGCTTAGAATCTTCTTATCTAAATTATCAATCTTTTCCATTATTACTGTTAAAGAACTTATCAGCCTTATAAGCTGAATAGGGTTAGTTTATAATTAGGCGTTGCCATAACCATTCTGTCAAATATGCCCTTCGATACATTTCCCAATTGTAATGACTACAGAGTATAACTGACAATGTGAAAACAAAAATAGACAATTTCTCGCAACAGAGCAAACATTATGAAAGAAAAATGCGCCGATGTGGCGCATTTTGATAATATTTTATCTCTGTTCAGAATTATTTCTTTTCTTTTTTAGTTATCTTTCTGCCTACAGAAGAGGTCGAGGAAGCCGATTTAACTGTCGATGCTGCCTGCGGCTTTTCTATACCTTTCAGCTCTAAGGTGAAGATAAGTGTAGAGTAAGGAGCAATGTCCTGACCGGCGCCACGAGCGCCATAAGCCAGTTCCTGTGGGATATAAAGTTCCCATTTAGAGCCTACGGGCATCAGGGTAAGGGCTTCGGTCCATCCCTTTATCAGTCCGCCTACTCCAAAGGTGTCGCTCTCTGTTCCATGCTTTTCCGTAGCATCGAACACCTTACCGTCGATGGTACGCCCTTCATAGACAACTGTTACCTTGTCGTCTTTCGTTGGAATGGCACCGGTTCCTTTCTGAATAACTTTATATTGCAGACCGCTTGCAGTGGTTACTACTCCTTCCTTCTTGGCATTCTCCGACAGGAACCGCTCGCCCGCAGTCTTGTTTGCCATATCCTTCGCCTCCTTCAGGGCTGTGCGTCGGCCTTCAAAATACTCCTGTGCCTTGGCCTGGGTAAAGTAGGTGGTGTCGTTTTTCAGGACATCTACAAAACCCTGCAGCAGCAGTGCCTCGTTAATGGCAGCGTCCGTTCCCTCGAACTGGCTCTTTACATTCGGAATCATCTGCTTTGAAACTTGGTCGGCAATGGCCAAACCGGCCGAGTAAGCCGAGAAAGAAGCATCCTTGCGCTGCTGCAGTCCTTCCTCCAAACCACGCATAAAGTCGGGCATCTGCTCATTTGAGATGTTGTAATGCTGCCTCAAATACTGGGGAAGGCCACCCGTAAGGGCTGCTCCGGAAGCATAGCTCAAAGTGTCGGACGGAGTCTGCAGTTCCACCCTCTTAGCAGCAACGGGAACGGCTTTCTTGTTTTTATCCTTCTTTTTTTGTGCGGTCGCAGTACTTGTTACTGCACCGATGAACATAATCGCAACTAACAATAAACTCTTTTTCATATTTCTTTTTAACTTGGTATTTCTGCAAAAATAAACAGTATAAAAAACTACAAACATGAGTCATATAAGAAAGGTCGGGCCATAACTGAATAGACCCGACCCTGCTTTTATCTTATAGATTTATTCATTACTGCTGTGGTGCAGCCTGTACAGGTGCGCCAGCCTGTTGTGCAGGAGCCTTTTCGATTGATACCAACTCTACTGTAAATATCAAAGTAGAGAAAGGTTTAATCTGCGGACCCGCCTGCTTTGCGCCATAACCGGCTGTGTAAGGAATGGTGATTTCCCACTTAGAGCCTACAGGCATCTGGGTAAGAGCCTCGGTAAAGCCCGGGATAACACCGCTTACAGGCATCTGCGCACCTTCGCGCTGGTCGAACACCTTGCCATCAATCGTCTTGCCAACATAGTTTATCTTCACCATATCGGTAGCTTTTGGCTTAGCGCCATTACCGGCCTTCAGCTCCTTTACCTGCACACCCTTGCCGATTGTCTTTACACCAGTCTTCTTTGCATTCGCTTTCAGAAAGGCATCGTTCTTCTTCTTATAATCACCATACTGCTTCTCTGCGCTCTTTGCCTGAATAGCTTCAGATACAGTCTGCTCGATTTTGCGTGCTTCCTCTACGGTTAGCTTCTGTCCGCTACCCTTAGCCGATGCGGCAAAACCTGCCAAGAAGTTATCCAAAGAGATAGAACGGGTAGAGTCTTCACCGAAGATCTGCTTGTTAATCTGCTGCTTGATAACCATATTCATCTGCTGACCGATACCGATACCGGCGTTGTAGGCAGCCTTCTTCTTATCGTCTGCGCCTGTAGCTCCCTCACGCATACCCTTGATAAACTCATCGATGTAAGCAGTATCTATCTGCATCTGCTGCAAATATTGCTTTACACCCTGTCCTTGATCGATACCGAATGCGTAACTCAAAGAGTCCACATCGCTCTTCATCTCTGCCTTTGGAGCAGAGCCACTGTTACAAGCTGTGAATGTTGCAGCTGCAATTACGAGAGCTGCTGCAAATGTAAATTTCTTCATTTTATCTTAGTTTTGTATATTACTTCAATTAGGTTACTTTACCGCAACAAGTTCTACAACGAATATCAATGCCGCAAATGGAGGTATCATACCGCCTGCACCCTGTTCGCCATAAGCCAAATGGTAAGGAATAAAGAAACGGTATTTGGCACCTTCCGACATCAGCTGAACACCTTCTGTCCATCCTTTAATCACCTGATTCAGACCAAATGTTGCCGTCTGACCACGATCATAAGAGCTGTCGAACTTGGTTCCGTTGATTAAAGTTCCCTCATAGTGGCACTCTACGGTATCCGTTGCGCTCGGCTTTTTACCGTTACCCTCGCGCAAAACCTCATATTGCAAGCCTGAAGGAAGTGTTACGATACCCTCTTTCTTACCGTTCTCGGCAAGGAATTTCTCGCCATCTTCCTTTGCAGCTTTCCCTGCTTCGGTTGCAGCTGCTGCAGCCTCGGCTTCCTTTTCCTGAAAAAAGTTCTGTACAAGCGTCTGCGCTTCGGCATTATCTACCTTTAGTGTTGCGCCGGAAATAACATCTTTGATGGCCTGAGCGAAGTCATCGATATTGATATCTTTCGCTCCCATACCTGAAAGTTGGGAACCGATACCGATACCCAATGCATAGCTTAATTTATCCATTTAAATTTGGTTGTTATGTATTATAATAGTTGCAAAGATACTATCTTTTGTACAACGAGTAGCAAATATTCTAATTAAAATAACTAAATTTGCATGGATAACTCTTCAGAAAATTACAGATAGCTTTTTATAATCATAAATACCGGACAAAGGATGAGAAGAATATTATCTTTGCTCATGGCAGTAATGCTTTCTGTCGTGGGTATGGCACAGAAGAACATTTACAGAATTGAGGTTAAAAATGGTCAGGAAAAGACGGTGAAACTGAAGCAATACAAGGGCAAGGTGCTCCTTATCGTGAACACGGCTACCAAATGCGGCTTCACTCCCCAGTACACAGACCTTGAACAACTGTACAAAAAGTATCAGGCACAGGGGCTCGAAATTCTCGACTTTCCCTGTAACCAATTCGGCAATCAGGCGCCGGGCTCTTTCGAGGATATTCATAATTTCTGCATCGGAAATTATGGAACAACTTTCCCTCAATTTGCAAAAATTGATGTAAACGGCAAGAACGAGTCGCCCCTATACACACTCCTGAAAGCTGAACAGCCTTTTAAAGGTTTCGACACAACCACGAAAATGAGCAAATACATGGACGAGAAGTTCGGTAAGGACGACCCTAACTACAAGCAAGACCCTGCCATTAAATGGAACTTTACCAAGTTTCTCGTTGATCGTCAGGGACATATCATCGACCGTTTTGAGCCTTCCGACAATATGCAAAAGGTAGAAGCGGGTATCAAGGCTGCGTTAAGCATGCCCTAAAGGCATACATATTGCTCCGCTACAGGTGCTCGTTTACTCGGTAATAGATGCTCTTTTACAACACTAAAGGGCATCTATTACCGTTTTAAAGGGTACATATTACCGCATAAAAACATATCTATCACCAAGTATTTAAGTTTTTATTTTTTTGCCGTCACTTTTAACATTCCCCATATACGAACTGATAATTAATCCTTTACAATAATAAAGTGAATAGTGGAATGACAGCAACTTCGTAAGTTTCCTTTAGCTTTTCCGCTATGTACCTTTACTTCTCGTACCGCCATACCTCCATCAAAAAAATCACTTAGGAAGCCGATGGAGATCCGTTCCATGAAATTCCACCTTAAACTCACGTTCTATTTCGGTGGCACGCGCCTTTACATTATCGCCATATCGTCCTTGAGGCGAGCCATAGTTCATCTAAAACAAAACGCCTTTCGACTTGATCAGAGTGTTTCCGGGAAACCTTTTCCCATAAGATAAACTGCTACCCCCACGCCATTCTCCATCGACGATGCGCCATCATCTATCGGCAGGATATGGCAATGGTAATCTTTCATGTTCTACATTATTATATATTAGACTTCAGTATTACAAATTCGGATTTCGTAATATTACATATTCAACTCCCGTTTATATCTATGCTTTACCCTCTTATCCTACTCCTCATGAAAGGGTAGGTATGCAAAATTACAAAATAAACAGTGCTCATAGTTCCCTTTTCTTTTTTAGAAATACTATTTTCAAATTGTTCTCTATCGTATAAAAGCGAGTATTTTCTTTTTACAAACACAACAGGCTGGATTAAAAACAAATCGAAAGTCAAGACGTTTCATAAGAAATAAGTTCGCCTTATATCAATAACATTTTGTACACTAAGAACTCATGTATATACAGGAAATGTGCAAAACAGCATTACATATTGATAAAAGAATGTTAAGTTCCGAATATTTTTTAGGTAAATAATTGACTTTAATGGCTTCTTTTTATACTTTTGCTATCAGTTATTACCCTTTGAAACAATTTATATTACATAACAAAACAAAATGACTTTACTATTAATAGAACTTCTTATAGTTCTTGTTCTGATTTTCATTGGAGCACGTATCGGAGGTCTGGGGTTGGGTATTTACGGAATGATAGGCGTATTCATTCTGGTATATGGATTCGGATTGAAACCCGGCGATGCACCCATCGATGTAATGATGATTATCGTTGCGGTAATTACGGCAGCCTCTTCCCTGCAGGCTTCGGGCGGACTTGACTATCTTGTAGGTGTTGCCGCACAATTTCTGAAGAAGCATCCCGACAATATCACTTACTTTGGGCCCATCGTTTGCTGGCTATTTTGCGTAGTAGCAGGTACTGCCCACACTTCCTATTCCCTCCTTCCGATTATTTCGGAGATAGCCCAAGCCGAGAAAATACGCCCGGAACGTCCTTTAAGTCTGAGTGTAATCGCGGCCTCATTAGGTATCACCTGTAGCCCGGTAAGTGCGGCAACAGGCGCCTTGATAAGCCAAACCTTGTTAGGTTCCAAGGGTGTCGAGCTGGGCACTGTAATGCTTATCTGTATCCCATCCGCCTTTATTTCGATTATCGTTGCCGCCTTTATTCAGAACAGGGTAGGCAAGAATTTGGAGGATGACCCCGAGTACAAGCGCCGCATTGCCGAGGGTATTATCGATCCGGAAGCCGATAAGAAGAATCTGGAGATAGCTCAAACCGACCCTAACCCACGTGCAAAATACTCTGTATTTGCATTCCTTTTCGGTGTGGCTGTCGTCGTTCTCTTTGGCTTTGTGCCCAGCCTTCGGCCGGAAGGTGTTACGATGAGCCAAACCATCGAAATGGTAATGATGGCAGATGCTGCCCTGATCCTCTTCACAGGCAAGGCCGATGTAAAGGATGCTGTTAATGGAAACATCTTCAAAGCCGGTATGAATGCCGTTATAGCTATCTTCGGTATTGCATGGATGGGCAGCACTTTCTATTTAGGTAATCAGGGACTTATCAACAACGGCTTGTCAGGAATGGTTGCCGCAGCCCCCATCACCTTTGCCATTGCCCTCTTTGTAATGAGTATAATGCTCTTTTCGCAAGGCGCAACGGTTACTACCCTCTACCCCGTAGGAATAGCTCTCGGTATCAATCCGTTGCTGCTTGTGGCCATGTTCCCGGCCGTGAACGGCTATTTCTTTCTACCGAACTATCCCACAGAGGTAGCCGCCATCGGCTTCGACAGAACAGGCTCCACCCGGGTTGGCAAATATGTCATTAACCATAGCTTTCAGTTACCCGGCTTTGTTACGACAATCGTTTCTATCGGGTTGGGAGTACTCATCATTCAGTTTCTATAAAAGGAAAATCTATTAAACTACAAAATATTAAACTTATGAGAACTTTTAAAATCTCTTGCCTGATGGTATTGGCACTGGTTGTATCTACCATCGCATTCGCACAGAAACCAAAAATTCGCATTATTGCTACAGGTGGCACTATTGCCGGTGTTTCACAGTCGGCTACCAGCTCTGCTTATGGCGCAGGACAGGTAGGCATTCAAACTCTGATAGATGCTGTTCCGCAGATTAAAGATATTGCAGATGTGTCGGGAGAACAGCTTGTTAATATTGGTAGTCAGGACATGAACGATGAAGTTTGGCTAAAACTGACCAAGCGAATCAATGAACTTCTGAACAAGGAAGGGTACGATGGCGTACTGGTTACCCACGGAACCGACACCATGGAGGAAACGGCTTACTTCCTTTCTCTTACCGTACATTCCGACAAACCGATTGTGTTGGTAGGCTCTATGCGCCCCTCTACAGCCATCAGCGCCGATGGTCCGGCAAATCTTTACAATGGTGTATGCACCCTCGTCGATCCTTCTTCTAAGGGAAAAGGCGTTCTGGTTTGTATGAATAATGAATTGTTTGAGGCTAAATCGGCCATCAAAACCCATACAACAGACTGTGCCACCTTCAAAGGAGGATTGTTCGGCGAAACCGGTTATGTATATAATGGAAAGCCTTATTTCCTGCATTCGCCTGTTTCCAAGCACAACACCCAGTCGGAATTCAATGTCGATAACCTGAAAGAGCTGCCCAAGGTGGGTATCGTATATGGTTACGCCAATGCTTCAGCCCTGCCTTTCAAGGCTTTTGTAGATGCCAAGTTCGACGGAATTGTAAACGCCGGAGTGGGCGATGGCAACTTCTATAAGGAAGTTCAGCCGTATGCCGAGGAGGCAGTAAAGAAGGGTATCGTCGTTGTTCGTTCGAGCCGTGTTCCTTTTGGTCCGACCAACTTGAATGGAGAGGTGGATGACAACAAGTATCATTTCGTGGCTTCGCTGAATCTTAATCCGCAGAAAGCCCGTGTACTCCTGATGCTCGCGCTGACCAAGACACGCGACTGGCAGAAAATTCAGCAGTACTTCGCAGAATATTAATGATAGCCTTATCGGAGTCCTCCGAATTTCTACAGATAACTCCGACAACCAATTATCCTAAAATAACAATCCTATTATGAAAAGAATTCTATTGAGCAGCCTTTTGCTTGGCGCAGCCATCACGATGAATGCACAGGCCGACGACAATCATAGTTATGGTGCCGACGACGGACGGTTTAAGTCGCTTGCCGAAGAAGTGGCCAAAATCGAGAAACATAACGATATGTTTAATGTCTATTTCAACTATGCGGCAAGTTTCAGGGCAGAACAGGATGCCGACAAGGAATGGGGAACACGCTTCGCCAACAAGCAGCTTCGACTGGAAATAAAAGGTAACATCACCGACCACCTGTACTATCGTTTCCGCCACCGTCTGAATAAGGCCAACAATGCCCAGAGCAATGATAACTTTGCCAAGGCCACCGATATTATGATGGTGGGCTATAAGTTCAACGACAAATGGAAGGTAGAAGCCGGAAAGATGTGCCAGATATGGGGTGGCTTTGAGTTCGACGAAAACCCGATGCAAATTTACCAGTACTCGGATATGGTGGACTACATGGACAACTTCATGGCCGGCGTAACCGTTTCGTACAAGCCTATTCCTACACAAGAGATTGCCGTAGAGATCAGCGATGCCCGCAACAGCAGCTTTGCCGATGAATATGGCGACAGCCCTGTGTCTGTCGAAAAGAACAGTGCTACGGTAAGAACTCTACAAAAGTCGAAAAACGCCTTAGCTTATATCGTAAACTGGAATGGTAGTTTCTTCGACAACAAGTTGCTTACACGCTGGTCGTATGGCCTACAGACCGAAGCCAAGCACAAGTATGGCAGAATGATTGTGCTCGGCCAGCAGCTTAACCTGCCCAAAGTACAGTGGTACTTCGATTACATGGGAGCTTTCGACGGACTTGACCGTCTGAAACTGGCATCGGAAGACGCAGCCGACTACTTGGCCAACGTTGCCACAACCACCGGTGCCAGCAATGCTTACTTCAGCGATGTGCACTACAACTCGTTCATCACCAAACTGAACTGGCAGTTCGCTCCACAGTGGAACGTGATGGTAAAGGGTATGTATGAGACAGCCGACGTGAAGGACAACCCTCAATTCAGCAAGTATCGCAAGAGCTATGGCTACATGGGAAGCGTGGAATATTACCCTATCAAGAGTCAGGACCTCCGCATTTTCCTTGCCTACATAGGTCGCAAATACGACTTCAGCAGCGCAAGTGGCCTGAAAGATTACAACACCAACCGCTTCGAGCTCGGCTTCATGTATAGAATAAAGGCCTTCTAAAGCATTCACGGTTTGGGAATATAGAACTTACAAAATTATAATAAAACAACATTATGTCAAACAACTCAACAAATCAGGAACAGAAGTTCCGTATAGAAAGCGACCTCTTAGGTGAGTTACAGGTACCTGCCGAGGCCTACTATGGTGTACAGACACAGCGCGCTATCAATAACTACCGCATTTCCAACAACAAGATGTGCGACTATCCCGACTATGTCATCGCCATTGCTTATGTTAAACTTGCTGCAGCGCAAACCAACCACACACTGGGCCTTCTCGACGATAAAGTAACCGCAGCCATCTCGGAAGCCTGCCGTGATATTATCGATGGCAAGCTGCACGATAACTTCGTAACCGACATGGTGCAGGGAGGTGCCGGCACTTCTGTCAATATGAATGCCAACGAAGTAATTGCCAACCGTGCGTTGGAGATTATGGGTTACGAGAAAGGCGACTACCAGCACTGCTGGCCTAACGACCATGTAAACTGCGGACAATCGACCAACGACGTTTATCCTACAGCCATTCGTTACGCCGTAATCCGCATGAACAAGCACCTTATTAAGTCGTTAAGTCTGTTGATAGAGGCTTTCCGCAAGAAGGGACAGGAGTTCAAGAATGTTATTAAGATGGGGCGTACCCAGCTGCAGGATGCCGTTCCTATGACATCGGGACAGGAGTTCAACGCTTTTGCCGACAACTTGGAGGAGGAGATTGCCAACCTCAGCCGCAATGTAAAACTGCTTCACGAAATCAACATGGGTGGTACGGCTATCGGAACAGGCTTGAACGCTGCACCGGGTTATCCTAAACTCTGCGCAGAGAATCTAAGCAACCTTACCGGAGAACACTTCATTGCAGGCGCCGACCTTATTGAAGCCACTCCCGATACAGGTGCTTACGTTAGTTATAGTTCTGCTTTAAAGCGTTTAGCTGTTAAGCTTTCTAAGATTTGTAACGACCTTCGCTTGCTGGCTTCAGGTCCTCGTTGCGGTCTAAACGAGATTAATCTGCCACCAATGGCGCCGGGCTCTTCTATCATGCCGGGCAAGGTAAACCCTGTTATCCCGGAGGTTACCAACCAGACTTGCTTCAAGGTAATCGGTAACGACACTACCATTATGATCGCAGCCGAGGCTGGTCAGTTACAGCTTAATGTCATGGAGCCTATCATTACAGAGTGTTTGATGGAAGACTTGGCTTGGTTGCCGAACGCTATGGATACCCTGCGCGAGAAATGTATCGATGGTATCACTGTCAATAAGGACCGAATGCTCGACATGGTGAAGCACTCTATCGGTATCGTTACGGCACTGAACCCATACATCGGTTACAAGAACAGCACGAAGATTGCCAAGGAAGCATTGGAAACCGGAGGCTCTGTTTACGACCTCGTATTGGAGCACAAGCTGCTTACCAAAGAGAAGTTGGACGCTATCCTGAATCCGGAACACATGCTGAATCCAACCGATATTGTTAAGTAAACATACGTTTTCACAAAATACACACTTAAAGGCCGAGCCGAAGGGGTATCTCTTCTGCCCGGCCTTTATTCGTTTCAGCAGGGTAATATGACCTTCTTCACATTACTATATGTGCCCTTTTACTCTGTAATCTGCCACAGATTTGAGTACAAAAGGGCATCTTTTATTGGATAAAAGGGCATGTTTTACACAATAATACATAACCTTTTATAACACAAAAGATAATGTATTACTACAAAAAATATTCTCCTTTTATTTGCCTTCATCTTTAACAATTTATATAAACACCTGTCAAACAATTCTTTATAGAGGTAAAGCAAGTGATGGTATGACAGCAACTTTCCGAAACCTTCTGCCAATCTTCCATAACAGCCCTTTTTAATTTTGCTGTCAGCCTGTCATCAAAAGAATGGCAACAACTGTTTTATAATCAAGAAATTACACAAAACGTTAAAAGTGACAGCACGAAGATATACTTTTAAATTCATGTTTTATGATTATTCCCACTTCCTACTTTCTATCCCGGGCAGGGGGGGTCTATGGCGCAACATACAGCAGTTGCCTATAGCGTATCGTATGAATAAAACAAAAAGCCACTGTAAAAGCACAAAAATCAAGAATAATATTGTATCTTTGCGAATGGTATTAAATATCTAATTTAAGACAGCTCGACAATGATTCTATTCTTCAGAACAGAGTCTAAGAGCGTGATTGCAACAGAAACCAATCACGCACTTAGCGAAAAAGAAATTCAAGAACTTAGTTGGTTATACGGTGATGCTACCTACGAAAAAGAAACTTCGCTGAAAGGTTTCTTTGTCGGCCCTCGCCGAGAAATGGTTACTCCATGGAGTACAAATGCCGTTGAGATTACTCAGAATATGGGTCTTAACGGCATTTTGCGTATAGAGGAGTATTTCCCCGTAAGCAGCAAGGAGGCCGACCACGACCCTATGCTGCAACGTATGTACGAGGGACTCGACCAAAATATTTTCTCGACAAGCCTGAAACCACAGCCTATTAAGTATGTAAGCAATCTGCAGGAATTTAACGAGCAGGAAGGCTTGGCGCTCTCGGAAGAGGAAATAGCTTACCTTGGAGAAATAGAAAAGCAGAACGGGCGCCCGCTGACCGACTCAGAGATCTTCGGTTTCGCGCAGATTAACTCCGAGCACTGTCGGCATAAGATATTCGGCGGCGAGTTCATCATCGATGGAAAGGTGATGGAAAGCAGCCTCTTCAACCTTATAAAGAAAACCACAAAGGAGAATCCGGGAAAGATACTGTCGGCCTATAAGGACAATGTAGCCTTTGCACAGGGGCCTGTTGTAGAGCAGTTTGCACCGAAAGACCAATCTACAGCCGATTTCTTCCGTGTGAAACCTATAGAATCTGTCATTTCCCTGAAAGCCGAAACCCACAATTTCCCTACCACAGTAGAGCCTTTCAATGGCGCTGCCACCGGTACAGGTGGCGAAATTCGCGACCGTATGGGTGGTGGCGTAGGCTCATGGCCTATTGCCGGTACAGCTGTTTATATGACCTCCTACCCTCGTTTGAAGGAAGATGACGGCACAACGCCCGCACTTCGCGACTGGGAAGATATCCTACCGATACGCCAATGGCTATACCAGACACCGGAGCAGATATTAATCAAGGCGTCGAACGGTGCCAGCGACTTCGGCAATAAGTTCGGACAGCCCCTGATTACCGGCTCGCTCCTTACCTTCGAACACACCGAGAACGAGGAGAAATATGCCTACGACAAGGTGATTATGCTTGCCGGCGGTGTGGGATATGGCACCAAACGCGATTGCCTGAAAGGAACTCCGCAGGCGGGTAACAAGATAGTGGTGGTAGGTGGCGACAACTATCGCATCGGACTGGGGGGCGGCTCTGTGTCGTCGGTAGATACGGGTCGGTACTCAAACGGTATCGAACTGAATGCTGTTCAGCGTGCAAACCCGGAAATGCAGAAGCGTGCTTACAATCTTATCCGCGCCTTAGCAGAGGAAGATAACAATCCTGTAGTGAGCATTCACGACCATGGATCGGCCGGACACCTGAACTGCTTAAGCGAACTGGTAGAGGAATGTGGTGGCGAAATAGAGATGTCGAAGCTCCCCATCGGCGACAAGACGCTTAGCGCAAAAGAAATTATCGCCAACGAAAGTCAGGAGCGTATGGGGCTTTTGATTGACGAGAAACACCTCGACCATGTAAAGAAGATTGCCGAACGAGAACGTGCTCCGATGTATGTCGTGGGAGAAACTACCGGCGACGCACACTTTGCCTTTGCGCAGGCGGATGGTGTGAAACCCTTCGACCTCGATGTTGCGCAGATGTTTGGCCATTCTCCCAAAACGATTATGACCGATGAAACGGTAGAAAGAACTTACAACAACGTGAACTACGACGAGGAGAAGCTGGAAGAATATGTGCAGCGTGTGTTGCAGATGGAGGCTGTTGCCTGTAAGGATTGGCTCACCAACAAGGTGGACCGCTCGGTAACGGGTAAGGTGGCAAGGCAGCAATGTCAGGGCGAGCTGCAGCTGCCGCTCTCCGATTGTGGTGTCGTAGCCCTCGACTATCGTGGCAAGAGCGGTATCGCTACCGCGCTGGGGCATGCGCCACAGGCAGGCTTGGCTTCTCCGGAAGCCGGTGCCGTGCTATCGGTAGCCGAGTCTTTAACCAATATTGTATGGGCGCCTCTCGCCGACGGAATGGACTCTTTGAGCCTGTCGGCCAACTGGATGTGGCCTTGTCGCTCGCAGAAAGGCGAGGATGCCAGACTGTATAAGGCTGTAAAAGCATTGTCGGACTTCTGCTGTGCCATTGGCGTAAACGTACCGACGGGCAAGGACTCCCTGTCCATGACACAGCAATACCCGAACGGCGATAAGATTATTGCTCCGGGAACGGTCATCGTTACCAGTGGCGGAGAGGTGAGCGACATCAGGAAAGTAGTGTCTCCTGTTCTTGTAAACGACAAGAGGAGCCGGCTGCTTCACATCGATTTCTCTTACGATGAGCAGCGACTCGGCGGCTCGGCTTTCGCACAGAGCTTGGGAAAGGTGGGCAGCGATGTGCCGAATGTACAGGATGCGCAGTACTTCTGTCGCTGTTTCGAGGCCGTACAGGAAATGATCAACAACGGCTGGATACTGGCCGGGCATGACATTTCGGCCGGAGGTATGATTACCACACTCCTTGAAATGACTTTTGCCAATACCGAAGGTGGCCTGAAAATAAATCTGCACGACCTTGCCAGCGACAGCACCGTAAAGAAACTTTTTGCCGAAAATCCGGGAGTGGTTGTACAGATAGACGACATTTATTACGACGAGGTAAAGGCATATCTGGAAGAGAACTGCATCGGCTTTGCCCGTATCGGCTCGCCGGTTGAGGACAAGCGCGCCATCGAAATAACCGATGGCGAACAAAAGTGGCACTTCGATATTGACGCGCTTCGTGATATCTGGTATAAGACTTCCTACCTTCTCGACCGCAAGCAGAGCCTGAACGGCATGGCTAAGAAACGCTTCAACAACTATAAGAAGCAGCCTTTGGAGGTAAGATTTAATAAGGACTTCAAGGGAACGCTGGCCGGCTACAGGCTCGATGCCGACAGATGGAAGAAAGAAATAGAGGGACTGGCGAAGCGACCTATCGCTGCCATCATCCGAGAGAAGGGTACCAACGGCGAACGTGAGATGGCTTACTGCTTATACCTTGCCGGTTTCAATGTAAAGGATGTGATGATGACCGACCTTATCAGTGGCAGGGAAACATTGGAAGAGGTGAACTTCATCGTTTTCTGCGGTGGTTTCTCTAACTCCGATGTGCTTGGCTCGGCCAAGGGATGGGCAGGCGCCTTCCTTTATAACGAAAAAGCGAAGAAAGCGCTCGATGCCTTTTATGCCCGCAAAGACACGTTATCGCTCGGTATCTGCAACGGCTGCCAGCTGATGGTGGAGCTTAACCTCATCAATCCGGAGCATAAAAACCGCACCCACCTGTGCCATAACACGAGCAAGAAATTTGAAAGCGGCTATGTAACCCTTTCTATTCCACAGAACAACAGTGTGATGCTTAAGTCGCTGAGCGGTAACAAACTTGGTATTTGGGTGGCACATGGTGAAGGGCGTTTCTACCTACCCGAGGCAGAGGATAAGTATAACATCATAGCCAAATACAACTATGCCGAATACCCGGCCAATCCGAATGGCTCCGACTTTAACGTTGCCGGCATCTGTTCGGCCGATGGTCGCCACCTTGCCATGATGCCACATTTGGAGCGCTCAGTCTTCCCTTGGCAGAACGCATGGTACCCTCGTGAGCGCAGAAAGGATGAAGTAACCCCATGGATAGAGGCTTTCGTCAATGCCAGAAAGTGGGTGGAAGAAAGAATATAGTGCGTATGAGTGAACAGACAGCCATCAATAAATCGGCAGAAGGGGCACACAAGCAGGTGCCCCTTGCTACCTTATTCAGATTATTTCTTAAACTTGGCTCTTTCACTTTGGGTGGAGGTTATGGCATGCTGCCCCTTGTAGAGGCCGAAGTGGTGGAGAAGAAGAAATGGATATCGAAAACCGACTTCCTCGATATCATAGCGATAGCACAGAGCTGTCCGGGACCGTTTGTAGTAAACCTCAGTGTTTACATCGGTTATCATCTGCAGAAGAACAAAGGGGCTGTAGCAGCCTGTATGGGCGCTATCCTACCATCGTTCGTCATTATCCTGCTGATAGCCCTCTTCTTCCATGCTTTCATGGATGTTCCTTTTATCGCCGCGATGTTCAGGGGAATACGTCCCGCCGTTGTGGCACTGATTGCGGTCCCTACTTTTACACTGGCCAAAGACGCGAAAATAACCTTCTCCACATTTTGGATACCGCTTACCTGTGCCTTCCTTATCTGGGCTTTAGGGGTAAACCCAATATGGATTATCCTCGTAGCAGGTATAGGCGGCTATATTTACGGTAAGTTTATAATGCCTATAGAATAATCGAACCATGATATTTCTACAACTGTTTTATTCCTTTTTCCTGATAGGACTCTTCGGGTTTGGAGGGGGCTATGGGATGTTATCGCTTATACAGACACAGACGGTGATGGAACACCACTGGCTTACCTCATCGCAATTTACCGATATTGTAGCTATCTCGCAAATGACACCGGGACCTATCGGCCTGAACGCTGCTACTTATTGTGGCTATACCGCACTGCATAACACAGGAGCGGGGACCTTTGCTGTCATCATGGGAAGTATTGTTTCGACTATCGCTGTCAGCCTTCCATCGATTATCCTGATGATAATCATCACCCGCTTTTTACTAAAATACATGAAGACAACGGCCGTCCAGTCGGTCTTTGTAGGTTTACGTCCTGCCGTTGTCGGCTTATTGGCTGCCACCGCATTACTGCTCTGTAACAAGGAAAACTTTGCTTCCTTATCCACCAATCCGTGGCAGTTCTGGGTAAGCATCTTCATCTTCAGCTTTACTTTTATAGGTACCATGTGGCTCAAGATAAACCCTATCCGTATGATATGTTACGCAGCTCTTGCCGGATTGGTACTGCTTTACTAAATAAAAACAAATATATCAGTACTGTAAGTACCAATTCCTTACGCAAACATATCAAGTATAGGTATAATATCTCACTCAATAAATGTCGTTTGTAAGAAACAGTTTTCAAGCGAGTTAATACACATGAATATGAAAAGCGGGTAAATTCTCTTCATGAATTTACCCGCTTTTATATAACCCATATAATAATTTTCTACCTTACATTAGTCCTATCCACCTCAGAATATCATTCAAGTTTGCCCATATAAGGAGCAAAAGGAGAATTCCGAAACCGATATACTCGGCATAAATAAGGAACTTCTCGGATGGCTTACGACGCGTAATGATTTCGTAAAGAAGGAACAACACATGTCCACCATCCAATGCAGGGATAGGAAGAATATTCATAAATGCCAGAATAATACTGAAGAACGCAGTAAGATTCCAGAATACATACCAGTCGAAAGAGGCCGGGAACAGGCTGCCTAAAGAGCCAAATCCACCAATACTCTTGGCTCCATCGGCCGAAGCAAGGTACTTAAAGTTCTCTACATAGCCGGAAAGCACGTTCAAGCCATATCTGATTCCGGCCGGAAAGCTCTCGAAAAAGCTATATGTCTGGTGTGTCGGCTTATAATAAGAGGCCAGCGTAGATTGGAAAATGCCCATCTTCAAGTCGGGTGTCAGCTGTAACTTTACGGTATCAAGCTGTCCACTTCCTGCATGCTGAACGGTAAGTGTGGCATTACGCAAGGCCAGAGAATCCTTATGGGTATTCTTAACTGTCATCACATCGTTCAACACCGACGTTTGATAATTCAAATCTCCCCATGTCTTAACGGCCTTCCCATTCAGCGACGTAATAACATCTCCTGCCTTAATACCTGCCTTTGCAGCAGGAGAGCCGGCCATAACACTGTCTATCTTACTGGGAATATAAGGCTCGGCAAACAGCGGACGGGTCTTTATCATACCGAGCATATCCAGATTACCCGGCATGTTAATACTCATCTTTTTGCCGTTTCTGATAATATCGACACGCTTCGATTCCGCTATCTGGCGGAAGAAATCGCCGTTCATATTGGCATATTCACGGAAAGGGCCCGCATCTGTTCCCAAAAGAATGTCATGGTCTTGGAAACCCAAAGCCTTCGCCTCGGTATTGAAAGCCATACCCATCTTCATGTCGGGAACCCTGTAATAGGTTTCGCCCCAAGCAAACATAATCATGGAATAGATGAACAACGCGAGGAAGAAGTTTACCATTACACCTCCCAACATGATGAGCAAACGCTGCCAAGCCGGCTTTGTTCGGAACTCCCATGGCTGTGGTTCCTGTTTCAGTTGCTCGGTATCCATGCTCTCATCCACCATGCCGGCTATCTTACAATAACCGCCAAACGGTATCCAACCCATACCGTATTCGGTATCGCTGTTCTTGGGCTTGAACTTAAACAGCTTACCACTCCACTTGCCAACTCCCACATCGAAGAAGACAAAGAATTTCTCTACCCGCACTCCAAAGAGCTTAGAGAAGAACAAATGGCCACCTTCGTGCAGCATTACCAAAAGCGATAATGACATAAACAGCTGCAGTGTTTTTATCAAAAATACTTCCATTAAAGATTACTTGTCTTATTGATTTCTACTATTTTTCTGATTATTCTCTATCAATTAATTACTTGATGAATGTAACATCAATTCCCGTGCCACTTTTCTTGCAGCCCCATCCGTCTGTACATAAACATCATAATCGGGACTGGCATCAAATGGAACTTTCCGCATGGTCTGCTCGATGATATCGCCCATGGCGAGGAACGAGCACTGTCCTTTGCGGAATCCTTCATTCACAACCTCATTGGCAGCATTTACGATGCAGGGCATATTCCCCCCTTGATGGATGGCTTCGTAGGCCATTCCCAAGCATTTGAACTTCTGAACATCCGGCTCGAAGAACTCCAATGAACGGGCAAAGGGATTCAGACGGTCGCCATCCAGATGCAAACGTTTCGGGAATGAGAAAGCATACTGTATCGGGAGTCGCATGTCGGGAACACCCAACTGTGCCTTAATCCCCCCATCAACAAACTGTACCGCACTGTGAACAATCGACTGTGGATGAATCAATACCTGAATTTTATCGGCCGGAACACCGAAGAGCCACTTGGCCTCTATCACTTCAAAACCTTTGTTCATGAGGGAAGCCGAGTCGATTGTAATCTTTGCGCCCATATCCCAAGTAGGATGTTTAAGGGCATCGGCAGCAGTAACGGTCTGCAACTGTTCCTGCGAGAACAAGCGGAAAGGACCGCCGGAACAGGTTAGCAGTATCTTTTCTATCTCGTTTTCATCCTCGCCTACCAAACTTTGGAAGATGGCACTGTGCTCGCTATCTACCGGAAGGATGGGGCAATGATACTCCTGCGCTAACCGAACGATAAGCTCTCCTGCTACGACAAGCGTTTCTTTATTGGCCAAACAAATCTTCTTTCGTGCCTTAATCGCACTGATGGTAGGCGACAGACCGGCATAGCCCACCATCGCCGTGAGCACCATATCGACGGTATCAGACTGTACTATCTCGTCCAAAGCCTGCTTACCGGCATACACTTTCACCTCCGGTACATCCTGCAGGGCATCAGTTAGCTCCATATAATGTGCTTCGTTCGCTATTACCACGGCTGCCGGGCGGAACTTTCGGGCTTGCTCGGCCAACTCCTTCCATCGGTTATTTGCCGTTAAAGCGTATGCTTCATACAGGTCGGAATGCTGCTCTATGACATCGAGTGCCTGTGTTCCGATACTGCCTGTGGAGCCAAGAATACAGATTTGTTGTTTCATTGGTTATTATATAATGTAAAAATGAAATTCTTCCTTATAATGAGATGATAAATAATAATGTGTTCTGCTGAAAAGTTTACCGCTACACCAAACGAGAGCCCATCAACGCAAAAAGGCTCACTACAAATCGAGTAAGCCTCCGGGTATGGTAACCGTGATGGTCTTTGCAGACGCATCTACAGCATGAATCAAATCGTTACTGGCAGGAATGAGCAACTCGTTCCCTTCCTTGTCTTCTACTTCAAAAAGGGTGTTAATGGTAGAATCATCTACTCCCTGCACCGTACCAACCACCTTTTGAGTAGCCTTATCGATCAATGTGAAACCTACCATCTGTGCCCAAGAGAGAGTATCGGTCTGCTCTTCTGTCAGTTTGCGTGGAAAATAGACGATTGAACCTGTCAGCTCGCGTGCCTTCTGTTCGGTATCAATATCGCAAAACTTCATCAAGACAATCTCGTCCGAGCGGAAACGATACTCTTCTATGAAGAAAGGAACAAGGATTCCATCGACCTCAAGTACCAGATAATCGGCATCGGCTGTGTCGAAGATATCATCCGTAAACTGCATAGAGATTTCTCCATGCACGCCATGTGGCTTCCCCAGTCTGCCTATTCGATAAACTTCTGTCTGTTCGATCATTATTTATATATCACCAATATTAGCGGTTTGCCACACGGGTAATCTTTGCTCCCAGTGCGTTCAGGCGTGCTTCAATGTTCTCGTAACCTCTGTCAATCTGCGCGATATTATCTATTCTGCTGGTACCCTGCGCACTCAATGCCGCAATTAGCAAGGCGATACCGGCACGGATGTCAGGGCTCGACATTCTTCCTGCCCGTAAAGTGCGACTGTGATCGTGCCCTACAACTACAGCTCTGTGCGGGTCGCAAAGGATAATCTGTGCCCCCATATCGATTAACTTATCCACAAAGAATAAGCGGCTTTCGAACATCTTCTGGTGAATCAGCACACTGCCTTGTGCCTGTGTAGCCACAACAAGGAGAACGGAGATAAGGTCGGGCGACAATCCCGGCCAAGGAGCATCGCTGATTGTCATGATCGTTCCATCGATAAAAGAATCGATTACATAATGGTCAAGGCGCGGAATAAACAAATCATCGCCATCCTCTACTATCTGAACACCAAGCCTGCGGAAGGTATCCAGCATGATACCAAGGTCTTTTACCGATGTTTCCTTAATACGGATGCCATCGCCTATCATGGCAGCCATCGCGATAAATGAGCCTACCTCTATCATATCGGGAAGAATGGTGTGCTCGGTACCATGCAGTTCCTTCACCCCTTCTATCACCAAGAGATTACTTGCGATACCCGAAATCTTAGCCCCCATGCTGTTCAGCATCTTGCACAGTTGCTGAATATAAGGCTCGCAGGCAGCATTATAGATGGTTGTAGTACCCTCTGCCTTTACTGCTGCCATGATGATATTGGCTGTTCCTGTAACAGAAGCCTCATCTAATAGCATATAGGTACCCTTCAGTCGGTCGGCCTTTATCTCATAAACATCCCTGTCTTCGACACGAACGAAGTGAGCACCAAGGTTTTTGAAACCGAGGAAATGGGTATCCAAACGGCGCCGCCCTATCTTATCACCACCGGGTTTTGCGATTGTAGCCTTGCCGAAACGACCCAACAACGGGCCTATCATCAAGACACTCCCACGCAAAGAAGAGCATTTCCTTACAAATTCCAGACTCTCCAAATAGTCAAGGTTTACCTCATCGGCTTGAAAAGAATAGGCGTTCTTTCCCTGTTTCTTTACCTTAACGCCTATATCTTCCAACAGTTTGATAAGGTTATTGACATCGAGAATATCCGGAATATTACGGATGATAACCTCCTCTTGGGTCAATAATATAGCACTTATAACCTCCAATGCCTCATTCTTCGCACCCTGCGGGGTAATCGTTCCACTTAAACGATGCCCGCCTTCAATGATAAATGATTCCATTCAGGTTTATTTTCTCTTTTTCTTCGGTTGTTGAGTAAATTCGCGTTCATTCAGTTTCTCGAACTTAAAGGTGTTTAAGTCCAACTGAACGGCACCATCCGTAAAGCGTGCCAAATCGGAAGCTACACGACTGTCGTCGCTTGCGCCATGCCCATATTGCAGAAGGTTGCGTTTCATCTGATTGGCAGCAGAACACACCAAGGCATCTCTTTCCTCGCCCGGCTCCATCGTTTTCAGTTTCTTGAACACCTCAAACATCAAACTGCCGTAATGCCTTACCGGATTAACGGCATGCGGATAGTGCAGGGGCTCGGGCTTCTTTGCTATTTCAAGAGCCTGTGCCACATCGCAAGGATAGTCGATATCCAACTGAAAATTAGACATCAAAGCCAAATGATCCCATAGCTTCTGAAGATAATCTTCATTGTCGCGATTCTGCGGATTCATCCTATCCATGATGGCGATAATGCTCTCTGCACAGGCCTGTCGCTCTTCTCTGTCGGGGATAGACACGGCATAGTCGATCATACTCTGCACCTCTCTGCCATACTGAGGTAGGATAAGTTTCTCTCTTTGAGTATTATAATCTAATCCTTCAATATTCATTCGGGGGAATTTACTACTTTTATTTTTCAAACAAACAGGTTATAACAATGGTTTGGCTTTCTTTGCCACAAAGTCTTTCAGGTAGAAAGGAACAAAGTATGCCACATCCTCATATTGCTCCATGGCCATGCGTTTCTCGGCCAATGGGAACATGTTCTTGGCCAAAGGCTCGATGCCTTCGATAAAATGTGCGTTCGGATGCTCGATTATCTCTTTGCATTTATCGGCACCATTACCGAAAAAATAAACAGGTCCTTTATCCAAATATTCCCGATAACTGTGCTCATCCACAACATCCGCCTGTATAGGTCGCACCTCTTTCAGTCCACGGGTAAATACTTGTGAATAAACTTCCATACGTCGCGCATCCAACATAGGTATCAGTAAGGCACCATCTTCTATCTCCTCATGGTGCAAAAGAACGGGAACAGACAAGAGTTCCAACGTTGGCACTGCCAGCAATTTAACATTGTGTCCGTAGCAAATGCCCTTTGCCATCGACACACCTATACGCAAACCTGTATAAGAGCCGGGACCGCAACTCACTGCCACAGCATCCAAAGGGATAGCATGGCTGTCGGCAAACGACAAGGCCTCATCGACAAATGTACCGAGACGCTCTGCATGATTAGGACCGCTGTGATCCTGCAATTCCATAATACACGCACCGTTTTCGCTCACGGCAACAGAGCATACGTCTGTACTTGTTTCAATATTTAATATACAAGACATAAAAAATATATGTTCTAAATAACATGCAAATATACTCTTTTTCCACTCGAATTTAGTACATTTGCAAAAATTTAACGTGTAAAAAGCTCATGATACTATCAATGACAGGCTACGGGAAAGCTGTCGTAACCTACAAAGGAAAGAAGATTAACGTAGAAATCAAATCGCTTAACAGCAAAACACTTGATTTATCCACACGTATAGCCCCACTCTATCGCGAAAAGGAGATGGAACTACGGCGCCTTATTGCACAGGAAGTAGAACGGGGAAAGGTAGATTTTTCTCTTTGGGCTGAGAAAGATATAAACATCGATGCGACACCGATTAATATTGCACTGGTAGAGAATTACTACAACCAGATTAAGCAGATTGCCAAAAACTCGGCCATTCCTGAACCACAAGACTGGTTTGCAACACTTTTAAGACTGCCCGATGTTACCACGAAAACTGACACCGAGGTACTGGAAGACGAGGAATGGAGCATGGCACAGATTGCCATTCACGAGGCTATCGAGAAGTTATCAGACTTTCGCAGGCAGGAAGGCGCTGCCCTTCAAAAGAAGTTTACAGAGAAACTCGACAACATTGAGGCGCTGCTCAAGAACATAGAGCCTTACGAACAAAGCCGGGTACCGAAAATCCGTGAGCGGATAGTAGAGGGACTAAAGCAAATTCCGGAAGTCGATTACGATAAAAACAGGCTCGAACAGGAACTGATCTACTATATCGAGAAGCTCGATATCAGCGAAGAGAAGCAGAGATTAACCAACCACCTGCGCTACTTTAGGGAGACAATGAACGAAACCGGGCATGGTGTTGGCAAGAAACTGGGCTTCATCGCGCAGGAAATGGGGCGTGAAATCAACACCACAGGCTCGAAAAGCAATCAGGCGGAGATGCAGAACATCGTGGTAAAAATGAAGGATGAGCTGGAACAGATTAAGGAGCAGGTACTGAACGCTTTGTAAAAGGTGCTCTTTTCCCCTGTAATATGTGGCCTTTTACTCATCAAAAGGTGCCCTTTTACACGGTAAAAGATGGCCTTTTTCCACGCCATTTCTTACTAAACACGTAACTCATTGGTTATCAGAAAGAATTACATTTACCTATAAATCGATTAAAAAAAACAGTCTCTCCTATATGCAAGGTAAACTAATTATATTTTCAGCTCCATCGGGCTCCGGTAAAAGTACAATCGTACAATGGCTCATGAACGAGCATCCGGAGCTAAAGATGGCATTCTCCATCAGTTGTACCACCCGTGCTCCACGTGGCACGGAACGGGACGGTGTGGAGTATATCTTCCTTACTCCCGATGCCTTCAAGGATAAAATAGCAAAGAATGAGTTCTTGGAATACGAGGAAGTATATCAGGACAGGTTTTACGGTACACTCAAGGAACAGGTGGAAACACAGGCGGAAGCCGGACAGAATGTTGTGTTCGATGTGGATGTAAAGGGCGGATGCAACATTAAGGAGTTTTATCGGAACAGGGCTTTAAGTATCTTTATTCAGCCTCCTTCTATCGAAGAGTTAAGAAGAAGGCTCGTTCAGCGCAACACCGATACGCCCGAAGCTATCGAAAACCGACTGGCAAAAGCCGAGTATGAGCTTACCTTTGCCGATAAATTCGACGTAGTGATTGTAAACGACGACCTCGACAAGGCAAAACAAGAGGCACTTAAAATCGTTTCAGAGTTTCTTAACCCATCATCTGCCGATTAATGAAAATAGGTCTGTTTGGCGGCTCTTTCAATCCTATTCACAACGGGCACGTAGCTTTGGCAAAGGCTTTTCTTGCGCAATCAAAGCTGGACGAGGTGTGGTTTCTGGTTTCACCACAAAACCCGTTGAAGGGAAATACCGAGCTATTGGATGATAATGCCCGACTGTCCATGGTAAGAAAGGTGCTGGAACACGAAAAGCATTTGATTGCATCCGACTATGAATTTAACCTGCCCAGACCTTCTTATACTTGGAATACCTTACAGCATTTGGCACAGGATTACCCTGATAATGAGTTCATACTGCTTATAGGAGCCGATAACTGGGAACACTTCGATAAGTGGTACAATGCCGATGAAATCGCGCATTCCTACCAAATCATGATTTATCCACGAAAGGGTAACCGGGTGATACCAAGCTGTCTGCCCAAGAATATCACCTTGCTGAACACACCTTTATTGGACATCAGCAGTACAGACATTCGGGCGATGGTGGCGAATGGCGAGGATATTACCCCTTATGTTCCACAGGAAGTAAAGGAAGATATTATAAAATATTATCATATATAAAAGTCAAATGAAGTTCTTTCATAAGATAGTCCATATAATCAGCAAAGCATTTGCCCCCCTACAAGCAAATGCTTCCTTTTTCTTTTTCATGTATCTGCTGGGCATTTTAGTGGCTTACGAGGAACTCCCTACCCATAATCCTACAGCGAAGGTATATGGAAATTTATGGTTGGAACTATTTTGGGATTTGTACATCATTTGCTTTATACTCGCTCTTATCCCCCTTAAAATTCGTCGATGGATACGGGGATTTTTGTATTTTATTGCCTATGCCACCTCCATTGCCGACCTCTTTTGCTGGGTAAAATTCCAAACCACGATTAATCCATCGATGCTTCTGCTCGCAGGAGAGACGGATGGGCGCGAAGCCGGCGAGTTTCTCAACAGTTATCTTACCGCAGATCTCCTTACATCGAGCGTCGGGGTGGTATTTTTACTTATCCTTATCCACCTCCTTACGGCCTTCTGGCCATGCGTCAGCAGGCGTTCCAAGCTCATAAGCCGGCTTAAGAACAAGATACAGGCACACCGCTCTGCCCTCTTTTATACGAAAGGAGTCTTGGGAGCAGTCTGCGTCGTCTTTGTTATATGGGGATCTATCGCTGCTGCCAACAACAAAAAGATGCTTTGGAGAATGTTCTCGCTACAGACAATCGGGCAGGTGGAGCACGAATTGGCCATAACCGAACGTAACATGGATAACCGTGTGCAGTTCTATCTTCCCATCTATCGACTGGCATTCGCCATCTATTCCAACGAGCTGGCTTCTCATCAAATCGACCAACTGATAGAAACAAAAGATCATGTACAGGTGGATAGCTGCTCTTATACCTCGCCAAACATTGTGCTGATTATCGGAGAAAGCTATGGCAAATACCACTCCCAGCAGTACGGTTATTTCATGCCTACCACCCCCAGACAGATAAAATTAGAAAAGCAGGGATTGCTTGTCCCCTTCACGGATGTAGTATCTCCCTATAATCTTACCAGCTTTGTGTTTAAGAATATCTTCTCATTACAGGTGTTGGGCGATAAGAAGGATTGGTGCGATTACCCGCTTTTCCCGGAAGTTTTCCGCAAAGCAGGCTATCATGTAACCTTCATTACCAATCAGTTTCTGCCACGGGTAGGACAGGCCGTGTATGACTTTAGCGGTGGTTTCTTCCTGAATCATCCGGAACTTTCGGCCGCAATGTTCGACGCAAGAAACACGAAACTCTATAATTTCGACCGTGGATTACTCGACGATTACGACCACAAACAGCAGCAATACAACAAGGAGAACAACCTCATTATCTTCCATTTAATCGGTCAGCATGTAAACTATGGCAAGCGCTATCCAGCCAATCAGAAGCACTTTACGGAAGTGGATTATCGCGAGAAAAGACCCGACCTGAAGAAGAAAGCACGCATGATTTTGGCCGATTACGACAATGCCACTCTTTACAACGACTCTATCGTCAATGAGATTGTCAATCGTTTTAAGGAGAAAGAAGCCATCGTTATCTATATGCCCGACCATGGCGACGAGTGTTATGAGGGACGCCGAAACTTCTTCTGTCGCAACCATTCGGCTGCCATCGACTATAATTTGGCACGATACGAGTTCGAAATACCGTTCTGGATATACTGCTCGCCCAAATATAAGGCTAAGCATCCGGAGATATTCCAACAAATAAAAGAGGCGAGAAAACGTAAGTTCATGACCGATGCTCTCCCACAGATGTTGCTCTATCTTGGCGGTATTCACTCGAAAGATTACAGGTCGCAATACAATATCCTTAGTCCGGACTATAACGAAAACAGGCCCCGACTCCTAAAAGGAACTACCGATTACGATAAATTAGACAAGAATAACTTTGAGCCTCAGATTCCGGTTTTATCGAATTCATCGAAGAAAAAGAAGTAAAAACAGCGCGTGTCATTGAGAACATATTCAAAGAAATAACAAACAGAAGCCATTAATACAATGAAAACGGAACTCCTTTCCAGAACAGAATGTAACGCTTTACGGGGTATCGCCATTGCTGGTATCTTCCTACATAACTATTGCCACTGGCTGGGCCCGGTGGTAAAGGAGAATGAATACCAGTATTTTCGCCATAACGTAGATTGGCTGATAGAAGTGATGGGACGCCCATTCGACTCTCTCACCCTCTTTCATATCATTTCGTTCTTTGGCCATTACGGTGTTCCGGTATTCCTTTTTCTATCAGCTTATGGCTTGTATATGAAGTATGAGCAGCCCAGCAATGAATTGAATAATTCAAAAACAAAGAATCCATCGGCGTGGTCGTTCATCCGCTATCACTGGTTAAAACTCTTCCGTATGATGATAGTCGGCTTCGTGGCATTCACCATGGTCGATGCCATTACGTCCGGTCGGCACAGCTACGCGCCCTTGGATATCATCGCACAACTGGGCTTGTTCAACAATATTCTTCCCCAACCCGACAAGATTATATGGCCGGGGCCGTATTGGTTTTTCGGCCTAATGATACAACTGTACATTGTTTATCGCGTTCTTCTTTACAAACGCCATTGGGGGTGGACGGTAGGACTCATCCTTTTATGCGCCGCTATTCAGGTAGAGTGCGGCCCGGAGAGTGAGGAACTCAACCGCTGGCGGTACAATTTCGTCGGGGGTATCCTACCTTTCGGACTGGGATTGCTTTACGGAAGATTCATGCCTTCCACCTCGAAATCCTACCAACTGGGCTTTTTCATCCTTTCCCTGATTGCCATTTGGGTGTTCAACCTCAGCTACATCACATGGTATCTTATCCCTGTTGTTATCTGCACGGCATCCATCAGCTTTATAAAACTCCTTCAGCCACTGACCGATTCCAATAATCCTATGGCACTATTAAGGAGATGGATAATGCAGAAACTCGACTGGTTAGGGAACATCTCTGCGGCCCTGTTCGTATGTCATGCCATCACACGCAAGATATTCATTCCCATTTCACGTGAAGGCAATTACTGGGCGGGATTGCTTCTGTACATCGTCAGCTCTGTATGCCTGGCTTGGCTGTTCAAACTAATCATGGCAAAAATCCCCAATCCCAAACTGAAATAACACTTAACGCTTTTCGATATACAGATGAAGATAAAAGACATAGAACTATCCAACATCAGCCGTTACCGTGGCGAACTGATGGGAGCAGCAATGCTGTTTGTCATTCTGTTCCACGTTGGTCTGCCAAGGGAGGATGCCTTCTTTGGCTTAAGACGTATAGGAAATATCGGGGTAGATATCTTTCTCTTCCTGAGCGGTATGGGGTTATGGTTTTCTTGGACGAAGAAACCGGATATAAAGAACTTCTATCTTCGCCGCCTTCTGCGTGTTTATCCGGCATGGCTGGTAGCTGCCAGTCTGTTCTATATCCCAGACTTTGTATGTCCCGACCTTGTTCGGCATGGAGGGCACAGTACTTCCATCATCGATCTTATCAGCGATATTACCATCAACTGGGACTTTTGGCTTCACGACGAGCTTACCTTCTGGTATATTCCCGCTACGATGATGCTGTATTTGGTTACCCCTTTCTATATGCAGCTCATTATTAAGCACCCCATCTATCGGTGGTTACCCATTGCAATGATTATGTGGTGCATCATCGTTCAGTACATCACGCCCATCCATTCGGGGGTGGGACATCTCGAAATATTCTGGAGTCGGGTACCCATCTACTTCCTTGGCATCAACATTGCGGCAGCCGTTAAGCGAAAAGACACCCTCGATGGCGCTTCTATCTGGATGATTATCCTTATCTTTGCCATGTCATTAATGTCCAGTATATTCCTTGAACAGGAAAAGCATGGGCAGTTTCCGCTCTTTTTGGAGCGTATGCTGTACATCCCGCTCACTGTTACGAGCATCCTTTTACTGAACAGAGTGTTTCGCAGAACACCCCAATGGTTTAACCAATCATTCAAGTTTGTAGGGACAATTAGCCTTGAGGCGTATCTGGTACACGACCATTTTATATTGAAATATATCGAAAAACTCGATTGGAGTTACTGGCCTACCTTCCTTGTAACCATTGCCATTACTGTTCCTGTTGCATGGCTTTTGCATGTTATTTTGGAACGCTTCGTCATCTTACCGATAGAAAATAAAATCAGATAGAATGAAGAATTTTATAAAACTAATTCGTCCCCAACAATGGATTAAAAACCTTGTTGTATTCATGCCTATCTTCTTTGCAGGGCGCATCTTCGATATACACAGTCTTTGGATTGGCATTCTTACAACGATAGCATTCTGCTTTACGGCCTCTTCCATCTATTGCCTGAACGACATTATAGATGTGGAAGACGACAGAAAGCACCCCATTAAGTGCAAACGACCATTTGCTTCCGGAGCGATAACCATCTCGCAAGGCTATGTTATCATGCTGATAATGTTCGGCTTGGCTCTCCTAACCCTCCTTTTTCTGCCATCGGGCAGCAGGCTGAAAACCGGCGGAGTCATCGTATTTTACTGGCTTTTGAACATTGCCTACTGCCTAAAGCTGAAACGTTATGCCATCATCGACGTGTGTATCGTGGCTTTTGGCTTTGTTTTGCGGGTGCTGGCCGGCGGCTGGGCTACGAACATTGCCCTGAGTAAATGGATTGTCCTGATGACCTTCCTCATTATGTTGTTTCTGTCGTTTGCCAAGAGGCGCGACGATGTTCTGCGAATGAACGAGACGGGGAGACCACCCCGACAGAACACAAGCAGGTACAACATCGACTTCATCAACCAAGCCATCACCATTACAGCCGGCGTAACACTGGTGTGTTATATCATGTACACCATGAGCCCCGACACTATCGCCCACTTCCATACCGACAACCTGTATCTGACGAGCATCTTTGTTCTGATTGGTTTGCTACGATATATCCAGCTCTCGGTAGTCGATAAAAAGAGCGGCGACCCTACAAAAGTAATGCTGGAGGACAGAACGACACAGATTATCATAGCCCTTTTTGGCTTAACCTTCCTATTCATTATCTATTTCCTATAAATGAAAATCTACGCTTTCGACTTTGATGGAACACTCACAACGAAAGATACATTCGTCGAGTTCATACGCTTTTCCAAAGGAAACGGCAGGGCATTGGCAGGCTTCCTGTGGCATGCGCACCTCTTAGTCCTGATGAAGCTGAAGCTATATCCTAACTGGAAAGCCAAGCAAAAGCTATTTTCTTACTTCTTTAAGGGCACGACAATAGAGCAGTTCAACGCCCTTTGCAAGAATTTTGCACGACAACACAGCCGACTTATCCGCCCGCAAGGATTCGAAATCATCCGTAAGGCGTTGCTCAACCATGACAAGGTTGTCATCATCAGTGCAAGTATCGACAACTGGGTAAAGCCTTTCTTCGATGAATTCGAGGGAAACATCGCCATAGCCGGTACGGAGATAGAAGTACGGGAAGACCGACTGACGGGCTTTTTCGCCACAAAAAACTGCTATGGAGCCGAGAAAGTAAATCGGCTACAGGCACTCTTCCCTAACCGAAGCGAATATAAACTCATCGCTTTTGGTGATAGCCGGGGCGATAAAGAACTTTTGGAATATGCAGATAAAGGATATTTTCAACCATTTAGACAGTAATCAAAAGGGAAAAATGGGCGAAATTCTCCGTTTTATCATCGTCGGAGTAATCGCCACCCTCCTCCAGTTTATCATCTATTGGGTATTGGTACATTGGCTCAACCCTTTCGTCGCCAACACGATAGGCTATGCTCTCAGCTTCGCCTTTAACTATATTGCCTCTACCAAGTTCACTTTCAAGGTAAAATCATCCGCAAAGAAAGGAGCAGGCTTTGGCTTCTCGCATCTTATCAACTACCTGCTGCAAACGGCATTATTAGCCCTCTTCCTGCACTTAGGGCTCAACAAGCAGATAGCCTTAATCCCCGTTTATTGCATCTGCATCCCCATCAACTTCCTGTTAGTTCGTTTTTTCCTTAAAAGGTAACAGTACATCACATCCGCCCCTACACCCATATCGGACATAAACGTACCGAAAGAAAAACAAAAAACATAACAATTTTAATTTGTTCTTGCTTGCCGTCATTTTTAACAATTTGCATAACCAACTATGAATAAGACAATTACAACTGTCGCTAAGATGGTGGGATGACAGCAAAATATAAAATCTACCTCTCCTCTTTCCATTTGAGTTATAAGCATTAAAATTAGCCGAAAATGCTAAAAGAGAGGAATTTTGGATTTCCTTTTATGCTACCTTTAAGTTAGCATTTGTTTCTTTGCACCAATAAGGAGATGATTATTAAACTCACTCACTTTCCACAAATGTATTGCTTCCTGTATCAATAAATGATATTTTCCCTCCCTTGGCACACATACAGAACGACGCTTCCGTCAGCTTCTTCATCCCATTGATATTATCCAATTTCGTGGTCTGATACCAACCCTGTGGTTGTGGAATACAAGGCGGATGATGGGAGCTGCAGCGGCAAGTTCCGAAACTCGGTATATTAACCATTCCCACCTTATCCTCTTCGGTGCCCACAAAAGCATCGGATATTTTACGGAAAGTCTGGCTCGTTACTATCAGGACGGAATTCTTTGCACCAAGAGTACAGTGTAGCGTTGCGCCATGTGTTATTATCTTAGGCATTGCTATTCAATAATTTAGAACATTAAAAATACTTTATTCGTACAAAACTTGCGTTGTCTTTCCTAAATACTCACCGGTTTCAGCATTGAAACCATGAGTGGTACGCATACTGTGTTCTGTGATGCTAATCGACCAGCCGGCGGGAACATGTTTTGATAATAGACCCTTATCTTCTGATACCCAAAAATTAATATCAATATCAGGCTCGTTACTCTCTTTTACGAACTTCTCCTGCCCTTTCCCTACTCGGCGATCTATATACCCTTCTCGTCCCAGCCAGCGCAAAATGTCCTTAGGCTTCAGGCGTAACTTCTCAAACTTCTTATCCTCGTCTGTTTCCTTCACAAGATAACCCTTTTCATCGTATTCACGCCATAAACCGATTTTAACACTTGAATGGCAAAGCAGCTTCCCTTCGGATTTGAGAATACCATTCTTATGATAATTCTTGATTTCCATTTCATAAGTATAGGGTTTGATTTCTTGTAATACATAACTTTCTTTATTGAATGAAACATAAGTTTGAGTGCCATTCTGTTGAATATATTGCGCTTGTGTTGCACCAGCGTAGGTATTATGCTCCTTGATTTTCTGTTTGTAATATTCCAAATCAATTTTTTCTGTTGTCCTCATCGTTGTTTTCTCCTTATCTTTTTGCGCACTGCAACAGATACTGCACAACACAGTTATGAATCCTAAAATGAAATATTTCATACTTTTTATTCGATGGCTTGCAGTTCTTCTTTGCCAATTTCCAGTCCTGTTTCTGCATTAAGTTTATAGGTTATGCCACCACTACCATTAGCAACTGTAATAGTCCAAGTTGCGGGAATACGACTCGCAGAGAATTTTCCACTACTTCCTCTACCAAAGCTAATACTAATATCAGGCTCGTTACCCTCTTTTACGAACTTCTCCTGCCCTTTCCCTACTCGGCGGTCTATATACCCCTCTCGTCCGAGCCAGCGTAAAATGTCCTTAGGCTTCAGGCGTAACTTCTCAAACTTCTTATCTTCGTCTGTTTCCTTCACAAGATAACCCTTTTCATCGTATTCACGCCATAAACCGATTTTAACACTTGAATGGCAAAGCAGCTTCCCTTCGGATTTGAGA
>JBHAEI010000009.1:0-47075 GCA_041855505.1 Prevotella sp.
AAGTTGTTTTTGCTATTGCAAAGATAAATATTTTCAAGCAAATCACAACAGAATTAATGTACATCTCATCTGCCTGTAGTTGTTTTTGCTATTGCAAAGATAAATATTTTCAAGCAAATCACAACAAACAATAGCCTGTTCTTTGATGCAAAACAGTTGTTTTTGCTATTGCAAAGATAAATATTTTCAAGCAAATTATTTATAATCTTTATACATTTCCTTCATGGGAGGAAGCCCGACTTCCTTGCGCCATTCATCTACCTTGGATTTATCCAGTAACGGGCAGAGCTTGCCATCCGGTCCTCTTTGTGTTCCGTATTTCTGTGGCTTCCCTTCCCTTATATTGATACGATCCTCCAAAGTGGCGAGATACATGGGTTTTAGATTTCCTTGTTTAACGGCAACTCTTGCTATAGATAAGAACTCCTTTTGTTTCTCTAATGAGCCATGTTGGAATACAAGCCATATAGCTGAAGTGGCAAAATTGCCTACCTCTTCGACCTTTGGGAAACCATTCTGCTTTAATTCTTTAGAGACATCGTTCATGTTTTTATAATCTTGTGCTATGGCAATTTGTGCTAATAGCTCTACTCTTGCGGAGTCGAAAGGGATTTGTTGGGTGGCTAAATGCCATAGCTTTCGATAATATTGGTCTGTTTCAAATATATGCTCCAAACGTTCTTTACGAGCTATATCGTATTTATATTTTTGTGCCCGTTCTGTAAAAAGAGCTGTTAAATTGGGAAATTCATTGGAGGTAGATAGGTAAAAATCCTGTTCCAAAGCTGTTCTTTTTTCTACATATTTAAAGGCTGAAGGATAGTTATTGGCTGCTTTCATCTTTCTGGCAACCGTCAGAAGTTGCGAAGGCAGAATGTATTTATCGACAGAAAAGGCACGATTATATGCGGCTTCTGCAGCTTTTATATTCCCCGCTTGATATAAAGAATCGGCATGGAAGATGATTGCCCAGTATTCTGATTGGCTTTCGGGTTTTGCAAAGTTCTGCTGTTGGGCAATTTCTATTTCTTCTGTGAATTTATTGAGCGATTCCGTTCGGTATTCTTTTAGTGTAGAGGCAATGTGCTCAAGATTTCTCATGTCGGTTACATCCCAATGGTATGTGCCTAAGGTAGGGAACTTCTTGCTTTCCATGAGTAAAGTATAGATGAAGCCTTTTGTTTGTCCTTGCCTGAATGGGAAGCGGTCGATGCAGATAATCAGATGTTGTTTTGGGGAGATTATGATATTTCTCCATATATCATTATCGTTTTGTTTTTGAGTAGGTTCCGTAAGGGTAGTACGATAAACGTATAACGAGCCATCTTTTTTTATTTCGGTATCCGGGGCATATAAGATGTGTCGGTTACTGGTAAACTCATATTTGTTTATGGCAATAGTTTTAATAGAGTCGATTTGGAAAGGTATCTCCTTCAGAATACTTTTTTGTAAACGTGCTGCTTCATTGCTTGTTTGCACTTTACAACTATAAGGTAATAATACTACGATACCAATGAATAGATATGTTTTTACTGTGTTGAAAAGAGGTTTCATAGGCTGTTAATCGAATATTATGCTATTATTAATGCCGAAATATCAGGTTTTCTTTCTCTGTAGGCATTGCAAATATACGAATATTAATGGACAAACCATCCTTTCTCTCGCAGTTTCTGTACGATACAAGCGGTATTATTTTTAAAATAAAAGCTCCCATAGTTGGAAGTAACTTTGAGGGTTGTGTGTATTTTGGCAGGTTATTTATTCGTATGTGTTACAACGATAAGCTTGCTATTCTTGGTAAAAGATACCTTATAAGTACCGCCAAGCTTGTCGGTCTTGGTATAATTAATGATATTGTGATTGATTTTCCAACAAGTATCTTTTTCGGCTGCAGCATCTATACGGGCATAAAAATCTTTCGGTGGAATGGTATCGAGCGTGAGAAAAGCTGAATAATAACCATTGGCAATCGTCTCTTCGTCGGCAGATATGCTGACAGAGTCGGGTACAAGGATCGACTCTTTAGTTATTTTGTATTTGGGAAAAGCTACTTTTGTAATGGCATGCAGGTCTATTTGAACGTTGTTGGGCTTATTGTTCGGCTCAAAGTTACGGGCGGGAACAGTATCATTAATATTATCGACTGCCGATACATGTTTGTTCTTATTGGCAAAGATAAAGAGTACGGCCAATAAGATAAGTGGAAGAATCGTGATGATTTTATTTCTTTTTACCATGATGTTGTCCTAATTTATTTAACTTCTTTATTGCTGTTGGATTCGCGGGGTATAACTGAATAGCCTTGTTATAGTTGGCTATGGCAGCTTCGAACATGCCTTCACGTTCACAATCTTTTCCCAAGAGCACATATTCCACCGATAGTTTCTTGAGAAATTCCTCTTTCTCGGTCTGTGCTTTACACAGTTCTTCATTCTCCTTTCGGAGCCGATTAATTATTGATAGTTTTTTGCGGATATATCGTTTTGCTACAGGTTTTTCAATATCATAACGACTATGGATGGCAAGGAAGAAGTTGCGTAGAGCCTCTTCGAAGTTTCCTTTATCAAAGGCCTGTACGGTATCGTAATATTCCTTGTCGGCCTTGCTCTGCTTTAAGGCCTTTGAAATAATATTTCTATCATTGAAGTGATGGGCAAAGTAATTCACCTCGGCACGTACAAAAACCTCGTTTCGGCGAAGAGGCGCGGCTAAAGTAATCCCTTCAAGACTGGTACATCTCGATAAAGCAACGTAGGCTTGTCCACCAGCAAAAACTCCATCGGAGAAGTCGATGTTTATTTTGTTAAAGGTAAGTCCTTGGCTTTTGTGTACTGTGATTGCCCAAGCAAGTTTAATAGGGAACTGAATATAAGTGCCAATCAGCTCCTCCTCGATACGTTTCTCGCTTTCGTTATAGGTGTATCGCACATTCTCCCACATCTCCCTTTGCACCTGTAGCTCTCTGCCATCTTCCGTACTGATGTACAAAAGTCCTTCTTCCTCATCAATGCCGACAATGATTCCCAATGTTCCGTTTACCCATTGTCGCTCAACATCATTCTTAATGAACATGATATGAGCACCAACTTTTATATTTAACTCGATTGGGGTAGGGAGAGAACTTTCAGGAAAATCGCCCTTAATCTGTCCTAAGAAGAGCGACGGATCACCGGGAAGTTGGGCTAATTCTTCGTTGTTTATCCAATCTACAGTATCCCGTTTAGAGGACAGCGTGATAGTAAAATCACTTCCTCTATCGTTCATTTGCTGCTTAACTCCCACTCGTTGGTTAATGAGAGCAAAGTCATGATCACTTGCTTGGTTGGTACGGATATGGTCGAGAATAGAGATAAAGGTAGGGTCTTGTTGGCGATAAACTTTCGTTAGTTCTATGCTTACAAGTGGGTATTCCTGAAAAACCTTTGCATCGAAGAAGTAATTACTGGCATAGAAAGGTTGTAGCAATTGGCGATCTTCTTCTTTTACAACCGGTTCTAACTGAAATATATCTCCTACAAGGAGGAGTTGCTTACCACCGAAAGGCTCTCGCATATTGCGATTGTAAATTCTTAAAACTTTATCTACAAAGTCGATGATGTCGGCTCTCACCATGCTTATCTCATCTATGATAATGAGTTCTACTTCCCGAAGCAATTTCGTTTTATCACCATTGTACTTTAATGTATTACGAATGTTCCTTGCCGAATATTTGGAGTCGTTGGGAAGGAGGGGATGAAAGGGTAGTTTGAAAAAGCTATGTAGTGTAGTTCCACCGGCATTGATAGCGGCTATACCGGTTGGAGCCAAGATGATACACTTCTTTTTCGTCGTCTCGGCTATATAGCGGAGGAAGGTTGATTTTCCTGTTCCTGCCTTTCCTGTAAGGAAAAGGGAGTTATGCGTAAATTGGATAATCTGGAGAGCATTCTGCAATTCCGGATTATCCAAGTCTATATTGTTAAAGTCTTTTTTCTTCTCGTTAATCTTCTCGCCCATGTATTAATCCCACTCAATGGATTCACTCTTAGGTTTCTTTGCCGGTTTTATAGGAGATGAACTTTCTGCCGGGCTCTTACCATTGCTATGTTTTTCAGGAGTGGTGTTAGGATGCTGAGTCCGTTCGGGTGGAGATGGTATTTCTATTTCAGGATGTTCAGTCTCATTATCTTGCAGCTCAATATCCTCACCATCCGGATTATACGATTCTGTTTCCTGCCGATATGTATGGTTTATGTGTGAAGTATCAGCCTTCACAGTACGGCGTATCACCGTCGATGGACAGTTATAATCGTTAGGATCGATGCCTTCATCTGGATTTATCTGCCACTTTGCATGATAACCTTGAAATCGTTTGTCGCGCATTAGATTATAGATAAATTCTCCTACGATGGGCAAAGCTGTTTTAGAGCCTTGACCGAGTGCGCCCGTTCGGAAGTGGATACTCCTGTATTCTCCGCCTACCCATGCGCCAACTACTATCTTAGGACTGACAGCAAAGTACCAAGCATCAGAGTGATTGTTCGTTGTTCCGGTCTTTCCTCCCCAGTCGGTATCTCTAAAGATATAGTGATTAAGCGAACGGCTCGTCCCGGAAGGGTCGGTCAAGCCAGCCTTCAGCAACTGTTGTACAAAGATAGCTGTTTTATATGGAAGAGCCTGATTGTGGCTTTTTGGAGCAACATATACCTCATTGCCATCCTGATCGAGAATACGTGTGATAACAACAGGCTCACGGTGCTCGCCATAGGCGGCCACTGTGCTGTAGGCATCAGCCATCTCCAACAGATTGACATCGCTGGAGCCCAGTGCTAATGACGGTTCATCATCCAGCGGACTCTTAATACCCATTTCTTGAGCAGTATGGATAATATTCTTTATTCCCATTTCTTGGCCCAATCGAACAGCTACAGAGTTGATGCTCTGGGCGAAGGCAAGGTGGAGCGGAATAGAGTCTCCGGAGAAGCGTCCGTTGGCATTAGAAGGAGTCCACGTCTTCATTATGCCTGTTTTCTTATCGAGAACCTGCATCGAAATGAACTCATCCCGACGTTTATCACAAGGGGTTAGCCCCTGATTCATTGCCTCAGAATAAACGAAAAGTTTGAAAGTAGATCCCGGTTGGCGCTCTGCCACTACCTTATCGTATTTCCATGTGTTGAAATCGACATCGCCTACCCATGCACGAACGGCACGTGTTTCCGGCTCCATCGCCACCATAGAGCAGTGCATGAAGCGTACCATATAGCGGATGGAGTCTATAGATGACATTTCTTTTGTAATCGTTCCTCCATCATAATCGAACAACTTCACTTTATGGGGCTTGTTGAGATAGTAGAGAACACTGTCTGGCTGATTGGGATATTTTTGTACTAAACGTTTATAGAAAGGCTGCCTTTCGGCAATGCCCTCTATGAAACCGGCTATCTCATTACCTTTAGAATCGCGCCATGGGTTCATACCACGCCAGTGTCGGTCGAAATCTTTCTGTATTCTGGCCATTTCTTTCCTTGCTGCAGCTTCCGCCATAGCCTGCATACGGGTATCAATGGTCGTGTAAATCTTTAATCCGCTACTATAAAGGTCATAGCCATTGTCCTTGCACCAATCCTTGAGATAATTGGCAATATATCCTCTGAAGTACTGTGCTTTACCCTCATAGTTCTCTTCTGTATGGATATCCAGCTTGAGAGGGATACGAGATATGGAGTCGTACTGTTCACGACTTAATTCTTTGTGAGTAAGGAGGTTGTACAGAACGGTATTTCTTCTTGCCAAAGAGGCCTTGGGATGAAGAATGGGGTTATAGGAAGTTGTGGCTTTTAGCATTCCCACTAACACAGCAGCCTGCTCGGCTGTAAGCTTTGCAGGAGTTGTATTAAAATAAGTGCGGGCAGCAGTCTTGATGCCATAAGCATTGTTTCCGAAATCTACCGTATTGGCATACATCGTAAGAATGTCGTTCTTATCATAAATCATTTCGAGCTTAATAGCAATAATCCACTCTTTACTCTTACTGATAAGAATACGCAATCCGGGAATATAACCTAACAGGCCGGCAGAATTTTGCGAGCGAACACGGAACATATTCTTGGCCAACTGCTGGGTAATCGTCGATGCACCACGCGCATCATTGCGCATAACAGCATCTTTAACAGCCCCCGCAATACCAGTAAAATCGACACCATAATGATTATAAAAGCGCTCATCTTCGGTGCTGATTAAGGCTTTCCAGAAAACAGGGGCGACATCTTTGTATTTAACGGGAATGCGGTTCTCCTTAAAATATTTACCGATCAAGACAGAATCGGCACTATATACCTCCGATGCTGCATAGGTGGGAGGGGTCTTTATCTCTAAAAAACCAGGTGATTTACCGAACAATCCGAGGAAGTTGATATCTACCATACCGAGGTATAGGAAGATACTTACAATAAAAGAAACGAGTCCCAAACATATTTTAGTGTACCATGCCCTGCCTTTGTAGAGCTTGATATACCAAGGAAAGAACCCAATAAACCCATGGATAATTCGTTTGATGAAATTAAATAAGCGTTTTATCATTTGTATTTTTATACTTCTTTGTTAATTGCAGGGCGGATAGAGCCAAAACATTTTGCACTACAAAAATACCTAAATACTTGTGTTGGTAAGGTTTATAAGGATATAATTTAAGATTTCTTCGTAGTTGTCGGGATTAAACCACTTAATTTTGGTATCTTTTTTATACCATGTTAGCTGTTTCCGAGCATATCGGCGGGTATTGCTTTGTATCTTAAAGATAGTTTCATCCAGCGTCGTAAGCCCGTCAAGATAGTCAAACAATTCCTTGAATCCTACAGTGTTGAGAGCATTTAAGTGTCTATAAGGATATACTTTCTTAGCCTCCTCTATCATACCATCCTCTATCATTGTGAGTACTCGCTGATTGATTCGGTTGTATAGCTCTGCTCTATCCCTATTGAAGCCTATTTTTATGATATTAAAGGGGCGTTCCTTTCTCGTATTTTTTCGGAAAGAAGTGTAGGTTTTTCCTGTCTGACGACAGATTTCTAAAGCATGGATAATGCGCCGGGCATTGTTCTTATCGACTTGTTCATAATAGTCAGGATCCAGTTCCTTCAACTCTTTGCAAAGTTTCTCAATCCCTTCCTCCTTGAATCGCTGCATCATAAGGTCGCGGATGTCTTGTCTGATGGTAGGAATATCATCTATCCCATTGCAAACAGCATCTATATACATCATCGAGCCTCCTGAGAGGATAGTGATAGGATGTTCGGTTTCTGTCATGTACGTAAGCACATCTTCCTCGAATTTGCTTGCAGAATAGTAGTCGGTAAGTTTCAGATTACCCACGAAATAATGTTTCACACGGGCTTGTTGCGAAGGAGTAGGAGCTGCGGTACCGATGGGAATATCATAAAAGAACTGGCGGGAGTCGGCATTTAATATATCAGAATGAAAATATTCTGCTATCCGAAGTGTTGCTTCGGTTTTGCCTACTCCCGTCGGTCCGGTGATAACGATAAGTGTCTTTTTATTCAAAGTCACTTTGTTGTGTCTTATATATACGCTGAATTACTTGATGATGCCACGCTCAGAAGACTCTACAAAGCCGATGATGTATTGTACTTCTTTGGTCATTTCAAGCTCATCTTTGATTTTCTGAATGTTTTCGGCCTTGGTGCCATCACTGTAAAGGATACGATAGGTCTCATGAATCAAGTTGATTTGCTCATTGCAGAAACCACGGCGACGCAGTCCGATGAGGTTTACCCCCGCATATCGAATAGGCTCTTTACCGGCAATGATATAAGGAGGGATATCCTGTGAGAAGCGACTGCCTCCCTGAATCATTACATAAGACCCGACGCGGCAGAATTGATGACAAAGAACTGCAGCCGAGATAATGGCATTATCCTCAACGATAACCTCTCCAGCCAGTTTAGTGGAGTTTCCTATAATACAGCCATTGCCTATCACACAGTCGTGTGCAATGTGCATGTTCTCCATTAATAGGTTGTTACTTCCCACTTTTGTGGTGCCTTTTGACGCCGTTCCCCGCGAGATGGTTACGTTTTCACGGATAGAGTTGTTGTCGCCCACCTCGCATATCGTGTCCTCGCCTTTGAACTTTAAGTCTTGAGGTTTGGTAGAGATACTGGCACCGGGGAAGATTTCATTGTTATTGCCGATACGTGCTCCGTAATTGATTGTAACACTGTTCTGGAAGTTGTTGTTATCTCCAATTACCGTATTCTTGTCAATAAAACAGAATGGACCAATGATATTATTGTCGCCAAGTTTTGCTTCCGGATGTACAAAAGCCAATGGACTGATTTGATTCATATATAATTTATTACTTGTTTTTTACAATCTGTGCGGTGAATGAAGCTTCCGAAACAACGTTATCGCCCACGAATACATACCCTTTCATCGAGCTGATACCATGGCGAACAGGTCCTAACAGCTCTACCTTGAAAAGTAAGGTATCGCCAGGAACCACTTTCTGGCGGAACTTTACATCGTCAATTTTTAGGAAATAGGTGGACCAGCGTTCCGGCTCTTCCAACTGCGATAATACCAAAAGGCCCCCACATTGCGCCATTGCTTCAATTTGCAGTACGCCCGGCATTACTGGTTCTCCGGGGAAATGGCCCTGGAAGAAAGGCTCGTTAGCCGTAATATTCTTCAAGCCGACAATCGTTGTAGGTCCCATAGCAATCACTTTATCTACTAATTGCATGGGATAGCGATGAGGAAGCAGCTCTTTAATGCGGTTGTTATCCATTAAAGGCTCCTGATTGGGATCGTAGATAGGCGACTGGATATCGTGCTTACGAATTTCTTTGCGCATTAAGCGGGCAAACTTATTGTTTACCGTATGGCCGGGACGAGTTGCAATGATACGTCCCTTTATAGGCTTTCCTATCAAAGCCATATCGCCAATGATGTCTAACAGCTTATGTCGTGTACACTCATTATCCCATATCAATGGCTTATGCTGAATGTAACCGATATTGTCGGCGGGTATATGCGGCACTTCCAAAAGGTCGGCCAGTTGGTCGAGCTTTTCTTGTTTTAATTTCTGTTCGTAAATAACGATGGCGTTATCGAGATCTCCTCCCTTAATAAGGTTTGCGTGAAGCAATGGAAGGATATCACGAACGAACACGAAAGTACGGGCCGAAGCTATCTCTGTTTCAAACTTGCTGATATCATCTAAAGTGGCAAACTGACTGCTGATGAACTTAGAGTTGAAGTTACACATCGCCGTAATAGAGAAATTCTCATCGGGTAAAATGGTAATGGTAGAGCCATTCTCATCCTTGAATTCCACTTTCTTACGAATTATATAGTAGTCTTTAGGAGCATTCTGATCGACAAGTCCTACTTCATTAATCTTTTGTACATATATGGCAGCAGAACCATCAAGGATGGGGAACTCCGGTCCGTTCACCTGAATAAGGCAGTTATCGACGCCCATTGCATATAAAGCGGCCATGGCATGCTCTACCGTACTTACCTTAACATCACCCTTAACGAGCACTGTTCCTCGCTGGGTTTCTTCTACGTATTCGGCAACAGCATCTATAATGGGCTGTCCTTCTATATCTATGCGTTGTATTTTATAGCCTGTATTCTCCGGTGCAGGATTAAAAGTTATGGTTAAATTCAAACCAGTATGTAAGCCTTTACCAAAAAGTGAGAAACTGCCACTCAGTGTTTTCTGCTTTACTGTTTCCATGTATTTTCTTATTTTTTCTTTAATTCTTCAATTTCTTTCTTCAGCTTGTTGAGTTCTTTATACATTTCCGGCAGGCGTTGGAAGATGGCCTGCGACTTAAAGTAAGGACGTTGTTCCATAGGAGGAGTTCCTATGAGCTGCTGATTATCCTTCAAACTGCCCGGTACTCCCGACTGCGCACCCAAGAAAACCTTGTTCCCGATGCTGATATGCCCGGCGATACCTACCTGTCCGCCGAACATACACCACTGTCCTACCTTCGTTGAGCCGGCTATACCTACCTGAGCGCTCATTACGGTGTTCTCGCCAATATCGGTATTGTGGGCAATCTGCACCAGATTATCAAGTTTCACGCCCTTGCGTATATAGGTACTGCCCATTGTAGAACGGTCAATACAGGTGTTGGCACCTATCTCTACATCATCTTCTATGGTAACGATGCCGATTTGTGGTATCTTGTCGTAGCAGTTCTTCTCCGGGTTAGGGGCGAAACCGAAACCATCGGATCCTACTACACTACCAGCGTGAATGGTTACACGGTTGCCTAATTTACATGAATGATAGATGGTAACGTTAGGATAAATAATGCAATCCTTTCCCAGTTCGGTGCCATCTAAGATGGTCGCATGCGGATGAATCCGGCAGCCATCTCCTATAACCACACCTTCTCCGATATAGGCAAATGCCCCGATGTAAACATTTTCACCAATCTTGGCGCTTGGCGCAATGAAAGCCAAGGAATCGATTCCTTGCTTCTTGGGCTTCATGCTTTCGTAAAGTTGCAGCAATTTTGCAACGCAGTCGCGTGCATTGGTTACCTTAATAAGCGTTGCCTTTGCAGGCTTATCGAGCTCTATAGACTTGTCTATCAATACGATAGACGCCTCTGTTTCATAAAGATAATGTGTGTATTTGGGGCTGGCAAGGAAAGATATAGCCCCTTTCCTGCCTTCTTCTATCTTGGAAAAAGTGTTGATTATAGCATTCTCGTTGCCAATTATTTCGCCTTGTACGAACTGTGCTATTTGTTTTGCCGTAAACTCCATTTTACTGATTGTTGTATTTAAAATGTAATAGGTATGCTTTAAGTTATCAATATGTGGCAAATACCTTAACAATATATGGCAGATTGCAGGGCAATATGTGGCATATTCCTTTGCAAGGAGCCTGCTATATATTCTGCAAAGATAAAGAATTTAAATTAAAATCGTTGATAACACAAATAATATTTCTTTATTTTCTTCGATAAAAGTTCTACGTTCAGCAACTCGGAAGCCTCTGCAATATCTTTCAGTGTGCCATCTTTGTAAAGAATACTGATGTGGTCGTCGTTGATGTTATACATGTCTTTCTGTATAGTATCAATGCTCATAAGGTATTTGCTGTCCTCTTTGCTAATTCCGAATTGTTCGGATAAACGTCCTTTTAGTTTTTCCTCTTCCTCGGAAGAAATAGGATTTCCGTGTATTTCGACCTTAAAAGGAACTCTGTTGATAAGATTTCTGGAGAGGAGCGACAATATTTTGTCGTCGTTTCCTTCCCAAACTTTCAGTGCCGACCATATATCACTGTCGTCCAATGTCTGATAATGCCGGAACGCTTCTGGGTGGCTAAGGAAAAAATCCTTATCAACATCATTGTATAAAAAGAAGGACAGGGCCGGCGAGGCAAACAGTTTCTGCCCTTGCTTAATAAGATGTTTGGCACGCAGCAAGGTGTTTATTAAAACTTTTTCGCAGGCAACGGCGGTTTTATGGAAATATACCTGCCAGTACATTAAGCGGCGCGAAGTAAGGTAATTCTCGATGGAATAGATACCGTTCGACTCCACTACGAGTGCGTCATCAACCACATTCAGCATTTTGATAATGCGGGCAGAGCCGATATTTCCCTCGTTTACGCCGGTAAAGAAACTGTCTCTACGAAGATAATCCAGACGATCCATGTCCAGCTGACTGCTGATAAGCTGGTGCAAAAACTTCTTCGAATATTCATTTTTGAAGATGCTTATGGCAAGATTAAGTCGCCCGTTCATCTCTTCGTTTATCTTATCCATCATCATCAGCGAAATATCCTCGTGCGAAATCCCATGTATCAGGGTATTCTCCAGCACATGCGAGAAAGGCCCATGTCCTATGTCGTGCATAAGGATGGCAGCCTCTACCGCCTCAGCCTCGCTGTCAAACATGAAGATTCCTTTTTGTTGGAGCGACAATACAGCCTCGCTCATCAGGTGGAATGCGCCTAAAGAATGCTGAAAACGTGTGTGTTGCGCACCGGGATATACTTCTGATGCCAAGCCGTTTTGCTTGATTCTTGTGAGGCGTTGTACCAAAGGATGCTTCACAATATCTAAGAGTAAGCCTCTTGGTACTTTGATAAAGCCGAATACAGGGTCGTTGATAATCTTGCTATTATTCATTCTCAGCGTTTTAGTTTCTCCAGTTCCTGCTCCATTTGCTGCTGTACCTCTTGTGCTTTTTGTGCAGCCACTTCGGCAAAGTCGCTTTCCTTGCTTGCATAAATAATGCCTCTTGAAGAGTTTACGAGCAAGCCACAGTCGGAAGTAATGCCATATTTGCACACCTCTTCGAGGCTTCCCCCTTGTGCTCCCACACCCGGAACGAGCAGGAAATGGGTAGGAACAATTTTCCTTATGTCCCTGAAAGCCTCCCCTTGGGTAGCTCCCACGACGTACATGATATTCTCATCTGTTCCCCATTTTTGAGTTTTTTCGAGCACTTCTTCATAGAGTCTCCTTCCCTCTTTATTCTCGAATAGCTGGAAGTCATGACTTCCTTTGTTGCTGGTTAGCGCAAGAATAATAACCCATTTCCCCGTATATTCCAAAAAAGGAGTAATGGAATCCTCTCCCATATACGGTGCCACGGTAAGCGAATCAAGGTTATACTCCTCGAAGAAAGTACGGGCATACATGCTGGAAGTATTGCCAATATCTCCCCTCTTGGCATCCGCAATGATAAAATGGTGTGGGTAGCGTTCCTTCAGGTACCGGATGGTGCGCTCAAATGCCATCATTCCCTTAATGCCATAGCTTTCATAGAAAGCAAGGTTAGGCTTATAGGCTACGCAATAAGGGGCCGTCGCATCAATGATAGCCTTGTTGAAGGCGAAGATCGGGTCTTCCTCCTGCAGCAAGAAAGGAGGAATTTTATGAATGTCGGTGTCAAGACCTACACATAAAAAGCTCTTCTTTTCAAATATCTGTTCGATTAATTCCTGTCTGTTCATAAAAGCTATATAATTAAGGTGAAGAAGAAATAGCGAAAGAGTCGGCTTATAGCTCCGACTCTTTTAGCTTCTCTGCGTTCTCCGCCACGGTAAGCGCATCGATCATATCTTGTATATCCCCATTCATAAAGCCGGGAAGGTCATGAGTGGTATAGCCTATGCGATGGTCGGTTACACGCCCCTGAGGATAGTTGTAGGTACGTATTTTGGCCGAACGGTCGCCCGTAGATACAAGGCTTTTGCGGCGATTGGCAATATCATCGACGTACTTTTGATGCTCGCGGTCGTAGATAAAGGTGCGTAAACGCGACAAGGCACGCTCCTTGTTCTTGGGCTGGTCGCGGGTTTCTGTACACTCGATGAGGATCTCTTCCACTTCGCCTGTATTAGGATTCTTCCATGGGTAGCGCAAGCGCACACCCGATTCCACCTTGTTTACGTTCTGTCCACCGGCTCCGCTCGAGCGGAATGTATCCCACTTAATATCTCCTTCGTTGATATTTACCTCAAATTTATCGGCTTCAGGGAGCACCGCTACGGTAGCCGCAGAGGTCTGCATACGTCCCTGTGTGTCGGTAGAAGGGACACGCTGAACACGGTGTACCCCCGATTCATATTTCAGAACGCCATATACACCATCTCCGGAAACTGCAAAATCTATTTCCTTGAAACCGCCTACAGCCCCCTCGTTTACATCGGTAACAGAAAGGATCCAACCTTTTTTATCGCAGAATCGTTTGTACATATTGAAGATGTCGCCTGCAAAAAGGGCAGCCTCGTCGCCCCCCGTTCCGGCACGAATCTCCATCTGTACGTTCTTGGCATCCTCCGGATCCTTAGGAACAAGAAGCATCTTTATTTCTTCTTCCAGCTGAGGTTGTAGGGCTTCGTTCTCCGAAAGCTCCTCACGGGCCATTTCCTTCATGTCCGGATCGCTCTCATTGGCAAGAATATCCTTGGCCTCTTTGATAGTAGTAAGGCAAGTTATGTAGCGCTTTCTGGCATCCATAATATCGCCTAAGTCCTTGTATTCGCGCGTAAGCTTTACATAACGGGCTTGGTCGGCAATGACGTCGGGGTCGGTAATCAGGGTAGATACTTCCTCAAACCTCGCCTCCAAGCCATCCAGTTTGTCTAAAATACTATTATTTTCTGGCATATCTGTTTTATTGTTTATTTGTTCTTATCACTTCTTAATATGTAAATTCTCCGTACTCGGATTTTATAGTCAGACTCTTTGTTCCTTCTTTTATATGTCCTACCACCTGTGCGTCGATGTTGAAAGAACGGCTGATTTCTATGATACTCTCTGCCAATTCCGGTAGGACATAAATCTCCATGCGGTGTCCCATGTTGAATACTTGGTACATTTCCTTCCAGTCGGTGCCGCTACATTCCTTGATAGCCTTGAACAAAGGTGGGATAGGGAACATGTTATCCTTTACCACTTTGCAGTTATCGCTTACAAAGTGCAGCACCTTTGTCTGTGCGCCACCGGTGCAATGTACCATGCCATGGACATCCTTACGGTATTCGTCTAATATCTTTTTGATAACAGGTGCGTAGGTACGGGTAGGCGAAAGCACAAGCTCACCGGCATTCAGTGGGCTTCCTTCAACGAGATCGGTCAGCCTGTATTTGCCGCTATATACCAATTCTTTGGGTACGGCATGGTCGAAACTTTCAGGGAATTTCTCGGCCAAGTATTTTGCGAATACATCATGCCGTGCACTTGTCAGGCCATTGCTGCCCATGCCTCCATTATATTTTTGCTCGTAGGTAGCCTGCCCTGTAGAACTCAAACCTACGATAACATCACCGGGACGGATGTTTGCGTTGTCGATAACGTCCTCCCGCTTCATGCGGCAGGTAACCGTTGAATCGACTATAATTGTGCGTACCAAGTCGCCTACATCGGCAGTTTCGCCTCCTGTTGGGTAGATACCGATACCCATTTCCCGCATATTGGCCAACAATTCGTCGGTTCCGTTGATGATGGCCGAGATAACCTCGCCCGGAACAAGCAGCTTGTTTCGTCCGATTGTCGATGACACCAAAATGTTATCCACAGCACCTACACACAGCAGATCGTCCGTATTCATCACGATGGCATCCTGTGCAATACCTTTCCATACGCTAAGATCGCCCGTTTCTTTCCAATACATATAGGCGAGCGACGACTTTGTGCCGGCACCGTCGGCGTGCATAATGTTGCAATAAGCCGGGTCTCCGCCAAGAATATCGGGGATAATCTTGCAGAAAGCCTGCGGAAAAAGCCCCTTGTCTATGTTCTTTATAGCGTTGTGAACATCCTCTTTGGCTGCGCTCACGCCACGCATCATGTATCTGTTGTTCATAGTTTCTTAGTTTGTTCTTATATTTTAAAAAAGGTAGCTTCCTTGTAATACAGGAAAAGCTATTTCTTATTTTTGAAAATTCTCCAATCCTCTTTCGTTTTCCATATCCAGTTATGATGTTTTAATTTGGGAGTAACCTGAGACAATAAAGAAGTATCGGCCTGTATAAAAATGAAATCAATATCTTCCTTATGTAATATATTGTCCTGTGGCTCTCCATCCCTGTCAATACTTTGTATTTCAAATAGTCGTAAATGTGTGGGAGAAAGTATCTTGTATCGTTCTTTATAGAGTCCGTACCCCATCATGTAATAATCGTAAGAATCTATAATAAGCGTATCCCCTTTGATAACAGCATACCCTCCGATACCATATCCATTTGTGCCAAATATATTATGAGTAATCACCAAATTCTCTGATAGCTTGATATCTTTTCTGCCTATTTGCGTAGTGTCTTTCCACCATAGTGCAGGAGAACAACTCCCATCTTGAGTAATAAGGAATGAGTTAGCGGGTGAGTATTTTGGGGAGGCCTCCGTCCAATATCCATCATACCGTATGGCATTTCCGAGTGTGTTGGTCTCGTTAAGGCTAAACCGTCCTTCCTGTAGCCCGCTGGTAAAGCGACGTGTGTACCCGAAGATACAGCTGGTAAGCAATAATGGAATTACCAAAAGGATGATGTAAGTTCTATGCATAGGTATAAAATACTCTTATATATAACTCTATTATTACTCTCTTCCATTCCAAAACTCCCAACTTGCAAAGGCCTGTAAGAGCAGCATTTCCAGTCCGTTCTTTACTGTAGCGCCCTGTTTTGCTCCTTTTTGCATGAAGAGGGTTTGGTCGGGATTATAGATTAAGTCGTAGAGAATGGTTTTGCAATCCATGGCTTCGTAGGGAAGTTGGGGGAAAGACTCTACCTTTGGGTACATCCCAAGTGGCGTACAGTTGATGATAACATTGTATTCGCGGATGATGTCCGGGGTAATATCATCGTAAGTAAACTGTCCTTCACGAGGAGTTCTCGACACGAATTTTGTCGCCAGTCCCAGCGATTTCAGTCCGTAGTTGATGGCTTTCGAAGCGCCGCCTGTACCAAGTATAAGCGCTTTTTTATGGTATTCGGGCTGAATAAGCGGCTCGATGCTTCGGGTAAATCCTATGACATCGCTGTTAAATCCCTTTAATATAGTCTTGTTACCCTTATGAGTAACCCGGATAACATTCACTGCCCCGATGGCTTCTGCCTCCGGACTTATCTCGTCCAAGTACGGAATAACCTTCTCTTTGTAGGGAATTGTAACGTTCAAGCCTCGCAGTTCGGGATTGGAATCTACTATCTCTATGAAATCATCCAGTGTCGGTATTTCAAAATTGTAGTATTTTGCCTGAATGCCTTCATTCTGAAATCGTTCGTTGAAATAACTTATCGAGAAAGAGTGTCCCAGAGGAAATCCTATCAGTCCGTATTTATCCATAGCCCAATTTATTTATAATTACTTATTTTTCTGCCAAATACATGGTGCAAATGCCAAAGGTAAGCCGCTTGAAAGAACACTTGCCAAAGCCTGCTTTCCGGAAAATCTCCATCATTTCTTCACCCTGTGGAAAGGCAGCGATGGTCTTATTCAGATATTCGTAGGCACTCCTATCTTTCGAGATTAATCTTCCATAGGTAGGCAGAATCGTGTTGGAATAGATGTGGAAGAGCTGTTTCATAGGGAACGAAACAGGAGTTGTCAGTTCCACAATGCTAAGATGCCCACCTTTTTGCAGTACACGGCAAATCTCGGATAACCCTTTGTCGAGGCTTTGGAAGTTTCTTATTCCGAAAGCAGCAGTTACCGCATCGAAGGTATTGTCCTTGAAAGTAAGGTTAAGACAGTCCTCCTTTTGGAAAGCAATCACCTCTGACAGCCCCATCGACTCTACCTTCTTCCGTCCTATATTCATCATGCCTTCCGATATGTCGGCACCGATAAGATGGGTGGGATGCAGCATGTTCGCTGCGAGAATGGCAAAGTCGCCGGTGCCGGTAGCAATGTCCAGCATCTGTTGTGGCTTGAAAGGTGCCAGCTGTTGGATGGCCTTTTTACGCCATCCTTTGTCAATATCCCACGATAATCGGTGGTTCAGCGTGTCGTAGGTAGGAGCAATGTTATCGAACATTTCCTCTACCTGCTTCGCTTTTTCTCCTTCGCCGTTGTAAGGCTTTATCTTTTCTTGTCCGTACACGAATACTGTTCCTTAATAAAATTGCAAAGTCTCACAGGGGGCAGGCTGTGCCTATCCCTATGAGGCTTTTGTTGTTTCCCTATTTGCGCGAAGCCAAATAAGCCTTCACATTTCTTTCTATACGCTCTGCGATATCCTCGTTGGTCTCGCTTTTCTCAAACTTCTCGCCCGTAATATGTTCGTAAAGCTCAATGTAACGGTCGCTTACGCTGGCGGCATATTCATCGGTTATCTCCGGCATTGTTTGTCCGGGCTCGTTCATGAAGTCATGTTCAATGAGCCATTGGCGAACAAACTCCTTCGACAGTTGTCGCTGAGGCTCACCCTTCGCCAGCTTTTCCTCGTAGCCATCGGCATAGAAATAGCGGCTGGAATCCGGCGTATGTATTTCGTCGATGAGGTAGCACTTACCGTCGCGCTTACCGAATTCATATTTGGTATCTACCAATATCAGTCCGTGTTTTGCTGCAACCTCCTGTCCACGCTTGAAGATTTTACGTGTCCAGTCCTCTATAATTGCATAATCTTCGGCCGAAACAATCCCCTGTTTGATAATCTCTTCTTTCGAGATGTTCAGGTCGTGTCCTTCGTCGGCCTTGGTTGTAGGCGTGATGATAGGCTCCGGGAAACACTCGTTTTCGCGCATCCCGTCAGGTAGTTTCACCCCACATATCTCCCGACAGCCGTTCTTGTACTCTCTCCAAGCCGATCCTGTAAGGATAGAGCGGATGATCATCTCTACCCGAAAGCCCTCACACTTCAAACCAACGGTTACCATCGGGTCGGGAGTTGCCAGTTTCCAGTTAGGACAAATGTCTGCGGTGAGATCGAGGAATTTGCTCGCTATCTGGTTAAGGACTTGTCCTTTAAAAGGAATACCTTTGGGGAGTACTACATCGAAGGCAGATATACGATCGGTGGCAACCATAACAATTAAGTCGTCGTTGATGTCGTAAACATCACGAACTTTACCATGATACACACTTTTCTGTCCTTCAAAACTGAAGTTGGTCTTTGTTAATGCTTTCATTTCTGTGCAATTATTTATTTGTTATAGAGGGGCTTAATGGATAAGCTCCCTTTCTTTATCGTATCTCTCGTAGGCATTCACGATACGTGTTACCAACTTGTGCCTTATGATATCTTTCTGTTCAAGTTCCACAACCGATATACCTTCTGTATCCTTTAAGATTCTTAAAGCCTCTTTCAGACCGCTTCTCTGTTCACGGGGAAGGTCTATCTGCGTGAGGTCGCCGGTAACAATCATCTTCGAGTTCCATCCCATTCGGGTAAGGAACATGCGGAGCTGGGCGGTTGTAGTGTTCTGTGCTTCGTCCAGAATAACGATGGCATCGCTCAAAGTACGTCCACGCATAAAAGCGAGCGGGGCTATCTGTATAACCCGTTTGTCCATCATGTCCTGTAACTTGGTTGCAGGAATCATATCTTCCAAGGCATCGTAAAGTGGCTGAAGGTAAGGATCTATCTTATCTTTCATGTCGCCGGGCAGGAAACCGAGCTTCTCTCCGGCTTCGACAGCAGGGCGGGAAAGGATAATCTTCTTGACAGTCTTTTCTTTCAATGCCTTTACGGCCAGTGCAATGCTCAGATACGTCTTGCCTGTTCCGGCAGGTCCTACGGCAAAAGTCATATCCGTCTTCTCGAAGGCATCGATGAGCTGCTGCTGATTAGCAGAACGTGCCTTGATAGGTCGGCCCGTAACCGAGTAAACAAGAACATCCTTGACAGCATCGGCCTTTGTCTGTTTGCCTTTAATGATGTCAAGGATGTCTTCCGAGTTAAGCGTGTTATATTTCTCAATATGTTTACGAATATTCTCAATGTCTTCCTCTATCTTGGCCATTTCTTCCTCATCTCCCAAGATGCGAATGACATTATCGCGCGCCACAATCCTAAGTTTAGGAAACAGCGACTTAATCATCAGGAGGTGCTCATTGCCCACTCCATAGAAAGTCACAGGGTCGATATCTTCAAGAATAATATGTTTCTCTATCAATTCTTTCTTCTTTATTTAATGCTTTGCAAAGATACTATAAAATAGTTATATGCGCAAATTATTCTTAATTGATAAACTTCAATTTGCAAATTCTTATTATCTTTGTCGATATGAACAGAATATCAGCTAAGGTAAAGAATCGTTTTTTGATTGTCTTCTTGGTAATAACTGCCGTGTTGGCACTTGTACGTGTCGTGTTTCCATCAGTGGCAAAGGCGCGGAATTCTGATCAAGTAGCCAAGCAAGCCGACTCTTTGAAAGCGGAGCTGCCGAAAAGAGTTGTTTCGGCAAAGAAGATCGCAACGGTTGCCAAGCATGCTGATAGGCAAGAAAAGTCATCGAGAGCAAAGGCTTCTCTTGTTGGCTTGGAGGGAACAGTCCGATTTTTTAATGCTGATGGCTCACCTGCCAAGCATCGTATTATTGGCGTGGTAAACTATGATACGAGTTTTCCCGACATGCAGGACGTGCAGTTGCTCTCTGCTAAGAAGTATGGCGTTTCGCCTGTTCAGGATCGTGCCGACGCGGAAAAACGGAAAGATCAACTTGTATTCATAGGCTTTAATCCTTATTTTGAGGTAAAGAAATTATATAACAGTGTTCCTTATCTGGTGCCACGTGCTTCTATTCTATTGCAGGATATAGGCAGAAATTTTATGGACAGTCTGCAGTTAAAGGGACTTCCTATGAACAAACTCCTTGTAACGAGTGTATTGCGTACAAAGGAAGATGTGGCAAGACTACGTCGCTTCAACCATAATGCGACAGAGAACAGTTGTCATCTTTATGGAACAACTTTCGACATAGCCTATAATAAGTACCTTGCTGTAGGGAGGGAAGTGCGCAATGACACCTTGAAGTGGGTGCTTTCGGAGGTGCTGAACGATCTGCGTAAGCAGGGCAGATGCTATGTAAAGCACGAGCGGCATCAGGGATGTTACCATATCACCATCAGGTAAAGAGACAATTCTTTGCTTTCTATTTTACAGCTAAGTGTTTTTATTGTTTTTTCTGTCATACCGTCAGCCTTTGTATTTATCTGTTGTTCAATGAATTATAATTTTATTTTAACAGTAGTATGACGGCGGGTTACCGTCAGGTGATGGCTTTTTCAAAAACGGTGTGGGATACCAACACGTATTGAGTTGGGCCATAACACCGCCTGTGTTTCATGCAAACACCACCTAAAGAATGCTGCGGTTGTGCCGATAAATGGGTATGCCTTAAATGCTTGAGAAACAGTTATAGGCATGAAGTGTTAAAGGTAACGGCCAGCGGTTTTTTACTTTTTCTTCAATATTAGGGCATAAGAATCTGCTCGTTTTTACGCTAAATCGATGCAACCTAAATCGGTCTTTATTTTATTTTTATTCCGAAAAGAGGTAAAATAAAGCTATGACTATTTGCGAGTTAAGAGAATTAGTCGTAACTTTGCAGCCGCTGTTACGAGATGGCAGCATTAAATTCAAACCTTAAAACATTAAATTAAAATGGCAACAAAAATCAGATTGCAACGTGGCGGTCGTAAAAACTATGCTTTCTATCGCATCGTAATCGCTGACGTTCGCGCACCACGTGATGGTAAATTTATTGAGAAGATTGGTACTTACAATCCTAACACCAATCCGGCTACTGTAGATTTGAATTTTGAACGTGCTCTTTACTGGGTAGAGACAGGTGCTCAGCCTACAGACACTGTTCGTAACATCCTGAAAAATGAAGGTGTTTACATGATGAAGCACCTGAAGGGTGGTGTTAAGAAGGGTGCTTTCGACGAGGCTGCATGCGAGAAGAAGTTCGACGCATGGAAGCAGGAGAAGACCTCTAAGACAGAAAAAGCTCAGAAGGATCTTGCCGATGCTAAGAAGGCACAGGCTGTAAAGAACCTTGAAGAGGAAAAGAAAGTAAACGAAGCTATTGCCAAGAAGGTTGCCGAGAAGAAGGCTCAGGCTGCACAAGCAGCTGCTGAAGCTCAGGCAGCAGAGACTCAGACAGAGGAAACTCCGGCTGAAGAGCCTGCAACAGAAGCAGAGGCATAAGTTTGGCTTACGCAAAAAACAAAGGCTACTTGCTATGCAGCAGGTAGCCTTTTTCGTTTTGTGCTATTGTCTTTGGTTTTTTATTCCCGAAAGGGGAGGGGCAGAGGGCCTATGAAAATTAAATAGACTCGTAGCCCTTGGTACTGTTATTCTTTAGAAGATCCTTCAGGCCCATTTCCTTACCGCCGTGCGCTTCGAATGCTTCCAGCATTTCTTCTTCGCCCTCGGCCTCTGCCTCAGAGTGAGTGAAGGTAATTGCTTTACTTTTTAATTCTGCGATTGCCCAAGCTACTAATGCGATAACGAGCAATACGATCAGTCCTATCATTGGAGTTGGCATATCTGTATGTTATTTTAAAGTTTAATGCAAAAGTACATTAACTTTTGCAGAAAACCAAAAAAGTTTGTATGGAATTAAGTATCTTTGCATTATATGACAAGAGAAGAACGCTATAAGACGATATTGGATTATTTTCGGAAGAATGTGGGAGAGGTAACGACCGAGCTGGAGTTTGGCTCGGCTTTTCAGTTGATTGTGGCAACCTTGCTCTCGGCACAATGTACCGATAAGCGTATCAACGCCATTACGCCGGAGCTGTTCCGCCATTTTCCCGATGCCGAGACGATGGCGAAAGCCGAGGTAGAGGACGTGTTTGAGTATGTGAAGAGTGTGTCTTATCCGAACAGCAAGGCGCAACACTGTGTGGAAATGGCACGGATGTTGGTGGAAAACTATGGAGGCGAGGTGCCTTCAGAGCCTTCAGAACTGGTGAAACTGCCCGGAGTAGGGCGCAAGACGGCCAACGTGGTGCAGGCTGTTTGGTTTGGTAAGCCTACCTTGGCAGTGGATACGCACGTATATAGGGTGAGCCATCGGTTGGGATTGGTGCCGAAGACGGCCAATACCCCACGTAAGGTAGAGGACTACCTGATGAAGAATATTCCGGAGCAGGAGGTAACCAGTGCGCATCATTGGTTGCTGCTGCATGGCCGATATACCTGCAAGAGCGTTCGCCCCATGTGCGAGAAGTGTCCTTTCGACGCTTTCTGCCCGAAATTATTGGAGAACAGTAAATTGTAAACAGCAATGGATATAAAAAAAATACAAGGCTTTCTGAAGCAGATAGCAGCCCATAATAACCGTGATTGGTTCTTGGAACATAAGGAGGAATACCAAGCGGCAAGAGCCGATTTCGAGGAAAGTACGGGTGTGTTGATCAAGAAACTGTCGGTGATGGATCCCGAAGTGGCGCATCTTACGGTGAAGGACTGCACCTATCGGTTCAACCGTGATACCCGTTTTTCACCCGATAAGAGTCCGTACAAGCGTCATTTGGGAGCCTATATCTGTGCCAAGGGCAGAAAAGCATTGCGTGGCGGTTACTATTTTCATTTGCAGCCGGGGAACAATATCATTGCCGTGGGCTGTTATTATCTGCCTACCAACATACTTACTTCGTGCCGAAACGAGATTATGGCAAACATCGATCAGTGGCGTGCCGCTGTGGAAAACAAGGATTTTGTTACGCTTTTTGGCAAGCCGAACGAGGGAAAATGGGATGGTACGAGTGTAGCTACCGATAAAGGATTCGGGCTGGCTTCTCTGAAAACCGTGCCCAAGGGTTTCCCGAAAGACTATGAGTTTATAGAGTATCTTAGAATGAAAGATTACTGCTGCTGGGTGAAACTATCGGACGATTTCTTCCTTCAGCAGGACTGGGGCGACCGGATTGTGGAGATTTGTAAGGTGGGCAAGCCGATGATGGATATAATTAACAGTGTGGTGGATGACTACGAATAAGATTAATTGCAGCTAAAGGCGATAGAAATCAAGCATAAACGCACCCCTTTCATTGTGTAAGATCAATGAAAGGGGTGCTTCTTTATAAGGAAACGGCTGACTTTTGTTAAAATATAAGAAGATTACCTAAAAGTAGGTATTGCGCAGATAGAAACCTAAATGTAATTTTGCAGCAATCAATCTGAACTTTTACGGAAATCATATCATTCCCTGTTGCTGAGCACAGGGATTATTTATAAACTAATCCTATTTATATTATGTTAAAACAAATTTCAGTCATTTTGTTATGCCTAATGAGTGTTCTGACAGCCGTAGCGCAGAAAACGGATGCCATGTTGTTCGGTGATGCGAAAAGTAAAGCTACGGGCGAGCACATACCTTATGTAACGATTAAGGTGAAAGGAACAACGCTTAAAACGGTGAGCGATGCTTCGGGGCATTTTAAACTGGCAAATCTGCCGATAGGCAAGCAAACGATTGTGGCCAGTGTGCTGGGCTATCATACGCAGGAACTGGAGGTACAGATGCAGCAAGGGAAGACAACCGAAGTGTATTTCGAGCTGGATGATGACGCGCAAGACCTCGATCAGGTGGTTGTTACGGGTACCCGTACCCAACATTATATTAAAGATGTGCCTATAAGAACAGAGGTGGTTACCTCAAAAGCACTCGTAAATAAGAATGCCCGTAATGTGTTTGATGCCTTGGAAGGGGTGCCGGGTGTACGGGTCGAGCAGCAGTGTCAGGCCTGTAACTTCAGTATGGTGCGTATGCAAGGGCTTGGAGCCGAGCATACTCAAGTGCTGATAGATGGTGAACCCATCTATTCTGGCTTGGCAGGTGTATATGGCTTGCAGCAAATGGGTACGGACAATCTTGACCGTATAGAGATCGTAAAGGGTGCAGGGTCGGCACTTTACGGTAGTAGTGCCGTGGCCGGAGCCATTAATCTGATTTCGAAAGAGCCGTCGTTCGAACCTTCTGTAAAAGCAGATTTGCAGATGGGTAACTGGGGATATAAGAGTTTGAATGCGTCGGGCTCGTACAGAAACGAGCGAGTCGGACTAAGTGTGTTTGCCCAAAGGCTGCAGAGCGATGCTATCGACAAGACGGGTGAGGGGCTTACCCGTAAGGAAGTGAAGAAGAAAGATGGGGTGTCAGACCGTGTGGATAGCAAACTGAACAACTTAGGTTTTAATCTTTACTTCTATCATCCGTTTGCCAAGAATGACAAATTGGTGCTTCGTGGAAAGGTAATGTCGGAAGACAGAAAGGGTGGAGTGATGAAAGACAACCTCTATCTGAATCCGTTCTCGGCAGGAACAGAGAACATTCAGACCAATCGTTTGAGTGCCGACCTGAACTATACCTTGCCTATCGGGCGTAAATCGGAACTTACTTTCTCGACCGCTTACGTATATCATAAGCGTAATGCAACGAACGATACTTTCCTGAGCAGCTATCAGGAAACCCACAAAGACCCGATAACTGGCGAGCCTGTCAGTCCCGATGTGGAATCGATGCGCCCTTATCTGGCTCGTGAAAATTCGATAACTCCATCTCTGACCTTCTCTACACGACTGGGACATCATAATCTGCTTTTCGGCGTGCAGGCTTACTTTACCCGTTTGCGCGAAACCGGTAAATACTGTATTGTAGATGAAACATCGACCTATTACGGTCAGGATTACACATCCATCAGTAAGAAGCATGCCAATGAATTCGGTTTCTTTGCACAGGATGAATGGAATGTTACTCCTAAGCTGACCCTTGTTCCCGGTTTGCGCGTAGATAGTCATAAGTCGGGAGAGGAATATACGTCGGATAAAAAAGTATTCGATTCTGCTTTTCCAAAGACGAATTTTGATGAGACAAGCGTAAATCCTCGCCTTGCCATCAAGTATGAAGCAACCGAAAATCTTATCTTCCGCGCCAATGTAGGTACGGGGTTCCGTGCGCCTTATGGCTTTTCAGAGGACTTACACCTATGTTCCGGCTCGCCACGCGTGTGGAAATCGTCGGATTTGAAAGCCGAGAAATCGGTTAGTTTCAATGTTTCTGCCGATTATTACACCAAGAATTTCCAAGCGAGTGTAAATATTTTCCGTACAAATCTGAAGAATAAAATTCAGTTTACCGACCAAATCAGCAGTCAAGTTCGCAACTTAGGCTATACCTATCAGTGGGAGAATGTAGATGACGCGTACGTTCAGGGTATAGAATTGGGTGCTAAAATAACAATGCTTAGAAACCTATCCACTTCCTTGAACTGGACATTCAATCAGGGTAAGTTTAAGCATAACCGAGGCGATTGGGCAGGAACCCCTTATGAAAAGGACAGTAAGCATATATCTCGTTTTCCTGCAATGACAGGCGATTTAAATATAGAATATACTCCGGGAACATGGACTTTCTCGCTGTATGGAAACCTGCAAGGCAGGATGTATATAGACTATAATGCAGAAAATAAAACCGACTCAAAGATAAAGAAGACCAATACTTTTACGCTTTGGAATCTCCGTGTGGCTAAGAAGTTTGGTACAATGTTCACTGTTTATGCAGGTGGAAAGAATATCTTTAGCTATATTCAGGATGAGAAGCATATTGACGATGCAGCCTTTATGTATGCTCCGGTGTTTGGTGCCACATGGTATGCGGGGGTAAGTGTAAATATTTAATATAAATAAAAATATCCGACTTCACGATAAGTTGGATAATATAAAAGAAGAGGATATCTTTATGTGGTATCCTCTTCTTTTACGTTATGTTCCAATTCTAGATATCTTTCTAAAAGAAAAATAAAAAGATGCTTCTTACTGTCATTTTTAACATTTATCGTAAGTTGTTGGTTATCAGCTTTGTTTCATACTTTTTCTCATGACAGAATGACAGCAAACTTTCATAAATTAATCAGGGAAAGGATGCTATGCCCAACATGTAATTGAAGATAAAGGACCGGTTACTTACGGCAAGTATTATACTGTTTCATAGAACTTTCTATAATATACAGGTAGAGTAATAGTCTAACTCCACAAGTGTTAGTACTCAACACCATTTTAAAAACAAGCATAATAATAATTTATACTATACATTGTAATGACAGTAACTTGCCGTCATGCTACTGTTAAAATGAAAATATAATTCGTTGATTTTTAAGCTCTTGTAAAGATATGACAGTATGACAGGAAAAATAAAAAAACATATAGTTATATATAGAGAAGCGGATAGACAAGTAAAGTTGGCATACTCATTTAGGTATGTTCGTTTATTTTCGATATAAGATTATTTATACTGAAAGTGATAAAGGTTCAAAAAAGATTTCAATTTCTTTAAAAGAATGCTTGTAGTTATAAATATTTTAATTATATTTGCACTAAAGAATAATAAAAATATCAAACTTAATTAATAATACAAGTTAAATTAAAAGTCTTATGGAAAATAATGAACCTATGAGCGATCAATTTGGTAATAATGGTAATTCACCTATGCCCCCAGCACCAAATAACCACCTTGTGATGGCTATTCTAACAACTTTATTCTGTTGTTTACCATTGGGTATTGTGGCAATTATTAAAGCTAACAAAGTGAATTCCTTGTATATGTCTGGGCAGTATGAGGCAGCAGTTGTGGCTTCTAACGAAGCTAAGAAATGGAGTTTAATAGCAGTTGCATCTGGAATTGTGGTTGGTATCGTGTATACTATCGTCTACTTCTGTGTAATTTTGGCTGCAAGTCAGGCATAATTGCTTAACGGTTAGATGATAAAAAGATTGGGATTGGTGGTACTGATAGGCACTTTAATAGGCGCCTATTTATACGTTATCAATCCTATGTCATATTGGTTTACTCCCAAATGTGTACTGAAAACATTGACAGGACTTAGTTGTCCGAGCTGTGGTATTCAGCGTTTTATCCATGCTTCTTGTCATGGGCAGTGGGCGGAAGCCATACATTACAATTATTTCTTGGCAATATCCTTGCCTTATGCAGCTTTATTGCTCGTGGGATGGGCACTGCCTGACAATCATCTCAAGGAGAGATTGGAGCATTACACACACCATAACAAGATAGTATGGTTCTATATTATTTCTTTCTTCGTGTGGTTTGTGATTAGAAATATTTTAAAAATATAACCAGATATGGAACAGAATAAGGCTGATCAGCTTATTATGATTTACGGAAACTTGTTTCCTTCCGCATCCTTTTCGCATGTAAGAGACATTCTTTTAGAGATGGATTATTCACTTGCTGTTGCTAAATTAACACAATTAAAAGACCCTACAACAGCTCTTATCCTATCAATTTTGGCAGGTCATTTTGGTGTTGATAGATTCTATATAGGAGATACAGGAATGGGAGTTGGCAAACTTCTTACTTGTGGTGGGCTCTATATTTGGTGGATAGTTGACATGTTCCTGATAATGGATGCTACAAGAGAGAAGAATTATGAACAATTTCTTGTAGAGCATGTTACCCAATCTTAGTTAGATTTTTTGTAGGGATACAAAACAAAAGCAACCACCGTTCAATTGCTAAACTCTATTGAATGGTGGCTGCTTTTATGTTTTTTACATCACGAAACGATGTAAAGAGAGTATTAGAATGATTTTATAATTTCACCTTTTTCTTTTTGGCTGTACCCTCATTACTCACTCTGTTAAGGGCAGAAACATAGAAAATTTTCTTATCTTTTCCTCTTTTATAGTTCAGTTTTATGCGCGTATCGTAGGTAAGAGCAACGATGTGTGAAGGGTCGTCGAGGTTGATGTCCTCGCCCTTTTGGAAACAATATACTACATATTGATGTGCCTTGTCTCTCCAATCCTTCGATTTAGGTGCTTTCCATGTAAGGTAATAGCCATCGCTTTCATGCTTTGCCTTCACCTTTTTAGGCTTCTTCGGCTCGGTATCGTCGAGGAATGGCATGGCCGGCTGCAGTGCCGGATAGCGCCAATAGTCGGTGCGAAGTTTCAAACCATAGTTCCCCGGGTTATCTACGGCAGCCTTGGCATACCATAAAACGGTGCCTTTTACATTCTTGTTCTGCTCATGCAACTGCCATTTAGCAGGCATCTGATGAGACAGTGGGTTTTGAGGATCGGCGTATTTTACCGTCCTCAACACATCTTCTCCTATGAAAAGAGGGCGGTTTGTGATATGATCATTCCACCAACCGATAAGCTCTTTATAGTCGGCTGCGCGGTTACCAATCTCCCAATACAGCTGCGGAACACAATAATCTATCCATCCTTTCTGATCCCAAAGGACAACATCGGCATAAAGGTCGTCGTAGTTCTGCAACCCGTTTGTTCTGCTTCCTATCCCCGGAGCTGTACGTGCATTGCGGTAAATACCGAATGGCGATACCCCGAACTTTACCCAAGGCTTGGTCTGATGGATGGTATTTCCGAGCTGTTGAATGAACAAGTTTACATTATTACGCCGCCAATCGCCAATATTTTTAAAGTTTCCACGGGTCGATTGGTAAAGTGATTGGTCGGGAATCTGTTGTCCGGCAGCAGGGTAGGGGTAGAAATAATCGTCGATATGGAAGCCGTCTATATCGTAACGTCGTACAATATCTTCGGCTATTTTACAGATATAATCTCTGTTTTCAGATAGTCCGGGGTTAAGGATATACTGCCCATCGTAATTGAAAACCCGCTCGGGGTGGGCAATGGCTATGTGGTTGGTTGCGAGAAGATTGGTACCTTTTGTCTTGGCACGGTAAGGATTTATCCACGCGTGAAGCTCCATTCCTCGTTTATGGCACTGCTCTATCATCCACTGAAGAGGGTCCCAGTAAGGAGAAGGAGCCATGCCTTGCTGCCCTGTAAGATACTTGCTCCACGGTTCATACGGACTGGCATACAGAGCATCGCACTCGGCTCTTACCTGAAACATAATGGCATTCACGCCATCTTTCTGTAATTCGTCGAGCTGATAAGTAAGCATACGCTGCATTTCGGTCATCGACAAACCTTGAAATTGCCCGTTGACACATTGAATCCATGCACCACGGAACTCTCGTTTGTGGAAGGTTGTGGCTTTGATTGTGGTGGAAAAACCAATAAACAGCAAAAGTGCCATGAGGCACTTTCCTATCGACTGTTGTCTTCGCATTCTATGAAAAGAATTAGATCCGGCGGAAATACCGGAGTTGTTATTAAATATTTTAATTCAAGCGACAGGCCGTTTGCCTGTTAATAATCTTTCTTTGCAAATTTCATCAATGTCTGCCGATGGAAGCGTCGTTCGGCTCTGAAGACACGGAGGAGCTTTGAAGCAGGGATAATTCGCATCATTCTGGAATGGTAGTTGCGTTCTATCTGTTTTAATTTGGATTCCAATAAGTCGGATCTCAGTATAATCTGTTTTGCCTGAGCGTCTGTAACATTCTTCTGATGGCGGAGTTTCCGGAGTGTATCGAAAACATCTCTCTGCTTATCCATCATCTCATCATACACAGGAAAGAACTTGGTTTGTTCCTGCGAAGTGAGTTCTGCCTCTTTGATAATGTAAGCATGTAAGTCGGATTTGAACTGATTTGGGTCGAACTTCTTTCTATGTTGGGCAAAAGAAGTAAGGCTTACCATTATCATAACGGCGAATAATAGTATGTTTTTCTTCATTTTCTTCAATGTTTTTATTGCCATTTATTGTCGGAATAGCTCACTCTGAAAGGTAAGCATATAGGTCGTCGTCATCCAACATCATGTAGTCGGCCGATTCCTCGAAAGAAGATTTCTTCTGAGAAGACACTTCCTTTCCCCCTTGTGCCATGCTTTTGCCTGATATTTCGCTTTGCGCCTCGTTGGAAGGAACGGATAGGTGGAAAGCGATGGATGCGCAAATAATGATGCCCACCACCGATGCTGCAGCAATCAATGGGCGGATACACTGAAGCCTTGGAGTAAAAGGCTTCTCGGAATAGGTGCCCTTTTGTGTAGTAAAAGGTGCCCTTTTACCGGGCAAAAGGTGCTCTTTTTCATGGCAAAAGGTGCCCTTTTGTTTTTCCATTGTCAGCCCTTTGTTTTCCACAGGGAATCCTATGGTTTGCATAATCCGCGCATTCAGGTTATCAAAGTAGCCTTCGGGTACGGCAAAATGTGGCTTGTTGCCGAATCTATCTTTTAAATATCTTTCCTGATTCATGAGAGTTATTTGTTTGTTTAGCTATATGACGAAGCCGGATAGTAAAAGTTTAATCTTTTAAAGAAATTATTCTTTTTGTTTAATATAGTCTGTAATCTTCTGTACCGCAATATGGTAAGATGCTTTTAAGGCACCTTCGCTGGTATCGAGGAGCCTGCTCATTTCGGCATATTTCATCTCGTCGTAGTACCGGAGGGTAAATACCGTCCGCTGTACTTCGGGCAATGTGGCAATGGCCTCCTGCAGGAGAGCCTGCCCGTTGTCGCTGTCGAAGTAGTCGTCTGCCACGAGTTGATTGGCCATTCCGTATTCTGCTTCTTCGGATAGTTGAACTTTATTCTTCTGATGGCGCAAAAAGTCGAGCGCTTCATTGATGGCTATTCTATAAAGCCATGTTGAAAGTTTCGACTTTCCTTGGAAATCGTCCAATGCTTTCCATGCTTTCAAAAAGGTGTTCTGCAGTATATCGTCGGCATCTTCGTGGTCGAATACGATGGTTCTTATCTTCCAATAGAGAGGTTGGCTATACTCCTTCACGAGCATAGAGAAAGCGGCTTGTCGCCTGTCGGTATCTGCTAATGAAAGCAATATCTCGTTTTCGTCTATTGTTTTCAATGTTGTATGGTTTATAAGTGCTGGTATGTGTTTAATGTATCGTCCATTTATGGATGGAGAAGTTTTTTAGATATTTCTCCTATAGCCTATGATTATACATTGAATACATCTCCCTCATTAGTTAGGAAGCTATTTGGGAAAATCTCTTTTGCCTCATTCAACAACGCATTCTCATTATCATATCTTGCAGAATAATGTCCTAATAGAAGCTTTGTAGCACTGGCTTTTAATGCTACTTGAGCAGCTTGTTTTGCCGTGCTATGCCAATATAGCTTAGCCATGTCGGCATGTTCTTCGGCATAAGTACTCTCATGGTAGAGGGTGGAGACTCCTTGTATTTGCCTGTAAAGGCTTGGCATATACTTTGTATCGGAGCAATAGGCATACGAACGGGGCGGTGCGGCAGGGTATGTCAGCCGGCTGTTGGGAATTACTTCACCCTCTTCCGTTGTCCAGTCGGCTCCCGCTTTGATATTGTTAATCTGCGAAACAGGAATCTGATAGAAGTCTATCATGTCGCGGCGGATATGCGGGAGCGTACCTTTTTCCTTAAAAAGAAAGCCGGAGCAGGCAATGCGATGCTGCAAAGGAATGGTCTCTACCGTCAGGCTTCGGTCGTCGTAAATCACAGTTTGTATAGTGGTATCTATAGGATGGAATATTACCTTGAATTCCAAGGCTTGGCAAAAGAAGTCAAGTGTCTGCTGCAGCACGGGCTCATAGTCGGCCGGTGCATAGATATGTAAGGGCGAAGTACGCCCCGTCATGCCGAAAGTGGAAATCATACCGGGCAGTCCGAAGCAATGGTCTCCATGCAGATGGGAAATGAATACGGCCTTTAACCTTGCGAAGTGTATTCTGCATGCTCGTAGTTGCATTTGTGTTCCTTCTCCACAATCTATCATAAACAGCTTGTCCCTTATCTCGATTACCTGCGACGAAGCCTTATGATGCAGGGTGGGGAGGGCACTGCCACAGCCGAGGATATGTACTTTAAAAGTCTCCACTTTTATTAGTTTTCCTTTCTGCTAACCACTTTTATTTGCCTCGGCGGAATACGAAGATACCATTGTTGTTCTCTAAAGAAAGGGTATCGGCACCCAGAACATTCACCGTAAAGGTATCTTTCGAAAGCACCAAGCGTCCGTTTACGATTTTCCAAGTGCTCCAAGCGTCTTGCTCTGTCTGGATGTTCGATGTGATAGTGCCATCCTCCTTGATGGTGAAATCCTTATCGAGACTCGTCCATTTTCCCTGAAGCGAAGTAAGGTTAATGGCAGAACGAAGGAAACGGTCGCCATATTCCGTATAACCGATGACGGCAAAGCGGTCGCCATTTATTTTCCCTCCCTTGACAACTTCCATTGTATCATCCGGGTTTGCGAGGAATTCCAGCGTGTCGCCTTTATCTGTCAGAAGGATAAGCGAGTTCATTCCCCCATCTACCATTGTACCGTAAATAGTACTGTCTTTTACCGATTGAGACGCTATGTTGCCTGCAGTCTTGTCCATAATAGCCTTTGGCTTCTTGTCGTTACAGCTCCAAAGGGTAGCCATGAGTACAAACACGAATGATAATAATGATAGTTTCTTCATAATTATTTCCTTTTCTTCGTTTCTGATTTTATATATAATAATAGGTTATTGCTTATCGTTGAGCGCTGTCTTGGCCTCGTTCCAAAGCTCATCCATTTGGGCTAAGGTTAAGTCCTTTATGTCCTTTCCTTGTTCCTTCGCCTTGCCCTCTATGTAGTTAAAGCGGGCAATAAACTTCTTGTTTGTGTGCTCCAAGGCATTGTCAGGATTAATCTTATAGAGCCTTGCGGCATTGATAAGCGAGAAAATAAAGTCGCCGAACTCCTTGGTAGCGTTCTCCTTGTCGCCCTTTTTCAGTTCGGTTTCCAGCTCCGCGAGTTCCTCTCTTACCTTATCCCAGACGTCCTCTTTCTGCTCCCAATCGAAGCCGACGTTGCGTGCTTTGTCCTGTATGCGATAGGCTTTGATAAGGCTTGGCAACGATGCCGGCACACCCGACAGCACCGAAACATTGCCATCACGCTCTTTTTGCTTGCGCTGTTCCCATGTCGTTTCTACACGGGCGGCCGTGTCGGGTTTAACGTTGGTGGCGGAATCGTTTGCCGTGTCCGGATCATCTTTGTAGGTAACCTGTCCTTCTTTATTAATGGTGAGATTGCTGTTTGCCACTTCCCACCCTGTCCAGTCGATGAAGTCGTGGCGGAACATCAACTTGTCCGATTGCGCGTTGCACACATCAGCTATATCAAAGTCACCGGTTTCTTGTCCTATTGTAGAATAGAATATTACGTGTTCCATCACATCCCCAAGTTCCTTGCAGATATTCTTTGTGTCATTTTTTATCAAGGCGTCGGCCAATTCAAAAACTTCCTCGATGGAATTAGGGCGTAAGCTCTCATAGGTTTGCTTCCTGTCCCATGGACATTCTTTCCTTAAACGCTCCTGAACATCCAGCAATCGTTCAAAAGCCCTTAGTTTTTCCTCTTTTGTATGCAATTTACTTTAATCTTGAAAGTTAATAAGATAAACGTTAAAAGATAATGCTCTCGCCATATATTTATGATGCAAAGATATGTCTTTTAGGCGATTTTTTTGTACTTTTGTGCTGTTTTTAATGATAATAAAGAATAAATAATAATATACACACATGGAGTTAGCAAGCAAGTATGACCCACAGATTGTGGAATCGAAATGGTACCAGTACTGGCTGGACAATAAGCTTTTCAGTTCTAAACCCGATGGACGCGAGCCTTATACCGTGGTTATTCCCCCTCCCAATGTAACGGGTGTGCTCCACATGGGGCATATGCTGAATAATACGATACAGGATATTCTTGTTCGTAGGGCCCGAATGGAGGGCAAGAACGCTTGCTGGGTTCCCGGAACCGACCATGCAAGTATAGCGACAGAGGCCAAGGTAGTAGGCCGTTTGGCAGAACAAGGCATTAAGAAAACCGACCTTTCGCGCGAGGATTTCCTTAAGCATGCCTGGGAATGGACGAACGAGCATGGCGGTATTATCCTGAAACAGCTTCGTAAATTAGGCTGCTCCTGCGACTGGGATCGTACCGCTTTCACGATGGATGAGACCCGCAGCGAAGGAGTTATCAAGGTGTTTGTAGATTTATACAAGAAGGGCTACATTTATCGTGGTGTCCGAATGGTGAACTGGGATCCAAAGGCACAGACGGCTTTGTCGGACGAGGAAGTTGTTTATAAGGAAGAACATTCCAAGCTTTATCATCTGAAGTACTATGTAGCCGGGGAAGATCAGGCAAAGGTGGAGCGCAAGTCGGAAGGCAATGTAATGCATAAAGACGCAAAAGGCTACTATGCCGTGGTTGCTACCACACGTCCTGAAACCATCATGGGCGACTCGGCAATGTGCATAAACCCCGACGATGAGAAGAACACTTGGCTCAAAGGTCTGCATGTTATCGTACCGTTGGTAAACCGTGTGATTCCTGTTATAGAAGATAGCTATGTGGATATTCAGTTCGGTACGGGCTGTTTGAAGGTTACGCCGGCCCATGATATCAACGACCACGCATTAGGTTTGAAACACGGATTGGATACAATCGATATCTTTAATGATAACGGTACCATCTCGGAAGCTGCAGGCTTGTATGTTGGTCTGGACCGTATGGATGTGCGCAAGCAGATAGCTATCGACTTGGAGGCTGCGGGTCTGATGGAGAAAATAGAGGATTACGACAATAAGGTGGGCTTCTCCGAACGTACCAATGTACCTATCGAGCCGAAACTTTCTGCGCAGTGGTTCCTGAAAATGCAGCACTTTGCCGACATTGCCCTCGACCCTGTAATGGATGATGAGATAGAATTTTACCCAAAGAAATACAAGAACACCTATCGCCATTGGCTCGAAAACATCAAGGACTGGTGTATCAGCCGTCAGCTATGGTGGGGACATCGCATCCCTGCTTACTACTTTAAGGATGCCGAAGGCAAGCGACAAACGGTTGTAGCCGAGACTGCCGAGGAGGCTTTAAAGCAGGCGCAGGCAATCAACCCTTCTGTAACCGCCGACCAGTTGGAGCAAGACAGCGACTGTATGGACACTTGGTTCTCGAGCTGGCTGTGGCCTATCTCTGTGTTCGACGGTATCAATCACCCCGATAATGAGGAGATAAACTACTATTACCCTACGAGCGATTTGGTAACCGGCCCGGATATTATCTTCTTCTGGGTGGCACGTATGATTATGGCCGGATATGAGTATCGTGGCAAGTTCCCATTCAAACACGTTTACTTTACAGGTATTGTCCGCGACAAACTGGGCAGGAAGATGAGCAAGAGTCTTGGCAATTCTCCCGACCCACTCGACCTGATAGCAAAGTTTGGTGCCGATGGTGTGCGCATGGGAATGATGCTGGCAGCACCGGCAGGTAATGATATTCTCTTCGATGAAGCCCTCTGCGAGCAAGGCCGTAACTTCAATAACAAGATATGGAATGCCTTCCGTCTTGTTCAGGGTTGGGAAACTTCCGATATGGAACAGCCCGAAGCAAGTGCGATAGCGGTGCGTTGGTTCGACGCGAAACTGAAGAGTGTTAATGAGGAATTGCAGCAGCAATTCAAGGATTATCGTATCTCTGAAGCGTTGATGACCGTGTATAAGCTGTTCTGGGATGAGTTCTCGAGCTGGTATTTGGAAATGGTGAAGCCCGAATATGGCAAGCCTATCGATAAGAAAACCTACGAGGCTACGCTTGAATTCTTTGATACGCTGTTGAAGATGTTGCATCCATTCATGCCTTTTATCACGGAAGAACTCTGGCAACACCTATACAATCGTAAGGAAGGCGAGAGCATTATGAAGATGGAACTGCTGCTTCCGGCTCCTACAGCCGACGAGCTTCAACTGGCAGAAGATATTGAACAGGTAAAGCAGCTTGTGGGTGGTGTGCGTACTGTTCGTAATCAAAAGAACATTGCGCCCAAGATAGAACTGGAGTTAAATGCCATTGGGCAGAATAACTTCGAGGCTTATAACCCCATCATTACCAAGATGGCCAACCTGAAGGCAATCACTGTCGTGGCAGAAAAGAGTGCCGACGCATCGGGCTTTATGGTTGGAACAGATTCTTTTGCAGTTCCTGTCGGCGACCTTATCGATGTAACAGCCGAGATCGAGAAGCAGGAAAAGGAGTTGAAACACCTTGAGGGTTTCTTGATGGGCATTAAGAAAAAGCTCTCGAATGAGAACTTCGTTGCTCATGCACCGGAGGCTGTTATCGAGCGTGAACGCAAGAAGCAGAGCGACTCGGAGGAAAAGATAGCTACCCTGAAAGCCAGTCTTGAGGATCTGAAGAATCGCAAGTAAACAATACAACAACAGGCTTTCCTCCTGAAAAGGAGGTAAAGTGCCGATACAAAGAACGCACGCCCTTAGGAGTTTTTTATTCCTAAGGGCGTGCGTTTATTATAGAAAATTCTTTTTCCCGCACGCCCATCTGATTAAAGAAAAGAGGGTGGTCAATGCGGAGCATTGGATATCCTTAGGCAGATATATCCTCTTGGTCTGTCAGCTTGTTTTATATAAGCGGTGGTGTTATATACCAACACCTGTGGTGTCGGGCAATAACTCGCTTCGTGTTTGCTACGAACTCCACCCGAAAAATGGCGTTTACGGCAAACTATCGGTTTCCAACAAACTTGTTGTGCGATCGTCCCTTTGGTGGCGTATGCCTTTGTGTGGGTTGTTGGAAAGACCTATCTTGCAATGGCAAACTTACCGATTTGTGTCGGAGTTTTCGAATTGGGGAAGAGAGCCGACAGTGTATAGAAGCCCTTGGGCAGGTTATAGATATACACCTGTGTCATGTCTTTTCCTGTAGTAGGAATTCTACGTACCTCTTTTCCGATGTTGTCTTTGATGATATAGTTGGTTATGTTCAGCCGGTTAGTGAAGGAAGGAAGTTGCAAAGTGTTTCCATCGTTCTCCAATAAGGTGGACGGTGTGCTCTCTGCCGTTTGCCCTTCCCCTTGTAAAGCCTCGCTTTCGTTTCCATATCGGTCGATGGCCGTTACAGCGAAGTAGATTTTTCCCTCTGTTTCCGGTAGGGTAAGGTTGAGAGAGTTGCCATCGTATTTGGCATAAACCAGATTTTTCGGGTCGCTGATGTTTACAGGATTGGCACTGCCGGCGTATATATTATAATAAGGTGCGGTACCTCTCCATGTAAGATGATTGCCGGCTGCGTCTGCCGAAACTATCAGACTGTTTGCTCCCTGCACGTAATCAGGTGCCTGTATCTTGGTTTTCTTGTAGGCAATTCCCGTAGGCAACGATACTGTTCTGTTGAATTGTTGTTCAAAATCGTAAATCCCTTGTGGATTACTGGTCAGGAAATAAGAGCGATAATGAGCATGTCCAAGCCCCAGACTACGGCTGACGTTCATTTGTCGTTTGATTTCATCAAGTTGCCAGTTACCTTCCCGTGGATCAAGAAAGTAGGTTCCAAGTCCCGATATAATCGCTTTCTGATGTCTGTTCTCTTCCCAGTCGGCAAGGAATGGGTAGTAATTTGTACCACGGAAGTACTGCATCGGGTACAGCTCATCCATCAGTCCCATTCGCAGCCAGTCCTGTGCCTCTTGGAAAACACGGTCATGTGCATTATAGTTTCTCGACGAATATTTGTTTAAGTCGGCATACTTGCCGATAGGGGAGCAAGCTATGTGCACCCAAGGCTTAACGGCTTTTACCGCATCATGTATGGCACGAACAATGTTTGTGATGTTTCTGCGGCGGTCGTCGGGTGTATCCCCATCGGCATAGGTAGCTTTTGGCCACCCGTCCGGGTAACGGATATAGTCGAGGTTGATGCCATCGATGTCGTAGTTCTGTGCTATCTCGGCACATACCTGTCCAAGATAGGTAGGAACATTCGGGTCGGATGGGTCGAGATAAGCCCCCGTTGAAAGGTTTCTTACCTGAAACCCTTTGCTCTGAAGCATCCGACATCCAAGCGAGTTTCTGCCACCTGCAGGGATTGTTGCTATCCAAGCATGGATGTTCATGCCACGTTTATGACATTCCTCTACGGCAAACTTCAGCGGGTCGTAGCCGTAACCGGGATCCACCCCTTCCTGTCCTGTTATACACTTGTCCCAAGGTTCGATGTTCGATGGGTAGATTGTTGCTGCCCGTACACGTGCCTGTAGAATCACAGTATTGATGTTTGCCTTTTGGTATTGGTCTAATATGCGGACTAATTCCTGCTTCTGCTGCTCTATGGTACTTGCTGATGTAGCATAGGTTTTAGGCCAGTCGAGGTTGGCAAAGGTCGTAAGCCACACCGCTCTTGTTTCATGTTTTGGCGTTTCAGGATAGGCCGCTTGCAAAGGAAAATATTGAGCCTTAGCCCCCAAAGAGACTAATGTGGCACACAGCGATAAGATAAATTTATTATACATTATAAATGTTTGAATACGTGTTTTACTTATAAGAAATCTATAAAAGAAGTACAAAGGTATATATTTATTTTTGTATTCCGTTTCTTTTAACTACCTTTGTCTTTGTTACTTAACAGATGTATGTAACTTATTAATAACTTGTAGTATTTATATCTAAGAAAAAAGCAGAAGTATGTTTAAAAGATTGTTTACATTAGTAGCTGTTTCAATGGCGACACTGGGTGCTTTCGCACAGTTCCAAGAGGGCAAAGGATATGTTGGTGCATCCCTGACAGGTCTGAATTTGAACTACAGTGGTGAGGATGGATTTAACCTTGGCGTTGAGGCTAAGGCCGGTTATTTCCCTTGGGATAATATCATGGTACTTGGTGAAGTTAGCTTTGAGCACAACGGTTCGGATGCTGTAGCCGACCATATCAGTGTAGGTGTTCAGGGACGTTATTACATTACCCAAAACGGTTTGTATCTTGGTGCCGGGGCAAAGCTCCTGCATGCCAACCATAGCTACAATGATCTGAAGCCGGGAGTAGAGCTTGGTTATGCTTTCTTCATTAACCGTTCTGTAACAATAGAGCCGGCAGTGTACTATGATCAATCGTTCAAGAGGTCTCGTTATTCTACGATAGGCCTGAAGGTAGGCGTAGGTATTTATCTTTTCGATGATTAATCCGGAAAGCATTACGATATAAAGGATGCAGCAATATCCTTCACAACTTTTGGAAAAAGCCGTCGATGAGTTTTCCCAATTACCGGGAATAGGTAGGAAAACGGCTTTACGATTAGTTCTCCACCTGCTTCGTCAATCGACGAGTCGGGTGGATGAATTCTCTTATGCCATGACAAATCTGCGTCATAAAATCAAGCATTGCAGCTGCTGTCATAATATATCGGACACGGATATTTGTCCTATTTGCTCCGATGCACGTAGGGATGTGGGACTTATCTGCGTTGTCGAGAACATTCAGGATGTCATGGCTATCGAGAATACACAGCAGTTTAATGGCCTGTACCATGTGCTGGGAGGAATCATCTCGCCTATGGATGGTATCGGCCCGAACGATATTGAGATAGATTCGCTGGTAGAACGTGTACAGAGCGGGAAAGTTCGCGAGGTAATTCTGGCTCTTGCCAGCACGATGGAAGGCGACACGACCAACTTTTATATTTCTCGGAAACTCAAGGATTGTGATGTGAAGCTATCGGTTATCGCACGGGGTATTTCCGTAGGCGACGAATTGGAATATACCGATGAGGTAACCTTGGGACGCAGTATTTTAAACAGAACACCGCTTAATAATCAGTAACGGCAAAAAAAAATATGGAAAAGGTAAGGAAGTTATTGCTGGCAGAAGTGTGCCTTTCTGCATTTATAGTGTTGGCTATCGTAATACTTTTTGAAAGCAATGTACTTGCTGCGGGAGGCTGGCCGAGCGATAAGAACTCCGCGCAATATGTTATTCTGCAGTTTTGTATGCAACTTCTTACCATTTCGGTTATTCCGCTTTCGCTGTATTTTTTTAAGTATAAATTTGTTCAGAACGAACTGAAAGCAGGAGGCGATAGATCTGTTTCCGCCTTGCGCAAGTGGGGAACAGTGCGGCTGTTGCTCTTGTTAATACCCCTTGTCCTGAATACATTGTTTTATTATCTCTTCGGCTTTTCTGTGAGCTTCTTCTATCTTGCTCTGATATTGGTACTGGGCCTCACCTTTGTTTTCCCTACAAGGCAGCGGTGCTTCCATGACATCAGTAGCGATGAAGCAATGAAGAAAAGTGGCGAAAAGGAAAATATGAAATGATAGGCTATCATCTTTTTTATTCCAAGATATTCTGTATCTTTGCGATGTGAATGTGAAAATCCGGGTGAGGCGTATGTCTGCCGGGAGTATATGCCATTCTTTGTTGCACCGATAAGTATGGTAATGTAGTCGTGTGTGGTGTCGAAACTACTGAACGAATAACTTAAAGCAGAATGAAAATAGAGCATCATCAAAAGGAGTTTTGCCTTCGTGCCTTGGAGCCCGAGGATATCGACTATTTGTATGAACTGGAGAATGATGAGAGCCTTTGGCAGTTTGGTGTATCGAATGTTCCTTACAGCAAAGAGGTTTTGCGCAGGTATATCATGAGCTCGCATGGAGATATTTATGCCGATGGTCAGGTTCGCATGGTACTTGAAACTGATAAACGAGAGACTATTGGCTTGGTTGATTTACTGAATTTCGACCCAAGGAATTTAAGAGCAGAGCTGGCGCTCGTCATTCAGTCGGATTACCGCAATAAGGGATTGGGCGAAGCCGTGGTAAAGAAAATCTGTTCGTATGCCCGTAATGTGCTCCACCTACATCAGCTTTATGCTTATGTCGAGGAGAGCAACGCTGCATGCCTTGCTTGTTTAGGACGTGCAGGTTTTGAAGAAGGGGCAAGATTGGCAGAATGGATATACGATGGAAGGTGCTTTAAAACCGCTATTCTTTTGCAGTATTTTCTATAAAAATATATTCTAAAGTCTTGGTGGAATAAAAAAAAGATATTACCTTTGCACTCGCAAAAAGGAAATGACACCTTGAAGCTTTGTTTTTGGTGTGTTAGTTCAGTTGGTTAGAATGCCTGCCTGTCACGCAGGAGGTCACGAGTTCGAGTCTCGTACACACCGCAAAAGCTGTCTTTCTAAATTGCATGGTGCGTTAGTTCAGTTGGTTAGAATGCCTGCCTGTCACGCAGGAGGTCACGAGTTCGAGTCTCGTACGCACCGCCGAGCATCTTGGTTTTCCTAAGATGCTTTTTTTGTTTATGACAGTTTGGTATCTAAAACGAACATCTCTTCTCTGTAAAAGAAATTCAATCCATATTAAACATAGGGCTGTTAGCGATGCAAAAGGTGGCAGATAGCATTGCTATCTGCCACCTTTTACGGCTTAAAATGGCACCTTTTGCCGCGTAAAAGGTGCCATTTTGCTTTCTTAAATCATAACTGCTTTATAATGAGAAGGTTACTGTTTTGCTGAAATTGGTAATTTCCTTGTGTGCTATAAGTCTTATGTAAATATTTTCCCAACGTGCTATTAAGCTGCTTCTATTTCCGGAGACGATAGCTTTTGTTACCGGATATCGCTTTATTTTATATCCGACGTAGGAGAAAATCAGATGCGTGTAACATGCTTTACACCCTTTACGGTTTGCAGTTTTTTTATCAAAGCATTCAGCTTTGAGCTATCATCGAGCAGTACAACGAGGTTTCCGGAGAACAGACCGTCATGCGAATCGATATTGATGGAGCGCATGGTAATTTTCTCGTCCTTTGAGATGATATTCGTAATGTTGCTTACTATACCGATGTCATCATTGCCAATGACACGGAGGGTGGTGGCATATTGGGATGCTCCCTTGCCGCTCCAGCGTGCTTTTACGATGCGATAACCGAAGCGTTGGCGCAGATCGGGCGCATTAGGACAGTCGGTTCGGTGAATTTTTATGCCCCCATTCACGGTAACAAAGCCAAAGATATTGTCGCCATAAATAGGATGGCAGCACTTAGCCAATGTGAAATCGATACCCTTCAGGTTTTGATCGATGACCAGCACGTCGTCGTTATTCTTGAAAATCTCCTTGTTAGGATTCTCAAACTCGAAGTTCTCGGCACTCTCTATCTCCTTTTGCTGATTGATGCCATGGGTCTTGTCATACACCTTCTGATACTCCTCTATGACGTAGTTAGGATCGAGTTTCTCGTCGGCTATCTGTTTGTAAAAATCGGAAACCTCCTTGAAGCCAAGTGCTTTTAGCAGATGCCCCATGGTAGATTCGTCCATATCGATTTTCCTGTTCTTGAATTTTCTTTCAAGAAGTTCCTTGGCAAAGGCTCCCTCTTTTACCTGTGTCTCCTTGAGAGCCAGCCGAATCTTCGACTTTGCTCTGGACGAGTGTACGATGTTAAGCCATTCCTGCTTGGGCTTTTGATTGGCCGAAGTAAGGATTTCCACCGAGTCGCCACTGTGGAGCTCTGTACGAAAAGATACGTTCTTGCCATTGATTTTACCGCCGATACACTGGTTGCCAATGCGCGAATGGATATGATAAGCAAAGTCTAAGATGGTAGCCCCCTTGGGAAACTTCAGCAAGTCGCCCTTGGGTGTGAAGACATAAATCTCCTTTTCGTACAAGTCGGACGTAAACTGCGACATTACCTCGAGGTTGTTTCCTGCCTCGAGGGCAGCGCGGATAGAAGCTAACCAGTCGTCGAGTCCGCCCTCAGCTTTGATGCCTTTGTATCGCCAGTGAGCAGCCAAGCCATGTTCCGCAATCTCGTCCATGCGTTCGGTACGTATTTGTACTTCCACCCATTTCGACTCCGGCCCCAATACCGTAATGTGCAGGCACATGTATCCGTTCGACTTTGGAACGGAAAGCCAGTCGCGCAGTCGTTTAGGATTGGGCTGATACATGTCTGTTACGATAGAGTAGGTTTGCCAACAAAGCATGTTTTCCTTTTCCAGCGGAGCATCCAGAATGATGCGGATGGCAAAAAGGTCGTAGATATTCTCGAAAGAACACTTTTGCTTCTTCATCTTTTGCCAAATGGAGTGAATCGACTTGGTGCGCCCTTTTATGTGAAAACGCAGTCCGGCTGCCAGCAAATGGTTTTGCACCGGCTCTATGAACCGCTTGATGTAGGCATCGCGTGCTGCCTTTGTGGCATTCAGCTTCTCCTTTATATGATAGTACGCGTCATGCTCAAGGTATTTTAGGGAAAGGTCTTCCAGCTCCTGTTTCAGCTGATATAACCCCAGCTTATGCGCCAATGGCGCATAGAGATAGCTCGCCTCTTCAGCCACTTTCCTCTGTGCTTCAAGATTCTTTGTATTGCGAATCTGGCGCATAAGGTTTACCCTGTCGGCTATCATGATGAGGATAACGCGCATGTCTTCGGCAAAAGATATGAGCAGATTGCGGAAGTTTTCACTCTCTATGGCCGGTGTCTTGGCATAAAGGCCCTGTATTTTTATGAGTCCATGAATGATTTTAGCAACACTGTCGCCAAATCTTTTTCTGATACTTTCCAGTTCGATGGACCCTTCCTGTACGCTGTTATACAGAAGAATGGCTATCACAGAGTCGCGTCTTAATCCAATATCCTTGACGGCAATCATTGCTGTTTGAAGGGCGCAAAGTATCGGGTTTAGGCCGAACACGTTCCGTTTTATTTCGCCTTTGTTCAAGAAGTTGCTGATATGTTCCTGAAGTTTCTTCATGTCGTTACCGGGGAACGCATCGCCCAAGGTAATCTGAAGTTCCTTCAAGAGCATCAAGGATTGTCTGGTTTCCTCTGCCGTATATATGAATTTTTCCTCCATAGGCTTCTGATACTAATGTTTATGGCAAAGGTACAAAAGAATACTGAAGGATTAAAATAAAATGGTCCGAACACCTATTATTATTATCAGTTTTTTCGATGGTAGGGAAATATCCTCTTGAAAATTAATGGAAGATGGTATTTTTTAGGTTAGGTTATCATTATTTTTTTGAAAAATCAGAAAGTAAAATTTGGTAGGCTCATGGAAATATAATACCTTTGCAACATCAAAAGCATTTAATGTGTTTCTTTCTTTGAAACATTCTTTTTTAAATGTGATTTCCTATACAAAATTATTTATGCTTAGCAAAGACGAATTATTAAGCAAAGATGTCCTTGAGTTGCAAGGCATTGCAGAGGAATATGGTGCTTCTTTTGGCAAGAATGACGATAAGGACACCTTGGTGTATGCTATTTTGGACAAGATGGCAGAGCAGGTTGGCAGCGCTCATCCTTTGGAAACAAAGAAAAAGCGTACCCGTATTTCCCGGAAAGATACCAGTAGAGTTTATACAGTGAAAGGAGCAGAGGGCGAGAATTTCGACTTAAAGAAAGGTGGCTCGGCTGCTACCGACAAGAAGGCCGCTTCTGCTGCCGATGCAAATATTCTTGTACAGGAGTCGGAAACAGGTGAGCCTATTTTGGTGATTCCCAAGCATAGAGGCAGAAAGTCGAAGGCCGAACTGGCAGCTATAGCTGCGGCCGAGGCTGCTTTGAAGGAGAAGAAGACACTTGAAGAGAGCCGACAAGTGGAAGAAACGGTAGCCGAGGAGGCTGCAAAAGTGCCTGTTGAGGGGCTGGAAGAGCCGCTCTTGACTCGGCATGAAGCCGAGACACCGCAGGAACTGCTTGCCGAGGAGCGAAAAGAAGATGCAGGCAAGGAGGATAACCTGATTTCTCAGCTTCAGCAGAAGGTGCAGGAACATAACCAGAATACTACCGTTCAGCAGGATTTTCAGCCCAACCCGGATGGTGTTTGGGAAGGCGATCCCGGCGATGGTACCGACTATATCACAGTGGTGGATTTACCTGTAGAGGATCAGGGGATGGTGCCCAGCTATGATATGCTGGGTCAGCCGACACTGCCAATATCATCCATGCCGAGTGTACAACAGCCTGTGATGCCGATGATGAATGCGCCTAAGTACGACTTTACCGAGCTGGTTACAGCCAATGGAGTGCTGGAGGTGATGCCCGATGGCTATGGCTTTTTGCGATCAAGCGATTATAATTACCTATCGTCTCCTGACGATGTGTATGTATCTGTACAGCAGGTGAAGCAGTTTGGCTTGAAGACAGGCGATGTGGTGGAATGCAAGGTATGCCCTCCCCGTATCGGAGAAAAGTATTTTTCTTTGGCAAACGTAGAGAAAATTAATGGCAGATTTCCACATGAAGTCCGCGACCGAATACCGTTCGAACATCTTACTCCACTCTTCCCGGAGGAGAAGTTCCAATTGAATGGCAAGCCCAATGTCATGAATCTATCTACGCGTATTGTAGATTTATTCTCTCCTATCGGTAAGGGACAGCGTGCGCTGATAGTGGCACAACCTAAGACCGGTAAGACGTTGCTGATGAAAGATATTGCAAACGCCATTGCCGCCAATCATCCGGAGGCATACCTGATGATGCTGTTGATAGATGAACGCCCGGAGGAGGTTACAGATATGGCACGAACAGTAGATGCAGAGGTAATTGCTTCTACCTTTGATGAGCCGGCAGAACGTCATGTAAAGATTGCGGGTATTGTATTGGAGAAAGCCAAGAGAATGGTGGAATGTGGACATGATGTGGTTATCTTCCTTGATTCTATCACCCGTTTGGCTCGTGCTTATAACACTGTTGCCCCGGCATCGGGCAAAGTTCTTTCCGGTGGTGTAGATGCAAATGCTTTGCAGAAGCCAAAACGTTTCTTTGGTGCTGCCCGTAATATAGAGGGTGGAGGGTCTTTGACTATTATTGCTACGGCCTTGATTGATACGGGCTCGAAAATGGATGAGGTGATTTTCGAGGAATTCAAGGGTACAGGTAATATGGAGTTGCAGCTGGATAGGAACTTGAGCAACAAGCGAATATTCCCTGCTGTTAATCTTATTGCCTCGAGTACACGTCGTGATGATTTGTTACAAGACAAGACAACGCAGGATCGTATGTGGGTACTTCGTAAGAATATTGCCGATATGACCCCGATAGAAGCCATGACATCTATTTCGGACATTATGCGTAGAACAAAGGATAATGATGAATTCCTACTGTCGATGAATAGTTAATAAGAATAATTATAAAGACATAATTTTTTTAAAAGTGCGCTGAAAGGTCGAATATTCGGTGCACTTTTATTATTGTTGAAGACACATTTATCTAAAAAAGTGAGGCTGGGATAGAGGACAGGATGCGGTGTTTTACATTCTATGTGAGGGCTATGCCTTTTGAATTCAGTTTATATATTTATTAAGGTGGAATAGTTGTTTGGTAGAGTTAGAAATAAGAAAAATCGATTTTTTCGAAAAAAAAAGATGGAATTTGTTTGTAATATTGAAATAATCCTATACCTTTGCACTCGCAATTCCGAAGTGAGTTTGTTTCCTTCTTATTAAGAGGATGGCTCTCAAGGATTTTTGCGGGGCGTAGCGCAGCCCGGTAGCGCTCCTGGTTTGGGACCAGGCGGCCGCAGGTTCGAATCCTGTCGCCCCGACGCTTAAAAAATCTTCAAGCGAGAAGGTTGTTTTAAAGAATGCGGCAATAGCTCAGTTGGTAGAGCACGACCTTGCCAAGGTCGGGGTCGCGAGTTCGAGTCTCGTTTGCCGCTCTTTTTCATTTTTTGAAGCACAGTAATAAGTTATATAGAATCTTGCGAAGAGTTTGCCCAGGTGGCGGAATGGTAGACGCGCACGTTTCAGGTGCGTGTGTTTTATAACATGCAGGTTCGAGTCCTGTTCTGGGCACACTTATTTTCGTGTAGCGGAATTAACTTATTGAATTTTGGAGAGGTGGCGGAATGGTAGACGCGCTACTTTGAGGGGGT
>JBHAEI010000010.1:0-57726 GCA_041855505.1 Prevotella sp.
CCTCAAGTCGCATCGTGGGGTAAGGGGATGGTGGCTACATATTGATGTTGTGCTGTTGCTTTTTACTGAAAGCTGCTACTAACGACTCATAAATCTACCCTTAATCGTGTATTGGATGATAGTTGCGGATTTTAGGTTTCGTTAAAAAGATGAGGAGAAAAGAGTGTTTGATTAGGAGTTAAAGGAGTTAAGGAAGAAAAAGGAGTTAAAGGACAAATGCTCTTAGCCCTTATATATATGGCAACAGAGGTATTGTCCTTTAACTCCTTAGCGAGTGAAACGAGCGATAACTTCCATCCACTCCTTTAACTTCCTGAAATTACTTGTTCTTCAGCAAGTCGCGAATTTCAGAGAGCAGCTTCTCTTCGTTGCTCGGCTCGGCCGGTGCTTCGGGAGCTGCTTCCTCTTTCTTCTTCTTCGACAGGGCGTTCATGCCCTTTATCATCACGAAGATACAGAAAGCAATGATGAGGAAGTCGATGATGTTCTGAATGAAAGATCCGTACTTCAATGTGGCCTCGCCCACCTTAACGCTGAGGGAACTGAAATCGATGCCACCGGTAATGACACCGATAAGCGGCATGATAACGTCATCGACCAGCGAGGATACGATTTTGCCGAAAGCGCCGCCGATGATAACACCGACAGCCATATCCATCACATTACCGCGCATTGCGAACTCCTTAAACTCTTTTACTAAACTCATAATCTTATTGATTTTGTTAATGATACTTACTCCTTACGGCATGTGTTACCGCAGGAAACATGTGGTGTTTGGGCCGAACACAGTCGGTGTATGCCCTTGTTTACAGAATTAAAAAATCCATGTCCCGTCTGCAAAATTAAGAATAATTCTTTAACTTTGCATTGTTCGAGTACGATTTTTTTGCTCTTATAGTGTAAAGATGGATTTTTTATGAAACTGATAACTATCCTTGGCCCAACGGCTTCCGGTAAAACTTCCTTGGCAACGGCATTGGCCGACAGGCTGAACGGCGAGATTATCTCGGCCGATTCACGGCAGGTGTATCGGGGCATGACGCTCGGAACGGGGAAGGATTTGGAGGACTATACCCTCAATGGGCGCAGCATTCCCTACCACCTGATAGACATCTGCGAGGCGGGCGAGAAGTATAACCTTTACCAATACCAGCAGGATTTCCTTACGGCTTACGAGGATATTACGGCACGGGGCGTACAGCCCATTCTCTGCGGGGGCACGGGGCTGTACATCGAGGCAGTGCTGAAGGGGTATCGCCTGTCGCCTGTTCCGCAGAATCCCACGCTCAGGACTTCGCTGGAAGGGAAGTCGTTGGAGGAACTTACACGGCTGCTTACCGAGCTGAAGGCGCAAAACCACTCGGTGATGCACAACAAAACCGATGTGGATTCGTGCCAAAGGGCTATCCGAGCCATCGAAATAGAAACGCACAACCTGCGCCATCCGCTGCCCGAACGGGTCGTTCCGCCCATCGACTCGCTGATTATCGGCGTGGATATCGACCGTGAGGAACGCCGCCGAAAGATAACAAAGCGCCTGCGGGAACGCTTGGACAGCGGTATGGTGGAGGAGGTACGCGGACTGCTTCGGAGCGGTATTCCGGCCGCCGACCTTATATATTATGGTCTGGAATACAAGTTCCTGACGGAATATATTATCGGCCGGCTGTCTTACGAAGAGATGTTCCGCCGGCTCGAAATAGCCATCCACCAATTTGCCAAACGGCAAATGACATGGTTTCGGGGCATGGAACGGCGGGGCTTCCACATCCATTGGATTCGGGCGGAGTGGGAACGAGAGCGCCAAATAGCCGAGATAGAACGGCTGATGGAACGACAGTAATTTCGAAGAGTTCCCGTCTATTGCCCGTCTCCTACAGTTCTTCCATCGTGGCTTTTTATTGTTTTGCTGTCATACGGTCATTTGAGATAGAGGTATAATATTCTTATATTCAGGTGTTTATGCAAATTGTTAAAAATGATAGCAGAATAAACAAATTTAAATTTATTATGTTGTAACCCCAAAGCCCTGTCTATGCCTTATAGAAAAATAGGTATAGACAGGGTATTTAAATCTATCGTACCGGTGCTTGGCTACTCTTTTTTCCTTATTGCAACCTCTCCCTTTCGCACCTGAACGGGAGTTCCTCCAAGATGGTTTTTACAGAAAGAAGACATACTTTGCTGCGACGAAAAATTAAGTTTTTCGGCAATAGCAGGCAGTGTTTCATTCGTTTCACATAGTAGCTGGATAAGTGTATTAACCCTTTGCCGCATAAGCCACTTGCTGGGCGACTCTTTAAAGTAGAGGTTAAACTGTCTGATAAAGGTTGAACGGCTCATGTTGTTGCATGCAGCCATTTGGTTGATGGTGGGAAAAGTTTCTGCAATTTTAGTAGTTCTGTCGTAGAAAGGATTGTTGGTAAACTTCAGAGGAGCGACGAAAGGCACGAGCTCCTCCGGCTTATAGTAAGCCTGCAACAGCAAGGCTAACTCCTGTTGCTTTATTCTGTCCATGTTGATAGAGGACAGGCCGTCTTTCTTATAATTAATAAGCAGGGCGATGTACTGCTGCAGTCGGGGACGGATGTCGAGTACCCGCATCCAGTTCAGGTGGTCGGTGGGAACGTGTTCGGTCTGCTTCTCCGTGATGTGATTTCTGAAGTTCAGCTTATTGTCTATAAGATAGAGCCGTAATAGCTCGGTGTCTTTCTGTACATTGATGCAGTGGTCGATGTTGGCCGGTATCAGGAACATCTGTCCGGCGGTGATAGGACAGGGGCTGAAAGACTTGCCGGATAGTAGGATTCGGCCCCTTAATACGAATAGTATTGCTGAAGGATAAGGAGCAAACGACACTTTCTCTCCATGTTGTAGGCTGATTATTCTGAAACCTGCTTTCTCGTGTCCTGCACGAGAAAGGTTATTAGAGGTGTTTAGTTTTGTGGTATTCATTCTAAGATGGTTTTATAGTTATAATTGTAGGTATCAAAAATAAGTAAAAAAAAGATATTATAAAGTAGAAAAGAAGAAATTTTAACCTTCAATCGTGAAAAACAGAAAAAAAGGACAATTCTATGGTAAGTTGAATTAATTTTATAAAAGATTGAATTGTTTTTATAGGTGTTATTCGTGTTTATATATGTAATTTTGCACACAACTTTAGTGGTTTTGTATTTTAGATAGTCCAGAATAAAGGATTTGTTTAGAACTAATGTTATATGTTTAGTTTGCTTTGCCTAAGTGTAGGTGTGGCAATTTCGGAACAGAAATTAATAATAGAACTATTAAAATAAAAATTTTATGGAAACGAAAAAACAGTATGAAGAGCCTTCTATCGTTACGATAGAGGTTAAGTCTGAAAGTTTTATGGCTGGTAGTCCTCACTCTACAACTGAGCCGGGACAGGGAAGTGAAGATGGTAATCGTGTTAGTTATCCTGCAAATACGAGGTCTTCTGTATTTCTTATGACCCAATCATCTTCAGCAGAATTAGGAAATAGCGAAAGCCAAAATTACTAAAACTTTTAGCGGGTTTTATTTTGGACCCGCTCTATTTTACACCTTTTTCTCTAAAGAGTTAGAGAGAAGTAAATTAACTATTAATACACAAATTTCACCAAATGAAAAAACTATTTCTAAGTACATTAACGTTAGTTGTCTCATTACTAATTACCTCTTGTTCTTCTGATGTAGAAGGAACATCCGAGCAAAGAAGTGCAACTGCAGTAAATGTAACAGGTCAAATCGTTGGCGAGCATCCGACTACTCGTGGCTATTGGACAGGGTCTTTAAATTCAACAACCGATTTTTATTGGGAAAATGGCGATGAAGTAACCTTATTTAATAAGTCGTATAGAATTGCGGAGCCTTCTAACCTAACAATGGCATCCCTTGTAGATAACAAACCTACATGGAAAGGGTATGCAAATGTTATTACGGGAGAAAAGGTGATAGCCATTTATCCGACAATGAGAGAGGGTGGTTTCTTAAGTTCTTATAACTCGTTGACTGCGGAAATCAATCTGGATCTGACAGGTCAGACAACCTATAAGACACGTGCTTTGTATCATGATTACTCACTACTTGCATCTGATGCGATAGAGGCTACGGGCAATGGTGAGCTGGGAACAAACCTCTTTTACCACTTTGTGAATCGTGTTAGTTTTTGGGAATATAGATTCTTCGACGAAGATGGTAATAAGCTGAATGTGAAGGATGTTACGATTTCGGGCGTTGCAGTGGCAGGAAAGTATAGTATTGTTACGGAGAAAGCAAGTTATACGCAGCTTGGTTCGTTAACATATAATAATGTTAATGCCGACTCTTTGTTCACTGTAAACCTTCCGGGAACCTATAAGAATGTAACTTTCACTGCCCATACGACAGACGGAAAAGTCTATGTAGCGAAGATAGAGACTCCTTTGGAGTTTGAAGAGAATCACACCAAGGTTTATAATGTGCATATGTCTACGGGAAATGTACCTCCAACTCCTGATGAACCGTGTTGGCAATATTATGCTTGGGATGCTTACGCACCGTTTATTTGTGGTATGCAAGGCTTCGGGCCGGGGCGTGATGGTGGCAATCCTCGCTATGGATACAGGTATCGTGCAGAGCATTCTGCCAAGAACTGTCCTACCGTGCAGCAGGTGCTTACTTATATGAACGCGCCTATTTATTATGGTAGAGGTGTGGGAAAATATGCCCGCATGAATGGTCTTTGGCTGAAGAAGCTGGATAAGGTCTCTTGTACACGTGGCGCTTTCTCTACCTATTATTATTATGGCACCTACCGTTATGTTTCCAACCGGAGCAGGTATGGCCAGCCTTCTCGGCAGGAAATCGACGATTACTTCTTCCTTCCGGCCATCGGTTATAAGGTTGCTCCAAATAGGTTGGTAGGCTTTAACTGTCAGGTGAAGTATTGGACAAGCGAAACAGCCAGTTGCATTGACCGCGACTATATCCTTCAGGCCTGTCCTACTTACTGTGGAGTGGTAGTAGAGCTTGTCGCTGTTTGCCGTAACCAGTGGGGCGCAGGCGTTTGGAAAGCTCAATAAGGAAGCCGAAAGGCTACCATCCTTTGTAGGTTGATGGCCTTTTTCGGCAGTATAAAATATTAATAGCCCGATAAGATTTCTGTCTTATCGGGCTATTTTATTACCTTGTCGGCTTCCTCTGATTGGGTGATAATGGATAACCCCCTCACATTACTTTTATCCCTATTTATGGGTAAATAGCTTATTTTCCTATATTTTTGTTTACAAAAATTATCGTAATAGCTTTTTTATGACTAATTTTACTCCTTGAAAAGGAGGTAGAATTTCGGGGGACATCTCTGCGGAAGTTTTTTTCTACGTATGAGCGTCTGTATTCTGCATTCCGAAATCAGGAATAATTTATCCCAATTTAGCACAAGTATGAATATTATAAAAGAATTATTACGGAAGGATCACCCGCGTGTTTTGGGTGCTTTGGACATTTTTAAGTACATCGGTCCGGGACTGCTCGTAACCGTAGGTTTCATCGATCCGGGCAACTGGGCCAGTAATTTTGCCGCAGGTTCCGAGTTTGGTTACGCGCTGTTGTGGGTCGTTACGCTATCGACGGTTATGCTGATTATCCTTCAGCACAATGTGGCTCACCTTGGAATCGTAACAGGTTTGTGTCTGAGCGAAGCCGCCGTTAAGTATTCTCCCAAGTGGGTAGGCAGGCCAATCATCATCAGTGCCGTACTGGCAAGTATCTCTACTTCGCTGGCCGAGATACTTGGCGGTGCCATAGCCCTGCAGATGCTCTTCGGAATCAGCATTCCCACAGGCGCTGTTCTTACCACGGCCGCCGTACTGGTAATGCTTTTTACGAACAGTTATAAGAAGATGGAGCGTGCCATTATCGGTTTTGTGTCGATGATAGGGTTGTCGTTTATCTACGAGCTTTTCCTTGTCGATATTCCTTGGGGTACTGCTCTGAAGGGCGCCTTCGTGCCCACTGTGCCTGAAGGGTCGCTGCTTATCATCATGAGTGTGCTGGGAGCGGTGGTGATGCCGCACAACCTGTTTCTGCATTCAGAAGTGGTACAGAGTCGTGAAATCAACCTTAAAGGCGACGAAAAAATCAAGAAGATGTTGAAGTACGAGTTCTATGACACACTGTTTTCCATGATAGTGGGGTGGGCTATCAACTCGGCCATGATACTGTTGGCCGCCAGTACCTTCTTTGCCCATGGTCAGCAGGTAGATGAACTGTCGCAGGCACAAGCCATGTTGCAGCCCCTTTTGGGCAACAATGCCGCCAACATCTTCGCCATAGCGCTGCTTCTGGCCGGTATTTCGAGTACGATAACGAGTGGAATGGCTGCCGGAAGTATCTTCTCGGGGTTATTTGGCGAGTCGTATAACACCCGTGATACCCACTCGATAGTCGGCATCGTGCTGTCGTTGGGAATAGCGCTCTTAACGATATTCTTTATTGGCGACGCCTTCAAGGGACTGATTATCTCGCAGATGATATTGTCTGTTCAGTTGCCTTTCACGGTGTTCCTGCAGGTTAGTTTAACCTCCTCGAAGCGGGTAATGGGTAAATACGTCAATAAAAAGAGCACCACCGTTCTGCTTTATTTCCTCGCCTCTGTTGTTACGGCCCTGAATATCTGGCTGTTAATAGAGAGTATTTAGGGATATAAAGCACTTGAAAGACAGCAAAACGCCCTATTTTGAGAAATTTAAAATGAGATGTTTGGAAGTAGGATAATGTTCTATTAAGTTATAGAAACAGTTTATAGGGTTAGTATCTTTTTCTGAAAAAGTGTGATTATTTGCGTATTTATTGCTTTCTTCCTATCTTTGCATTAGGTGTATAATAAGCGAAATTTAAAGAATGAAAAAGAGAAAAGACAAGCCACAGATGGCCATAGATAGCAGGTTATGCCTTGCTAAATCATTAACTTCGTCTATCTTTGTGCCGGCAGTATTATTGCTAAGTAATCCATTAACAGCAACTGCGCAGGGGAATATTCCTCAGCAAGAGCATTCTACATCAAATCGTGACGGTAAGCATTATGTAAGTGGTATCGTATTAGATGAGAATGGAGAGCCCATACCCGGTGCGATGATAGCTATAAAAGAGAGTAACCGAAGGGGGATAACAGATACCGATGGGCACTTCGACTTATGGCTTGACGCGAATGAAAAAACTCTTGTAGTTTCGTTCTTTAGCATGGAGACACAGGAGATAAATACCTTTTCTAAGAGTCCGCTTCGTATTGAAATGAAACCTGCAGAGAATGTCTTGTCTGATGTTGTCGTAACAGGTTATCAGACAATCTCTAAAGAAAGGGCTACAGGAGCCTTTGATGTACTTACTCCTAAAGACCTTAAAGGTAAGCTTCAGCCCGACATTATTTCTCGTCTTGAAGGAAAAGCTGCCGGTATGGTAGAGCATAATGGTAGCTTTTTTGTTCGTGGTATTGCCACCCTTCGTGGTGGAGCAGAAGGTTATAAACCCCTGATTGTGGTTGATGGTTTGCCTTTTGAGGGGGAGTTAGAGAGCATTAATCCTGCCATTATCAAGAATGTTACTGTACTGAAAGATGCGGCGGCAGCTTCTATTTATGGTGCACGAGCAGCTAATGGAGTTATTGTCATCACGACTTTGGATGGTAGTGAGAACCGCCGTACTATCGTAAAGTATGATGGGAGCATGAAGTTTACACCCAAACCTGATTTATCAAGCCTGAATCTTATGCGTAGTTCTGAACTGGTAGCCTTACAACAGTATGGTTTTCAGTTTCAAAGAGGAACCTATTCTTCGCTTAATCCGCGAAAAGCAGTGAATCCGGTGTTGGAGCTTCTTTATAAAAATAAGGACGGACTTATTTCGGATGATGAACTATCAGCGGGGTTGGCACGATATAGTAGTCTTGATAATCGCTCGCAATTAGAGCACTTTTATGCTCGTACAGGGGTAGAACACCAACATAATCTTAGTATTACAGGTGGGAATGATAACAATAGGTATGCCCTTTCGCTGAACTATATAGGAAATAATCCCAACCTACGTTACCAGTCTATCCGGCGTTATGGCTTCACGTTACGCGACAATATAAAGTTCTTTAATTGGTTAAAGGCAGATGTTGGCGTAACAAGTAGCTTCATGCGTGATAGTGGAGACTCGGGTATGGGTTCGTATAAAGACTTTTATACTTCAAATCCCTCGTACTATATGCTGCAAGATGAGAGCGGAAATGCCTTAGACATACTGCGTAATAAATCGGCTTATGAGCTACAACGCCTACAATCTATAGGGCTTTATGATGAGGCATATAGCCCTATTACGAATCGCCAGAAACAATATTATAAGAATCGTGAAAACTATTATCGTGTGCAGGCCGGCCTTAACTTTCGGTTTACCGACTATTTAAACTTGGATATAAAATTCCAAACAGAGAATAGCGACATGAAGAATGAGACGACCTTTAGCCGTAATTCTTACTATGTAAGGAATATGATAAACAATGCGGCACAGTACGATTCTGCTACCGGAGAGCTCACTCTTAATGTGCCGGAGGGTGGACAATTCTCGCAAGTAAGGGGTGATACCCATTCTTATACCTTACGTGCACAGCTTAATTTTGATAAGAGATATGGAAAGAACTATATTACAGCCATAGCCGGTGCAGAGCGCAGACGGGTGAAAACGACCAGTACCGCTAACTACTATATGGGTTACGACACGAATAGTTTAGGTTTTAAGCCTGTTAATCCATTGATTTTGGCATCTTTAAATGGGACAGAGTCGATTGGTGGCTCGTTTACGTGGACATATACAGACAACAACTATCTCTATGAGTTAGAGAACAGATATGTGTCGTTTTATGCTAATGCCTCGTATGCTTATGAGAATAAGTATGATGTAACGGGCAGTATTCGTATAGATAAATCCAACCTCTTTGGTACTGATCCAAAGTTTCAGAATCGCCCATTATGGTCGCTTGGTACTAGTTGGCATGCTAATAAAGAAGACTTTTTACAGGATGTAAAGTGGCTTAATAACCTTACTTTCCGTCTCACTTATGGTATTGGAGGCAATGTGCCAAAGAATGCCGGGCCTTATCTTACCCTTTATGCACCTAAGTATAACTACTTTTTAGAAGACTTCGGATCGGAGATTAAAAATCCTCCTAACCCTACTTTGCGATGGGAAAAGACCTCTACCTTCAATTTAGGAATCGACTTTTCTGTGTTGAATAATCGCCTATCGGGTAGCTTAGATATCTATAATAAGAATACGAAAGACCTCTTGGCTAATCGAAATGCCGACCCAACATTGGGTTGGGAACAAGTAATGTTGAACTATGGAAAGATGTATAATCGGGGTCTTGAGCTTTCTCTCAACAGTCGTAACATCGAAACGAAGGACTTTAGATGGACTACAGCACTTACTTTTAGCTACAACAAGAATAAGCTAACTGATGTTGAAGATGCCAATGCCAACGTGTTCGACTATACAAATGGCGATGCTGCCGTTAAAGGTTATCCTCTTGGAGCAGTGTTTAGCTACCGTTATGCAGGTCTTTCTTCAAAAGATGGAACTCCCCTTTACTATATCAATGATGGTAAGGCTACCGATACCAACGTTGGTTCTATTACCGATTTAGAGTTTTCCGGTACCAATATACCAAAATATGCAGGCTCGCTTTCTAACACTTTTTCATACAAAAACTTCGACCTTTCGTTCATGTTTATATATTATGGTGGCCATGTGTTAAGGAGCGAAGCTGCCCGTTACCTGTCGCTTGCACCTACAACAAATGTGAATAGAGAAACTCTGAATATGTGGAAACAGCCGGGTGATGAGCTTCGTAAAGATGTAACACCGGCCATTACAGGTTCTACTCTTGATTCAGAGTACGACTTGCATCCTTGGTATGCTGCCAATATTCATGTTATAAAAGGCGACTATATCAAGCTACGCGACCTCTCCTTAACTTATAACTTTGATCAGCCGCTTATCTCTAAGATGGGTTTATCGGCATTATCGGTTACAGTTCAGGCAGAGAATCTTCTTACATGGCATGCCAATCACAAAGGAATAGATCCGGAAGCAATGACAACAACTGGCTATGGATGGGGTGCCCGTACTGTAGCCGTACCCCAAACATGGACCATAGGTATTTCTGCAACTTTCTAAAAAAATACGATCATGAAGATGTATAAAGTTATAACGGCACTCTTTACAACAGTTCTTTTGTTCTGCTCTTGCGATGATTACCTTGATATTCAGCCAAAAGGAGAGCTGATTCCTCAGACCACTGCCGACTATGAGGCAATGCTTAATTATGCACAAATTGTAAAGGCATCGGCCTCTTATCCTATATATATGACCGATGATGCCTACCTTCCCGATAAGGCAGAGAACGATATGGCTCCGGGATTGAATACGGTAGAAACTTCTGTTTATAACCTCTATAGCTTTCAAAAGCAGGTATTTGGCGAATCGGAATCGGATAAGTTGTGGGTAGATTCTTACAGCCGTATCTACTATTACAATGTAATTATCAATAATGTAATGAACTCTACTGAAGGGTCGGAAGCGAAACGTAAAGCCGTAAAGGCTGAAGCTTTGGCAGGCAGAGCCTTTGAATATCTGAATCTTGTAAACGCTTATGGTAAGCATTATGATGCAAACACAGCGGCAACAGATCTTGGTGTGCCTTTGATTCTTAATGAGAATATAGCTCAAACCAACCTGACACGTGCTACAGTAAAGGAAGTTTACGATCAAATTCTAACCGATTTACAGGAGGCTGAAGGTAGTTTACCGGAGAAGCCTCTACCGAATGCCTATCGTGCATCGAAAGCAATGGGATTAGGAATGTTAGCTCGTACCTATCTTTATATGGGCGATTACAGTAAGGCTTTGGCTTATGCCGACCAGTCGTTAGCAGTAAATAACAGTTTGTTAGACTTTAAACAGTACAGTGTAGTGAATGTATATGCAGCTATTGGACGTACAAATCTGCCAAATGGTGCCGATAATAAAGAGAATATCTATATTCGTTTAGCACCCTATGTGTATGGTGTAAGCGGTAAAGTGTACGGATCTGACGATCTGTTGAGTATGTATTCGGATAGTGATAAACGCTTACAGCTCTATTTTTCAGACTCTATGTATGGGATTTCTTTGGCACATAAGCTGTGGATGCCTTGGCTAATGGCTAACATGGCAATGTCTGCTCCTGAGATGTATCTTATTGCTGCCGAGTGTGAAGCACGTGTAGGATCGAAAGATAAGGCGTTAGATTGGCTTAATAGGTTGCGTAATAATCGTATCGAAAACAATGTTCCTCTCACGGCAGGTACTGCCGATGAGGTTCTCAAAGAGGTACTGGACGAACGACGCCGTGAGTTCCCGCTACAGGGGTTAGTGCGACTTATCGACTTGAAACGCCTTAATAAGGAGGCTCGTTTCGCGAAGACAGTTACCCATATAGTAGCCGGTACTAACGTAACCTTGCAACCCAATGATGCTAAATATGTGCTGCCAATACCGGCCCGTGTGCTTCGCTTTAATCCTAATATGCCTGATAATGAACGATAAAAGAATAGAAAAGACTCCCTTTTGTAATCATAGAAGCTGCGGTTAGCCGTACAAAAGGTATGTGTTATAAAAGTGAACTCAATACAGAATAAGTTAATTATAAAAAGATTGTAATGACAAAAAAGAAACTATGGGCTTGGTTGGTGAGTGCTTTTATAGGCTTGTCTGCCCAGGCAACAGGAATAACGATAACAGGAACAACAGCAGATAAGAGCATTAGTAAGCTCTTTCTGTTTACAGTATATGACGAACAGTATGGCTATGTGCAACTTATAGACTCGGTGGTGATAGAGAATGGCTCCTTTACTTACCACAACGATTCCCTCCGTTCGCAGGTATTGTTCTTTACTCCTTACTATAATCCAAAGGATAATAAAACCATTAGTAGTGGCAGCTATCATTTTTTAGCGGGAGGACAGAATAATGTTGTGCTGCAAAAAGATGCAAAGGGTAAGTTGAAAGTAGATGTTCAGGATGGAATTTTAGATAAGAAGTATCAAACTTATCTGGCAGATAAACATGCGATTGGTAACCGTCAGATACTCGATTCACTTGATATTTTGTTTTTTGCAGCCCGAGATAGAGGGGATAAAGCAGAGATGAAGCGCATAAAAGACTATTCAGAGCCTTATTATAATGATGGTGTAGAGAAGGTGAAAACTTTTCTTTTGCAGCAGTTGAAAGCCAATAAAGGTACTGCCTTTGGCGCTTATCTTTATTATACAAACGTATTTAGGACGATGACTTTAAAGACAACTGATGATGTCGCTAATATTCGTAAGGAGCTGGAACAATACGATAATGAAGGCAAACAAACCGATTATTACAATAAAATGGAACAGAAACTCTCTGTAATGCAAAAGTCGGTTGTGGGGCAGGTAGCACCTAAAATTGTAGGTACAAACATGCAAGGAAAGCCCATCTCCCTCGCTGATTTTAAAGGAAAGTATGTTTTAGTAGATTTCTGGTCGGCCGGTTGTTCATGGTGTAGAAAGGAAACACCTAACTTAAAGAAGACTTACGCAGCTTTCAAGGATAAAGGTTTTACGATACTTGGGGTATCTACCGACTTTAAAAAGTCCGATTGGTTGCAAGCTATTCGTGAGGATAAAGCAATATGGAATCACCTCCTTCTTTCGCGTTCCGACCGTGATGCTACTCTGAAAAGATACTCTATTATTGGTATTCCACAAATGATTCTCATAGATCCGCAGGGCAATATCGTTGCTAAAGACCTTCGCGGTGAGGAAATTTATGAGACGGTGAAGCAGTATATCAAGTAGCATTCATACCACAGCATCTTCTGTCTGATAGAGTTTAAGGTGTAGGCTCATTACACTTTTCGGCACTTATTTGCGTATAGTAGGCAAACGTAAAGCTGATAACCAAGTATTTCCGGGAGAATGCTTCAGCACGCTTTCCTTTACTTCCTTATTTGAATTTCCTTATCCTCGCTCTCTTTCAGCAGCTCGGTTGCCGTGAGAGAGATGTTGTAAAGGATGATAAGGTTATGCTGATGAGTATTCGAGAGCTTCTGTTTCAGGTGGAGATTCCATTGTTTTGCTTCGTCTAAAGTGATGTTTTCTCCGAACTCTGCCCCGAAAGGATGAAGGTTATAGCGTGCTTGGTTGATAATTTTTGAAATAGTTTTGCATACCTGCACCTCTTTCTCCGATAGTTCATAGCCGTAGTTATGTGCGCCAAGGGCCGATACATACGATAGCAAAGCGTGGTGAAGATTGGTTAAAGTGTATGCCTTTCGTTGCAAATGCCGCTTGTTACGAGGCTCCACCCGCATCCCGCTCCACGCCATTGCAAGGGCGTTATCGGCATGATGAGCCGTTCGCCTGTTGTGATAATACACTGCTCCGCGTATGTTTGTGGCATAGATTGTATGGAAATAACGCCCCGTTTTGTTGATGGCATCATCGAGCAGTTGCGGTATGTGATGATACTGCCAGTCGGGCCATAGAAAGCGAACGGTGAGGAAAGCCAAGAATGATCCTATCATAGTGTAGAGCATTCTGAGCCAAAGCACATTGGCCGAGAAGCCCCCTTGCAGGTTGAACGACGCGCTTACGAAGATGGTTATGAAGATAACCGCCACCGTGTAACGCTGCTTCACCCAATAAAAGAAAGCATAAACGGCCAAGAGCGTAACCACTATCTGCCCCTCTAACGACGGCATGATGCGGGCAAAGAAAGCACTCAGCAGTACGCCGATGAACGTTCCGAGAATGCGCTGGGAGAGTCGCCGACGGGTAGAAACATAGTCGCGTTGGCATACAAAGACGGCCGTCAGCAATATCCACGTTCCTTTATCGAGGTGGAAACCCACCATCAGTGCATAGCCGATGAGCATACATACCGACAGGCGAACGGCGTGGCGGAAGCGCAGATTGCCTGCCCGAAGCAGGTGTTTCAGGCGTGTCTTCAGCGGCGTAGGCTTGTATTGAAGCCGGTCGAACGGAACGGTAAGGTTCTCTTTTGCCTCCTGTAGCGACTGCAGCAGCTCCGTTATCCGCTCCAAGTTCTTGTAAAGCAGGTTCAGGGAAACATATTCCGGGTCGTTCTTGCTGTTCTCCAGCTCGCAGCCCACCGTCTCCCTAATCCACGGAAGCGAGTTGGGAATATGGAAAGGAGCGCCCGAGAGGATGGTCTTTCCAAACAGTTTCAGCGTTTTTGCCTGTACCTGCAGGTACTGTCCCATGCCCTCAAGCAGTCGCGGATTTCGGCATCGTCGGCTCAAAACGTCGTAACGCTGATGGGTAGAGGTAGCCCTTTCGTGCAGTTGCTGCAGGATAATCCACTGTCGGTAATAAGGTTTCAGACCGTCGAGTGGCCTGCCTTCCAGTACGCCCAAGCAGTTGTACAGCACATCCTTGAACTTATCTATCCCCTCGCCCACAGCTACATTCTTGCCCGCCAGTTCGGGTTGTATCTCCCGATATTCGTTCTTCGTGCAGGGAAACATCGTCGATTTGGTGTGCAGATAGTTCCCCAGACTTGTATAGCCGATGGCCAGCTGCTCCTTCAAATGTCGGTAGGGACGGATGTAAAGCAGCAGCAGCGAGATGCTGCCATAGATGAGTCCGCCTAACGGAAGCAGCACCGGCTGGTAATACCACGGCTTGATGCCGAGCCCCAACATGGCATATAGGAACACAAGGAGCGAGCCAAAGGTGATGCCTTGGTACCTGCTACCGAGCCCGCCCAGCAGAATAAGGAGGAAAACGACCACCGCCATACAGGCTCCGAACACCCAATGGTAGGGGTGAAGCAGCTCGGCAAGGAGGCTGACGAGCAGGAACGAGAGGATGGTTACTAACAAACTCCGGCGACGTCCGCGCGGATGGTCGTCCGATTCGCCCAAGGCAGCACCCACAGCGCCCAGTCCCAGCGTGCAGCCCACGAACGGACTGCCGAGGATGCAGCAGGGAATCACCATTAGTGCCAGTGCTATCGTAACTTTCAGTGCCCACAGATTGTTCGGCACCGTCCAGAAGTTTGTTATCCAAAACCTCCGCAGCTGGTGCAGGAAGTAATAGGTACGGACATATAGTTGTGTGCTTATTCTCATGCGTTTCGTTTTCTTCTGAAATAAAAGAGTGTGCAACTGATGCCGCCACTCCGCCTGCAAAGGTACTGATTTTTGCGGGTTATCCGCCGGATAATGCGCTTATAATCCACAAACAGCCTGCCCGTTCCTTACCAAAAGAGCCTGCCACGGCGAGGAGCAGCCTGCCCCTTTGTTCTATGGCCGTATCGCTTTGTTTTGCAAAAGGTGCCCTTTTACCTAACAAAACATGGTCTTTTACCTTGTAAAACATGGCCTTTTGGCGTGCAATACATGGCCTTTTGGCGTGCAATACGTGGCCTTTTGTTTTATGATACAGGCTTTGCTACTCTTAAAAAACTCATTGTCGTCGGCTTTTTACGCAACTTTTGCAGCGGTTTTTATCCTGAATTGGGCGACGAATGGTTTCCAAGAAAACGCAAAAATCGGTCATTTCATCGGTGTTTTGGCCCAAAATTCCTGTTCGGAAAGCATAGGGGAGAGGTGGCGTGATGAGCCTTTGTGGCTGGCTCTTATGTAAAAGATAATAGTTAAAAACCCCGAAATAGGCTTCTTCTTCTATGTTATTTGTGTAATTTTGTACCTCAGTTCATGAGGAATAAAACAATTATAGCGTTACTTACCTTGGCCGTTGTTTTTGCAATGGCAAGTGTAAATATGCCTTTGCCCAAGGGAAAAAAGAAAACGGCAAAGGCTCAGACTGTAGTTTTAGATACTTTGTTGAAGGGCAAAGAGGGGCAAACAGCCCCCTCTGCGGCAGTAGATACAACAAAGATGGACTCGCTCCAGAAAGCTATTTACAGGCATAACAAGCAGATAGACGACTCTATCCATAACGATAGTGTCATGAGGAAGCGTGCAAACGGTATCAATGCGCCCATCAATTATTCGGCCGACGATTCGATAGTGTATAACGCCCAAAGCGGAACGGCTTACCTTTACGGTAGCTCGAAGGTGGATTATGAGAATATGAACCTTGCGAGTGAGAAGATTTCGATGAACATGGACAGCAGTATTGTGCGGGCTACGGGCGCGAAAGACACGACGGCCGAAGGCGGACTGCGTGGAAAACCTGTCTTCAAGATGGGCAGCGATGAGTACGAAACCGACACGATGGCATATAATTTCCATTCGAAGAAGGCAATGGTAAAGGGCATCTATACCCAGCAGGAGGAGGGATTCCTCAGGGGCGAGGTGGCCAAACGCGACTCGAACGGCGTTGTTTATATGCAGCATGGCCGTTATACCACCTGCGATAAGCCCCATCCCGACTTCTATATTGCCCTTTCCCGTGCCAAGGTACGTCCGGGAAAGGATGTCGTTTTCGGTCCGGCCTATCTTGTAGTAGCCGATGTCCCGCTGCCTTTGGCCATCCCTTATGGCTTCTTTCCTTTTTCAAAAAAATACTCAAGCGGACTGATTATGCCAAGCTATGGCGAGGAAACCGACCGTGGCTTCTACCTTCGTGATGGTGGATATTACTGGGCTATCAGCGACAGGATGGACTTAAAGCTCCTTGGCGAAATCTATACGCAAGGCTCATGGGGCGTTAGCGTGGCCAGCAACTACCGCAAGCGTTATAAGTATTCGGGCTCGTTCCTCTTCAGTTATCAGAACACCAAGACGGGCGACAAGGGCTTACCGGACTACTCGAAGCAGGAGAGCTTCAAGCTGCAGTGGTCGCATAGGCAGGACAGCAAGGCCAATCCGTTCAGTAGATTGGCTGCCAGCGTGAACTTCGCTTCGGAAAGTTACGAGCGTAACAACCTGAACAGTATGTATAATCCGCAGACGATGACGCAGAGCACACGTACCTCTTCGGTGAGCTACAGCACGAACTTCTCGAGCATAGGGTTGTCGTTGTCGCTTACCACCAACCTCTCGCAGAACATGCGCAACTCCAGTATTGCGCTCACTTTGCCCGATCTTAACCTGAGCATCTCGCGCTTTTACCCATTCAGACGAAAGCATGTGGTGGGGAAAGAACGCTGGTACGAGAAGATTTCGATGAGCTACACGGGTCAGTTGTCGAACTCTATCACCACAAAAGAGAAGAAATTGTTTCACTCTAACCTTGTAAAAGACTGGCGAAACGGCTTCCAACACACTATTCCTGTTCAGGCAAACTTCACGCTGTTCAACTATATTAACCTCAATCCTTCGTTCAATTTTAGAGACCGAATGTACTCAAAGAAGGTAAGTCGCTCGTGGGATTCTGCCCTTGGCAAGGAGGTTCGCGATACTACTTACGGCTTTCATAACGTGTATGACTGGAACCTTAGCCTTGCTGCCAGCACCAAGTTGTATGGCTTTTGGACACCCAACAGGAAGCTCTTCGGCGACAAAATTCAGACTATCCGCCATGTCATCACCCCGACAGTTACCGTAAGCTACTCGCCAAACTTCGGCGCTCGACACTATGGTTACTACGATAGCTACCAATATACCGACGCAAGTGGCAATGTACAGTACGTACAATACTCGCCTTATTCCGACGGAATGTTCGGTGTTCCGGGCGTGGGCAAGTCGGAAATGATCTCGATGGATCTTAGCAATAACATCGAAATGAAGGTAAAGAGCGATAAGGATTCCACCGGATATAAGAAAATCAGCATCATCGATGAGCTGGGATTAAGTCTTTCTTACAATGCCGCAGCCTCCATACACCGCTGGAGCGACCCTACGATACGTCTTCGCTTGAAGTGGTGGAAGAACTATACTTTCTCGATGAACGCGCAGTTTGCCATGTATGCTTGGGAGCTGGACGCCAACGGAAAGCCCTATGTGGGCAACCATACCGAGTTCCATTTCGGACGAATGCCCCGTTTCCAAGGTATGTCGCAGAATATTTCTTATACGCTGAATCCGGAAAAGATAAAGAAACTCTTCGGTGGTGGCGATTCGAATGATGGCGATAATAACTATAATGATGGGGAAGGAGCCGATCCAAACATAGAAACGAATATGGACGACGACTTGGAAAACGGTAAGCACAAAGCCAAGAAAAAGAGTGGAGGCATTGCCGAAACCGATGAAAACGGCTATATGCGTTTCAATATGCCATGGTCGCTTACGTTCGGATATGGTATAACGATGCGCGAGAATACCAGCGGAACATTCAACAAGAAGCGTATGCGCTACCCCTACAAGTTCTCGCAAACCCTGAATGTGAGCGGTAACATTCGCATCAGTGATGGCTGGAACATTAACTTTGCGACGGGTTACGACTTCGATAACCACGCCATGAGCATGACAACAGCCAGTCTGTCGCGCGACTTGCACTGCTTTAACATGAGCGCGTCGGTGGTGCTGGCACCTTATACCTCTTATAATTTCACTTTCCGCGCGAATGCTTCTACACTTACAGACGCCCTGAAATACGACAAGCATAGTGGTATTTCGCAGCAGGTGCAGTGGTATTAACCGCTCTAAGCTCCCTTAATTTTTTAAATATAAAGTGATGAAGAAACAAACACAGGCAATCCATTTGAACTATAAGCGTCGCGATGCTTACGATGCATTGAGCATGCCGGTGTATAACGCAGTGGCCTTTGAGTTTGACAATGCGCAAACGATGGCCGATGCTTTTACCTCCCGTATCGATGCTCCCGACTACTCGCGTGTGGAAAATCCCACCGTAACCAACTTCGAACTTCGGGTAAAAGCGCTCACCGGAGCCCATCAGGTGTCGGCCTTTAACTCCGGAATGGCAGCGATAAGCAATACCGTTATGGCGATTGCCGAGCAGGGAAAGAATGTCGTTACATCGCGCCATATGTTCGGAAACACCTATTCCTTGCTGACAGCTACCCTGAAACGTTTCGGTGTGGAGACCCGTTTGTGCGACCTGACCAATCTCGACGAGGTGGCAAAAGCCATCGATGAGCATACTTGCTGCCTGTTTTTGGAGGTAATGACCAACCCCCAGCTCGAGGTAGTAGATGTGCCCCGGCTGGCCAAACTGGCCCATCAACGACATATACCCGTGATAGCCGATACCACGATTATTCCTTTTACACAGTTCTCAGGGAAGGATTTGGGGATAGATTTCGAGGTTGTTTCAAGTACAAAATACATCAGCGGGGGAGCTACTTCCTTGGGTGGTTTGGTGATAGACTACGGTAATTTCCCTGAATTTTCCCACCGCATCCTGAACGAAATGCTCTTTAATTTCGGGGCTTATATGACGCCACAGGTGGCCTATATGCAGACGATAGGACTGGAGACACTTGCTGCCCGCTATGCCATTCAGGCCGGAAACGCCTTGGAGCTGGCCAAAAAGTTACGAACACTCCCACAGGTTAAGCACGTGAACTACGTGGGATTGGAGGATAATCCCTTCCACGATTTGTCGGTAAAGCTGTATGGAGAGACGGCCGGAGCCATGCTAACCATTGACTTGGAGAGCGAGGAAGCCTGCTTTAAGTGCATCGATAACCTGAAACTTATCTACCGTGCAACGAACTTATTCGACAACCGTACCCTTGCCATTCACCCTGCCAGTACCATTTACGGATTGTTTTCGGCAGAGGAACGTGCCCGGATGGATGTGCTCGACACGACCATCCGCTTGAGTATCGGGCTGGAGGATGTCGATGATTTGTTCGAAGATTTAAAGCAGGCAGTAGAGGCTTAAGCCGGAAAGGCTTTTGTGTTGAGCAATAAAAAAGGAGGAGGAAAGCAATGAAGCAGTATAACTTTGATGAGGTAATAGACCGTTCGGGCAGTAACGACCTGAAACATGGAGCGCTGATGCCACGCTGGGGACGCGACGATTTGCTGCCGTTATGGGTGGCGGATATGGATTTTGCCACCCCTGATTTCGTGGTAGAAGCGCTGAAGAAACGTTTGGAGCATCCGATTTTCGGCTATACGATGGATCCGGAAGATTATGTTCCGTCGATTATCGACTGGATAAACGACCACCACGGATGGACTGTTCGGCCGGAATGGTTGAGCTTTATTCCCGGTATTGTGAAGGGAATAGGCTTTGTGGTGAACGTGTTTTGCAAGGCGGATGAGAAGGTTATCATTCAGCCTCCTGTATATCATCCGTTCCGAATTACGCCACAGGCGAACAAGCGCGAGGTGGTTTACAATCCTTTGAGACTGCTGGAGGATGGTCGTTATGCGATGGATTTCGATAATCTGGAGCAGGTGTGCGACGATAAATGCCGTGTTATCATCATTTCAAATCCCCATAATCCGGCAGGTATCTGCTGGGATGTGGAAACATTACGCCGGTTGGCCGACTTTGCTTTTGCCCACGGGCTGATTGTTGTCAGCGATGAAATTCATTCGGATATGGCCTTGTTCGGGCATAAATTCGTACCCTTCGCGAGTGTTTCCGAGCATGCGGCAGCCGTTGCCATCAGCTTTGGGGCACCCACAAAAACATTCAATATGGCAGGAATCGTAAGCTCGTATTCCATTGTTCCTAATCCCGAGTTGCGTAAACCCTTCTACCAATGGCTCAAGGCAAACGAACTGAACGAGCCTACTTTATTCGCTCCTATTGCCACAGTGGCTGCTTTCCGCAAGGGAGAGGAGTGGAGAAAGCAGATGATTCGGTATGTAGAGGAGAACATAAAGTTTGTAGAGGAGTTCTGCAGGGAGCGTATTCCGCAGATTAAGCCACTTCGCCCGGAGGCGAGTTTTTTGGTATGGCTGAACTGTCGCGACCTGCATTTGAGCCACGACGAGCTGTTGGATTTGTTCATCGATAAGGCACATCTTGCGCTGAACGATGGCGAAATGTTCGGACAGGGCGGCGAAGGCTTCATGCGATTGAATGTGGGTACCCCTCGTTCTGTATTGCAACAGGCTCTGGAACAGTTGGAAAAGGCTGTGAAAAATTTCACGGGAGGAGTATGATTATTGTTCGGCTCATGTAAAAAAACGGCCTTGAGAGGGATAATGTACCTATAAAAAATGTGGCTATCGGGACGCCTTGCCCGGTAGCCACATTTTCTTTTCCTTTATCAAAGTCGGCTTTTTCCCTTTTAAGCCGATTCGTTTGCGAAGTTATTCATGGTATATTATACACGATAAGAGGGCATAATACCACAGTGAGTTGGTGCTGAACACATGAGGAGTTACTGCTGAGCACATGGGGAGTTGGTACAGAACACACAGTAAAAGGGCTACTATAGCACGGTAAAACATGCCCTTTCGTTACGTAATATATGCTCTTTTACTTCTCTAATTATGCCCTTTTTATTTTTTCCAATTCATGCTTTGCTTTCTTAGTTCAGGTTGTAAGTATGCACACTCAAGCCTTGTGCGCTTGGCAGATAGTTAATTCCCCACCAGCACATCTGCAATAAGCAGAACGAAAGGATGAGCATCCATAGGGCGGGGCGCAAACTTGCCGGGCGATAACGGCGGAAATGGATATATACAAGGTAGGAAAGCCATGTGATGGCTGCCCATGTTTCCTTGGGATCCCAGCTCCAATAGTGCCCCCAAGCCTCCTTCGCCCACAGTGCGCCCATTAACATTCCGAGGGTAACGAACGACAAACCTACATATACAAGGCCGTCGGTAATCTCCATTTCTTTGTCAAGACTACCGGCATTCCCATTCGATAAATCGACTCCTTTTTTAAAGAATAGCAGGTAGATGGCCATGACAACCGCTGCGCCAAGGAGGGCATAGGCCATCATATAAACGATAACATGAGGTGCAAACCACGGACTTTGCAATGCGGGCATCAAGGTTTTGCTGTGAATTTCCGGCTTAAAGATATTCACACAGATGAATACTGTAGCCAGTAGGGTAGAGAAAGTGAGAATCCACTTATACCGCCGGCGTGCAAAAACGATGATTCCCGACAGGGGAAGAAAGAAGCTGTACCATAGGCGCGTCTCTCCCATTGTGCGGAGAGGTGGCCGCTCTAAAGTTATCCACATCATTAGAATATAGGCAAAGAAGACCGCCAAGCCTGCTCCGGTCAGCACAAAAGCCATGCTGCGCTTATCTTTCCATGCTGCATAAGCGCCTATAGCCCATAATAAAACAGAAACGATAGCGAATAGAATAAAATAGTTCCAGCCCATATTACTTAGTCTCCTTTGTTTTTTTACCGGCTGTCAGGAACATTCCTACAGCACCAATTAATAATAGGAAGATACCTGCGTACACAGTGGGAAGCCATGGGTCGGTAACCAGTTCGAACACGCTCAGGGTGCTCCATCTGCCCATTTGCTCGTTGTAAGACAGCTGATAAATCTTCCATCCGTTTATCCCGTATGGCTTGTTTACTTCTATGTCGGTTTGAATATTCTTTCCGTCTTGGGTGTAAATATTCACGGTCGAGGCGAACTTGCGTGGCTCACGATTGGACATTACCAGCATTGTCTCTTTGTCGAGAGGTAATGCGGCATAAGGAAAGGCATAGCTTCCGCAGCTAACCCAACCCTTTCTCGCTAGTCCTTCCCGGGTAGCCTTTATCAACAAGGCACTTTCCGAGCCCGGAGCATCGGAAGGAATAAAGCCGTTCTTGCTTTTTGTCATGCCTAAAGAGTCGAGACGAATCTGTGCCATCATCCCCTGTGGCATCTTTCCTACCATTTTCTCGAGCGCTTCAGGCATAGCGCTGTCCAATAACCTTACCACTTCTATCTTCCAGTTGCCAAGGTTGCCTATGTATCCCGCCTTGTTTGCAATGACATTATCCGGCCGGTTAAGGGGTAGCGGTTTCCCATCGTTGTTAATCACCATTAGCTTTGGCGGGTATTGATCTATTGTAAATTTCTGGAGCTCGATGGCAATAGGCAGATGCCTTACATTGTTCCATGCGTCTAAAGCCCTCCATTCCGGCTTGCCAATCTCGCAAAACATCTTTACCCGTTGCATGTCGGCACTGCCTAAAGTGCCGCAGGTTATAACGATGAACAATCCCAAATGGCTCATCAAAGTAGGTAGTTTGCGCCATGAAAAATGCGCGATTTGCAGGATAGCAACCTCTCCGACTATAATCGTCATCCAAAGATATACAAGAATAAAAGGCCATGCGCTTAGCATTTTAGTGAAGCCGATAGGGTCGGCTGCAGGTTTTCCCTCCGGAACTTGCTTGGTAAGTCCCATGGCAATGGTTATGATAACGGCAGCTGCAATGGCAGGTATAGCAGCCTGCATGGTGGTGATAAATCGGCAGAAATAAAACGATTTTCTTAGATAGAAAATCGTTAAAAGCATAGCAATCAGCAGCAGGAGCGTGATGATATTTGCCGGCCAGGCAAAATATCCCCACTCAACGGTACCGAGACTTAGCTGAAGAATTATCCCGGTAATGATAAGTCCGAGGACGATGGCTGTGCCTTCTTTCAAGGTATAAGGTTTCTTCCACATGATAGTAAGATGAATGTTGTTGGTGCATAATAAAAGGAGTTAAGGAAATTGTTACCCGTTTCGGGTGTTGGAAGTTAAAAGACGTAGAGAAAAAAGCCCCTAAAAAAATCTGCTTAAATGGGGCATATGTGTTTGTCCCTTAACCTCTTTTACATCTTCTTATTTCCTTAACTCCATAAAATTTACATCGGTTGTGTGATAAACCGTTTGTTCTTACGTGCTGTTTCAATCCATTTTGGAACTACGGTATCGAGGAATTGCTTCTTCTGGCGGTTCAGTTTAGGCATATCCAAGCCGATATATTTCTGTGCCTTGGCCTTTGTCGATATGTCGGGAAGCGGAATGTCTCCGGTGTATCCATGCTTTGCAACAATCTTTGCGATGCGGAAACGTGCGTCCTTGGCATATTCTATGGCAGAAGCAAGCAGTCGCATCACCTCTTGTGGAGCATGGAAAGAGGCTCCATGGCTGGCTACTGCATAATCCCAGCGCCACTGTCCCTTGCGTAAATCCTCAAGTACAGGTTTCATCTCTGCCTCGGTTGCACCATGATCCCATGCAAACTTAGCCTCGATGTGGGCATAGGCAAGGTTTTGTTCTACCGTCGGTCGGAAGTCCATAATCTTCTTCTGGCGTTCGTAAACGTTCTGTCTAAGCGTCTCGGCATTCTCCCTATGGCAGGTCTGGCAGGTACGATCGATATGCGCCAGAGGCGACATAATGTGGTGATCGGTATATTTTACACCTCCTTCGCTGATGTAAGGCATATGGCAATCGGCACATGATACGCCACGCTGTCCGTGTATTCCTTGCAGGGAAAGTTCATAGCCCGGGTGTTGAGCTTTCAGGATAGGAGTCTTCGACAGTGGGTGAATATAGTCGTAAAACTGTATGCTGTCGTAGTATTCTTCGGCAGCCTCGCAGGTCATGCCTTTCTCCTGTGGGAAGTGTAGATAGTTGTTGTTGTCCTTCTCGAAATAGTATTCAGTATGACATTGCGCGCATACCAATGAGCGCATTTCCTGATGTGAAGCCTTGTGTACATCCTTTCCTACACGGGCCCATGCCTCGTAAAGGGCAGGACGGGCAGGACGAAGCTCCATGGTGCGGGCATCGTGGCAGTCGGAACATCCTACAGTGTTTACAACCTCATCGCCCCAGTCGCTCCATTTTGCCGCATAAAACTTATCGGTACCTTTGTCCCGCATGAGGCGAGGAACATCAGGGCCCTTGCAAGTCCAGCAGGTTCCGGGCTGTATGTCTTCCTGTCCATCTACTCCCGGTGAGCCGGTACGTAATATTTTGCGTAAGTCTTCCACAGCGTGGCGATGCCCGCGAGGAGTGTTATAGTCGCGGGAAAACGCGTATCCGTCCCATAGTATCACTATGGCAGGACTGTTTTCCAATACATCGGCCTCCTGCGAAGAGTTGTATTTACTTACAAACGAAGTATCTTCTGTCATCGACCATGTTTCGTATTCACGAGGAAAGTCTTGTGCAAACTTCTCGTTTTGCGATACGATAGAATCCTTCATCTGCTCTCTGCGGTTATTGAAAATACTCGCCAACTCCGCTCTTCTGGTCAGTAAGGAAGAGCAAAGTAATCCTAAAATAAATACAGCAACCATTGCTCCTCCGAAAAGAAGCCAGCCTTGCCATTTCTTTAATTGCTTTGCCATAGGACTATAGATTTTTATTATTTGTTTTTACTTATATGCTTACTTTGTGTTCCCTCTTGTTATCTGGGCTCGTGTCCGAGTGCTCTTTGCAGCCAGTCGGGAACGGGATCAGGTGGCATCGGCTCTACAAACTCGGCGTTAGGGGTGCTCGATAAGGAGTTCATCTTGCCATGAGCCACATCCCGGTGGCAGTCCCAACAGGCCTTTCCCTCGCCACGTTTCGCCTCCATATAGTCTATTCTGCCTGTTTTCACAAATTCAGTATTCAGCTGTTTGTGGCATCTGATGCAGTTATCCATGATAACTTCGGCCGATGCGTCTTCTGCCTGAATGGCCTGTCGCTCGCTTTTGGTAACGAAATAGGCCACGTGTTTCATGCCATCCATCCCTTTGAAGCCATAATGAGCCACGATATTGTTGTTCGGTACGTGGCAATCATTGCAGGTAGCGTTCCTTGCATGGGCGCCATGCGACCATGTAGCATAATATGGCGACATGATATGACAGTTGATACAAGCCTTAGGATCATCGCCAATGATATAGGTGTGCATGCGCAAGAGATACATAAAAAGACCAATCAGTCCGACAATAAGACCGCATGCCACAGTAAGAAAAATCTTCTGCCTGTAGCTGAAAAGGGCGACAAATGAATGCCATTTCTCCTTTAGTAGTCGAGGAATACTTTTAAAGTTCATAGGCCTTTAGCTTATACTTCTTTGGCAAATGTACGCATAAAGATTGATTATGCCTGTAAAAAAAACAGAAAACATCCTTATTATTAATGATTATTTTTCACTTTCTGTATTATGAAGTAGGGTAAAAGACAAAATATAGCTACCTTTATAAAGTTGATAAGACATAATAGTCTTATAATATAATAATGTGTAACCAGATTATTGCAATGCCTGTTTAACAGGCTGGCGTCGGAATAAAACCAAAGTGGCAAGGCTCAGGGAGAAGGCAAGGCATTGCTGTTGAAAAAATAAAAGTGATGAAATACGTAAATGATACTATTCGTCGTCAGGATCGTTTGATGGACGAGGAGCGTGCAATGGAGTTGTTAAAGACCGCCGAATACGGTGTTTTAAGTATGGTAGCCGATGGTGGCGGCTATGGTATTCCCGTAAATTTCGTATGGAATGGTAAGGAAAGCGTATATATTCATTGCGCTCCCGAGGGCAGGAAACTTCGTGCGCTCGCGCTTAATCCGAAGTGCTCGCTAACGATTATCGGTAAAGTTCATCTCCTGCCCCGTAACTTTACCACGGAATATGAGAGTGTCATCCTCTTTGGCGAGGCGCGCCTTAACCTTCCGGAGGAGGAGCGGATGGATGCCCTGCATCTTTTAATCGACAAGCTATCTCCGGAGTTCAAGGCCATTGGCGATAAGTATGCCCATGCGAGTTTTCATCGAACAGAAGTTATCCGCATCGATTTTACTACTTTTAGCGGTAAGAAAAAGGCCGTACATCAGGCCGATTAATTTTCTCGGGAGACGGCAATGCTTGGTATCATGAGCATTGGTAAACCGAAAGCCGGCAGGCTCATGATGCCTTATTTTTATATCGATTACTTGATGAAAGCGTATCTTTTCTCATAATACAGGGCGAGAAAAAACGCATGAAAGATTGCTTGAGGGTGGAATTAATGTAGAAATATTTCCTCGTAATAAGGCAAATATCGGATAGGCGTAACTTACTTTGTTGTAGGGAAGATGCTATATAAACGAAAGGTGAATAAAACTTTAATCACCTGATTATTAAGTATTTGCAATTTATATTATTCGGCTCTCTTCTATATTTTTCATATATTAGGTGTTTTTTCTTCTTTTTTGTTTCTATATTTGCAACCATAACCTAACGCCTAAGTGTAGGCATTTTTCAAACATCTATTTTTTAATTTTGCATTATGATGAAAACTTTCAAAGCATTGCTGGGTTGCATTATGGTTGCAACACTGGTTATGGGCTGCGACACTTCCGATGTGACGGTGGATAATTCTGCTGTTCAGCCCGACAAAGAGACAGGTAAAACCAGAGCAGATCTTGGCTCTTTCTTCTCGTTCAATCTGAATCCGGTTATCAAACTGAGTACCGATAAGGTGAGCTATAAGCCTTCTTCGGTGGTAAAGTTCAGGCTGGAAGGCAATCTTCCTGCCGGAGCCCGCATTCGTTATTCACACGGAACGGATGCCATTGATGACTATCCTTTAAGCGGGAATGAGTGGACTTGGACCGTTCCCAATCAGGATTATAAGGGCTATCTGGCACAGGTTTATACCATCGATGGCGACAAAATAACGATACTTGGGACGATAGGTGTCGATGTTTCGTCCGATTGGGGCAGGTATCCACGCTATGGTTTCGTGTCAGACTATGATGGCAGCAAAACTCCCGAGCAGGTTTCTAAGGAGGTGGCCACGATGAATCGCCTTCATTTGAACGGTGTCCAGTTCTACGATTGGATGTACAAGCACAACGTGCCTTACTACGGTGGCGGCGATGAATACGAGGATATAGCAAACAGAAAGGTTAAAAACTCTGTTATAAAAGATTATATCAGCAAGTTTCATGATGTAGGAGCCAAGTGTATGTTCTACAATTTGGCTTATGGAAGCTACGACGATGGCGAAAAAGATGGTGTCGATAAGAAGTGGGGATGGTACGATTACTTCCCGACAGACGACAGCAAGAGCGATTTCAAACTGGGACAACGCTCTCATAAATTACGCCAAAATAATTGGAAAAGCGATATTATGTTGCAAAATCCCGGCAACTATAACTGGCAGCAATATATGGCCTATCAGGCTTATCATGTGTATAAAAACCTCGATTTCGACGGTTTCCACATCGATCAGCTCGGCAAACAGGGCGATGATTATTACGATTATCAGGGCAATAGGATTAATATCGAGGAAGGTATCGGCTCGTTCATTAAGGCGATGAAGGAGTCGCGTCCGGAGAAAGACCTTGTCATGAACTCGGTTTCCAACTATGCCCGCCATCAGATAGTAGGCTCCGGAGCTGTAAAGTTCGCCTACAACGAGGTATGGTGGGGCAATGAAGAGCAGTACGATGAGTTCTATCGTATCATCAAAGCCAACAAGCAGGAGAGCGGAAACGAAAATATGGCTACCGTCTTTGCGGCTTATATGGATAATAAGCATCCCGACAGTCAGAAGGAATTCAATCCTCATGGCGTGCTTCTTACCGATGCCGTTATCTTCGCCCTTGGCGGATCGCACCTCGAATTGAGCGGTACACACATGCTGAACAACGAGTACTTCCCCAATAACTCGCTCTCAATGAGTGATGATCTGAAAAACAAAATGGTGAACTACTACGACTTCCTCGTTGGCTATGAGAACTATTTGCGCGATGGCGGTTTGCAGTTTAACGCGGAGCTTACCACTCCCAATTACCAAATTAAGGCATGGAGCCCGCAGACAGGGGCTATTGTAACCTATTCAACTCGTAACCATGATGGAAACAATGTGATTAATTTGCTTAACTTCACAGGTGTGTCAGACCTAAGCTGGAGGGATTTAAAGGGTACAATGTCCGAGCCTAAGTCGATCGATAATCAGGTGTTTACCATCCTCGACTACGAGAAAGTAACCAAAGTTTGGGTGGCATCGCCCGATTATATGCACGGTGCTCCCATCGAATTGAAGTTCACCCATGAGGATAACAAGCTAAGTTTTGTTGTTCCCTCTTTGAAATATTGGACGATGCTTGTGGTAGAACATGGTAAATAAAGGCATAGCAAGTGGTTGAATATTCGTGTTTTTCTACAGGTGTTTCCTGAAGTTTAGATGTGAAAAAGCGCCTCCTCTGACCGACAGAGGAGGCGCTTCTTTTGGGTTATAGGGCACTTTTCGCTCGAGGGTGGCAGCGGCTATTTTCTAAAAGGTGCTCTTTTTCGCTGTAAAAGGCGGCAGATTACTTTGTAAAAGGTGGCAGATTACTTTGTAAAAGATGGCATATTACTTTATAAAAGATGCCCGATTACCGCGTACAAAGCAGGCCGACAACTCGGCTTAAAGGCAAGGGGCTTCCTCCTTTCTTATCCCTGTTTCACCATCTTATATCCCAAATCCTTTAGCTCTATGGCTGCGCCGAGGGTGTAAAGCTGGTGCAGCGCCCCCAGATAAGTTTGGAAAGCCTCTTTTGTTCCCGGCTGAACATTCAGGTGAAGCATGCGATTATATGTTCGGGCAGCACACTCCGCAGTAAAGTCGGCCCACACTTTTCGTTTCTCTTCATGGAATAACAGCACTTTCTCCAGTATGTAATCCTCCATGTGGTCGTAGTCGATGCGGTCGCGTAGGTAGGTGTATAAATTCTCCACCTTCGTGTATAATCCCCAGTCTTCATCCCAATACTTGGCGATAGCCATTCCTATATACATCATCCAGCCCAGCGAAACGGTGGGATATTTTGCAAACTCGCGCATGCCATCGGGCAGATAAGTCTCGGCTATGGAGAGCCACTTATCCTCGATGTCCTGTGTTTCAGGCAGGATTTCATCGATGAGTCCTTTGCCAAGAAGATACTGTTGCAGGTCTTTTGCCAGCTCGGTTTCGTGTGGATATCTTTCGTTTGTCATTGTAGTAGGGAATATTCTTGCCCTCCCGATTACCGTTTCGTGGAGGATTTAAGCTCGGAACATAAAAAAAGGACGACACAAGTTAAAAACTTAATGACGCCCTGATGAAAGGAGGAGTGGTGCTTCTTGGAGTCGAACCAAGGACACACGGATTTTCAGTCCGATGCTCTACCACCTGAGCTAAAGCACCCCTTGCTTCTTCGTTTGTAATGAGTAAAGCACTCATTGCCGAATTGCGAGTGCAAAGGTAAGGATTTTTTCCGAATTAGAAAGGGAATAGCTAAATATATTTAGCATTTTAATATCCATTAACAAACAGTCTTTTTCAGAGTAATTTCCCACCTTAATATATAGTTGTAGGCAAGAAGATGTTTTCGTAGGTAGGGGTACTGAAGAAAAAGTAGGGAAGGTTACGGTGGATAGGATGCCTGTTTGTTCCTGTCGGTCGATATATAAAAAGGTGTAAGACAGGCTCGAATGGGCATAAGGGGATGTCTGGAACAGGTGTAAGAGAGTGGCTATAACGGGTGCAAGGGAGAGCCGGAACAGGCATAAGGGGATGTCTGGAACAGGTGTAAGAGTGGCTGGAACAGGTTTAAGAAAGTGGTTATAATAGGCGTAAGAGTGACTGGAACAGGTGCAAGAGAATGACTATAACAAGGTGTAAGGGGATAGTCCGCACAAGCGGAAGGATTTGTTCCAAACGTCTTAGGGAAATATGCAAACAGCAACAGGCCGGGCTTCTGTGCCGACCTGTTGCTGTTTATTGGGCAGGAAAGCAGAAATGTTTGTGTTTTCCTGTTTGTTTTCCTGTTTTTCCTGTCGTCGTTTAATCCTTCAAAGGCCACCCCTGTGCCTGTAACTCGAACTCATTACCATCGCGTGTAATGAGGTAAGCGCCAAGATTTTCCTTGGTGATGTAGCCTATTTGTCGCACACCTTCAAGGTTTTCTATCTTTTCGTGGTCCCCGATGGGTACGGTAAAGAGCAGTTCATAATCCTCGCCACCGTTCAGAGCCGCCGTGGTAAGGTTCATGTTGAACTCCTCGCACGTTGCTGCAGTCTGGTAATCGATGGGGATGTTCTTCTCATAAATACGGCAGCCACACTTGCTTTCTTGGCAGATATGCTTCAGCTCGCTGGCCAATCCGTCGGCAATATCGATCATAGCCGTAGGCTGAATACCCAGTTTATGGAGCGTTTCCAACACATCGCCCCGTGCTTCCGGCTTCAGTTGTCGGTCGATGAGGTATTCCTTTCCGGCAAAGTCGGGCTGGAAATTATCTAAAATCTCCTTTTCCTTTCGCAAAGTTTCTAACTGTCCCTTGTCGTTTTCCTCCTGCGCCTTCTTCAGTTTTTGCTGATATTCCTGCAGTTGTTGGTAGTAAACACTCTTTTCCCGTTCCAGAATCTGCAGTCCCATGTAGGCCGAGCCAAGGTCTCCCGTTACGCAAATCAGGTCGGTTTCATTGGCTCCCGACCGTTTTACCACAGCCTCCTTGTCGGCTTCACCGATGCAAGTAAGGGTAATGGCCAGTCCGGTATAAGACGAAGTCGTGTCGCCTCCTACAATATCTACGCCCCATTTCCCGCAGGCTCTCCGCAGTCCCTGATAGAAACTGTCGAGGTCGGCCACGGTGAAACGCTTGCCCAAAGCGATGGTACACAGCAGTTGTGTGGGCTTGCCGTTCATGGCAAAGATATTGCTCATCGTCGCCATGGCCGACTTATAGGCAAGGTGTTCAAGGTCGATGTAAGTAAGGTCGAACTGTATTCCCTCCATAAACATCTGCGTGGTAACGAGTGTTTCCTTGCCCTCGTGGCAGAGAACGGCCGCATCGTCGCGCAGAGCATGGTGGGTAGAGGGGTTTTGTAGCTTAATGTCCTTGGTGAAACGGTCGATTAATCCGAATTCGCCTAATTCTTTTATTTCCATTCTCCGGCAGTGTTTATGAGCGCTTAATCATCTCGCGAAAGATTTCGGTCATGCGTGGCTGGGCAGCATTGGCAGCCTCCTGTACCTCCTCGTGGCTCACCTCTACAGGTACATCGAAGCCTCCTAAGTCGGTAATCACGCTGATACCAAACACCTTGATGCCGCTGTGGCGCGCCACGATAACCTCCGGAACAGTACTCATGCCTACGGCATCGCCTCCGAGCTTGGCATACATACGGTATTCGGCGGGGGTCTCGAAGGTAGGTCCCTGTACGCCTACGTAGGTGCCATGTTGCACTTTTATGTCCTTTTCATCGGCAATCTTGTCGGCAAGTTCCACCAGCTTGTGGTCGTAAGCCTCGTGCATGTCGGGAAAACGAGGACCTGTCGGGAAGTTTGGGCCATGCAAAGGATGCTCCGGGAAGAAGTTGATGTGGTCGGTAATAATCATCAGGTCGCCGATTTTGAACGACGGACTCATACCGCCCGAGGCATTGGAAACGAACAATGTCTTGATACCTAACTCATACATTACACGGATAGGGAAGGTAACCTCCTTCATGTTATACCCCTCATAGTAGTGGAAGCGACCTTCCATGGCCATGATATCCTTACCGCCCAGCTTACCGAAGATGAGCTTGCCCGCATGTCCCTCCACTGTCGATACAGGGAAATTCGGGATGTCCTTGTATGAAAACGTGTAGCTATCGGTTATTTCTGAAGCTAATTGTCCCAGACCTGTTCCCAGAATGATTGCCGTCTTTGGACTTGCTGACATTCTTTCTTTTAGCCAAGATGCTGTTTCTTGAATTTTTGTGTACATATGATCGTATTTTTTTATTAAATGTATCCGCCCCATTCAGCATGAACTCTACCTTGATGGGGAGGGCATAAATATTCTGTTTAACTTCTTCTGAAAGCCCGTTTAGGTCGAGCAGTCGTGTCTTATCCTTCTCTGTTGTAACGATACGTTTGGGTGCCTCCATCCGTGCAAACCGCTCGTTGATGGCTTCCACATCCCTCGAATTAAAGTTATGATGATCGGGGAAAGTGAGCATTTCGGGCTCTGCCCCACGTGTGTATTCCTTGATATCCTCCTGCAGATGTTCAGGCGAGGCGATGCCCGTGAGCAGGAGAATGTTCTCGTTGCGCAGCGTATCGAGTGGAACAGGCTCGCTGTCCTTGAAGATAGGCTCCAGATTACAGTATGACAAAGTAGTGAAATAAATCTGTTGGAAAGCTTTTAAATCCATTGCTTTCTGCAACACACGATAATCGATAGGGTTTAAATCCTTCGGGCACTTCGTGATGATAATGATGTTGGCTCTGCGCTTCTGGTGCTCTGGCTCGCGTAATTGGCCCGCAGGCAACAGCTTGTCGTAGATAATGAGCTTATGATAATCCACTAAAAGAATGTTTATTCCCGGCTTTACATACCTGTGCTGATAGGCATCGTCGAGCAGGATAACATCCGTGTCTTTCGTAGCCTCGTCGGCCATCAACCGCTCGATGCCCTCGACACGCTTCTTATCGACTGCCACATGAACGTCCCTGAACTTCAGTTTCATTTGGTAAGGCTCGTCGCCGATGTCCCTCATCACGGTGTTATCGTCGGCCAATACATATCCTTTGCTCTTCCTTTTGTAGCCGCGGGAGAGTACGGCTACCTGTGCTTCGTTCTTCAATAGCTGGATGAGATACTCCACATGCGGTGTCTTTCCGGCGCCCCCTACGGTGATATTGCCCACCGAGATGACAGGAATGGAGAACTCCCTGCTCTTCAACACATTCGAGTCGAAGAGATAGTTCCTGAAGCCTACCCCCAAGCCATAGAGCCAACTGAGGGGCAGCAACCATTTGTTTATCTTTATGTAATCGCCTTCCATGCTTAGTGGATGTTAGGTTCGTATGGCAGCCGTGCCTGAATGGCACTGCTGTTGTTGATGTTTCTCAGGAGCGAGTAAGGCTCATAGAGTGCTCCCATCTCGTTTTTTGCCTTCTGATCAAGATAGTTATCTACATAATCGGTGCCGAGAATACGCTCCAACCATGGTGTAGGACTGGGGTAATCCTGTGTATAATAATCCTTTATCTTAGCCAGTTGGGCTGCTTTGGCAATGGCATCTTTCAGGTTTCCGAGCTGGTCGATGAGGCCGGTTCTGATGGCATCCTGCCCGGCAAAGACATGCCCCTGCGCAATTTTCTCGACCTGCTCCTCGGTCATGCGCCTGCCTTCGGCCACCCGATGGCAGAAGAGGGCATAGCCCCGATTAACGTATTGCTCCAGCAGGTGCATCTCATCGGCATTGAAAGGGCGTGCCATTGTGCCGAAAGCACTGTGCTTGTTCGTTTTTACTTCGTCGAACTTCACGCCCAGTTTCTCGGTGAGCAGGCCGCTGGCATCGGGGAACATGCCGAAGATACCTATAGAACCTGTCAGCGTATTGGGGTCGGCTACAATCCAGTTGGCCGGTGCCGACGAGTAATAGGCACCCGAAGCAGCCAGTCCTCCCATGCTTACCACTACGGGTTTCTTCTTCTTCAGCTCCATTACCTGATGCCATATCTGCTCGGAAGCATAGGCAGAGCCTCCGCCCGAGTTTATTCTCAGCACGACTGCCTTCACGTCATCGTCCTTGGCAAGAGCCTCCAAATCCTTGCAAACCACCTGTGCGTCGATTACGTTATCCTGTGTCATGGGGTTTCCCGCAGCCCCATCTATGATGTTTCCGTAGGCATAATATACGGCTACCTCGTCGCCATCGAGCTGTTCGTCGCCGTCGGTGGCATCGATAACATCGGCCAGTGTCGCCTGCGGAATTTCCTTATCGTCGGCAATCGCCAGCATTTTCTTGATAACCCCCTTCACCTGATCGGTGTAAAGCAGGCCATCTACGAGCTTCTTCTGTCGGTATTCTTTCGGGTCGGACAGGGTAACAGCGCTGTCGGCATACTCGTTCAGCTGTGCAACGGACAGCCCGCGACTGGCCCCGACCTCCTTGGTTACATTGCTCCAGATGGCATTTAGATAGGCCTGTGTCTGCTCTCTGTTGGCATCACTCATCCTGCTTTCGGTAAACATCTCCGTGGCACTCTTGTATTTTCCCACCTTGGCTATCTGTATTTTTACGCCGAACTTGGCCAATACATCCTTCACAAAGTATGGCTGTGAGGCCAAACCATGCCAGTCTATCATACCTTGCGGATTCAGATATACCTTGTTGGCAGCCGAAGCCAGATAGTAACTGCCTTGCGTATAGCTGTCGCCATAGGCTATAACCCACTTCCCACTCTTCTTAAAGTCCAGCAAAGCCTGCCGCGCTTCCTGCAGTGTAGCATACGAATCGGCGGCAAATGCGCCCATCTCCAAGTAAATACCTTTGATGTCGGGATTGTTCTTTGCACGCTCCACACCCTTCCTAAACCGGTCGAGTCCCATCTCTGTACCGATAACACCCAATAGCTGTTCGGGAAGTCCGGCCTCGTTGGCATGTTCCTGCATCAGCCCGGTCAGGTTAATGGCCAGCACGGAATTTTCCTTAATGGGGGATGATGATGCCGAAGAAAGGGCTATAACCGTGATACCCGCAAAAAAGAAAAAGCAGAAAATGGCTCCTGCGATAAAGATTCCGACAACGGTTGAAAGAACATTACTGAAGAATTGTTTCATAAGCTACACCTTATTTATATGAATACTGTTGCAAAGATAGCAGAAAAACTGTAAATGTCCAAATTTCTTGTATGAGTTTGTTGTCAGGAGTGCCTTTAACTTCCTTCCTCAAAACTTCCGTCGGAGCTTTATTAATCGAACAGAAAATTGTAACTTTGCACGGAAATTTCAAAATTATCTTTTTTCAAAGCTTTATGAATAACACGAATAATGCCGCAGAAATAGAAGTCCTGCGCAAAAAGCTCGACCTGCTTGTGCGCACAGGTGAACTATTGATGGAGAGCGCAGCCGATACCAGCAGGGCACGCAGAAACATGGAACGTGCCGCAGCCTATCTGGGCTTTGCCCCCGAAAACCTGCACATGGACATTCGCTATAACATTCTTCAGGTGAATGTTTCCGACGAAACTCATAGCTTCTCGAAGATGCAACGTTGCAACAAACACAAGATCGATATGTTGGTAATAGAAGGTATCTCGAAACTGACATGGAAAGCACTGGCTCAGGACTACACACTGGAGCAATACGAGCAGGAACTTGAGGAGATAGCGCATGGCAAACGATACTACACACCTTGGCAGATTGCCATTGGGTCGGGTTTTGCCTGTGGAGGCTTCTGTGTGCAGTTCGGCTGCGACTGGACGTGTTTCTGGTATGCTTCTATTGCCGCCATACTCGGTTTCCGCCTGAAAATGTTCTTGGATAAAAGCGGTTCGAACGTATATTTCAATGTTGCCGTGGGCGCGTTTATCTCAACTATTCTGGCTTGGCTCAGCTCTTACCTGTCGGCTCCGGTCATTCAGAATGCCCTTCCCTCGGCATTGGCATCGCTGTTGCATAGCGAAACCCCGCAACATGCCATGCTGGCCTGCGGACTATGGATTGTTCCGGGCGTGCCATTGATTAACTCTGTGAATGACCTGATAGATAATAACTTGGAGAATGGCTTGGTGAGGTCTATCAATACCATCCTTACCATGGTTGCCATGGCGTTTGGTATTCTGCTGGCTATCAAGTGTATGCACATCGATAACTTCGTGAAAGACCTGTCTATTGTGCCGCATCACGACTTTTGGGAATATGCTTTGGCAGCAGCCATATCGGGCATGGGCTTCGCTACGATTTACAATATCCGTTATAAATACCAGTGGTGGATAGCCATAGGCGCCATTATCGTGGTATGCTCACGCAACTTTGTAAACCTCGGGCCGACCACCGGAAACGTAGGTCTTGGCATGGGGCTGGTGGTAGGCTCGCTGGTAGGCTCGGCACTTATCTCGATTATCAACATCAAGATGGTGCATATCTTCCACACTCCCCATCAGGTGCTCACCATTCCGGCAGTCATCCCTATTGTTCCGGGCGTGCTGCTTTACCGCGCGCTTTATGGTTTTATCGAAATGGAGACTATGGCCAGCGGTGTGGAAATAGGAATGAAAAATGCCATTAACGGTACACTTACCTTCATCTGTATAGCCCTTGGCGTAGCCATTCCGAACATTTTTGCCCGTAAGTGGATTGCGCCTAACCGAAAGGCAAAGCTCAACCAACTGATAGAGGAGCGCCGCAAGAAGGGCGAGTTTGTGGAACTGCAGGAGATAAAGCAATAGATGTGGTAAATTTTATAAAATAACTATAGCTCCAGCGGGAGCCGGTTCTTTAGTTTTTTAGATCATATTTTTAGTGAGGATGACGACCGCGAGGTTTATCATCCTCTTTTTTTGTATCCCTCTTTTTATCTTCCGAAATATCTTTACATGGAATTATGGCATCACACTTATATTTCCTCTCCTTTCCATCTGATAATCAGCACGTTGTTATCTGTGCCTTTTTCAGTATGAAAAGAGGCCTGTTTTCTCAGTAAAAGGGCATATTTAGGTAGGTAATCCGGCATGTTTGGCAGGGAAAAGAACGCCGAATAGGGTGGCAATTGTGAATAATATTTACATTGAAAGTTCTGGCCCGGCTGTCGGAAAGAGCTATCCGGAAAATCAGAAATCGGCTTTTTTTTCGATGAAACGGCTTAAAAATACACCTTCTGCAGTCTGATATACTGTTTTAAGATGATGGAGGGAAGGGTGGGAGAATAGAGAGTTTCAGAATAAGAGGAGGGTGGGATAAAACCGTGCATTACGGAAGGGCGTATGTTAAAATATAATTGTATATCCTGCTAATTCTATGTTTTTCGTTATATTTGCAAATTATAATAAAGTCTGCTATAGACAAATCTCCCTTTCAGGGGAGGCTCTTTTCACCTAAAAATGGCTATAGACTAATGGCAAAAGCAACAAGATGAATAAATTGATACTTTTCTTTTTGGCATTCATCTCTATTTCCCTACAGGCAAGTGGAGATAATACAGACATACTGTTGAAGAAGCTCGATAACGCTATCGAGCAAAGAGACATATTGGCCAAAGGCAAGGAGAATACTATCAATAGGCTGAAACATGAGTTGCAAACAGCGGTTGGGAAGCGCAATCTCTCAGAAGAAATCCGCATTTCGGAGGCATTGTGGCATGAGTATTCAGCCTATAATACCGATCAAGCCCTATATTATGCTGCCGAGATGGTAAAGGCTTCTGAAGAGGCAGGAGACAAGGAGCATGTTATATATGGTACCTTTCATCGTATAGAATCGCTCATGACGGCAGGTATGTTTAAGGAAGCATACGATGTTTTACAACCAATCAGGCAGGAAGCCCGTAAGGAACAGTTTCGAGCATTGTACTACCATCTTTGCAGAACACTCTTCGGTTATATGACCGACTATGCCGTTTCGCCTGAAGAAAGGGAAAGATATAAGACGCTGACCGATGTTTATCGCGATTCTGTTCTATCGTGTTATCCGAAGAACAGTGGCTTGTACAACATGATGCTGGCTGATAAGTACATTACTTTGAATGAGAATCAGGCTGCCATCGACTGCCTTATTCCGGTTAAGCCAAGCACCGACCTTCGTTTCAATGCAGCCTATTATTATACATTGGGCGAGGCATATTATGCAGCCGAGAAGTATCATCAGGCTTTCGATGCTTATGTGCAATCGGCTACTTATGACATGCTTAGCAGTACCCGTGAGTATATTTCGTTGCGTAAGGTTGCCATTATGCTGTATAAACAGGGCGACATCAATACCGCTTACCGCTATCTGTCTATTTGTATGGAAGATGCAAAACTGTGCAATGCACGCCTTCGAATTTTCGAAATTCTGGAGGCTTTTCCGGTTATTAATCAGGCTTATCTGGCCAAGCAGCGCCAGCAGCAATACCTGTTGGTGGCGGGTTTGGTGGCTATCAGTCTGTTGGCACTATTGTTGTTCTTCGCCTTTCGCAGGATGCAACGGCAGCGTAATGCTACACGTAAAATGCAGAAAGAGCTGTCGGATGCCAATGGTCAGTTGAAGATAGCCAATGTCCGGCTGAAGAATGCGGCCGAAGAACTGAAGGAGCAGTCGGCACAGATCGAGGAGAGCTCTATCCTGAAAGAAATCTACATTGGCCGATACATGGACCAATGTTCTTCTTATTTGGAGAAATTAGACCAGTTCCGCCGTCATGTAAGAAAAGTGGCCGACTATGGAACAAAGCAGGAATTGAAGGAAGCCTTGAAGTCTTCTACGAAAGAGTTGGAGGAGGAATTGTCGGAATTCTATTCTAACTTCGATGATACTTTCTTAGGGCTGTTCCCCACGTTTGTTCCCGATTTTAATAATCTCCTGCAAGAAGGAGAGGCTATTCAGGTGAAGCCGGGGCAGAAGATGAATACGGAACTTCGTATCTTTGCGCTTATCCGACTGGGCATTACCGACAGTGTGAAGATAGCGCAGTTCCTACGTTATTCCACAACGACCATCTATAACTATCGAACCCGTATCAGAAACAAGGCGAAAGGAAACCGCGACGAGCTCGAAAAGAAGGTGGCAAACATAGGAAAAGTGGCGCATGAAAACTAATAATGCACTACTTTTTGGGTGCTGTAAAAAAACACAAATATCTGATAATCAGTCTTATTGTAAATGAAAGGCACTATATTTTAAGTACCAAGCAGAAATAAATGTTGTCATTATTATTATCTTTGCGTTATCATTTCTTAAAAATGATATAAATCAATTCGCGAACATTAGAAATTAATGGCCAGATAAAATACTAACAAACCAATAAATATTTATGAATCTCTTGCAGAAAAATTTCGGATTTAAGCAAAGGATTGTTGCAACGACTGCACTGTCCTTGTTTTCTACTTTGACTGTAATGGCTCAGAGCGTGGTAATCAAGGGAACCGTAAAAGAAAAGAACGGCGACCCTATTATCGGAGCCACAGTCAGGGAATTAGGAACTACCAATGGAACAACTACTGACATTGATGGTAACTATGAACTGAAAGTTGCTAAAGCTAATGCTACACTATCTGTATCTTATATAGGTTATAAGACACAGTCTGTTTCGCTGGCTGGTAAAAGTTCGGTGGACTTCACCTTGGCAGAAGATGCTGCCAATCTGGACGAAGTCGTAGTTGTAGGTTACGGTACGATGGATAAGAAGGAGCTTACCTCTGCCATCTCGCACGTATCTTCGAAGAACTTTACACAGGTGGCCAGTGTCGATCCATCTATGATGATCCAGGGAAAGGTGGCCGGTGTGAGCATTACCAACACCGGAGCAGGCGACCCTAACAAGGAATCCAGCATTCAGATTCGTGGCGTATCATCACGTGCAGCAGGCTTGGGGCCACTGATTGTCATCGATGGTGTGCCCGGTGGCAACCTCACAAACATCAATCCCAACGATATTGAGAGCTATGATGTGTTGAAAGATGGTGCCGCTTCGGCTATTTATGGTACACGAGGCTCTAACGGCGTTATCCTTGTTACTACGAAGAAGGGTGCTCGCGACGGTGCTCTCCACACCACTTATAATGGTACTTTGTCGTTCGACGTTATCAAGAAAGAACTCGATATGCTTTCTGCCGATGAGTATCGTGCCAACCGTTTGGCTACAGGTCAGGGCTACGACTTAGGTGGTTCTACCGATTGGTTGGACGAAGTGAGCCGTGTAGGTGTCCGTACAAAGCATACTTTGACCTTGAGTGGTGGCAACGCTAAGTCTAACTACCGTGCTTCTGTCGATTACGGCAAGGCGAATGGTATAGATAAATACTCATCACGCGAGGAATATGGCGCTCGCGTTTCTATCAATCATACCACCAACAGCGGTCTGATTACCTTCGGATTGAACGTGGCTCCTCGTATCGCTTACCGCAAAAACGCATCTTGGGATGTGTTCCGCAATGCTATCGAGGCTAACCCTACTACTCCTATCATGGATCCGCAGAATCCTGCCCGTTACTATAACTTCAAAGGACAAGTGGCTGGTTATAACCCTGTAGAGCTGCTTAAGCTGGACAAGAATACCGGTACCACCAAGCTTTTAGACTGGGATGGAACTGTTAAACTGAATATCTTCCCATTGCTTTTGAAGAATCCGGGTAAGCAAGTATTGACCACTCAGCTTACCTTTGCCGACCACCAGTACGACAATTACGACCACTTCTTCCGTCCATCAACCAGCACTCTGGAAATAAATGCCGGTTATGCGGGTGAGGCTTCGCAGAAATACACTAAGTCTTCACTGCATTCTTTGGAGTGGATTACGAACTATAGCAACTCATTTGGCGACCATAACGTGAAGGCAATGGTAGGTTATTCTTACCAATACGATAAGTATTCAGGGTTGAATGCCGAAAACAAGGACTTCCCGAACGATGCTTTGGAAGACAATAACCTCGGTACCGGCGATTGGGCAGATGAGGAAGGACATAAGGGATTAGGCTCTTATATGAACGATGCGAAGCTGATTGCTTTCTTTGGTCGTGTAAGTTACGACTGGAAAGGACGCTATATGTTCACTGCATCTCTGCGCCATGAAGGCTCTTCTAAGTTCGGTAAGAACCACAAATGGGGTAACTTCCCGGCTGTATCCGTAGGTTGGCGTATCTCTGATGAGGCTTGGATGGCCGGTACAAAGTCATGGCTAACCGATTTGAAGCTACGTGCCGACTATGGCGTTACCGGTAACCAGAACTTCGATAGCTACAAGTCTTTAAACACAATGCAGGGCTTCGGTTATTATTTATATAATGGTAAGTTCTATCAGGTATGGGGCCCGGGTAAGAATACCAACCCCGACTTGAAGTGGGAAAAGGGTAAGAACTGGAACATTGGTCTTGATTGGGCATTGTTCGATGGTAATCTTTATGGCTCTTTCAACTACTTCAACCGTAAGCAGCAGGATCTTCTTGGCGACTATAACGTGCCAAGTACACAGAATTTGTTCACTACCACTTTCGTAAATGTAGGTTCTATGCGCAACTCCGGCTTCGAGTTCGACATTACTTGGAACGCCGTTAAGACCAAGGACTTTACTTATACACTGAACGTTATCGGCGCTACGATGAGCAATAAGTTCCTGAGTTTCTCTAATGCGAACTATGTTGGTCAGGACTATTACGATGTTGTTTCTCCGGAAGACCCATATCCTTTCCATACATTGCAACGTATTGAGAAGGGCAAGCGCATTGGTAACTTCTACATGTTGAAGTATGCCGGTGTCGATCCACAGGGCCGTTGGATAGTATATAATAAGGATGGTGACAAAGTATTGGCCGACAACGCTACCGACGACGACCGCCAGTATGTGGGCAACGGTATGCCTAAGTTCACCGGATCTATGACCCACACCTTCCGTTATAAGAACTTCGACGCTTCTTTGTTCTTCCAGACAGCACTTGGATTTGATATCTTCAACATCCACGACTTCTACTATGGCACAAAGAACTTTCAAGGAAACGTAATGGATAAGGCATATAGTAAGAATGAAGTAATTTCTCAGAACCCAATTGTTTCCGACTATTTCTTGGAGCCGGGCGATTATCTGAAGCTATCTTCGGTAAATGTAGGCTACACATGGAACTTTAAGTCAAAGTACATTGAGACCCTTCGCCTATATGCGACAGCAGGTAACCTATTCACAATTACCAAGTTCTCCGGAATAGATCCATCTACTTATCAGGTGAATGGCTTGAATCCGGGTGCAACAGGCTCACGTTCTTACTATCCTTCTACGCGCCAGTTCCTGCTTGGTGTACAGGTTGATTTCTAACAGTAGATAAATACTACAAATACCATATAATAAAAAAACAATGAAAATGAAGTTTAAGATAGCTGCCTTCCTAATGGTTCCGGCAGCATTGATGACAATTTATAGTTGTACAGATCTTGACGAGACCTTGTACGATCAGGTTTCATCAGAGAACTATTATAATACTAAATCGGATGTTATCCGCGCAGTTTCTCGCCCTTTCGAGCATGGTTTCTGGAGTGTTCAGGGCAGAATGGTACTGAATGAGGAAACTGCCGACCAGTTAATAACCCCTACTCGTGAGGATTGGTGGGACGATGGCGGTCGTTGGGCACGCCTGCATCGCCACAAATGGTTAGTAACAAATGGTGAAGCTCAGAGTGAATTCAATGGTATGTATCAAGGAATTAATCAGGCAAACATGGTGATTGAGGACTTGGATAAGTTGTCTGCCACTAAGTTTGGCTTCTCTGAGGCTGAATTTAATAATCTGAAAGCGCAGAATCGTGTGTTACGTGCATATTTTTATCTACGCCTTTTGGATGAATTCCGTAATGTTCCTTTGATTATAAGCTACTATGATAAGAGCAAAAATAAGACAGAACAGGTTACTCCTACAGAGCTGTTCAAGTTTATTGAGACGGAATTAAAGGAGGCTATCCCAGAACTGACCAAGAAAACTACCATGGGTGGTAATGGCGATAACCAAGGTCAGTGGACACAAGCCGGTGCTGCTGCGCTGTTGGTGCGCTTATATTTGAATGCAAAGGTGTATATCGGGGAAGATCATTTTACCGATTGTGCCACCTACGCACAAGGAATCCTTGATGGAACATACGGCTCTTACAAGGTTGCCGACCGTTGGGATGAGGCTTTCGACTGGGATAATGACAAATCGGACGAAGTTATTTTCGCATTCCCGGGTACCAAAGCACACTCTCATTGGCATTATACTGGTGATATGTACTGGTGGTCGGTTCCGTCAAAGGCCAACGATTGGCTGAACGATACAAAGAGTACACAGGGCTCTCATAACATAAAGTATTCTGCTTCTCCATCAATCGCTCCTGACGGAGTGCCTTATACCTACGAGCTGGGTATGCCAATCGCGCAGTATAAGAAGTATGCGGGCGACTATCGTTTACAATTTTATACGAATCTTGGTAACAGTCGTCGTAGAGGTATGTTCATCTTCGGTAAGATTAAGTATAAGCCTGCTGATGGTGATTCTACCTACTTGAAGGATCACAATAACAAATATGTTCTCGATTTGCGCGATGCTGTTGGTAAGTTCGGCGGCACAGATGGTAGTAAATGGCTGCAGAAACATGAGAGCCGTTTAGAGGATGGTGATGATAATTCTGGTTATATGTTTGCTAAATATCCGCTTTATTCTGATAATGATGAAGGCCAGTTGGAAGCAGATTATGTAGAAATTCGTCTTCCGGAGATTATTTATAGCCTTGCTGAATGCAAGCTACGCGCCGGCGATACAGCCGGTGCAGCCAAGCTGTTGAACACAGTTCGTAAGCGTAACTACCCATCTGCCAATCTAAACGCAAACCTTTATGCTCCGGAAGGTAAGGCAACTCTTGATATGAAGGAGATGCTTGCAGAGTGGGGACGTGAATTCTTTGCTGAAAGTCGGCGCCGAATCGACCTGATTCGCTTCGATAAGTTTGGTGATGCATGGTGGGATAAGGAGGCTGACGCAGACAAGCATTGCGAGATCTTCCCATTCCACACGGACATCTTGAGCACAAACAACCTAAAGCAGAATCCCGGATATGAGTAATTATTACCCGAACTAAACTGATTAAAGAAAATGAAAAAACTATTTAAATATGGAATATACGCTCTATTGGCACTGACTGTGCCAATGGTATTCCAATCATGTAACGATGATAAGGATATTGTAATGATTGATGAGGATCTCCCTTTGATACTTAACAATCTATATATGGTGGGTAATGCTACACCGGCAGGATGGGATATTAGTAACCCTACACCAATGACAAAGAATGCCGACGATAAGTTTATCTTTACTTATACGGGTAAACTGAGTATGGGCGAGCTGAAGTTTCCTACTGCGAAAGGCGATTGGGGTGCTACCTTTATCTATGCTCCGGCTTCAGGAACAGAGATTAATGAGAATGGTGCTGCCAGCGATAAGTTCGAGATTCGTAAGGGCGGAAACGATAATAAATGGAATGTTACCAAAACCGGTGTATATACACTTACTATAGATCTTCGTAATTTTACCTTTACAGCCAAGTACGAAGGAGCAGAACCGGCTAAGCCATTTGAGCCAATCGTAACGACTGCATTAGGTATGGTTGGCGATGAAGTAGGCTGGACTCCGGATAAACCATTTGCTTTGAAAAAGGTAACCGACAATCCTTTGGTTTTCAACTACACCGGACACCTAAAGGAAGGCACCTTCAAATTAGTGCCGGATGGTACGACCGACTGGAATGGTAGCTTTATTCACTCGACTGAAGCTGATGTCGAGATTAACGGAATGAATCCTGTTAAGCAGGGAATGGCGAACTATCCGGGTGGCGACGACAACAAATGGAAGGTTACGGCAGCCGGTAATTATAGTATCGACTTCAACCTTTCAACAGGAGAAGTTACCGTTAAGTCGTTCACAGCCGACCCTCCTAAGAGCGTATGGGAGACAGAAACCCTGTATGCTATTGGCGATGCCGTAGGTACATGGATTATTGGCAAGGGGGTAGCATTCGATAAAGCAGGCGATGATAAGTTCATTTATGCCGGCGAACTGAAAGAAGGTGATTTGAAGTTCATGACGACCAATACCGGAGGCTTTGACGAATCTAAGGACTTCTTCTATGCAAGCGCAGCCGATGTAGCCATTTCTGCGAGTGGTGTTGCCAGCGATGAAGTAGTTGCAGGTAATGGTAAATCTACCGATAATAAGTTTAAGGTAACCAAGGCGGGTAACTATGTCCTCACCATCGACATGAAAAATCATAAGATTTCGGCTCAGTATGTAGGTACAGCAGAGGGTAGTTTGGCTACCTATAAAGCAGCTATGATGGGCAATGCTACCCCTTCGGGCTGGGATGCAAAGGGTACTGCCTTTACAAAGGCAACCTCTTCTCCACTTACTTATACATGGGAAGGTGAGCTGAAAGCAGGTAATGTCAAGTTTATGTATTCAAAGACTCAGGGTTTTGCAGGCCCGATGATTTATGCTCCGGCTGCCAATACCGAGGTTACTACAGCCGGACTGGCAGGCAGCAAGATGGTTGTTGGTGAGAACGATGATGCTGTTATGAAAGCAGATAACCAGTGGTCTGTCAAGACTGCGGGCAAGTATAAGATTACTTTGAACTTCTCTAACAAAACCGTTAAGTTCGAATACTTAGGTGCATAACGACAGATAAATACAGGAATGAAAAGAACCGGCCGGGTGGCTTTCCTCCGATAGCCTGCCCGGATAGTTCCAATCCCTATTAAACTATAGATAGATAATATGAAAAAGATATTTTTTGCAGGTATGGCAATGGCAGCAATGCTCACCGGCTGCAATAGCAATGAGTGGGACGTAACGAGCGATTTGAGCGTCGATAAGACCGATCCCACGATTGGTTTAACGCCCCTTGCGGAGGCGGAAGGCATGGATTATGCGCCGCTCTATTGGAGTGTTTATGGCAACTTACGTGCCCAAGAGAAAGCCGGTTTGAAGCCAAACATCTTCACGATGACCGACTGGGATAATGCTATCGACTATGTTTCCAGCACCCTGAAGGCACATGGCTACGACATGTTGGTAACCGATGGCTTCGCTTCCATGTCGGGAGACAATGGCTATATGACCCGTTATAGTCGGACAATGTACAACGAAAGCTCTCCCGAAGTTGAGCTACAGGATGTTGTAACCAAGCTAAAAGCAAAAGGATTGAAGCTTGGTGTGTACGACAGTCCGTTCTGGTTGCACTACAATAACCCTGATGCAATCGTTCCGGGAACCACAGATATTCAGCCCGGAGGCGTAACAATCGGTAGCCTTCGCTATGATCCGGCGAAAGATAAGGACGTCCTTCACCCCAACCAGAACGACCAATTCGGTTGGTGTTTGACCGATCATCCGGGCGCAGAGCAGCACTTCAAGGAATTTTTCCGCCACTATGCAGAGGACTTAGACGTGCATTTCATTCGCATGGACTTCCTTTCTTGGTACGAAGACGGCATGAATTACACCGACATCATCGACAAAGGCTATGGCCGCGAGCGCTATGTAAAGGGCCTGCAGTGGATAGCCAAGTATGCCAAAGAGTATGGTGTTTACGTCTCTTTGGTAATGCCGCACCTGAAAAACAATGCCATTATCGAGAAAGTTGCCGGCAATATGATTCGTATTGATGCCGATTGTTTGGAAGGTTCTTGGTATCGTTTCTCAGAAAACAATCGTGGTTCACTTCGTGGAGGATGGCCAAATTCAGAGAATGCATTCGATGGTTTCATTAATTGGTCTAAGATTACCGGTCGTAAGAAGATACGTCCTGATGGCGATTTTATCCGTATTGCGAGCTATGCTAATGATGATGAGAAGCGTTCTGTAGTATCTCTGCCATTGATGGCAGGTGGTCCTGTTGCAGTAACGGATTATCCTAATGAGCACGATGCACAGTTCTTTACTAATGATAAGATACTTGCCTTGCAGAAAGATGGCTTCGTTGGGCAGCCTTTACAGCGCGACTTATGGAACACAGATGGTGAGATTTGGTATGGACAGATGAAGGATGGTACATGGGTTATTGGTTTGTTCAACCGCGGTGGTGCCGCAGATAGTCGTTCAATCGACCTTACCAAGATAGGTGCAGCCGGTACTTATACCGCACAGGAACTGTGGGATCAGCAACCGGACGAGAAGATAACCGATAAGCTTGAGGCTTCGGTTCCTTCTCATGGTTGTAAGATTTTTAAGCTGGTGAAGTAGCTTTGATATATTAGTTGAGAAAGGATTATATATAAAAGCAAAAGAATAGATTCATGATTAAGCCTCTGCAATATTTTGTTGCAGAGGCTTTTTTATTGTATAAGTACATTATTGTTCCCAAGTTTTTGTATGATTAATTACCAAAATCTTTCTCGATATAAATATTTTTATATATCTTTGCACACGATATAGTTGGCATACTTATTGCAAAACTGTTATAGCCAGCATTGTAATAATGGGCAGATAACGAAAGTAATCAATATAGGAATAAAAATTAAAAACGATATGGAAAAGGTAAAAACACTTATTATTGGCAGCGGTCCTGCAGGTTATACAGCTGCAATTTATGCCGGTCGTGCAAATCATCAGCCGGTGCTTTACAGCGGTTTGCAGCCCGGTGGCCAACTTACAACAACGACAATCATCGAGAATTTCCCCGGTTTTCACGAGGGAATAGACGCCAACCAACTGATGGAAGAGATGAAACAGCAGGCAAAGACCTATGGTGCCGACGTTCGGGATGGCTCGATTACAGAGGTAAACCTGTCGAAACGCCCCTTCTTTGTGAAGGATGAGCGTGGTAATGAGATAGAAGCCGAGACGATTATCGTGGCAACCGGTGCCAGTGCCAAGTATCTTGGTTTGCCTGATGAGGAGAAATATCGTGGTCAGGGAGTATCGGCTTGTGCTACATGCGACGGTTTCTTCTATCGTAAACGCACCGTAGCCGTAGTAGGCGGAGGTGATACAGCCTGCGAAGAAGCTATGTATCTTTCGGGTTTAGCTAAGAAAGTGTATATGATAGTTCGCAAACCTTACCTGCGTGCAGCCGAGATTATGCGTAAGCGTGTGGAAAATCAGGAGAACATCGAGATACTTTACAATACGAATACCCTCGGTTTGTTTGGTGAGGATGGCATTCAGGGTGCGCATTTGGTACGCTTCAAGGGAGAGGAAAACGAGGAAAAATTCGACATCGACATCGACGGTTTCTTCCTTGCCATCGGCCATACTCCCAACACGGGACTGTTTAAAGGACAGCTGGAGCTCGACGACCACGGCTTTATCGTTACCCTACCGAAGAGCACAGCTACCTCGGTGGAGGGCGTGTTTGCGGCCGGCGACGTAGCCGACCCTACCTATCGTCAGGGCGTTGTGGCTGCTGGAACAGGCGCAATGGCCGCTATCGAGGCCGACAGATTTCTGCAAGGACAGAAGTAAGGCTGTCGAAACTCTTGGCAGTTGCTGCCCTTATGGCTTGTCCAAGAATAGCGACAGGGCAGCAGTCAGCCCATAAACAGCAATCGGCATATCTCGATTTCGAGATATGCCGATTGCTGTTTTTCTTTGCGTCTGCGTGGCATGCAGCCACGCTTACCGCTCCATAAATGATTTATTTCTTGAACTTCTTTTCAATAACCTCGCGTCGAGCAGCCTGTATCTCCGACATTTTCATGCTTACAGAGCTCTCATTCTGTTTGTTGATTGCAATTAATTTTTCCATTTTCAGTTTTAAAGTGTTTAACTATACATTCTTTTTCACCAAGCATTACGCCTGTAAACTCTCTATTAACTCGTTGGTTTGCAGGGACATTTGTTCCTGTTTTTCTCAACGAAAGTGGTGCAAAATTACACTTTCTTTTCATTAGTTCCTACGTAATCAGCCATTTTCTTGTCCTGAAACCCTCTTTTTTTGACTTATCGCAAGCCCTTTGATTTGAGTCAAGAAAAGCTCGAATTTCCGTATTATTATCGATAAATTCTTGGAGTTCAGACAGAACAGACGTACCTTTGCACCGCATTTTAAAGGTAAAAAGATTATTAACAGCAGTGCCAAAGGGGTGCTGCACAAAGAAGAAAGGAAAATGATTATGGTAGTATTTGGAATTTTCACTATCGTAGCAGCTGTAATAGCTGAGGCTTTGATTGTTTCGAAGAAGCTCGATTTGAAGTAAACCGAAGCCGGTAAAAAGGTAATCAGTCCATCAGGACGGTTACTCTCTTTTAAATAAGAGTTTAGTTTTTAGCATACTCCTGCAACATTGCAATTAGTTAGGGGTAATAAACAAAGAAGCGATAATCGGACTGATTACCGCTTCTTTGCAATTAAAAAAAGAATATATAAGCTGATACGATGAAGAACTGACACAGGAATTCCGATTGAAGCTGTATGAAAAAACACGGCTATAACACGTGTAACACTGCTGTTCATGGCGGGAATGCAGTGCTATAGTCGCCTTGTTCGGCCACCTGCAGCGGTTATGTCAGCCGATGACAGGTACTGATTTGATTATTGTTGGATACTTATCTGAACGATAATAGCTTATATAGTTTCAAGTAAGGGCGCTTTCTCTTTTTAAGAGAAGGTGCCCTTTTAGTTTGTAAAACATGGCTTTTTGCGTTGTAATATGTGCTCTTTTACCACACAAAAGGGCATGTTTTACCGAACAGCAGTTTATATCTCTGTAAGCTGTTGATTGTCAGTTTTATAGGGTTTGTAAATTCTTGTCTTGCCCATGCTTAGTTACTCTTCATGATTCCGCTGTCGTTGTCGGAGTTGCTGATGCGCTTTCGGCCCTCCCGATGCTGCTTGCCGAAGTTCATATTCAGGCTGACCGTCAGGACAATGGAGCGGGGAAAGTCGCTTGAATTGTAGTATTGGGTGCTTGGGGCGAGGGCGGAAAAATTCTCATTACGCCGCTTATACCTCGACGAGAACGGACTGATAGCCATCAGATTAACGCTCCACGGCTTTGCGGTATAGCCCAGACTGATGAAGTGAGCGCTCTCTCCATCGGTCAGCGTCTCGCCCCACAGATTGCGATACATGGTTTTTATGTTGCCTGAAAGCGACCACTTCTTCCATAAAAGCAGCATTTGGGCGTTCATTCCCCAGTTGGAATATGTGTGCGTGTAGCTGTTTCCGTTGCTGATGTAGCGGTTGAAGTAAGGCGAAAGGCTCACTGTAAGCAGGTCGCCAAAAGGCTTCAGCGTGAAAGAAGGGCGAATATTCAGCAGGTGGAAGTTACGTTGATGGGCCGAGGTGCGCACTATCATGCCGCCGTCCTCATAGCTTTCAGCCATAATCGGACGGTGATAATAGCGGTAACGTGCGAACAGTTCGGCGGTAAACTTCTTGCTTTGCCAGCTGATGGTGGCATCGTTGGTGTAGCAGGTGTAGGTGTGCAGATTTGGATTTCCTTTCCTCATCTGGTACTTATCGATGCCTTGCGCAACGTCGCTAAGGTCCGACAGGCTTGGCGCGATGCCCGAAATGAAGCCGTGATACCTGAACATCAGGTGGCTGCCGGGCCGGTAAGTGAGGGTCAGAGTAGGACTGAAGATAGTCTTAACGAGGTGGTTGCCGCCCTGTCCGGTAGCCGTTCGCGTCATGCCCACGCCTAAATCGTAATTGAATTTGCCTATTTCTTGTCGGAACTCGGTGTATAAATAAGTCGAGGCAAACGTCATGCTCACCTTATTATATATGCTGCCGTCGTAGGTGTTGCGCATGAACTGCTGTGTATGTTTTATGCCCGCCGAGAGGAAAGCCTTACCGAAAGCCTTCTCGTAGATGGCTTCCGAGATAAGAGAATACTTTCGACCATCCACCGACGAACGAATGTCGGAGGCCGGGGCGGTGCCTACCAACGGCGTGAAACTGTAGCGACGGTTGAGGCTGCTGTTGATGATTGTGCCCACAACATCGAAATAAAGCGTCTGATGATGGGGCAGCTTCTGCTGGAAATACACGTCGAGCGAGGGCGAGAACGACTTCGACCGCTGTCGGTCCGACACGTGATAAACGTCCGCTCCCTGCTCTATCCGGCTCTCACGGTCGTCGAAAGAGTTCGGCTCGGAACTGACATCGTTACGCCAAGCCACGCTAAGCATGTTCTTGTCGGTATTCGTCAGTGTGTAGATAAGGTTCAGGTAAAGGTAATCGTAGCGCACTTTGGTAGGCTCGCCCAGCTCCTTGTTGCGGATGGTACCACTCGAAAAGTTGAAGGTCTCGGTGTTTTCGCGCAGCCATTTCGTGTCTCGTCGGCTCCAGTCTGCCATCAAAGCGAGCGAAGACCTGCCCATATACACCTTTCCCGACAGGCTGTAATTGCCGAATCCGAGCCAGTTAATGCCGTTGCCGACCGATAGCGACAGTGCTCCGCCTGCCGTCCGATGCTTCACGATGTAGTCGATAACGGCCGCCGCACCGCCATATCGCAGTCCCGGCTGGTCGTGATACTCCACCCGGAGAATATCCTTGGGTTGCAGGGCGGTAACCTCCGTCAGGGTAGCCGCTGCGCCATTGATACGCAACTGCACCGCTTCGCCCGATGCCGTGGTAACCGTTTTCATCACCGGGTTTACCAGAATGCGGTGCAGTTGCAGGTTTTCCAGCAGGTTCAGGCCATTGCTCGATGCCGCTATCTGCCTGCTTGTGGGTAGGATTATCTGCCTGTCCACCTTCCGAATGGTGGCATCTGCCGTAACCGTAACGCCCTGCAGACTGTGTGCCGAGGTATAAAGCTGCAGCTTTCCCAAGTCGATGGGCTTGCCGGCAGCCTGCAACTGCACGGAAACGGCGTCATAACCGATGTAGGAAAGCGACAGAAGATAGGTCTTTTCGTTGGCAATCCGCAGCAGGAAGCGCCCGTTTGCATCGGTTGTCGTGCCTTGAATAAAAGTGGAATCGGTGTCGAGGAGTCGGACGGTAACACCGGTCAGCGTGGCATTATCAGCCCCATCGACCACCCATCCCTTCACTTCGGTGTCGGCAAAAAGTCTTGCTAATGCCATAAAACAGAACAATAGCAGCAGTATTCCTCGCCTCATATACATTGTTTTATAGGTTAGAACACCCACAAAAGTAACGAAAAAAAGATGAAAAGGCGATAAAATACGGGTAAATATGATCTTATCAATAGGATAAAGTATATCGAGCCATATCGCAGGCATTGCTTTGCCATGTCGCAGATTTCTGTTATCTTTGCAGTTGATTATGATAGATACAGCAGCATTTCAAGGCAAAACAGCCAAATTTTATAGTCAGAAGGGAGCGAGACAGTATCTTGGTTATCCCTCGTTTGAGGCAGTACCGGATTTGATAGAGGGAAGGCAGATTACCCAAGAAGAACAAGGTTGATGGAATAATATTGGGGATATGGCAAAGAAATTTGAAATAAGGAACAGTACGGCAGAGTTCTTGATTTTTATGCTTGAAGGAAAGGAAAGCGGAATTCAAGTAATGTATAAGTACGAAACTATCTGGGCTACGCAAAAAGCTATGGCCCAGTTGTTCGATTGTTCCACCGATAATGTCGGGCTGCATCTGAAAAATATCTTCTTGTCGGGTGAGCTTGTTAAAGATTCAGTTACCGAGAAAAACTCGGCAACTGCCTCCGATGGGAAACGCTATCAAACCATGTTCTATAACCTTGATGCCATTATCTCCGTCGGTTATAGGGTTAATTCTCTGCGTGCCACACAGTTTCGTCAGTGGGCAACCTACGTGCTACGCCAATTTGCCATACGTGGTTACGTCATTGATAAAAAGCGGATGGAGAATGGCGCTTTCATCGATGAAGATTATTTTGAGCATCTCTTAGCCGAAATTCGGGAAATTCGCCTGAGTGAACGTCGGTTCTATCAGAAGCTGACAGATATTTACGCTACGGCTATCGACTATAATCGAAATGCTCCTACTACAAAATTGTTTTTCAAGAAAGTACAGAATAAGATGCATTATGCTGTTCATGGGCATACTGCTGCCGAACTGATAGTGGAACGGGCGAGAGCCGAAAAAGACCACATGGGCTTAACGACATGGGAGAAAGCGCCGGATGGCAAGATCGTTAAGCCTGATGTAAGTATAGCAAAGAACTATTTGAAAGAGACCGAACTGGCCGATATGGGTCGTTTGGTGAATGCTGTACTTGATATGGCAGAGCGAATGGCAAAGCGGCATATTCCTATGACGATGGAGGATTGGGCAAAACGAATTGATATCATCTTGGAAGCCGGAGGGGATGCCGTATTGAGTAATGCGGGAAAAGTAACGGCGGAGTTTGCTAAATCGTTTGCCGAATCGGAATTTGAGAAGTATCGCCTTATACAGGATAAGCTGTTTAGTTCCGATTTCGACCACTTTAGCAATAATGAAAGTCCCTTGCCTTCATTCGATGATGTCCCTAAATCGTAAGATATTTCTTTTACTCTTCAAGTGATATGGTAGGATGTGGAATTAGGCTCTATCGCAAATGAAATTCAAAAATCCAGCTGCAATCTTCTTTACCATATTATAATAATGTGATATTCTATTGAATGTATCGATGGTATAGGAAGGAAAAACAAGCAATAGCATTGACTATTGTCAATGTCATATGGCCCGATGCATATCAGTCGTATTGCTTTGCCATGTCGGAGATTTCTGTTATCTTTGCAGCTAATTATGATAGATACAGCAGCATTTCAAGGCAAAACAGCCAAATTTTATACATTAGGATGTAAACTGAACTTTTCGGAAACGAGCACGTTTGCCCGTACCCTGTACGATATGGGCGTGCGTGAGGCGAAGAAAAGTGAGGCAGCCGACATCGTTTTGATTAACACCTGCTCGGTAACCGACGTTGCCGACCATAAGTGCCGACAGATTATCAAGCGCATGGTACGCCAAAATCCCGGCGCTTTTGTCGTCGTTACAGGGTGCTATGCACAGCTGGAAAGCGAAACGGTGGCTCGGATAGAGGGCGTTAGTCTGGTATTGGGAAGCAACGAAAAGGCCAATCTGGTACAGTACCTCAGCGACGCTTGGAACAAAGTGGAGGACGGCTTGCCCGCAGAAAGCAACGTGGCCGCCTACCATTCGGAGAAGACGAAGGACATAACTTCCTTTCAGGCAAGCTGCTCGAGAGGAAATCGCACCCGCTATTTTCTGAAAGTTCAAGACGGTTGCAACTACTTCTGTACTTACTGTACCATCCCCTACGCACGTGGCTTTTCGCGTAACCCGACAATAGAATCGCTGGTAAAGCAGGTGGAGGAAGCCGTGGCAGAGGGCGGAAAGGAGATTGTTCTGACGGGTGTCAATATCGGCGACTTCGGAAAAACGACAGGCGAATCGTTCCTCGATTTGGTAAAGGCACTCGACAAGGTGGAGGGGGTGGAGCGCTATCGCATCAGTTCTTTGGAGCCCGACCTCATAGACGATGCTCTGATAGAATACTGCGCCACTTCGAAACACTTCATGCCGCATTTCCACATCCCGCTGCAAAGCGGCTCCGACGAGGTGCTGAAGCTCATGCACCGACGTTACGATACGGCCCTGTTTGCCCATAAAATACAACTTATCAAAGAGAAAATGCCCGACGCTTTCATAGGAGTGGATGTGATGGTGGGCAGCCGTGGCGAGCAACCCGAGTATTTCGAGGACTGTTATAACTTCCTCGATTCGCTGCCGGTTACCCAGCTCCATGTGTTCCCTTACTCCGAACGTCCGGGCACTACGGCGCTGAACATTCCGTATGTGGTGGAGCCCCGTGAGAAGAAACGCCGTGCCCACAGGCTCCTAAAGCTGTCGGACGATAAGACGCAGGCCTTTTATGCCGGGCATATCGGTAAGGAAATGGAGGTGCTTTTCGAGAAAGCGGCACGTGGAAAGACCATGCACGGCTTTACGGATAACTATATTCGGGTGGAGCTTTCGCCGGCACAGGCAAGGGACGAATACGACAATACCCTCGTGAAGGTGCGTCTTGGAGAGTTCAATTTCGATAAAACAGCCCTTAAAGCAGAGATATTATGAAACGAGTAGCCGTTGTTATTCTAAACTGGAACGGGCGTAAGATGCTCGAGAAATATCTGTCTTCGGTGGTGGAATACTCCCGACAGGATGCCGATATCATCGTTGCCGACAATGCTTCGACCGATGATTCGCTCGACTGGCTGGCACAACATGGCGCGCATGTTCGTGTTATCCGACTGGCCGAGAACTACGGTTTTGCAGGGGGATATAACAAGGCACTGGAGCAACTGCCCGACTATGAGTACTATGTTCTGCTGAATAGCGATGTCGAAGTAACGCATCATTGGCTCGTTCCGCTGGTAGAGGCGATGGACGCCCATCAGGAAATAGCCGCCTGTCAGCCTAAGCTGCTGTCATACCTGCACAGGGACAGCTTCGAGTATGCGGGTGCCTGTGGAGGCTATTTGGATAAATACGGTTATCCGTTCTGCCGTGGCCGTATCTTCGATGTGGTGGAAGACGACAACGGACAGTACGATGATCCGCAGGAGGTGTTGTGGGCTACGGGTGCCTGCCTGCTGGTACGCTCGGAGGATTATTGGCGTGTAGGAGGGCTCGATGAGCGGTTTTTTGCCCATAACGAGGAGATAGACTTCTGCTGGCGACTGCATAACAGTGGTCGACAGATCTTCTGTATTCCCGAAAGCACCGTGTATCATCTCGGAGGAGGCACGCTCCCTAAGTCGAATCCCCGCAAAACTTTCCTGAACTTCCGCAATAATTTAACGATGTTGTGGAAGAACTTACCGGAAAAAGACCTGCGACACGTGATGCGGGTACGGTGGTTCCTCGACTATTTAGCTGCCTTCCAATTCCTGATTTTGAAGCGAAGTTGGGGAGATTTCAAGGCTGTGATAAAGGGGCGTAGGACTTTTCGAAAATGGCGTAAGGAGTTTGTCCGCACCCCATCTGTGGCAAAAGCATTCGTTCCGGAGGATGATATGGAGGACATTACCCTGCCCGAGGAGCATCATGCCATGACTCGCGACGGGCGTTCCAACTTCTCTTTGCTCTATGAGTTTTATGTAAGAGGAATAAAAGAATATAGCAAATTACCCTGATTTAGTGTATAATTCTAAAAATATAGAAATAAAAGTTGCGTAATAGCACAGAAATCATTACTTTTGTTATTGACGATTTCAGTATAGAATTAAAAGAATTATCATTATGAAGAATTTAGATTGGGCTAACTTATCATTTGGCTATCAGCCAACCGATTACAATGTACGCTGCTACTACCGTGATGGTAAATGGGGCGAAATAGAAGTTTGTTCGGACGAATATCTCCGTCTTCACATGGCTGCCACCTGCCTGCACTACGGTCAGGAGGCCTTCGAAGGACTGAAAGCATACCGCTGTCCGGATGGCAAGGTGCGTTTGTTCCGTCCCGACGAGAATGCCGCCCGCCTGCAAAGAACCAGTCGGGGTATCGTAATGCCCGAAGTTCCTACAGAGCTTTTCGTGGAGATGGCAGAGAAAGTGGTTCGCCTCAATCAAGAATATATCCCTACCTACGAGAGCGGTGCTACGCTTTATTTGCGCCCGCTGCTCATCGGCGTAGGTCCTACGGTAGGTGTACATCCTTCCGGTGAATACCTGTTTATGATTTTCGTAACCCCCGTAGGCCCTTACTTTAAGGGAGGTTTCTCAAGCAATCCTTACGTTATCATGCGCGATTACGACCGTGCCGCCCCATTGGGTACCGGTACTTATAAGGTGGGAGGCAACTATGCCGCTTCCCTGTTGGCCAACAAACTTGCACATGAAAAAGGCTATGCCTCAGAGTTCTACCTCGATTCCAAGGAAAAGAAATACGTCGATGAGTGTGGCGCAGCCAACTTCTTTGGTATCAAGAACAACACTTACGTTACCCCGAAATCTACTTCCATCCTTCCATCCATCACGAACAAGAGCCTGATGCAGATTGCCGAAGATCTCGGATTGAAGGTGGAACGCCGTCCGATTCCGGAAGATGAGCTCGAAACCTTCGAGGAAGCCGGCGCCTGTGGAACTGCTGCAGTTATCTCACCAATATCTCATTTGGACGATTTAGAGACAGGAAAGGTGTATAATTTTGGCGAAAAACCGGGTCCATGGTCGAAGAAACTGTATGAAACACTGCGTGGCATACAGTACGGAACCGTTGAAGATAAGCATGGCTGGACCCGTGTTGTAATAGAATAATATTTTTTAGTGAAAGTGTTAGCGCTCACCGGCTCTACAGAAAGAACTGGTGAGCGCTCGTTTTGTGGGAATATCTTTGTTGAATCCGTTTTATTTTTATAATTTTGTAACTTGAAACCTATTTAAATTGCAACAAAATAGATGAAATATGCATTAGTAACAGGGGCTTCGAGAGGTATAGGTAGGGCTATTGCCTTACGTATAGCAAA
>JBHAEI010000011.1:0-115659 GCA_041855505.1 Prevotella sp.
ACGCCGGGCAGTGGCGGAACACCTGCACCGGGCGGCGGCAGCCCCGACTTATAAGGGCTTAAATCCATAAAGAAAGCAGGCAAGAGATTTCCTGTTTTTAAGACATTGCATTCGTCTCTAAGCGTAGAGATGTTTCTCTGTTCGAATTCATTAATTCGTAGATCGACAACCGCCGACTGCATCGGGAGATGCGGTCGGCGGCGCTTTTTATCTTATCTTTTATCTTATCTTTTATCTTCCGGGCTATCTTCCTCCAAAGCCTCCGCCCCCCATTGGACGATTACCTCCGAAGCCTCTGTCAGGGCGAGGTTCCATACCCGGATTACGACGATTAAAATCAGGGCGACCATCAGGATCTGGTCTGCGACGAGCATCTTTGCCACCAAACAGGTTAATCTGATAAGTGGCTTTTAGCATGATATAGCTGTTGATACTGTTGTATTCGGTGTCGGTGCGGCTTGTAGCATTGATAACACGGGAAATGTTGCTCTGCCGGTGAAGTATATCATAGAACTGAAGGCTCAAGGTAAGCGCATTGTTTCGGAGCATACCTTGAGATATTTGGGCATTCCATAACAGCTCGTTGGTATTGAGCGAAGCATCGTTATAACCTCTTCGACTTTGTTGATGCAGATCGGTTGATAAGGTCATGTTCCATGGTGTACTTAAAGTAATGTTCGTACCATAGGCAAATTGCCATGTCTTTAAGTTGCCGGCAGCCTGTAGGTTGTTCTTCGTTCGTGTGTAATCGACAGAGCCATCCAGTTCCACTTCTAACCAAGATATTCTATAGCTTGCAGCAAGGCGTTCGCTAAGAGTAAGCGAGGTGGTGATATTCTTCTCGATAGCACTAGTTGCATTTTGTTGCAAGATGCTGGCATATCTGTTATAGTTACCTTTGGTGAAAGTGTTAACATTCCAAATACCGGCAGAGTCGATACTTGTATTATACATTAAAGCGGCATCCGCATTCCAGTTTCCGTTTACGTTTATTGGCTTAACAGTGCGTGCACCGGTCGTAGCATCGTAGGTTACGCTATTGCCTATGGCATTCTTTGTTGTGGAGAAATGTGCAAAAGTCATGATAGACTGCATATGGCTTGGGATGTAGTTATTGTAGAAAAACCGGAAATTGTTTGTGAAAGATGGTTTTAAATCGGGATTACCAACAGAGACGTTTTGCGGGTCGGTGTTGTCAACAATGGATAGCAGCTGACTCATAGAAGGTTGCGTAGTGGTACCGCGATAGTTGATTCGGAGGTTGCTTTGCTTGTTAAAGTTATAGCGAAGATCGAAGGTTGGGCTCCAATTCACGATATTCTTCTTAACATTAGCTTGCGTACCGAGATAGTTTTGAACATAAGCGGAGTGTTGCGGTTGTACCATGACACCAACATTCATTTTCCATTTCTCGTGTACCATGCGAAGAGAAATATTGCCTTCGTGGGTGTATGTCTTATACTCCGAGTAGCGACTAAGGTTGGTGTCGTAATAACTGTCAAGCGGATTGGGCAGCAAATCAAGATAACTGTTCCATGAACGATAGGCTGGTGTAACGCCATTAAAGAAACCGCTTGCTAATGATGAAAGGTCGTAAGTACTACGATCGCTCTTTGAAAAACCATAAGTAAATCTGTACATGAACTGTAAGTAGGTTTTGGGAGCAATAGGTTCGCTGTAAGTAAAGCGTGCTCCGTAGTTCCAACTCTTTGTAGGCATGAGGTTATAGCGGTATGCCTTGTATTTGGTATGGTTGCCTAAAGCATCAAGTATCTGGTAATACTCAATGTCTTGGGTCGAGAATGTCTTTGAATTACTGTCTGTATAATTGGCATCTGCACGCAGGGTAATGTTACGGCCATTCTTACTTAACCTGCGGTTTACCTGCAGCATTCCTCCAACATTCTTATTATCTCCGAAGGTAATAGTGGTATTCTTCTGTTGATTGACGACTATTCCCTGTGTGCTTAATTGTGATAGGGCTGCAGCCGACAACGGGTCGTCCGTGAAATCGTAAGGGTCTTGGTTGAAGCTGGCTGATGAACCGATAGTTCTTCCATCCGATTTTGTAAGGCTAAAGTTGGGTCTGAACATGATGTTCCACACAGAGTCGGGTCTCCATTCCAAGCGTAAGCGGGCGTCCCAAGAGTTACTTCGAGTATATTCCTGTCCGATTTTAGAGGAGTAAGAGCCTGTAGCGGCAACGAAGTTCTCTGTCGTTGTCTTGGTAGAAAGGTCGCTATTGGAGTGGTTCCAACGTAAGCTGGCATCCCAGTTAAGCGTCTTGCTATTGTCATAGTTCATGTTGATACCCACCATCTTGGTGGCATTCAGTCCCTGACGGGGGCTACCGAAGCCCCCACGAGGGCCTCCTCCGAATCCCATATCATTAACATTATTGGCAGAGGCAAAGCCCATCAGCTTGAATTTGTCATTAAAGTAAGAGGCCATACCACGTTCAGCATAGCGATGTTTGGTACCAATCCCCAAGTCAATATTGGAGAACATACCTTTGTTCATCCCTTTTTTTACGCCAAAGTCGAGTACTGTTTCCTCTTCACCATCATCAATTCCGGTTACTCTGGCTAAATCGCTTTGTTTGTCATAGGCCTTGATGTTATCCACAATGGATGTAGGGAGATTTTTCAGTGCGGTCTTTGTGTCGCCCACCATGAACTCCTTACCATCTACAAGGATTTTCTTTACTTGCTTGCCATTAATTTTAATCGTACCGTCATCAGATAATTCTGCTCCGGGAAGTTTCTTTACAAGTGCTTCTATGGTAGATCCCTCCGGCACTCTATAGGCCGATGCGTTGTATTGGAAGGTATCTGCCTTCAGAACAACCTTCGGAGGCCGTGCCGTAACCGTAACTTCCTTTAGCGTATGTGGGTCGGCCTGAAAGGCTAACTGACCAATGTTTACATCGCTGTTATTGGTGATGGATACATTTTTATAAATGGTTTTAAAGCCTACGTATGAGGCCTTTACAATATATTTACCATCAGCGGGAGCGATAATGCTGAAAGCTCCGGCCTCATCCGAGATGGAACCTGTAGCGTATGTACTGTCGTTCTTGAGTAGTTGCACTGCCGCAAAGGGGATTGACTCTTTCTGAGTACCATCAAATAATGTTCCTGTAATAGCCCTGTTTTGCGCAAATACACATAAAGTGGATATTAACAGAAATAGTAATGCAATTAATTTTCTCATTCTTTTTTCTATTATATTCTCAAAATACGATATTTATGATGTAAAAAAAGAAAAAAAGTTTAATGAATGCTTCCAATGTCTTCTGAATACTTTATGTCTTATTAAATAGGAAGTTATAAGAGAGGAGCCAACCTATCTAAGTAAAAACATAATGCGGATAGAAAAGCATCTTTTGGTTAAGAAAAAGAAAGATACATGGAATAGAAAGCTGGTAAATCCTATAAGGTCTGCCTATTGCTTCTTAAAAGAAAACCTTTCTAATTCTGTTCAGACTTTTAAAGGCTATTCGATTTTTATAAAAGGCAAGGGTGTTTCCGGTATTTTTAGGGCTTTTAGTTAAGACAGTATTAAAGCTTTTTAAGTTTTTGCACTTTTTCTGTTGGGGAAAGTGACTCCGATGGGATTCAAACCCATGACCTTCAGAACCGGAATCTGACGCTCTATTCAGCTAAGCTACGGAGCCTTTACTACTGCAAAGATACAATATAGTTTTGAAAAAGCAAAACTTTTGAGTAAAGTAGCGCAGAAATAGCGGTCAGATAAATGTATAAGGTATATATTATATAATAAAGGTGTAAAGATAACTTTGTGTATAAGATAATAATAAAATAATATCTATATGTATAAAATAATGGGATTATTTCTTTCTTTTTGATATTTAATTATTATCTTTGTGGTATTAAAAGAAAATGAAATAGAAATTTAAACTACAAAATGACATGGCACAATTAATCAAACCAATCTCTTATAAGAGTCTGCTTGGTAAGCGTCAGACCGAGCAAGGTATTAAACTCATTAAGGATTTTTTTCAGCAAAATCTATCTACAGAGCTACGTCTAAGTAGGGTAACGGCTCCTTTATTTGTTCTAAAAGGCTTAGGTATCAATGACGATTTGAATGGTGTTGAGCGTGCTGTTACTTTCCCAATTAAAGATCTTGGAGATGCAAAAGCAGAGGTTGTACATTCTTTAGCAAAGTGGAAACGTCTTACATTAGCAGAATACGGCATTGAGCCGGGCTATGGCATCTATACGGATATGAATGCTATTCGTTCCGACGAGGAACTGGATAACCTCCATTCCTTATATGTAGATCAATGGGATTGGGAAGCTGTCATCACAAAGGCAGACAGAAAAAAATCTTTCTTGGAGGATATTGTAAGGAGAATTTATAGCGCTATTCGTAGAACAGAGTTCCTAACCTGTGAAACTTATCCGCAGATAAAGCCTTTCCTTCCGGAAGAAATCCATTTTATTCATGCACAGGATTTGTTGGACATGTACCCCGATATGACACCGAAAGAGCGCGAAGACGCTATCTGTAAGAAGTATGGAGCAGTGTTTGTAGAGGGAATTGGCTGCCGGTTGAGCAACGGCGAGAAGCATGATGGGCGTGCATCCGACTATGATGATTGGTCCACTGTGGCAGAAGATGGCAAGAAAGGCCTTAATGGTGATATTCTTATCTGGTATCCGGTGTTAGGACATAGTTTTGAATTATCTTCGATGGGTATTCGTGTGGATAAAGAAGCTTTGCTTCGTCAGTTGGAGATAGAGGGTAACGAGGATAGGAAAGCGCTTTATTTCCACAAGCAGTTGCTAGCAGATAAACTACCATTATCAATTGGTGGTGGTATTGGTCAGAGTCGTCTTTGTATGGTAATGCTCCATAAAGCACATATAGGTGAGATTCAAGCAAGTATCTGGCCGGATGAGATGCGTAAAGAATGCGAAGCTGCAGGTATGCCACTTATCTAAGCAATCATTTAAAATTTATTCATAAAACGAGAAAAGTCCCCTTGTAACGCATAGTTACAAGGGGACTTTTGTTTCCATACCGGTTAATCTATAAAACGCTTTGTTATTTCATCATATGCATCGATACGACGGTCGCGTAAGAAGGGCCACCAACGACGTACTTTTTCTGAGCGATCAAGGTCTATATCTATAGCAAGACTCTCCTCTTCGTCTTCACTTGCACGATAAAGTATTTCGCCTTGTGGACCGGCAACAAAGCTACTGCCCCAGAAATGAATACCGGGTGTCTGCTGACTTGGATCTGGCTCGAAGCCAACACGATTGACCGCAATAACAGGTAGCCCGTTTGCAACAGCGTGTCCGCGCATAACAGTAGTCCAAGCCGAGCGCTGCCGCTGCTGTTCATCGGGGGTATCTGCTGCGGCATAACCAATGGCAGTAGGGTAAATAAGTATCTCGGCCCCCTGCATGGCCATGAGGCGGGCTGCCTCCGGATACCATTGATCCCAACAAACGAGAATGCCTAGCTTGCCAATACTGGTCTGAATAGGGTGAAACCCTAGATCGCCGGGTGTGAAATAGAATTTTTCATAGTATGCAGGATCATCAGGGATATGCATCTTTCTATACTTTCCGGCGATACTTCCGTCTTTCTCTATAACGACAGCTGTATTGTGGTAGAGTCCGGGAGCACGTTTTTCAAAGAGCGAAGTAACAATGACAATGCCTAATTGTTTTGCAAGTTCGCCGTAAAAGCCTGTAGAAGGTCCGGGTATAGGTTCTGCCAAATCGAACAAATCAACATCCTCTGTCTGGCAAAAATAAAGAGAATTGTGAAGCTCTTGCAGGATGACTAGCCGGGCGCCACGACGAGCTAAATCTGTAATATTCTCGGCTAAGCGCAGCATGTTTGTTTTTATGTCCGCAACATTATGCTGTTGCAGAATACCTATTCTTATTTCTTTCATATCAATATCTTATCAATCTATTGTGTTATTTTGCTAAAACTCCCTTGGGAAGTTGCATCGTTAAGCAATGTATAGAACCATGTTGCTTGATAATGGTACAAGCATCGATACCAACAATCTCTCTACTTGGGAATGCTTCCTGAATAATTTCCATTGCTTTCTTATCATTTTCCGGCTGTTGATAAGTAGGGATTATTACTGCATCATTCAAGATAAGGAAGTTTGCATAGGTAGCTGGAAGCCTTTCTCCTTTCTCAAAGATGGGGGCTGTGAAAGGTAAACGGAGCAGTCGATATGCTTTGTTATCGATTGTTCGTAAAGCCTTTAATTCTTCTTCTAACGCCTTAAACTCTTTATAGTGCTTATCATTTCTATCGTTGCAAGCTATATATAATAAGGTGTTGTCAGGGGCTATACGTACCGTGGTGTCGATATGCCCGTCGGTATCATCACCTTCTAGTTCACCATGGTTAAGCCACACAACATGTTGTGTTCCATGAATACGCTGCTTTAGCTGCTGTTCTATTTCCTCCTTTGTGAATGGTTGATTACGATGTGGTGCTAGCAGGCAGCCTGTTGTTGTGAAGAGAGTGCCTTTTCCATCGCTCTCAATAGACCCACCTTCCAAAACAAAATCTTTATTTGCTATAAGTGTTCCATTGTAAAGACCGCTATCATACAACTTTTTGTTGATGGTATTGTCAAGGTCTGCAGCAAATTTCTCACCCCATCCATTAAATTCAAAGTCAAGAAGTCGGAAGCTTTTACCATCCGTTAAAGTAATAGGTGCTACGTCTCTAGCCCAAGTATCGTTTGTTGTTCCTTCAAAGAAGGTTATCTTTTCTAATTGGTCTCCTTGTAGCCTGTTTTCTAAAAGTTTTTTAACTTCCCCTGTATTTCTTGCTATAATCAGTAGGTCTTCGTATAAGGTGATGGCATGTGATAATCGGACATATGTCTCGGTTATATCCGAAAGGTAGGGAGCCCAATCAGTATCCTTATGTGGCCATATAAGCACAATGGCACTTTGTGCTTCCCATTCTGCGGGTAGGTAGAAAGAATTATTTGCGTCTTTATTCATTACAAGTCCTTTATTTGTATGCAAAGTTATGAAAAGAAAGTGTGATAACAGATACTATGGTTGATTATTTAGCCTGATTTATATCAAGCAGAAGAGTTGATGTGAATCAATATCGTTGACGGATGTCAAAAAAAGATGTCAAAGACGAGTGAAAGATGAGAATTCTCTTGACGGTGATGAGAGAAGTTGTTAATTTTGCATTGGTTTCAAATAGAGATTGTATTAATTAAAGGATAACAAATTATGAAAGAGAAAATGAAGAAATCAAGTTTGCTTAAAGCAATGTTTCATTATCTTACAAAGGAGATTAAAGCATACAACATGGGTCGTGTAAATTGCATGGCATAATTTGAATCTCTAGTATTTTAGAGGTAATGAGAAGAGCGGATAGACACCTTTGGGCGACTATTCGCTCTTTCTTTTTCCATGAGGATAGGTAAGCATAGAAGTGCATTTTACAACGGATAGATAAGGTAAAATTCATTTTTTATTGTACCTTTGACCAGTACTTTGTAAATAAAGGAAGTTTAAGGCTCGTGGGTACAAATACAAAGATAGGAATATCTCTCGATTTTTACAGATTACAAAAATTAAGATAGCGATAGTTTTGAACTAAAATATAAAAAATATGACACCTAGAGAATTTGAATACAAAGTTTCAGATTATTATAAGCAGCAAGGCTATGAAACATTTATCACTCCTTATTCTGGGGACTGGGGGATTGATGTCATAGCCTCGAGGAGGAAAGAGAAGTTAGCTATTCAAGTGAAAAAGTATGGAGGGACATCTAGAAAAATAACACGCCTATCAATGATGCAACTGTACGGAGCTATGGCATATAAAGATTGTACACGGGCTGTAATGGTGACTGACGGAGAATGCTTACCTGATGCTATAGATGTTGCCACAAAATTGGGTATAGAAGTAATTTACTTACAAGATAATTCTATGTGACAGTTCAAAGAACAGGACTCTAAAAGTACGATAGAAAATGAAACTACAGTAAAGGGACTAATGGCGTTTGATGAGATGTGGGAAACATACATTATGCCATTAAAAGGCAAAACTCTGAAGACTAAAAACAGAGAGAATAAAATCATCAATGTAGACTGGGGAGGTATCGTTAGGATTACCTCTAACGGTAAACGTGGTAAAATAGAAATTGAAGACGTAAAAAAAGCTTATAGTCTGCTAGAAGAAAATGGTATAACAGAACGAGCCTTAATAAATAATTTTGTCAAGCGCTGTTCTTCTGGGATAGTATTGTTGCTATCTCAAGTACCCTTTATTGGTGTTAAAGAGAATCCTATACAACTTTATATCAAAGAGAACTATGAATGATACTACCCAAATCTTAAAAAGCAATGGCTTCGAGGGGTTTATTCCTGTGGAAAACCTTATGCAAAGTCATAAAGTAATTCCCGCACATAGTGGAGTATATGTCTTCTTGCGCTTAAAAGATTCTGAACCTGAGTTTCTTGAACGAGGAACTGGTGGATTCTTTAAGCAAACAAAACCGAGGGATCCTAATGTTTCTATTGCTGAACTTAAAGATAACTGGGTATCAAATGAGGTTATTGTTTATATTGGAAAGGCTTCATCTTTGAAGACTCGACTTGGAAGTTACCTTCGTTTTGGCGAGGGAAAATTTGCTACTCATTGGGGTGGTCGATACATTTGGCAGTTGAAAGATTCACGTGAGCTATTAGTATGTTGGAAAACTACGGATGAAGATCCACGTGTTGTTGAAGAAAAAATGATAGCTAAGTTCAAGAACGAGCATGGTGGCAGACGACCGTTTGCGAACCTGAGGGACTAAATAAACTAAGATGAAATTCACTAAAGAGTTTTTGTGCGGTCTATTTACTAGTATTATTATATTGGATCTGATTTATGGCTATAATTTCTATTCTTCGTTGCAGGAGCGCAAACAAAAAATAGAGAGCATAAGCAAGCAGAAAAACGTAGAGAAAAGATGAAGGAATATCGTGAAGGCTTGCTAAAACCGTGTGATAGTATAAATGTTAGTGGAAAATTCCAGCATTCATATAGTACTGAAGACTATCATAATAGTGATAACCAAGATCCTTACGATAATCCCGATTTTGATGACCTAATTCCAGGAGAAGAATATGATGAGAGATTTGTAGATCGCTCAACTGGCGATTTTGAGTTATATGATTAACCTTAATAGTTATTATCCTTTGCTTCACTACAACAATGAGTGATGACAACCAATAATGGAACAGAGTTCGCGGCACACGACATGATAGCAAGAGAGTTAAATACCAAAGTATACTTTGCACATCCATCTGCATCATAGGAAAAAGGGGCAATTGAAAATATGAATAGACTTATAAGACAGTATTTGCTTATGGAATCCACCTGAGATGCTCAACTACTTAAAAAAGATTAAATAACCCGTAAGCCCTTTTATTGAATTAATAAGAGGTAGGGTAAAAGTCATAGAAAATGTGTATCTTTGCAGCCTAAATAGATTTATGCGTAGCGTGAAAATAAAGGAAGTTATTGATGCCCTTGAACGATTCGCACCTCTGCCCTTGCAGGAAGACTATGATAATGCCGGCTTGCAAGTAGGATTAACAGATGTGGAAGTATCAGGGGCTTTATTGTGTCTTGACGTAACCGAGTCGGTTATCGACGAGGCTGTGAAGGAGGGCTGTAATCTGATAGTAGCCCACCATCCCCTTATCTTTCGAAAACTTTCGCAGGTATCAGATGCCAACTATGTGCAGCGTGCTGTGCGAAAGGCCATCAGGCATGATGTAACCATTGTGGCAATGCACACCAACCTCGATGCTGTAGAGGGGGGAGTAAACTATATGATAGCCCGCAAACTGGGACTTGAGCATGTACGGTTGCTGGCTTCGGAAAGGACGGTAACCAATAAAGTCGGCGAAAAGCGAGTAGGAGGCGAAGGCATTATTGGCGAATTGCCGGAAGCCATTGCGGCCGACGACCTTATCCTACAGCTTAAAAAGACATTCGATGTAGCGTGTGTACAAGCCAATCAGCTACTTCGTCGCCCCATCAGGACAATCGCTTTGTGCGGTGGCGCAGGCTCTTTCCTGCTAAACGATGCAGTGGTGGCAGGAGCCGATGCCTTTATTACCGGCGACATGAGCTATCATGAGTTTTTTGGTTATGAGCAAATCATACAGCTTTACGCGATTGGCCATTACCAGAGCGAGCAATATACAAGCGAGCTTTTAAAGGGGATTATAGAGCAGGCGTTCCCGTCTGTAAGGTGTGTTATCACACGTCAGAACACCAATCCGATTCTTTATTTATAGAAAACGATGAGAAATTTAGTATAAAAAGAATATAATACGTACGATTATGGCAAAGAAAGACCCAAAGGATTTACCGGTAGAAGAGAAGCTAAAGAACCTCTTCGCTTTACAGACAACCTTGTCGCAGATAGACGAGAAGCGTGCTTTGCGTGGCGAGTTACCACTGGAAGTTCGTGATTTGGAAGACGAATTGGAAGGTTTACACATCCGTATCGAGAAGATAGAACAGGAGGTAAACGATTATAAGCACGCCATTACTCAGAAAAAGGGCGAGATTACCGAGGCGCAGACCAGCTTGGAACGCTATAATGCGCAGCTGGAAACCGTGGCAAACAACCGTGAGTACGACTCTCTGACCAAACAGATAGAGTTTCAGACACTTGAGGTAGAGCTTTGTAACAAGAAGATAAAGGAAGCGCAGATAAAGGTAGAAGAGAAGGAAAACGACCTTGCTGCTGCCCGTGAGTCGCTTGAAGACAAGAAAAACGCTCTGGAAGAGAAGCGCAATGAGCTGGAAGAGATTATGCAGGAAACCCGCGAAGAGGAAACTATGCTGAAGGATAAGGCTGCTAATTTGGAGACAAAGATAGAATCGGGACTGCTTCGCAGCTTCAAGCGTATTCGCAAAGGTGTCCGCAATGGATTAGGCATTGTTTATGTACAGCGCGATGCTTGCGGTGGTTGTTTCAACAAAATCCCGCCTCAGCGCCAGCTTGATATCAAGATGCACAAGAAGATTATTGTGTGCGAGTATTGCGGTCGTATCCTTATCGACCCGGAATTGGCAGGCGTGAAGGTTGAAAAGAAAGAGGAGAAAGTTACCAAGAAGCGTAAGACAACCCGTAAAAAGGCTGATGAAGAAGACGATACAGAGGCTTAATCGGGCATACTTTACATAAAGGCTAAACCCCTTATATACACTCAACATAGATGTATGAGCTGTATATAAGGGGTTTTTCTTTTATGATCATCGTGGTAGCGTTTATCAGTGTTTGCACCGAACACAAGAGGTGTTCATCATAAACACCGATGGTGTTAGTGGCAAACACTTGGTGTGTTTACCTTAGCGCACAGGGGCATCCACCGCTATTGTCTCACCACATTCTTACAGAAAGAAAGCCTTTATGTCGTCGATGCGCTCCAAGGCAGCCTGCCGCCCCAGGTCGTAAGTGGCCTGCATCTGTTGGGGATTGTGGGAAATATGCCCTATGGTTAAAGGCTCCTTTGGGCAAATGACGAATGTATGACCTTTCTTTTCTTCGGAACGCACGTAATCCAACTGGTTATTGTACATGATGTGTCGCTCCCTTAGTGCCTTGATTATCTTCGGATAACGATGTAGCCATGCTCTGATAAGCGGCATTAATTTGTTGGACTGTTTCCGATAGTTGGCCGGTTGGGTAAGCACCACGATATTTTTTTCGTAGCCTTGTTCCTGAAAAAAGCGCAAAGGAACAGAGTCGGCTATGCCTCCATCTAAGAATCGCTTGCCGTGAATACTCACCACTTTGGCAAACATAGGCATCGAAGCCGAGGCTCTGATATACTCCAAGCAGTCGTAATCCACCCTTTCCAGCTTCTGATAATGAGGTTTTCCGCTGCCCACATTGGTGCAGACGCACCAAAATTCCATCGGATTTTTACGGAAGGTATCGCTGTCTATGGGATCTACATGGAAGGGAATGAAGTGGTAGGCGTATTCGCCTCCGAAATAATCTCCGGTGGTTATGAGCGACCGCAGGGAAGCATACCGCCAGTCGTGCGCCAGTTTTTTGTTATAGCTGATAACCCGCCCCGGCTGTTTCGATTTCATATTGCATCCGAAGGCTGCTCCTGCCGATACTCCGATGGTACCATCCGGCCAGATATTATGCTCCATGAGCACATCGATAACACCTGCCGAAAAGAGTCCGCGCATGGCTCCGCCCTCAAGAACAAGACCTTTTTTCATGTTGTGTTTCCTTATGTTTCTTGCAAAAATACGGATAAATATCAAAACAGGTTGGCTTTTTCTATCAGAATATTTTGCAAAGAATAATAAAAACTTTTACCTTTGTCGGGGAAAGTAAACTGATAGGAAGTTTACCGAATAACCGATATTTAAATATTATTTACACACAAAAGTATAACGACAATAACCTATATATGAAGCGATTACCTTTTATTTTCGGGCTGTTATCATTGGTTTTAACGATAGGTAAGGCTCAAACGGGAGGCGTGGTAGAGTATGTAAATCCCTTGGTGGGCTCGGCTTCGAAGTCGGAGCTTAGCGCAGGCAACACCTATCCTGCCATTGCTCGCCCGTGGGGAATGAACTTCTGGACACCCCAAACAGGTAAGATGGGCGATGGATGGACCTACACTTACAGTGCCGATAAGATACGAGGCATTAAGCAAACCCACCAGCCCAGCCCTTGGATTAACGACTATGGCCAGTTCTCCATCATGCCTGTAGTAGGTAGGAAGGTGTTCGACGAGGAGGGCAGGGCCTCATGGTTTTCTCATAAAGCCGAGGTAGCCACACCTTATTATTATAGTGTTTATCTTGCCGATTACAATGTTTCGGCCGAGGTAGCTCCAACTTCTCGTGCGGCAAGTATCAATTTCATCTATCCGGAGGGAAGCGAATCCTATCTTGTTATCGATGCTTTCGATAAAGGATCTTCCGTAACCATTCTGCCCGACAATCGGACTGTCGTGGGCTATACAACGAAGAACAGCGGCGGTGTTCCCGATAATTTCAAAAATTATTTCGTATTGAAATTCGATCATCCTTTCCTGTATAAGGCGGTAGTGGTTGATGGGAACCTGAAGGAGGGCAGCCTGTCGGCTACGGCAAATCATGTCATGGCAGTGGTAGGTTTCAAAACATCGGCAAAGGAAAAGGTGAATGTGCAGGTGGCTTCGTCGTTTATCAGCACGGAGCAGGCTTATCTGAACTTAAAGGAGGTTGCAGGGAAATCGTTCGAACAGGTAAAGGAAGAGGGGAGAGCAGAGTGGAACAGCGTTCTGGAAAGAGTAGAGGTTACCGACGAGAATATCGACCATCTTCGCACCTTTTACAGCTGTTTGTATCGTTCGGTACTATTTCCCCGCTCGTTCTATGAGCTGGATGCGCAGGGAAAGCCCATCCACTATAGTCCTTACAATGGGAAGGTGTTGCCCGGATATATGTTTACCGATACGGGCTTCTGGGATACTTTCCGTTCGCTTTTCCCATTGCTCAATCTTCTTTATCCATCGGAGAATGTAAAGATGCAGGAAGGATTGGCGAATGCCTATAAGGAAAGTGGCTTCTTACCGGAATGGGCTAGTCCCGGACATCGCGACTGTATGGTAGGCAACAACTCGGCTTCGGTAGTGGCCGATGCCTATTTAAAGGGACTTCGGGGGTATGATATAGAAACCTTGTGGAAGGCTCTTGTGCATGGCGCAAACAGTGTTCATCCTACGGTTAGCTCGACAGGTAGAAAAGGATTTGAATACTATAATAAGCTGGGATATGTTCCTTATGATGTTAAAATCAATGAGAATGTGGCCCGAACATTGGAGTATGCCTATGCCGACTGGTGTATCTACGAGCTGGGTAGGAAGCTGGGAAAAAGCAAAAGGGAGCTTGCCCCGTTCAAGGAAAGGGCTATGAACTATAGGAAAGTATTTGACGTGGCTACAGGATTGATGCGTGGGCGCAATGCCGATGGCACTTTTCAATCGCCTTTTAATCCTTTTAAATGGGGCGATGCATTCACGGAAGGCAACAGTTGGCATTATACATGGAGTGTGTTCCACGACCCCGAAGGATTGGCAAAACTCATGGGAGGACGGCAGAAAATGTCGCAAATGCTGGACAGTGTCTTTGCCTTACCACCCGTATTCGACGATAGCTATTATGGCTTTACCATCCATGAAATTCGGGAAATGCAGATCATGAATTTCGGAAACTATGCACATGGCAACCAACCTATTCAGCACATGATTTACCTTTATGGCTATACAGGCGAGCCATGGAAGTCGCAATATTGGTTGCGGGAGGTCATGAATCGACTTTATTCAGCCACTCCTGACGGCTATTGTGGCGATGAGGACAACGGACAAACTTCGGCTTGGTATGTCTTTTCGGCTCTTGGTTTCTATCCGGTGTGTCCCGGAAGTAACCAGTATGTGGTAGGGGCGCCTTATTTCCGGCAGGTGAAGATACAGCTGGAGAATGGTAAAACGATTAATATACAAGCCGATCGTGTGAGCGATACCAATAGGTATATCGATGAAATGACGATGAACGGAGTAGGATATTCGCATAACTATCTTAATCATTCTCAATTAATGAATGGGGCGAACATCCATTTTAAGATGGCAGGTAAGGCAAATAAGAGTAGAGGAATAAGCGAAATCGATTTTCCTTATAGTTTCTCTAAAAGAGTGGATATAGCTTGGTAAATTTTAATTTATACAAATAATAAAGAAAATAACAAAATAAATTCTTCTTTATATTATAATAATGTGTATTTTTGTAAATAGTAAAAGTATATTTTAATACTTTTTATTAGGAGTGGAAATAGAGCAGAGGTTTGTTGAGTTTGTAGCAATTATGCTCTTAATATAGTGCATGTGAATAAGAATTTAATTAAATAAGAGGTATGAATAGTAACTATGTGAAGCCAATTATTGAATTGGTAAAGGCTCAGTCGGGAGCTCTTTTGAGTGGCTCTGGCGATGAAGAAGTGAAAGAGGGCTACGATATAGGTGGTTCCGGTTCTCCTAATCAAGAATCAGGTCCTATACAGATAGATAATGGCAGTGGTCCAGGTGTTTCTGGATAAATGATAATCAAGGCGACAAATCAGATTTGATTTGTCGCCTTGGTTGTTATAGTTTTAGGATTAAGATAATAATAACTACGACTCTTTTTCAGGATTAAGTCTGAATACGTCCTTTTAAAAAGGCTGTTGAATAAAACTGTTATAAAGAAAAGTTATGAAAAAGTCAAATAAATATTTGGCTGTTCAATAATTTAGTACTACCTTTGCACTCGCAAAAACGAAAAGAGCACCCTTAGCTCAGTTGGTAGAGCAACTGACTCTTAATCAGTGGGTCTAGGGTTCGAATCCCTAAGGGTGTACTCTTACAGATTAAGATTTTCGTTTTATGCACCCTTAGCTCAGTTGGTAGAGCAACTGACTCTTAATCAGTGGGTCTAGGGTTCGAATCCCTAAGGGTGTACAAAAGAGAGGCTTCTGCTTCTCTTTTTTGTTTTATATCCATTTGAATATTATTCCTAAATTAATGATAATATAGGCATGCCTTCTCCCATGCTCAAGATTTTATTTATACTTTTGCAGTTGAAATATAAGGCTGAAAGAATATAGAATTTATAAGGATGCGTAGATATAGTATAATGAAAATATTTCATAAACTAAGGTATAACAGAAGAGGTTGTGGCAGGAGAATACCTGTACGTAGCTTGCTGATGGCGTGCTTCATGTTTGGCTGGCAACAGGGAAAGGCACAGGAATTTGTGCTTGAAGCACCTACCACCTTCAATACAATGCTGCAAGAACTGGGCGAGAGACTGCTAAAAGGCAAGTCGGGAAGCATTGTTGCCGTGAATCCGCATAATGGAGAAGTTGTTTGTTTGGTAACCAACTCACCCGAGGGGCCTAACGATAACCTTGCTATAGGGAAGGCTTATGCTCCGGGCTCAACGATAAAACCGGCTAATGCTTTGGCATTTTTGTCGGAAGGAATAGTCGTTCCTACTACGAAATGGATCTGTAATAACGGTTATAGAAATGGGAATATCAAGGTGGGCTGCCATAAGCATCCTTCGCCATTAATGCTGGAAGATGCCATAGCCATATCTTGCAATACTTGGTTTTTAAAGTCGTATATAGCGATGCTGGGCAATAGAACGAAGTATTCTACCAAGGAAAATGCGATAACGGTATGGGATGAATATATGCGGAGCATGGGGCTTGGAGGCCCGTTGGGGATAGATATGGAGGGGGAGCGTGGCGGTATAGTTGCTAACGTGAACTATTTGAATAGAAGATATAAGGATGGTTGGACACCACCAACTATTATGTGGGCAGGAATGGGACAGGGAGACATTACCGTAACTCCGCTGCAGCTATGTAATCTGGCTGCTTCCATAGCGAATAGGGGTTATTACTATATTCCTCACATCCATCAAGACTGCGATTGGAACCCCCTGCCCACCAAATATACCGTGAGGCACCAAACGAAAGTTCCAACCGTTTTCTACACTCCCATCGTTAATGCTATGCGAAAAGTTGTTACGAAAGGTACGGCTACAAGTATAAATACTCCTTTATATCCGGTGTGCGGGAAGACCGGGACTGCCGAGAATGGAGGAAAGGATCATTCCGTATTTATGGGATTTGCCCCGATGAACAACCCGAAAATAGCCATAGCGGTTTATATAGAACATGGCGGTTGGGGAGCTGATGTTGCCGCTCCTATCGCATCGCTTATCATGGAAGAATATCTTAAAGGCAGGCTGGCGCCAAAGTCTTTAGCTTTAGCGAAGCGTCTGGAAGCAATGGTTACGGATAAGTAAAGTTAGGTGGCAGATTATTCTGCACAGGTAACTTTTCCGGAAAGAACTGTAAGAAAATAAGGAAAAGCATTCGAGAAAGACTGATAAAAGTGCTTTGTAGGATATTTATTTTGTAATTTTGCGATGCAAATAAGATAAAAATGCGATAGTGGAATCATTAAGAGAAATATTCAGAATAGGTAAAGGGCCGTCAAGCAGCCATACAATGGGACCTCAACGTGCAGCCAAAATATTTCTGGCAAAGCACTTGGATGCAAGTCGTTTTGAGGTAACACTTTACGGAAGTTTGGCAGCAACAGGTAAAGGTCATATGACCGATGTTGCCATCTTTGATGTATTAAAGGATGTTGCACCGGTAGAAATTAAGTGGCTTCCTAAAACATTCCTTCCTTTTCATCCCAATGGCATGGTGTTTCGTTCGTATGATGAGCGGAGCAAGATATCCGATGAGTGGACCGTTTACAGCATTGGCGGTGGTGCTTTATCGGAAGGTAAGGGAGAGGACGATATGTTTGCCGTGAAACCCATTTACGATTTGCATACGCTGGAGGATATACAGCACTGGTGCGAAACGACAGGTAAGGGTTATTGGGAGTACGTAGAACAATGCGAAGGTGTGGAAATTTGGGATTTCCTGAGAGACATCTGGCATGCCATGCAGGAAGCTGTGAGGCGAGGGATAGATGCAGAGGGTGTGCTACCCGGTCCGTTGAAACTAGCTAGGAAAGCATCAACCTACTATGTTAAGGCACGTGCTTATAAGCCTGCTCTTCAGAGTAGGGGGCTTGTTTATGCATATGCTTTAGCTGTTAGCGAGGAGAATGCAGGTGGTGGAACTATCGTAACGGCTCCTACATGTGGTGCTTGCGGTGTTGTACCTGCGGTATTATACCATCTTTCTACAGGTCATGACTTTAGTGAAACAAAGGTACTTCATGCTCTTGCGACGGCAGGATTGTTCGGAAATGTTGTGAAAACAAACGCATCTATATCAGGAGCCGATGTGGGATGTCAGGGCGAAGTTGGCGTTGCCTGTGCTATGGCATCGGCTGCTTCATGCCAATTGTTTGGAGGAAGTCCATCGCAAATAGAGTATGCAGCAGAAATGGGACTGGAACATCACTTAGGTATGACCTGCGATCCGGTGTGCGGTTTGGTGCAAATTCCTTGTATCGAGCGTAATGCTTTTGCTGCTTGTCGTGCCTTGGATGCGCAGCTTTATGCTTCTTTCAGCGATGGTATGCACCATGTTTCGTTCGATAGAGTGGTGGAGGTAATGAAGCAGACAGGCCACGATATCCCCTCATTGTATAAAGAAACCAGCGCGGGCGGGTTGGCAAAGGATTTTGTCAGGAAGTCGAAATAAGAGGAGCATGTTACATACTTTTCTTAAGCGATAGGTTTATAGATACGAATAAGCAGTTGGTTACTATCAGAATATTTATAATAAAGGTTTGCATTTAAACTATATACGAAGAGGTATGGGTGTATTATATGAATTCTTTAATCGGCAATTAGAGGGCTGGCAAGCAGCTAAGCAGCGCTTTACCGACCTAGAACAGGTGGAGATAAAACCTCTGGGAATGGTAAAAGCACAGTTTAATCCTGCCAGAATGGTGAGTACAGGGGCAAAAATAGATAAAGCAACGTTGGCAAAACGTCCTTGTTTTCTTTGTGCCAAAAACCGTCCGTCCGAACAGATTGTAAAGGAGTTTAATGGCAATTTTGATATTCTTATCAATCCTTTTCCCATTCTTCCTGTGCATTTCACTATTCCATCCTGTACCCATGAGCTCCAAAAGATAGCGGGAAAATTCGGAGATATGCTGCATTTTGTGCGTCAGTACCCGGAAGTTCTTATCTTCTATAATGGGCCGAAGTGTGGCGCGAGTGCTCCCGATCATTTGCATTTCCAAGCCGGAACAAGAGACATTCTTCCTATTTTTGAACAGTGGCAACAGCTGGAAGCGACAGCGGCAGTGCTAAAGGAAGTACAAAATACAGGTAAGATACTGTACGTTAAGGATTATATTTCTCCCTTACTGGCTATAACCTGCAATAATATAGATGAATCCCAAAGATTGTTCGAGGTTGTATATAACTCACTTCCCTTACCAGAAAACGACATAGAACCAAGGATGAACATAGTTGTTTGGAAGCAAAAAGAACAATATGTTATCCTTGTTTTTCCACGCTACAAGCATCGCCCTGATTGCTATTCGGCAGAGGGTGAGGCGCAATACCTGGTAAGTCCGGGTGCCATTGATATGTCCGGCCTTCTGATAATGCCACGGAAAGAGGACTTTGATAGGATAACTCCTTCAAAGGCTGCTGCCATTTTGCGTGAGGTTAGCTTACCAAAGTCTGCTATGGACGAGGTAATCGAGAGAATAAAGAAAGCTAAGTAAACCCGATAATTGCAATTAATGTTATGTTAAGTTTCGATAAAGAGCCCCTTGTTCATGTTGGGATTGTAAGCGCCAGAAGTATCTCGTTTACCCTTAATGGCGCGTTTGTTTTGGCGGAAAGCAGTTTGGAAGGCAATCAGGAGGTATGCTTTCAAGGGGGGAAGATTGCTTACAATGGGAAAGAATATACAGAACTGATCTTTAGTCCGTTGCAGAAATCATCTACATTTACACTTCAGGATGTAACGATAGGCGTGAATTTCCACTGGGAACGGCATGAAGCCCAGACTTTCGAAGGCTCTTTACGCCTTATCGTTGATGGCGTTAAGATTTGTGCCATTAATATTATTCCCCTTGAGGAATACCTGAAAAGTGTTATTTCCAGTGAGATGAGTTCTACCTCTTCATCTGAGTTGCTGAAGGCACATGCTGTTATTTCAAGAAGCTGGCTGCTCTCCCAGATAAGAAACCGACAGCAGAAACAACCAAAGCAATCGGCTATCCATCAGTTTATAGAAGATGAAAGCACCCTCATACGATGGTTTGACAGAGAGGATCATACGCTCTTTGATGTTTGTGCCGACGACCATTGCCAGCGCTATCAGGGCATAGGCAGAATGCACAACGATTATGCTTTGTCTGCTATTGAGGCGACAAGGGGGCAGGTACTTACAAGCAATGGCGATTTGTGCGATGCCCGTTTCTCGAAATGTTGTGGTGGAGTGTCGGAGGAGTTCCAATATTGTTGGGATAATATCAAATATCCTTATCTGCGGGCTGTAGCCGATGTTGCTCCGAAAAAAGAGTTGGATATTCCCGATTTAACCAATGAAAGCAATGCCGAGAAATGGATTATGGGTAAGGAAGATGCCTTCTGTAATACTGGCGACAAGGCTATCCTGCAACAGGTATTGAATGATTACGATCAGGAAACAGCCGACTTTTATCGCTGGAAGGTAAAGTTTTCGCAAGATGAACTTTCGGCTTTGCTTCGTAAAAAATTAGGAATAGACTTTGGGAGCATCGTCGATATGATTCCCTTAAAACGGGGAAAGAGTGGCAGAATTTACGAATTAAAGATTGTAGGAACAAGGAAAACGCTGGTTTTGGGCAAGGAATTAGAGATAAGACGTGCCCTAAGCGAGTCGCATTTATACAGTTCAGCCTTTGTTGTGTATAAGGGAAATGAGCAGAGTGGCATACCGCAAGCCTTCACACTGATTGGTGCCGGATGGGGACATGGTGTGGGATTATGCCAGATAGGAGCTGCCGTTATGGGGGCACGAGGATATGACTATCTCTCTATATTGAGACATTATTATCAAGGTGCAGCAATAGAAACATTATATTAGACAAGTTTTGAAACTTTATGGATGTAAATAATGATATAATATATGGTATTCCCGTTTTCGAGAAACGGCATTATCATCTTATATGGTTACCCACATTATATCTAATGAGGGGACTGCCTTATATATTATTATTTTTCACCTCGATAGTCTTTTATTCACAGTTACGTGTCGATACAAGCTATATTACCTTATCTACTTCTTGGTTTATCGTTCCATTTATCTTGCGTCCTTTTCTTGGCAGACTGGTACTTAGTTTTGAGAGTAAGCGTTATTGGATATTGCTTTGCGAATTTATTATCGGAATGAGTCTGTTCGGAATAGCTCTTTCTATACCCCTAAAGCAGTGGTATGCTGTAAGTTATGCTTTCTTTTGTATTATAGGAATAGCCGCAGCTATTCATGATATAGCCATAGAACGCTTCTATAAACGTAGCGCAAATATAAAGCGGAAATCGGCTTTTGTCGGGTTACGTTCGTTTTTTTATTTGCTTTCCGTAGTGGTAGGCTTCGCAATGCCCATTATATTTGTGGGTAACTTAGAGGTGATGGACAGGCTTATAAGAACGCCATGGATAAAAGTCTTCAATCTGTTAGGTATCTTTTCGCTGTTGATGATGGTATATCACGCCATCTTTTTGCCGCCGGCCTATGTCCATTCTAACATGCCTTTGGTGAACGGACTGACGATAAAATGGATTAAAGACATTGTAGAGGGGCAAAAGAAACGTCCATATTTTCAAAATCATTTTATTTTTCTCTTGTGTTTCATGCTGCCAAATTTTATGACGTTAAGGACACTTACCGCTTTCTTATTGGATGTTCCAAGTGGTGGAGGCTTGGCTTTTTCTCCACAGGAAGTGGGATACATACAAGGGACGATAGGACTGTTCGCTTTCATTTTAGGCTTGGTTGTAGGGAACAATGGCGTAAAAACCTATGGGTTATACAGATTGCGGTGGCCTATGTTTCTGGCCTTGTTCCTACCCAAGATATTGTTTGTGTACCTTAGCTTCTCCTATAATCATTCCATCGAGATAGCCTCTATAGCTGTTTTCTTGGATCATTTTGGTTTGGGAGTAGGAGCAAACATGTACGCGTTACCTTTACTATACTTTACCAATGCCAAGCACCCAACGTTTACTTATGCCATGGGAGCTTCCGTTTTCGGAGCTTCAATACTCATGGCAAGTTTGCTGACAGGCTTTTTACAGGAGTATTTCAGTTATAGACAGGTATTTATATTTATTATTTTTACCAACCTGATAAGTATGCTTATTCTGAAATTTCAGAATTTTGACGAAGGTTTGGACAATAAATTCAAGAATTTTACGATTAAAAGGAAGATGGATATTCTTTAAACTTTTTCGTAAATAGCCAATCTTAAAGTAAGTAGGGGTTGTGCAGGGAGGGGAAAAAATGAGTAAACAAGATTTATAATTTAATTAGAATACAAATAAATATTAGAGAGATGAAAAAGATTAAATTTCTATTAGTAGGCACTTTACTTGCGGTATTGGCGTCATGTGGAACATCGGAACGTGTTCCATTGACAGGTCGCACGCATCGTATAGCTGTTTCGGATCAGCAGATCCTTAGTTTAAGTAATCAGGAATATAGGAAATTTATGGCGAGTGCCAAGAAATCGACAGATGCCACAAACACAGCTATGGTACAACGTGTTGGCAGGCGTTTGGCGACAGCTGTTGAAACATATCTGCGCAATAATGGCTTTCAGAACGAGATCCAGAACTTCCAATGGGAGTTTAATCTTATCCAAAATAAGCAGGCTAACGCTTTCTGCATGCCCGGAGGCAAGATTGTTGTATATGAAGGTTTGCTTCCATATACACAGAATGAGGCAGGTTTGGCAATTGTATTAGGTCATGAGATAGCACATGCAGTTGCAAAGCATAGTGCAGAACAGATTACAAAGCAGCAGAATCAAAGTATTGGTACATCTGTTTTAGGCACGGTGTTGAACTCCACTGTTGGAGGGGGAGTAGGCGATATTGCCTCTCAGGTGGCAAGTGGCGTGTTCACTTTTCACAATCTGAAGTATAGCCGAGAGAATGAAAGTGAGGCAGATTACATGGGACTTATCTTTGCAGCTATGGCAGGCTACGACCCCGCCAACGCCGTATCTTTCTGGAAACGTATGGCATCAGGACAACAAAACAGTGGCTCTGATGTATTAAGCGATCACCCATCTGATGAAAAGCGTATTGCAAATATTCAGAAATGGTTGCCGGAAGCAGAAAAATATTATCATGGAAATTCTGGTGCAAGAGCCTCATCTACTACACGAAAAAATACTGTCGGTACCAAATCGAAGACTACGACAAAGGCATCAAAGAACAAATATTCTTCCGGTTCAAGACGTACCAGCATCTAAATTCATAAGTATCTGATAGAGAAAATGTTATCAACTTAATCAGACTTCGAGAAATAATTCCTTTTAAAAGGTGCCCTTTTGCCGAGCAAAAGGGCACCTTTTTCATTGTAAAAGACGGTCTTTAGCCAAGGAATAGGTGGCCTTTAGCAAAATAGAGATAATGTGGTATATCCCCAAGCCCGGTTCCTTACTCATACTTTTTTAACCAAACACTTGGTGCATATTACTTTTTTGTATAACTTTACATCATCATCTTGTTAAATATAAAAGGCTATGGCAGAATTTTTTGCAGAAAATATGTGGTCGGCGTGGATACTTTTAACCTTAGCCTGCCTTATCATAGAACTTACGAGTGGAGACTTTTTTGTGATGTGCTTTGCTATAGGCGCATTGTGTACGGCTATTATTTCGGCGTTTACCGACAGCTTAACGGTACAGATTATCTCCTTTGCCGTATTCAGTGTTCTTTGTATTTTATTCGTGCGACCGGTAGCTTTGAAGTATTTTCATAAGGCAGGAGAGCACCGAAAGAGCAATGTCGATGCGCTTATAGGCAGAGTGGGAAAGGTTGCCGAGACAATTGAAACAAATGGTTTCGGCAGAGTTCAGGTGGATGGCGACTACTGGAAAGCCAGAACAGCCGACGGCTCTTCTATCAAGAGCGGACAGGAAGTGAAAATAAAGTCGGTCGATTCAACTATTATTGAAGTGGAACCTGTAAAGTAGTTATTAACTAAAAACATAAGAATTATGGATATTGTAAGTTATGTATTGATAGCCATTGTAGTGTTGGCTATTATCTTTATTAAGAAATCGTTGGTGATTATTTCTCAAAGTGAGACGAGAATTATAGAACGTTTGGGTAAGTATTATGCTACCCTTCAGCCCGGTATCAACGTTATTATTCCTTTTATCGACAGGGCAAAAGAAATAGTTTCTATCCGTTCCGGCAGATACGTATATACCAGTTCTATCGATTTGCGGGAGCAGGTATATGACTTCGACCGCCAGAATGTGATTACGAAAGACAATATCCAGATGCAAATCAACGCCTTGTTGTACTTCCAAATCGTCGATCCGTTCAAGGCTGTTTATGAAATCAACAATCTTCCCAATGCGATAGAGAAACTGACACAGACCACGTTGCGTAACATCATTGGTGAGATGGAACTCGACCAGACCCTTACTTCACGCGATACCATCAATACAAAGCTGCGTTCCGTACTCGACGATGCTACCAATAAGTGGGGTATTAAGGTGAACAGAGTAGAGCTGCAGGATATTACTCCGCCGGAAAGCGTTCTTCAAGCAATGGAGAAGCAGATGCAGGCCGAGCGCAACAAGCGTGCCACCATCCTTACAAGTGAGGGCGAAAAGCAGGCGGCCATCCTACAGTCGGAAGGCGAAAAAACATCTATGATTAACCGTGCCGAAGCTGATAAGCAGCAGCAAATCCTTATTGCCGAAGGGCAGGCACAGGCCAGAATAAGAAAGGCTGAGGCCGAAGCCATAGCCATTCAGAAGATAACGGATGCCGTAGGGCAGAGCACTAACCCTGCCAACTACCTCATTGCCCAGAAATACATACAGATGCTTACCGACTTGGCAAAGAATGGCAACCAGAAAACGGTTTATCTTCCATTCGAAGCAAGTAATCTGATGGGCTCTATAGGAGGTATCAGGGATATGTTTAAGGAAAAGTAATAAGTAAAATAATAATGGTAACAAACACACTGAATATTTGTATTTTCTGTGGTGCCCGCCCTAATTTCATGAAGGTGGCACCGATTATACGCGTCATAGAAAAGAGTAAAGAAAAGTCTGTATCATCGGCAGAGCACAAGGTACCGGCATACACATTGGTGTATGCCGGCAAGGAAGACGATCCTACTTTGGAAGGCTCTTTGTTCGAAGACCTTGGGATTTCACGTCCTACAACCTATCTGGGTGTGGATTGTGAAAACCTGAACGAGCTTACAGGGCAGGTAATGTCGAAGTTTGAAGGGTATTTGCAGACACATCCTACCGACGTTGTGGTGGTGGTAGATGATTTGGCCTCTACCATGGCAGCAGCCATTGTTACCAAGAAACAGGTCATAAAGCTGGTACATATTGCAGCGGGTACCCGTTCGTTTGATATAACGATGCCAAAGGAAATCAATCGTTTGGTTATCGACGGACTGTCGGATGTACTGTTTACAGCCGGTGTCAGCAATAATAGTATTGCTAATAAAGAAGGAGCCGAACTTTCGAAAGTATATATGGTGGGGAACATCCTGATTGATAACATCAGATGGAACCGTGGGCGATTAGCCGACATGTCGTTCGATGCTATAGATGAAGTGAAAGACCTACAGCTGCAAAAAAAGGGATATGTGCTCTTTACCTTAAATCGTAAAAAGCTATTAGGGAACGAGGAAGAACTGGAAAACTTGTTGAAAGCTATTGTTGATGGAGCAGGGAACACCCCGATAGTAGCCCCCTTGCGCAAGTCGGCTGCAGAGGTAATCGGGAAACTTATGGCTAAAGGCAGGATCGATTTCTCTAACTTTCACATCGTAGCTCCCTTGAACTACATGGCTTTCAGCTTTGTGAGCGCTCATGCAAAGGGCGTTATAACCGATTCGGGCAATGTGGCAGAAGAGGCAACCTTCAATAATGTTCCCTGTATAACCTTGAACGGTTATACGGAACATATAGAAACGGTTAAGCAAGGCTCCAATGTTCTTGTAGGTGAAGACCCCAAGATTCTGCTAACAATGTTGCAAGATATGGTTGCAGGGAAATGGAAAAAATGCGGTATTCCCGAACGATGGGACGGCCGTTCCGGTGAACGAGTCGTTCAGACTTTGCTTGAGTTGAGGTAACTCAATCTATATTTACATTATAGGCGAGCAGCAGAAACACGAATAGTCGAGGAAAGACTATAGAGAAAAAGGGAAAGGAATATACGGCGATTGCCGCATATTCCTTTGTTTCCCACATAATAGAGCGAGAGGATAACAAATGCATAATCACGTAGATAACTATACATTCTTAACGCAAGGGCCATTGCACAAAGTCATTATAACGATGGCAGTGCCGACGATTCTTACCATGTTGATATCCGGTTTATACAATATTGCCGATACTTACTTTGTGGGACAGTTAAGTACGCAGGACACGGCTGCGGTGGGTATAGTGTTTTCTATGATGTTCTTTATTCAGGCAGCAGGTTTCTTTTTCGGACACGGATCGGGTAACTATATATCCAGAGAGTTGGGGGCAAAGCGTAAGGGGAATGCTCAAATCATGGCTTCTACGGGTTTTGCCTATTCGTTTGCCTTCGGACTGCTGATAACGATATTGGGAGAAATATTCCTGTATCCTTTGGCAAAGCTGCTGGGGAGCACCCCTACCATTCTTCCATATACCGTCAGTTTCTTGCGGATTATTCTGTTAGGCGCGCCCTTCCTTACCTCTTCGCTTACACTGAACAACCAAATGCGTTTGCAAGGCAATGCTGCTTTTTCCATGTATGGAATTGTATCAGGAGCCATTATCAACATTATATTGGATCCAATTCTTATCTTTACATGTGGAATGGGCATCTCAGGAGCAGCATTGGCTACTGTTATCGGTCAGTTTGCATCCTTTCTTATTCTTTTTATCATGACGCATCATGGTGAAAATATCGGTATTTATGCCAAGAATGTAAAGCCCTCATGGAATACGCTGAAAGAGATTTTCCTCGGCGGCAGTCCTTCCTTGTTACGGCAGGGGCTGGCTTGCGTTGCCACCATGGCACTGAATGTAACAGCCGGTTACTACGGCGATTCGGCTATTGCAGCCATGAGTATTGTTACAAGAATAGCCATGCTGGTGTTTGCGGTAGTAATTGGCTTGGGACAAGGCTTTCAGCCGGTATGTGGTTTCTGCTATGGAGCAGGTCTGTATAAGCGCCTTACCGATGCTTTTAAGTTTACTGTTGCTCTCGGAACATCTTTCCTGATAGTCTGCTCGCTTGTAGGTTGGGTATTCTCGAACGACTTAATCGGCATCTTCAGGAACGACCCTGAGGTGATAGCGATTGGCACAAGAGCCTTGCGTTATCAACTGATTGCCTTCCCTTTGAATGCATTTATCCTTGTAAGCAACATGATGGCGCAAACCTGCAGGAAGCCTCTGCGGGCCAATTTCTTGGCCGCTGCCCGTCAGGGACTGTTCTTTGTGCCCCTTATTCTGATGCTGCCACGCTTCATGGGCTTGCAGGGTGTGGAGATTTGTCAGAGCATCAGCGATGCGTTATCTTTCCTTGTTACAATCCCAATCATTATTTATACATTCGCGGAGTTTAAGAAAGAAGAAAAATTAATAGCACAGAAAGGAGAATAAATGTCGAACATATACATAAAGAATATGGTCTGCGACCGCTGTATTATGGTGGTAAAGCAGGCATTAGACACACTGAAGATACCTTATGAAAAGATAGATTTAGGAGAGGTTTTCATTCGGGGAGAGCTTGCGGAAGATATACGATTACAGCTTAAAAACCGATTGGAGACTGTAGGCTTTGAGCTGTTGGACGACCGTCGTCATCAGCTGATCGACCAAATAAAATCGGCCTTGATAAAGTTGGTACATCGTCAGGATAATCGTTCTAATCAGACCATGAGCGACTACTTGGCTGCAGCGCTTCATCAAGATTATAGCTCATTATCAAAGCTTTTCTCAGAAGTAGAAGGCAAAACGCTGGAACATTACTTTATGGAACTGAAGATAGAGCGTGTAAAAGAGCTGATAAAATATGATGAACTCACGCTTACACAAATAGCATTGCGACTGAATTATTCATCTACAGCTTATCTCTCGTCTCAATTTAAGAGCATAACGGGAATGACGCCAACCCAGTTTAAGAACATAGATGTTAATTTAAGAAAAGGATTAGATAAGCTATAAGAGGGGTTTACCCCATCTTTAGAAACTCTGTTTATTGTTAAAGAGGGGTGTAGCCGGCGTAGTTAAACATATCGTGGAGCAATTCAAGTCCGGCTTTAGTTTTGAAGATGTTCTTCTTGGCAGCATCAATTGCATGTTGAGAGAGGTTATCCTCATAGATATTAACTAAAAAGTCGGCTTCTATCAGTATCTGATAATCTAAGCCATCAATGTTTTTGTAGGTGTGGTGATGTCCTATCAAGTAGCATATTCGCTCTATTTCTTCTTTGGAATAGCCACCTAACTTTTCCAAGAGAGCTCTGGCTTCGCCCGGTCCTTCTATCTCTTGATACTTGCCATTGCTTGAGCCATACTTCTTTTCACTTATGTGTATGCCTATGTCATGTAATATACAGGCAGATTCCAGTATGTCTAATGTCTTGACATCAATGCCCTCCAAAACGCCAATGGTTGCAGCAAAGTCATGTACTTTAGCCAAATGATGAATACGCATAGGGTCGCCGGCATTGTATTTAATTATTGCTGCCATTAGTTTTGCATGTTTTTTATCCATAACTTTTACCCTTCCTTTATTTATATTGCTAAGCAACATGAGCTATACCTGTTGTTTAGCGTCAATGCAAAGGTAACATTTAAAACGATATGGGAGGAATTGTTATAACATTAAATAACAGTTACCTTTAGAATGTCAGCACCCTTGAGTAACCGGAAAGTTATAATCTTTTCCCATAATTCTATAAAAGAATATTAGAGATATCCTACTAACTTTGCACTAAGAAATAAGAAAGCTCGTAGAATACAAGCATTATCGTTGGATATAATTATTAAAAGAAAGGAAAATTATTATGGCAAAGAATGTTTTTTCTGTAAGTGGAATGAGATGTAATAACTGTAAGGCTCATGTAGAAGCGGCACTTAAAGAAGTAACCGGGGTTAGTGTGGCAGAGGCAAGTTTAGAGGATGCAAATGTAACGGTAGAGTATGATGAGACTATGGTTACTCCTGCACAGCTAAAGGATGCTGTAGATAATGCCGGCCGTTACGAGATGAATCTCTAAGCAGCAGATTGACATATTAAAACAACTTTAGCAAAGGTGCACCATTGAAATGATAACTCTTTTATTAGCATTCTGCGGTGTATCTTTTAAAATCCTTCAGACAATGGTGTCGTAAAGTATAACGAATGAAAGGAAAGTAATGCATGAAACAAATATTACCGGTTGTTGGAATGGCTTGTGCCTCTTGTTCTGCAAATGTAGAAAAGAAACTTAACTCATTGAAGGGTATTACTTCTGCATCTGTTTCTTTACCGGGTCGGTCGGCCGTTATAGAGTTCAACCCTGATGAAATATCCTTGGAGGATATGAAGAGGGAAATTAATGGTATTGGTTACGACCTGATTATTGAAAAAGATACTTCGACAGAAGAAATTGAAAAGCGAAGTTATACCTTGTTAAAAAGAAAAACACTGCTTTCTTGGGTATTCTCCATTGCCGTAATGGCCGTGTCTATGGGTTGGGTTAGTGTTGGTGGAAAGGACATCGCTAATCAAATAGCCATGATTATAGCTTTGGCCAACATGTTCTATTGTGGTCGCCGGTTTTATGTAACTGCTTGGAAACAACTGCTTCACGGAACAGCCAATATGGACTCGTTGGTGGCTCTTTCCACGCTGATAGCTTTCCTGTTCAGTGTCTTTAATACTTTTTGGGGCGATGCAGTTTGGACACAATACGGCATTACATGGCACACCTATTTCGATGCTTCGGTAATGATTATAACTTTTGTGCTGACAGGCAGGCTGTTGGAAGAGAAAGCGAAGGATGGTACGGCATCCTCTATTCGCCAGCTGATGGGTATGGCTCCCAAGATGGCTCATATCGTAGATGGCGATAGTGTAGAGGAAGTTCCTATCTCGACAATCGAAGTGGGCGATGTGCTTGAGGTACGCCCCGGCGAGAAGGTGCCGGTAGATGGTGTCGTTACATGGGCTGAAAGTTTCATGACCGCCGATGCCGCCTATATAGATGAGAGTATGATAACAGGCGAGCCTACCCCTACCGAGAAAAAGAAAGGCTCGAAGGTGTTGGCCGGGACAATTCCCTCGCAAGGCAGGTTCAGAATGAAAGCGCAGCAGATAGGGGAGAACACCGCCCTTGCTCATATAATAAGGATGGTGCAAGAGGCACAAGGCTCAAAGGCCCCTGTACAGCGAATCGTGGATAAAGCAGCCTTGATTTTTGTGCCGGTAGTAACAGGTATAGCCCTGCTCACCTTTATTTTATGGTGGGCGATAGGCGGTAATGCTGCGCTCCCACATGCTATTATCTCGGCAGTGGCCGTACTTGTGATAGCTTGTCCGTGTGCCATGGGACTGGCCACGCCGACGGCTTTAATGGTAGGTATTGGCAAAGCTGCCGAAAAGAAGATTCTCATTAAGGATGCAGCGGCTCTGGAAAGTTTACGGAAAGTGAATGCCTTGGTTACCGATAAGACAGGAACTCTGACCATTCCCAACAAAGACATTGATTTCACCAAGGCTGATAATCTTCCTTTAGACGACCGAGAACACCTGAAGCCCAATGCGAAAGAAGCGATGATGTACTTGCAAGATAACGGTATAGAAGTGTATATGATGAGTGGAGATAAAGAGGAAGCTGCGAAATATTGGGCCGATAAAGCTGGTATCGAGCATTGCTATAGCAAGGCTTTGCCGCAAGATAAGGAAAATCTTGTAAAGAAACTGAAAGAGGAAGGAAAGACTGTGGCCATGATAGGCGATGGTATCAATGACACTCAGGCACTTGCCCTTGCCGATGTAAGCATAGCTATTGGTAAAGGAACCGATGTAGCGATGGACGTAGCACAGGTTACTTTGATGGGGGATGACTTGAGAGCTATTCCCGAAGCCATCCATCTAAGCAGGAAAACTGTCAGGATGATTTGGCAAAACTTATTCTGGGCGTTCATCTATAACTTGGTATGTATTCCTTTGGCTGCAGGTTTGCTTTATGTTTTTGGTATTGATTGGCAGATTACCCCATCATGGGCCGGTGCGCTGATGGCATTCTCCAGTGTAAGTGTAGTGCTGAACAGTTTGCGATTACGTTGGGTTAAGTAAATCAAGGAATTATCGATGCTTGCAGTATAGTTTATAGATAGCAAAACAAAAGATGGCCTTTTACCGAGTAAAAGGCCATCTTTTTCATTGTAAAAGGGCACATATAGCTAAGCAATCTGCCACATATTGCTGAGCAGTATCTGCGCCCCTTAAAATAAAGGGATTTTATTGTGTTACTTTTTCCACCTGCTCTAAGATCCATTGTTGCTGTTCGGCAATGGTAAGATTACTGTTATCGAGCAGGATTGCATCATCGGCTTGGCGTAGTGGAGAGACCTTTCTATGGGAATCGATGTAGTCCCTTTCCTGAACATTCTTGAGAATTTCTTCGTAGTTTACTTGCTCACCTTTAGCTTTTAGTTCGTCGTAACGACGTCGGGCACGTACCTCGGCCGATGCTGTTACGAATATTTTAAGTTCGGCATGTGGAAAAACTACTGTACCGATATCGCGACCATCCATTACTATTCCTTTCTCTTCGCCCATTCTTTGCTGCTGTTCTACAAGGGCAGAACGTACAAAGGCAAGCGTTGCAATGGGAGAAACGTGCGATGATACTTCCAGCGTGCGAATGGCTTCCTCCACATTTTTATCATTCAGATAGGTTTCAGGACGGCCTGTTTCCTTGTTTAGCTTGAAGGAGATATGGATGTCGGGCATAGCAGCTTGCAGCTCCTTCTCCTTAATGCTGCCATCGGGATTAAAGAAGCCATGCTCCAAAGCATAGAGGGTTACTGACCGATACATTGCCCCGGTATCTACATAGATATAGCCAATTTCCTTTGCTAAACTCTTTGCCATAGTACTTTTGCCACATGATGAATGGCCATCGATGGCTATCACAATCTTCTTCATATTTTCATTTAAGTGTTTATCTATTTCCTTATTTTATTCCCTGCGGTAAAATTGGGATTATAGCTGGCACGTTTCCGCTTACCCTTATCCTGTCGTTGGGTGCTGTGCCCTGTCTGTGATGCACTGTACCCCTTATAAGAAACTTCTTTTTCTTTGTATGAGGCAGGCTTGTTTTTGCGAGCGTTGGCCTTCTTTGTCCTCTTTTGTTCCGGACTGCTGCCTATGGCTCTTGGGTCATAGTTCACCTTTGTTCGATAGTTCGTAGCCTTGCCATCGTATAAACGTTCCAATAAATCGGTTCTTCCGATGCGTCGAAGTTCCTGTTCTATTCCTCTGCGGGCTTCCGGTTTATACCAGAAAAAGAACTGACGCTGTGCCAGTTTCTCTTTAGGAGTCTTGGCAGAGTAAATCGGTTCGAGAGTATATGGGTCGTAACCCGTGTACCAAGCCTCGGTGGAAACAGTCATGGGAGTAGGAGTAAAGTCCTGCACCTGCTCCAAATGGAAATCCAAATCCTTGGTCAGTACGGCAAGTTCTGCCATGTCTTCCTCGTGGCAACCGGGGTGAGAAGAGATGAAATAGGGTATAATTTGTTGGCGTAAATGCTCCTCTTTATTAATTCTATCGAATATTTTTTTGAAGGCATAGAACTGTTGGAAAGGCGGCTTTCTCATGGCCATGAGCACACGGTCGGACGTGTTTTCGGGTGCAACCTTCAGTCGCCCACTCACATGTTTGGTAATGAGCTCGCGTGTATATTGGCGTGCCGCCTCATTATTTTGCTCATCCTTACTCTTATAAAGCAGTAAATCGTAGCGCACACCGGAGCCGATAAAGCTCTTTTTTACCTCCGGGAGGGCATCTACAGCATGGTAAATGTCCAGCAACTTAGAATGATCGACATTTAGATTCGGGCAAATCTGCGGATGCACACACGAGGGGCGCTTGCAATGTTCACAAGCCTTTTGTACTTTTCCTGCCATACCGTACATGTTGGCCGATGGCCCTCCCAAATCGGAAATATAGCCTTTAAAGTCGGGCATTTGTACGACCTGCTTTACTTCTTTCATGATACTCTCCTTAGAACGGCTGGCAATGAATTTCCCCTGATGGGCAGATATCGTACAGAAGGAACAGCCTCCGAAACAGCCACGGTGCAGATTAACGCTGAATTTAATCATTTCGTAAGCAGGAATGGTCTTTCCTCTGTACTTGGGATGTGGCTGGCGCGTATAGGGAAGGTCGAAGGTAGCATCGACTTCTGCCGTGGTGAAGGTAGGATAAGGTGGATTAACCACGATATATTTCTTATCTACTTCCTGTATCAGGCGCAGTGCGTACTTCTTATTACACTCCTCTTCGATGTGCCGGAAGTTCTCGGCTTGGAATTTCTTGTTGTGCAAACATGCTTCGTGTGAGTGCAAGACGATGTCGTCCTCGGTAATCCCATTTAGGATATCTTCCTTTTTACAGTAATAAACTGTTTGCGGAATATTTTTTATATCCTTGATGGAACTACCCTGTTCCAACTTTTGTGCCAAGTCCACCACCTGCTTTTCCCCCATTCCATAGATGATCATGTCGGCTTTAGAATCTACCAAAATAGATTTTTTCAGACAATCCTTCCAATAGTCATAATGGGTAAGCCGCCTTAAAGAGGCCTCGATTCCACCTAAGATAACAGGTACATCCGGATACAACTGCTTGAGAATATGGCTATAAACTATGGTCGGATACTCCGGCCGCAGGTCATGGCGGCCATCGGGAGAATAGGCGTCCTCCGAGCGAAGACGCTTGTTGGCAGTGTATTTGTTTACCATAGAGTCCATGGCTCCCGGTGCAATGCCGAAGAAAAGACGCGGCCTGCCAAGTTTTTTGAAGTCTCTGAAATCGCCATGCCAGTCGGGTTGCGGTACAATGGCCACCTTATAGCCGGCTGCTTCTAAGTATCTGCCGATTACGGCCACGCCGAAAGATGGGTGATCGATGTAGGCATCACCGGAAAAGAGGATGATATCCAACTGGCTCCACCCTCTCAGTTCTACCTCCTTTTTTGTAGTAGGAAGAAAGTCGGTAAGTTGGAATTGCCCGGTTTTTATTCCTTGTTGATGGTCTTTTTGTTGATTTTTTTTTGTATCCAATGTATGTTATCTTGTATTATAATGGTTGTTCTGCCGTTTCGTCCGACTTCTTTAATGCTTCCGGATGAGTAGCTATCCACTCTTTATAGAGCTTCGATAAATTTGTTAAGCCAAGCGCTTTCATATCTGAATTATAGACAACGTCGAGGCAAAGGTCGAGCAACTCTTTATTGTTTCCTTCTTCGCTTTCAAGAAGACTGCGGACATTTAGCTTTAGACGGTTGAGCGTTTCTTCATCGACAATGCCTGTAGAATCGATTAGTCCCTTCAAGAGAGAATACTTGGCAATGACTTTCAAGTGGTTGTCGGTTACTTGAATACTTCTTGTACCACTGGCATTTGCTTGAATTTTATACATAAGCTGATAGATTAATAGTTAGGTGTTTTATTTTAAAAGATAGGCAAGAATACCTCTCATGATTTTGTTTCTTAGACTTGCATCTTTGATACATTCGATAGGGAACCCCATTGTAAAGGTAGAATAATCGGCACCTTGGTAGGCTATGGCAGCCGAGTTTCCATCGGCATATTGCATTACGTTCAATCCGGAAGCGTCTGCCGCTGTCAGGTTATCCGGCGAATAAGCTCCATAATGTCGGCTGTTCATCTGGCGATAAATATCAAACGTCATGCCCAATCCGGACATTTGCTCATTATAGTTGTTCTGATTTGTGCCGGCATAAGCTACTTTTAAAGTTTGTGCCAGCCAATTTCTATCATCGTTTGTAAGCATATCCGATGCTATATAAGCACCGCTTACAAGTAGTTTGCCCCTGTGTTGTAGATAAGAAGTAAGTTGCTTCTTTAAAGAGGGGGTGAACGTCTTATAGTAATATAAACTATGACCATCATCTTTTTGTAATCCAAAGGCCAAATCGACGAGGGCATATTTTGATAAATCTATCAGTCCGCCCTCGATGGCTTTGCTGCTACAGCTGACGATGTTGTACTTTCCTGCCGACCTGATAGCTTCGGCATGCTCTCTGACATAGTCGAAATCGTTACCGGCAATCAACTTTCCTATAAGTTCTTCGCCACCATAGCCTAATGCTGTATAGCCCTCTTTCCCCATATAAGCCGTGTCGAAATTACTCTGACGCCCGGCCCATCCCAGTGTCGGACCATAGGTAACACCGGGGTCGGCTTCAATATTAAAACCTTGTGCACCTATAGAATCGACTACTGCGGGTGATGATAAGCGGTGGAAGCCATTGACGACGAGCACGGTTTTTGAGGCTCCCGGCTGATAATAAGCAGATAAAACCTCGGAAGGAAAGCTCTCTCCCCCCCGGTTACAAGCCGTTACCTTAAAGTTGAATTGCTTGCCCGGCTCCAGCAGAATATCTATATAGCTTTGGGTAACATTCACGCCATTGTCGAAACCTCCTTTGTCTGTAGAGGTATAAACGTTGTAAGAAGTAGGAGCAGCCGAAGGCTCTGAAGAGTCTGTAACAGGTGTCCATTGTAAGCGTATTTTATTGGCTGCTATATAATCCATTCGGAAATGGGTTGGGGCTAATGGAGAAACCGTGTAGGATGTTCGATGAAGTCGTGCCTCATATTTCAGAATTGTCTTATAAATGGAGCGCGCCAATACAAATTTAAAGTTTGGGTCCTGTCCTAATTTTATATCGGGAAAGTTCTGATGCGACAGCGTTTCGATAATGGCCGAAGGCACATCGGGAAGACGTGTCTCGCTGTAATTTTTGTCCCATACCGATCTTGTCTGCCAATTTAAGTGAAATGTACTGTTGATATCATTACGAACATTGTTCACCAATTCGGTAGCGAAAGTCTTGGAAACCGTTCGAGACAGGTGATCTCCTAAGTACTCATCGCCGGTTTGGGTCGTACAAATTCCCAACGTTCCTACGAAACTGCCATCAGCTTTATATCCGGCATCGCTATGAACTGCCAGCGACAGGTCGAACGGAACCTTGCCTCCTTTGCCTTCCGGTACGTATTCAGAGCCTGCTGCGAGCCAGTTTGTCATTAAAGAACGAACGTTGATATCGTCGTTATAGTCGTTGGTTCCATTACTTTTGCTTACCACATCACGGGGAGCGCCGGCCCACTGGGCATAGTAGCGGGCTCCCTCCAATGCACGAGGAAGACCACTTGTCCTGCCTCCACGTGCTATATTTCCTCTACCTCCACCAAATCTTATAGCGTCGGCAGTAACAACTCCTCTATGACTACTGTGGTTGGTAAGTACGACAGAGTTCAGAATACTGGATCCTTTATCAAACTCGAAAGTTCCAAGATAGACCCATGTTCCACCTCCCATCTTTTGGTTTACCTTGAAGTGGGTCTCCTGTCCTTTATGGAAGACGATGTATTCTGCATCATCTACACTCTTTTTCTCGGTCTGATAGCTTACATACACAGCGTATTTACCTGATTCCGGCAGGTAAGGCTGATAAGTAACAGAGCTTAACCTGTTATCTTTTTTACGGGCTTTTATCTTTCTTGCCGTTCCTGCTGTGAAAGGATTTTCTCCGTCAGTATAGGCCCCGGCATGATAGTTGAACCCAGCTTTATTGGTACTTCCCCATCGTTTTTTATCATTGTATTCTGAATAACCGTTCCTCGTATCATTATCTACTATTACTTCATTGGTTTGCCAATCGCGTTCTCTTGGTGAGAAAACAATGGCTCCCGCATTCTGTAGCATGGGTATCAAGTAGGGTAGGACGATGGCTTGAGTATATAAATCCTCTGTGGTAGAGAATAATAAAGGACGTTGCCACTTCCATATTCCTTTGTTAATATCATAATATCGGCCATGAGAAGCCCATAGCGAGATGTGTCTTCCCTGCAACCCGTTGGTTACTTTATTTGGTTTAGATGTATTAAGCGTCCATGGCTGGCCGTTGTATTCCGTTCTCCATGTCTGATTTTGAGCATTAACCGTAATTCCCGAAAGAAGTATTGTTAATGCTAAAAGCAAGTTTTTTTTCATGTTAATCTTTTTACTCAATCGTGAAATTCCCAGGGTTTTTACCTTGAAAATCCTTAAAATAAAGTTTTATCTCCTGCATATCCTTATCCACATCGCCGGACGGAATCATGATTTTGGTGCAATGGATAGTCTTTGTAGCATAGTCTAATCCATATAGTAGGATAGGCATGCCGGCCTTTTGTGCAATAAAATAAAATCCCTTTTTCCATTCGGAAGTCCTTGAGCGGGTACCTTCCGGAGTAACACATAGCTGGAAAGAGTCCGACTGAAGAGCCAAATCGGCAAGCCTATCGGTCATGCTTGTATGCTTGGAACGCCATACGGGAATTCCTCCCAGATGTTTGAACAAGATGCCAAAAGGCCAGAAAAACCATTCTTTTTTCATTAAAAACTGGCTCTTCATGCCTTCGGCTTTGGCATACATCTGGCCTATTATAAAATCCCAGTTACTGGTGTGTGGGGCTAAACAGATAATGTATTTCTGAGGAAGTTCTATGGTTATATCCAGCTTCCATCCTAACACTTTATATAAAAGCCACCTGTTAATTTTCTGAAACATTCTTTTCTATCTATGCAAGATTACTGATTTGATCGATAATCTCGCCGGCTTCCTTATTAAAGTTTTCAATAAGATCTTTGAAATATACTTTTGGTTTCATTCCGGGCTCTATATGCGAAACCCTCCGAATATAATGGTCGTGCATCACAATGATAGATGCCAACAGAGCATCAACATTCTCAGCGTTATTCTTGTTGCCATATAATGATGCAGCAACTCCTTCTGCAAACAAGTCACTGGTAACATAGTTAATAGTGTGCTTTAAATCTCTTTTGTTGCTCATAATTTTCGTTATTAATTAGTCTTTCGATTAAATCTAATATCGTTCAAAGATAAGAAAAAAATAAGAATCCATGAAATCATCATAAGAAAAATAGGTGTTATTTTCTTATTTTAATGTTTTTGCTTTTGATTATCAGGGAAAACCCTTACTTTTGCAATTATAATATTAATTATTTTATTCTATAAAACAAATAAACATCAAATCATTTATGGAAATTAGTGCATTGCAAAACGAAAGAGCTAACTATCAGCCTAAGTTGCCGGTAGCGCTCCAAGGTGCAGTAAAGGTAAAGGAAGGCGCTCCTACTCAGAGCGTGGACAATCAGGAAGATATTAAGAAATTATTCCCAAACACTTACGGTATGCCTCTCGTTGAGTTCGAACCGGCTACAGAGGCTAACAGCAAAAAGATGAACGTTGGTGTAATTCTTTCCGGTGGTCAGGCTCCCGGCGGTCATAATGTAATTTCGGGTTTGTTCGATGAAATAAAGAAATTGAACCCCGAAAACCGACTATTTGGTTTCTTAATGGGTCCCGGTGGTTTGGTCGATCACAAATATATGGAGATTACGGCTGAGAATCTTCAAGCTTATCGTAATACCGGTGGTTTTGACATGATTGGTTCCGGTCGTACAAAGCTTGAGAAAGAAGACCAGTTCGAGAAAGGTTTAGAAATTATCCGTGAACTTGATATCAAGGCTATTGTTATTATTGGCGGCGATGACTCTAATACAAATGCTTGTGTACTTGCAGAGTATTATGCAGCAAAACAATATGGAGTACAGGTAATCGGTTGCCCGAAGACCATCGATGGCGACTTGAAGAACGACCAGATTGAGACTTCTTTCGGTTTTGATACAGCTACCAAAACATATGCTGAACTTATCGGTAATATCGAGCGTGACTGTAACTCTGCCCGTAAATACTGGCACTTTATTAAGTTGATGGGACGTTCTGCCTCTCACATCGCTTTGGAATGCGCACTGCAAACACAGCCAAACATCTGTCTTATTTCAGAGGAAATCGAGGCTAAGGACCAGTCTTTGAACGAGATTGTTGAATCGATTGCCGAAGTTGTAGCTTACCGTGCCAGCCAAGGTAACAATTTCGGAGTCGTTCTTATCCCGGAAGGTCTTATCGAATTTGTTCCTGCTATCGGCCGCCTAATTCAGGAGTTGAACGACCTGTTGGCTGCTCATGGCGCAGAATATCTTAACCTCGACAAGGCAGCTCAGCGTGAATACATCTTGAATCACTTGTCGGCAGAGAACAAGAATACGTTCGAAACCCTTCCGGAGGGTGTTGCCCGTCAGCTTTCTCTCGACCGCGACCCGCATGGAAATGTACAGGTTTCATTGATTGAGACCGAGAAACTGATTTCTGAAATGGTTGCAGCCAAGTTGGATCAGTGGAAGAAAGAAGGTAAGTACGAGGGTAAATTTGCTCCACAGCACCACTTCTTCGGTTACGAAGGTCGTTGTGCAGCTCCTTCAAACTTCGATGCTGATTATTGCTATGCCTTGGGTTCTTCTGCTGCTCAGCTTATTGCCAATGGTAAGACCGGTTATATGGCAATCGTAAAGAATACTACAGCGGGCACCGATCAGTGGAAAGCAGGAGGTGTGCCTATTACTATGATGATGAACATGGAGAAGCGTAATGGTGAGATGAAGCCTGTAATTCGTAAGGCTTTGGTCGAGCTGGAAGGCGCTCCTTTCAAGGCTTTCGCTGCTCAACGCGAGAAGTGGGCCAAGGAAACATGCTATGTTTATCCCGGTCCTATCCAGTATTGGGGTCCTTCTTCAGTATGTGATTTAACAACAAAGACATTGATGCTGGAGCAATCTAAGTAACTCATGTCTATAATATGACAATTTAAGAAGAATGGGGCAATCTTTATTTACTCCATTCTTCTTTTCTATAAAAATTATATCTGAGAAACTATAGGAATAGATAAGACAGTGATATAACAACCTATGTCAAAGGATACACCGAAAATATTCCGCCGATTGAAGCATATCATCAGGATATTGCCACTCTGGGGTAAATGGACTCTGGGGATTGGTTTAGGTGTTATCTACACCTTATTGGTATATATCATGCTCGTATCTCCTACAGGTTTTCGTTGGCGAGCTATCTATGGTGAGCCTAATTATCCGAAGGGATTTAACATTCATGGTATCGATGTAAGCCGTTATCAAGGCACAATCAATTGGAATCGTCTTCGTAATGCATTGGTGGATGGTAACCCTATTCGTTTCGTTATTATTAAATCTACGGAGGGCGATAGCCACTTGGATGTTAAGTTCAAGGAAAACTTCGTAAAAGCAAAGGAAAATGGCTTTATAAGAGGTGTTTATCACTTTTGGAGTAATGTGTCTTCAGCGCGCAGGCAAGCCTATTACTTTTTAGCTATGGTTAAGTTACAACCCGGTGATTTGCCTCCTGTTTTGGATGTGGAAACGAAGCCTGCCAACTTATCTACCGAAGACTTTCAGCAGAATATCCTAACTTGGCTTCACATAGTAGAGGATAAATACCATGTGAAACCCATCATTTACACGTATTATAAATTCAAGACCCAATATCTGTCTGACCATCGCTTCGATGATTATCCCTATTGGATAGCTCATTATTATGTCCCCCAGATGGAGTACAAAGGGCGCTGGAAGCTGTGGCAACATACCGATGCCGGTCGTTTGCCGGGTATATCAGGATATGTAGATCTTAATATTTATAATGGAAGCTATTACGATTTGCAACGTTTGTTAATACCTAAGAAGATTAATATCTTTGGAGAACCAGACAGCACCAGTTATGATTCACTCTCCGTTGATACTCTTTAAGATGAAGTTCGGTAGCTTTTTCCAGCAGGATAGGTGCATCGGCCTCGTAAAACCCACTAAGGATTAATATTCCATCATTGGTCAAAGCTTCCACGAAAGTGGCCATATCGTCGAGTAAAATATTCCTGTTTATGTTTGCCATCACCACATCAAATAGCCCATTGATGTGTGATAATACTTTTCTGTCGCCTTCATACACTTCTATCTTAACGTTGTTGAGAGCAGCATTATGCTTTGTATTCTCAACACTCCATTCGTCAATGTCGTATGCAATAACCTCTTCTGCGCCGAGCTTGGCAGCAGTAATCCCTAAAATACCCGTGCCACAACCACAATCGAGCACCCGCTTTGCCTCAATATTCATGTCGAATAGGGTTGTAACAATCATTTGGGTTGTTTCATGTGTACCTGTTCCAAAGGCCTGCTTGGCATCTATAACAATATTGATAGGAGCTGTGCTTGTATTGGTGTCATGCACTTGTTCCTTGTTATAGCATGAGATAACGCATTTCCCTTCTATGATAATTGGATCAAAGCCCTGATTTTCCCATTCCTCGTTCCAGTTCTTATATTCTGCATCAGACATCTCATATCTGATATTCACGCCTTCTAAAGGAATATTATTCAAAGCCTCCTTCAGGCTGTCTTCATGAAATAAAGTGTCTTGACAATAGCCTATAAGGCCTTCTTCATTGTCGGTAAAAGACTCAAAGCCACATTCCCCCGCAAAAGCCATGATCAAATCCCTTGCGGTTTGAGAGTCAGGTGTAATATTAAATTTTACTTGAATATACTTCATAATGTTTAAATTATAGAATACAAAAGTATAAAAAATAGGGAAAACCTACAACGGATTAGGGAAAATCCGTATATTTGTACCTAATTTATAGGTACTTTTGTGAAATAAAAACAAATAACCATTAGAAGATTGATATAGATATTCAAAATAATATAAAATAAATGAAGGGGATAATTATGAAACGTAGCCTATTTCTTTCAGTCCTATTTGGCGCATTGCCATTGCTTTCGATGGCTCAGGATGACATGTATTTCACTCCATCCAAGAGTAATCAGGAATCCAGCAAAGAAACTGTAAAAGAAGCACCGTCTTATTATAGCGGCATTAAGAAAACCAATGATGCCTATAACCGACGTGGAGTCTTTCAAAGCTCTTATCAGGTTATCGGTAAAGACTCATTGGGAAACGATATCATAGAGTATAAAAGCCTAAGCGGAACTACTCGTCGTGATACTGTTTATGGTGGTTTGCAACGTAAATATGAGGAGAGGGATGACTTTGCCTATAGTCGCAGAATGAGTCGTTTCGACGACTTCTATGGCTATTATGACCCATGGTTTGCAAGTTCATTTTATTATGGCGATCCGTTCTTCTATGACAGATGGCGATGGCGTTCATCGTTCTACTATGGCGGGTGGTACGATCCATGGTATTACAGTTCATTCTATGGAGGCTATCCGTATTACTACTATGGCTCGCCTTATTACTATGCAGGCATAGGTTGGGGTTATCCTTGGTATTATGATTGGAGAGGATATTATCGCCCGTACCGTAATGTTTACTACTATTACAATGGGCATACAGGTACGGCTAATCATTGGGGACGTCGTGCCGATAATACCTATCCATCAAATTCTTCTCGTGTATTTGGTACTCGTCGCCAGCGTACAACCCAAACTTTCCCGGAACGCTCTATGCAGGATTATCGAGATCGTTTCGCGGGCTCTAGAAGCATAGAAGCTCCTACTCGTACTTATTCTCAACCCAATTCCGGCTTTGGAAACACCTCTCGCGGTAGTTTTGGTGGAGGTAGTTTTGGAGGCTCTCGTGGCAGCTTTGGCACAGGAGGTGCCGGAGGAGGCGGTAGCTTTAGAGGTCGTCGATAAACCTTTTGAAGATACATCGAATGAAAGAAAAATATAATAAAGAAATATAGTATAGATACTAATATGAAAAAGAAGCATTTATTTTTTGCAGTAGCTCTTTTGGCAGCAATGTCGGCTAATGCGCAAGAAACTTATGAGAATGCACGCCTGACGGAACAGGATTTGAATGGTACTGCCCGTTACGTTGGTATGGGTGGTGCGCTCGATGCATTAGGAGCTGATATTTCAACTATCAGTAGCAACCCCGCCGGTCTGGGTCTTTTCCGTCATCACACTTTGAGCGTTAGCGGAGGCTTGTTGATGCAAAGCAATGCAACCAAGTTCAACGGTGATGGTAAGACGAATGTAAGTTTCGACCAAATCGGTGGCGTTTACTCTACACGTACAGGCAAGAACTCTTATCTTAACTTTGGTTTCAATTACCATAAGAGTAAGAACTTCGACCAGATACTTAATGCAGCTGGTACTTTGAATGGCAGTTCATTAAACCGTCAAACCTATAACAAGGCATTGATAGGTAGAGAGGCTGATGGCGGTTTTTATGCAGCCAAGAATACAAAGGGCGAGTATAGCGGTTATGTTGATGCAACAAGTAAGGATAACGCTTATACATTTAATCAGTTAGACTACATTAATATGAATGGTCTTGTAGCAGATGCCAATGGTGTCTTCGGCTATTTTGATGCAAAAGACTATGCGTACGACCGCTCTCAAAAGGGCTATATAGGCAATTATGATTTCAATATCAGCGGTAATATTCACGACCGTGTTTATCTTGGTGTTACTTTTGGTTTGAAAGATGTGCACTATAAGGCTTATAGCGAATACTCAGAAGGCTTTGTAAACAACTCTGCGGGCTATACTTGGGCTGGTTATACCAACTCTCAGAAGATTACCGGTACAGGTTTCGACGTAGCTGTAGGTGCTATTGTTCGTCCTGTTGAAGATTCTCCTTTCCGCATCGGTGCTTATGTAAAGACACCGACATGGTACGATTTGACGACAACCAATACAACAGGGTTAACCATCGGTACAGCAAGTGGCAGAAATACACCGGGTGGAATCAGTAACTCTTATGACTATAAGTTCTATACACCTTGGAAGTTTGGATTATCTCTTGGACACACGGTAGGTAACTACTTGGCTCTTGGAGCATCATGGGATTATGAGGATTACAGCCGTATTAACAGCCGTATTAATGATGGCGGTTCTTACGATTGGTTCTATGATGAGTATTATGAATCGTCGTCAGCCGACCATGTTATGAACAATCACACCAAGCATACACTGAAGGCTGTCAGCACTTTGAAATTAGGTGTAGAGTATAAGCCTGTAGAAAACCTTGCTCTTCGCTTTGGTTACAATTATGTAAGTCCGGCTTATAAAGAATCAGGTCAGAAAGATACACGTTTGGCATCATTGGGCAATGCTTATAGCTCTGATGCTTCTTATACAAATTGGAAAGCAACAAATCGTGTAACGGTGGGTGTCGGTTATCAGATTAAGAAGTTTAATATTGATTTGGCTTATCAGTATAGTGCACAGAAAGGCGACTTCTATCCATTCTCCAGCTACAGTGCCCAGACGTTTACGACTCCTGCTGTTGGTACAACTCCAGCTTCTTCTGTTACAACGATTGCGAATGGTGCAACAGCAACAAGCGTAAAGAACAATCGAAGCCAGTTGCTATTAACCTTGGGTTATCGCTTGTAAAGGAGCGTATAGTACAGTTTGAACTTTATATTATATCATTCTTAAACCTCTTGAAGCAAAACTTTCAAGAGGTTTTTTTATGGATGTTATAGTAGTTTAGGACAAGCAAGATGGTTAAACAATGCAAATGTTAATTGCAGAGACGAGGAGTGTATTTGCCTCTTTGGGAAGTTTAAAAAATAATCAGGTTGAGACTGTTTTGTAAAACATGCTCTTTTGGAGACTAAATAGGCATCTTTAGCATGGTAAAAGAGCCTCTTTTACAGCGTAAAACATGCCCTTTTTTAAGTCGTTGTCAGTCAAATGATTAGAAAAGGGTGGAGATGTTGCCGGGTAAGCCGATTGTTTCTACTATTTGGATGAGGTAAAAAGTATAGAGAATAAAAGATTGTTAATACTTGCTGCGAGGATAATTCTTTTTGTTAATTATAGCTAACAGCTCAGTAAAAGGGGATGATGGTATAAATAGAATTATCAAAATATCAGTAACTTTGCAACCGATTATGCCGTTTGGGCTCGAATAAGCGCAGGAAAGATGCTCTGCCGCCCGGCGGTGAAACCCGTTTACAATAATAAAAAATGTACGCAATTGTAGAAATTAACGGTCAGCAGTTCAAGGCTGAGGAGGGCAAGAAGCTCTTCGTAAACCACATTAAGGATGCGGAAGAAGGCAAGACTGTTGAGTTTGACAAGGTATTGTTAGTAGATAACAATGGCAGTGTCACAGTAGGCGCACCAACTGTTAGCGGTGCAAAAGTTGTAGCTGAGGTTGTAGCCCCATTGGTAAAAGGCGACAAGGTAATCGTTTTCAAGATGAAACGTCGTAAGGACTACAGAAAGAAGAACGGTCATCGTTCACAGTTCACTCAGGTAGAAATCAAATCAATTAACGCTTAAAAAAGAGGAGGACTTTAAGAATGGCTCATAAAAAAGGTGTCGGTAGTTCTAAGAACGGTCGTGAATCAGCTTCAAAGCGTTTAGGTGTAAAGATCTGGGGTGGCCAGAAGATTAATGCCGGTAACATTATTGTTCGCCAGCGTGGTAATCGTCACTATCCGGGCGAGAATGTAGGTCAGGGCAAGGACGACACATTGTTTGCTCTTGCAGACGGTGTTGTTTACTTCCACAAGGGTAAGTTCAACAAGAGTACAGTTTCTGTACTTTCTGAAGAGGCTTACGCTGCCAAGACTGCAAAGCCTGAAGCTTAAGCAATAAAACAAACTATTCCAAACAAACAACATAATCCCGATTTCTTTTATAGAAGTCGGGATTCATGCGTTTTAATGGGGATATGTCTATAAGAATGACCTTTATAAGATAAGTATTGCATGGAAAATTTAAGACTGTTAATGCTATTGCTCCCTGCTATTTTTATGATACACGACTTTGAGGAGATAATAATGTTTCGCTCGTGGTTGGCTAAGAATAGAGAAGAATTGCACAAGCGTTTTCCTGCAATAGCTACTTTTATGGAAAGACAGCAGTTGTTTGAGTTATCTACTTCTGCTTTTGCGGTAGCAGTGGCACATGAATTTGTGCTGATAACAGCCGTTTCCACTTTGGCTGTCTTCGCGCAATCGTATGGCTGGTGGTTTGCTGCTTTTATGGCCTACTTCCTGCATTTGTTTGTTCACATAGCTCAATGGATAGTTTATCGCAAGTATGTGCCGGTTATTATTACCAGTTTGGCCACCCTTCCTTATTGTGTTTATGTGTTTTGGCAGTTTGAGTCAGCAGATTTATTGTCCCCTCTTCAAATGTCCGTATGGACTTTAATAGGTATTGTTGTAACAATTTTATCATTTCCATCAGCCTTTTATTTTTCAAAGAAGTTCAATCGGTGGGAGAAGACTCAGAGGAGGAATAAGTGGTTAAAGAAAACAAAAAGAAGGAATTAGCAAGTTGTTAATGCCATTTTAATTCTATCTTTGTTTTCAATAAGCCTATTATTCGACAGTTTTTTACATTAACCTTATTAATATATGAATGTACTAATAATTGGAGCAACTTCCGGTATCGGTAAAGCCTTGTGCGATAAATATGCTACCCTACATCATAAAATAGCAATTGTAGGGAGAAGAGATCAGTTATTAAAAGAACTGTCTGCCAACTATCCTGAGTCGGTTACAGCTTATAAAGCAGATATTTCTGATGTTTTTGGATTTCGGCAAGTGTTGGATGAAATCTTTGATGACATGAAGGCAATAGATTTGGTTTATCTGTGTGCCGGGATAGGAGAGCTTAATCCTTCGCTGAATTATGAACTTGAAAAAGCTGTTATTCAGACCAATGTTGTTGGATGGACAGCAGCGGTAGATACTGTATTTAATTATTTTTATCTGCAGAAATACGGATATTTGGCTATTATCAGTTCTGTAGGTGGATTACGTGGCGAGCCTGCAGCTCCATCCTATTCAGCTTCAAAAGCCTATCAAATGAATTATGCAGAAGCATTAAGAAAAAGGGCTATTAAGGAAAAGTTACCTATTTATATTACAGATATTCGTCCGGGACTTGTCGATACAAGAATGGCTAAAGGGGAAGGCTTGTTTTGGGTTATGCCGACAACAAAAGTAGCATCACAAATAGTCAGAGCCATAAACAAGCGGCAAAAAATAACTGTTGTTACGCGGAGATGGAAGGTAATACATTATATTATGAAGCGCTTGCCGAATTGGCTTTACGATAGATTATAGTTGTATAAGGAGAAAAGATGGTAGGAAAACCTTCTCTTCCACAAGATGAAAAACAATGAATTAAAATATTTCAGGCTGTTATTAAACTTCCGATTTGCTTCCTGTTTTAAAACGATTTTTTGTAACTTTGCTTTTATAAAAGTAAATATAAAAAGGAAAAGAGATTATGCTTACATTGAAGCTCATCAGTGAAGAGACTGAACGTGTAATTAAAGGGCTGGAGAAGAAACACTTCGCCGGTGCTCGTGAAGCTATTGAAAAAGTTTTGGAATACGACCGTTTGCGTCGTGAGACTCAGCAAAAGTTGGATTCCAATAAGCAGGAACAAAACCGGTTGTCGAAGCAGATTGGCGGTTTGATGAAGGAAGGCAGGAAAGAAGAGGCAGAAGCCATTAAGAATAATGTAGCAGAACTAAAGGCAGCCGATAAGGCTCTTCAGGAGATAATGGATAAAGCACAGGAGGATATGACCGAAGTTTTGCTTACCATTCCTAACGTTCCTAACGATGATGTTCCGGAAGGTAAGGATGCTTCCGATAACGTTGTGGTGAAAGAAGGTGGAGTAAAACCCAATCTCCCGGAGAATGCTCCATGCCACTGGGACTTGCTCAAGAAGTTTAATCTTGTGGATTTCGACCTTGGTGTAAAGGTTACAGGGGCTGGTTTCCCCTTCTATATCGGTAAGATGGCACGTTTCCAGCGTGCTTTGGAAGCCTTCTTCCTCGATGAAGCCCGTAAGAGTGGCTACTTGGAAGTGCAGCCACCTTTGGTTGTTAATCAGGCTTCAGGGCAGGGAACCGGTCAGCTTCCGGACAAAGAGGGACAGATGTACCATGCTAATCTCGATGACCTTTACTTGATACCGACGGCCGAAGTGCCTGTAACAAACATCTTCAGAGACGAAATTCTCGATGAAAAGGATCTTCCCATCAAGCGTTGCGCCTACTCGGCCTGCTTTCGTCGCGAGGCCGGTAGCTATGGTAAGGATGTTCGCGGACTAAATCGTCTGCATCAGTTCGATAAGGTAGAGATTGTGCGTATCGACAAGCCGGAGCACTCTTACGAGTCGTTAAGCGAGATGCTCGACCACGTGGAAGGACTTTTAAAGAAGTTGGAGTTGCCTTATCATATTCTTAAGCTGTGTGGCGGCGACATGAGTTTCACCTCTGCTATCTGCTATGACTTCGAAGTTTGGAGCGCAGCACAGCAGAGATGGCTGGAAGTAAGCTCTGTAAGTAACTTTGAAAGCTATCAGGCCAACCGATTACACTGTCGTTTCCGCCATGCTGCCGATAAGAAGATAGAGCTTTGTCATACACTGAACGGCTCGGCTTTGGCACTTCCGCGCATCGTTGCTGCCATTATAGAGAACAACCAGACGCCTGAAGGTATCAGAGTACCCAAGGTGCTTATTCCTTATTGCGGTTTCGAAATTCTTGACGACAAGAACTTCTAAATATATAATCCCTCTTATGCCTTGTTGCGTAAGAGGGATTTTTTCCTTTTTACCGGTAACCATTCAATTAAAATTCTAACTTAAACCTTGATATTTCCTATGAACAAGATTATTAGTAAAAAGCAATTTTCAGAGAAGGTTTTCTGTTTGGAAATCGAAGCACCTCTGATTGCTTATAGCTGTAAGGCTGGTAACTTCATCATTATTCGTGTAGATAAGAACAGTGAACGTGTGCCTTATACGATAGCGAAAGCCGATGCCGAAAAAGGTATTCTGACGGTGGTTGTACAGGAAGTGGGCTTGTCTTCAACCAAACTTTGCCAACTGGAGGAGGGCGATGAAGTAGCCGATATCGTAGGCCCATTGGGTACTCCCTCGCGTATCGAGAACTACGGTACAGTGGTTTGTGCCGGAGGAGGCATAGGTATTGCTGCCATCTTGCCTATTCTTACAGCTTTGAAGAAAGCCGGTAATAAGGTTATCTCTGTCTTGGCAGGCAGAACAAAGGAACTGGTTATCATGGTGGATGACGTAAAAGAGTATTCCGATGAAGTCATTATCATGACCGATGATGGCTCGATGGGGGAAAAAGGTGTTGTTACCGTTGGTGTAGAAAAGGTTATTCAGCGCGAGCATGTAGATAAAGTGCTGGCCATAGGCCCTCCTATGATGATGAAGTTTACTTCTTTGTTGGCAAAGAAGTATAACATTCCGAACGATGTCTCGCTGAATACCATCATGGTAGATGGTACGGGAATGTGTGGAGCCTGTCGTCTGACGATAGGCGGGAAAACGAAGTTTGTATGTATTGACGGCCCAGAATTTAATGGAGATGAAGTAGATTGGGATGAGATGTTCAAGCGTATGAGTACATTTAAGAATGTAGAACGCAATGACATGGAACATCTTTTGGAACATCAATGCAAGGCAGAAAGTGGAAAGACTGTAAATGAAAGTATAGAGAGAGGAGGAGAGAAAGGGCTACCAACTGCTTCGTTGGCAGAGCTGACCGACCGAAATGCGGAATGGCGAGAGGTGCTTCGTAAATCAATGAAGCCTAAGGAGCGTACCTCCTTGCACCGAGTGAATATGCCGGAACTCGACCCTACCTATCGTGCAACTACCCGTTTAGAGGAGGTAAATAAGGGATTGACACTCGAAATGGCAATGCAGGAGGCCAAACGCTGCCTTGATTGCGCAAAACCATCGTGTGTAGAAGGCTGTCCTGTGAACATAAACATTCCCGGTTTCATTAAGAATATAGAGCGTGGCGAGATACTGAATGCTGCCAAAGTACTGAAAAGTACTTCTGCTTTGCCGGCTGTATGTGGTAGGGTTTGCCCACAGGAAAAGCAGTGTGAAAGCAAGTGCATCCACCTGAAAATGAATGAACCCGCAGTGGCCATTGGTTATTTGGAGCGCTTTGCTGCCGATTATGAGCGTGAAAGCGGGAATATAGCTCCGCTGGAAGTAGCTCCTTCCAATGGCATAAAGGTGGCTGTGATAGGGTCGGGGCCGGCCGGATTGAGCTTTGCCGGCGACATGGTGAAGCTGGGATTTGAGGTTCATGTGTTCGAAGCCTTGCATGAGGTGGGTGGTGTATTGAAATATGGCATTCCCGAATTCCGCCTGCCGAATAAGATTGTTGATGTGGAAATAGATAATCTGAAACGGGCAGGTGTGCATTTTCTCACAGATACGATTATCGGTAAGACCATAACGATAGACGAGTTGAGGGAAAAAGGATTTAAAGGATTTTTTGTAAGTTCGGGTGCAGGCCTGCCGAATTTCATGGGTATTCCGGGCGAAAATGCCATTAACATTATGTCGAGCAATGAGTATCTTACCCGTGTAAACCTGATGGATGCAGCCAATCCTTTAACCGATACGCCTATCAATATCGGAAAGAAAGTAGTAATTGTTGGCGGTGGAAACACGGCAATGGATTCGTGTAGAACGGCTAAACGCTTGGGGGCGGATGTAACTTTAGTATATCGCAGGTCGGAAGCCGAGATGCCTGCACGATTGGAAGAGGTGAAACATGCCAAGGAAGAAGGCATCCGTTTCCTGACACTCCATAATCCCAAAAAGTATCTTGTGGATGAGGAGGGGAAGGTAAAAGCTGTGGTACTGGATATAATGGAGCTTGGCGAGCCCGATGAGAGTGGCAGACGATCGCCGCAACTGACGGGACAGACAACTACTTTGGAATGCGACCAAGTAATCGTTGCTATAGGTGTATCGCCCAATCCACTTGTCCCAAAGTCTGTAAAAGGCCTTGAGCTTGGAAGAAAGAATACAATAGTGGTAAACGACCGGATGCAAAGCTCATTCCCAGACATATATGCCGGCGGGGATATTGTTCGCGGCGGTGCTACCGTTATCCTCGCAATGGGAGATGGAAGGCGTGCAGCAAGGAATATGACGAAAACTCTTTTAGGATAGCTGGTTGATATTATATATAATAAAAAAAGCTTCTTACAAAAACATGTAAGGAGCTTTTTTATAATGTAAGGGTTATCTCTTAAAAAGGGATTTGACGGACAACCCTTACCTATGGTATTATATTAATGTGGCGAAAGGTTAGTCTAAATCGCCGGGAGCAAAGGTGGTTGTGTTCCAGTCTCCGGTTTCTATTCCCTTCTTTAACCAATACATTCGTTGTTCGGAAGTACCGTGAGTAAAGGTTTCGGGTTGTGAATAGCCACGTGCTTTTTCCTGAAGATAATTGTCTCCAATCTTTTCTGCGCAATCAATCGCCTCTGCTAAGTCGCCATCCTCCAGACTTTGATATTCAGAATTGTCGTAATGTGCCCAGCAACCGGCATAGTAATCGGCCAAAAGCTCTAACTTCACACTTAATTTATTGGCTTCAGCCTGTGGTAAGCGAGCCATTTTTGCGTGTGCTTTAGCCAGAATACCTCGAAGATTTTCTACATGATGTCCTACTTCATGAGCTATTACATAGGCATGTGCAAAGTCTAAGTCGCCTTTAGCCTGTATGCCAAGTTCTTTCCGCATATTGATGAAGAAATCTAAGGCAAGGTATAGCTTTTGGTCGCCACTGCAATAGAAAGGCCCCATGGCTGCCGAGCCATTGCCACACGCAGTTTGCGTAGAGCCTCTATAGAGCACGATGGTAGGGAGCTGATATGTCAGTCCATGCTCCTCAAACTGTTTCTGCCATACATCCTCTGTACTTGCCAGAATCTTTTGAGAGAACTCTTTTAGCTTTTCTTCTTCCGACGAAGACTGTGTCTGACTGCTGCCATTTGTTTGATCTACCACCTGACTTTGCATTTGCTGCTGTACAACATTAGACACAACATCTCCCAGATTTCCTCCACTCATAAAGGTCATTAAAGCAATGATAATGATACCTCCGATACCACCGATACCTGCTTTTGCACCGGTACTCATGCCACGGCGATCCTCAATGTTATTACTCTTTCTACGTCCTGTAAGTCTCATAATATGAAATTTAATATTTAATTTAGTTTCTTATTTCTTTTGTTTGTCAAGTTTTATCAGTAATAAGCCGATAGCAGTCCAAATCAGTTCGCGAACTCGAACTATCAAAGCAACGAATGCACCGGCACTACCTGTCAGACCAAGTGCCGATACCGACATCATAAAGCCGCCTTCGCGTCCACCCAGTTGTAATGGGATAAAGAAAAGGAGGTTTGCAAAAAGCGTTGTAAAGGCTATGATAAGAATACAGCTAATGAAGTTTACACCGGGATAAAGTACCAAGAGAATGAACATAACTTCCAGTGCACTGCATACCCTACAGGCAAATTCAAGTCCTACTACAGTAATAAATATTTTCGGATTCTGGTTGTGTAATGATGCCACCTGCATGTCGATATCCTTCAGTTGTTCTGCGTGCGACTGGATAAATTTAGCTGCCCATCCTTTTACAAAAGGGATGTATTTAAGCATATTGAATAGTCTTACAGCCAGTCCCTTTTTATATCCGGAGAGGAAAAACCAAATAGCTGACAGGCAGAAAACGGTTGTTAAGGTTAGAATAATGCCTTCGATAATGCTTACACGCTGCGTGCAAATAAAAAGAATGCAGGATAACAACCAAAACCAAAAATGGCTGAAGATATGCGTCATGGCGTACAGTAAGACAGATGCTGATGCTTTCTCTGCTCCAATCTTGGGTGTTAAAGCCATAATTCTGTAGGGCTCGCCCCCCATTAAGCCTCCCGGAGTTGCGTAGTTGAGCGCAAAGCCGGAAACAGTTATCTTGTAAAGCCATGCATAGGATATTCTCTCCGAATGCTGTTCTGCATTGCTTTTTTTATTCCCGGCGTATTCTTCTTTCCGTTGCAAGCTACGGATAATGGTGTACCATGCACTTGTATTGAAATTATACAGGAGGCCCCACAATACGATTACAGCAAGAAACCAATAGCCGGCATGCTGCAGCCCTGCCCATACTTGCTTGAAGTCTAACTGCCAAATCATAATGGTCAGGACGACAATACCAAAGATGAAAAAGATATTTTGGTATTTACTCTTCATAACTTTATTTCTCCTGTGGAGATGATGTTTCAGCTGATAAACTTTATCTTATTCTCCTTTTTGTTCTTTAGGAGCTGTATCGCGCTTTTTCACAGAGAAGCGCGCTTTCTCACAGTCTTCTTTTCTTTCTTTGTAAAGCTTGGGCAAAGGGTTAGCCATAGGGGCATCATAGAAAGCACGATTACGATAGATGTCGATAGCCAAGAAGATAGCATGGCGAAAAGATTCTACGTCTGCAATATTCTTTCCTGCTATGGCAAGGCTGTTAGGAATGTCGGGGGCTGTTCTTATCAGTGGTAAACCTGCCGTATAGTTGATACCTCCGCTGCAAGTTAATGTCCTAAAAGGAATAAAGGCCTGTTCGTAATACATGGCAAGTACTCCATCGAAAGCATCGAATTGGCAGTTTCCAAAAAAGGTATCGCCGGCATACGGCCCAAAAGCCTGTACACTGTGGGCGTCGGCAAGTTGCTCTATTGCAGGAAGGATGATATCCGTTTCTTCTGAGCCGAGTAAGCCATTATCTCCAGCCTTGGGATTGAAAGCCAATATGCCAATGCGTGGAGATGATAAACGGAAGTCGCGTTTCAGACTCTCATGTAAAATCTTGACCTGCTTTATAATCGACTCTTTTGTAAGACACTCGCTTACATCCTTTAATGGAAGATTGCGTGTACACATACCTATACGTAATCTTTCATTAACCAACATGGTTAAACCTTGTTCCTCAATGCCAAGGTGATCGGCTATATAACGGCTTTGCCCGCTGAAATGGAACTGTTCGTTATTATCTAAAGGTGCTGTAACAAGAACGTCGAATAATCCTTTCTGATAATCTTCCAACACTTTATCTATAGCCTTTAATGCGGCGTGTCCTGATTCTTCTGACGGTACACCAAGTTCAACCTTGATTTCCTCGTCGAAGATAGGGAGCAGGTTTACCCTTCCGTCCTTAGCTTCGGATGCATCGTTTATTATCGTGAAGTTAGCTTCTATATCTAAGGCATTACGATGATAAGTAGCTACTTTAGGCGAACCATAAATAATTGGAGTAAAGATATCCAGTATCTCGGCATCGGCAAATGTCTTGAAAATTAACTCGTAACCTATGCCGTTTGTATCGCCATGAGTTATTGCTATACGTATTTTCCTGTTATTTTCCATCTGTTTCAAGTATCTATTTATTCTATGAATTATTATATTTTATATTTAATGTATATAAGGATGCTTCTGCGTTCCTTATCAGGTTTCTTTTGCTTCTTTCGGGTGCAAAGATAAACGCTTCGGCAATAAGAACCTTTTTCTCTTTGCTGTGATGAGCAGGAATATAAGCAACAAAAGGGCCGGCCATGGCATCTCCTTTCATTTTCCATAATCCCCGTATCGTTGTTGAGCCGGTTTTACTATTGGTATGGGATAGAATGGTATCTGTTGTCATATACATGCCAGCATGCTCTCCGGAAATATTTTTTCTGAAAACGCTATCTCTTTCTGATAGAAAGTCGTTTGGATTGGCTCTGTATAAGCAGATGTTTATCATCCCTTCCGGTGTGTTGTTCGAAAGCCATACAAAGTCTCTTCCCTCTTTATTGAATGTTAAATCCCTTGGTATCAACATACGTCTATGAAAGACTTTTTGGATCAGTTGCTCGGCTTTGGGATTATGTTCCTTTATCAACCGCTTCTGTTCTCTGATTATTTCAAACTTGACAACGAGATGTTGAATGCTTGGCAGCTGACGAATCAAACCATCCTTGTTGGCAACTGCTATGTTGATGATATAAGGTTTTGTTGTATCTTTCGTATCAGAGGCAGACATTGTTACACCACCATTTTTTCTGATAGTCTCATCATGTTTTACCTTTATAATTGTTCTATACATGGACAGGTCAGTGGGAGCAGTCTTATTTTTAACGACATCTACTAAAGGCTCTTGCTGCGGTAGTCCGGGAGTGGGCTTATTTAGGGCTTTATAAACAATGTTATTGATGTCGCCTATCAGCAAAACTTGATAAGGTTTTCCCTTTGGTTTATTTTTCTTTCCTAAAAGATTGCAGCCAGACAAAGCCCATACTCCTGCTATTAACAGGAGCATAGAAAGTACTTTATGATAGCCGGTAATTCTCATTGTTGGGGAAAAGTCAATTGAAAAAGAAAAATATTTTTATAAATTATCAGCTTTTCTTGCTGTTGATAAGAGTCCACAAGCGGCAAATATATCCTGCCCACGACTGGCTCTGATGGTCGTAAAGACACCATGTTCGGTAAGATAATTGCGGAAAGTTTCCATTTTATGCTCATCAGCCCCCTTCAAAGGGACGTTAGGGATAGGATGAAAACGGATCAAATTAATACGGCACTCCAATCCTTTTACAAGGTCGATAATAGCTTTAGCATGCTCTATACTATCGTTCAACCCTCCAAAAACAATATACTCGAAAGATAATCTGCGCTGATGTGTAAAATCGTAGTTACGTAAAAGCTCTACTACCTGTTCTATTCTCATGCCACGTTCGGCAGGCATCAGTTCCTGTCTTTGCACATGTAGGGGGGAATGCATGGAAATAGCTACATGGCAGTTGCTTTCTTCCAAGAAACGTTTTAGCTTAGACTTTACGCCAACACTGCTGACTGTTATGCGCTTGGGCGACCATGCATACCCATAGTCGGCTGTCAATATCTCTGTAGAACGGAGTACATTGTCGAGATTATCCATAGGCTCTCCTTGCCCCATGAATACAATATTTGTCAGCTTATCACGTTCCGGCAGGGCATAGATCTGATTCAGAATATCGGTGGCAGATAGGTTTCCTTCGAAACCCTGCTTGCCTGTCTGACAAAAAAGGCAGTTCATCTTACAACCTACCTGCGATGATACACACAATGTAGCCCTGTCTTCGTCCGGGATATAGACCGTTTCCACGAATTTGCCATTATCGGTTGGAAACAGGTATTTTATCGTTCCGTCTTTCGAATGCTGCGCGTCAATCGGTTTCTTGGCTCCAATCTTATATTTTTCCTTTAATTTTTCTCGATTTACTTTCGAGAGATTCGTCATCTCATCTATGCTTTGTACGTGCTGAGCATAAAGCCATTTAGCCATTTGTCCACCGGCAAAAGAAGGTAGCCCCATCTCGTTTGCCACCTGTTTCAGCTCAAAAAGTGTTTTGCCTAACAAAGACTCCTTCTCCATTTCCATATTTCTTGCTTTTGTATAGTGTGCAAAGGTACGAAAAAGGAAGGGATCTATCATGCTTTTTCCCTATTTTATATACAATAATGTATATGAATGTGGTATTCGTGTATCGTTTAATAGGTAGGCTAAAAACTATAAAAGAACTTTCCCGATGAGTTTTCTTTGTTTTCCATTGCCGATAATGGGCGCATGTGCATCTTCAGGAAAGAATATGGCAAATTGTCCGAGGCGAACAGTAAAATAGCTTTCTGCAGGGCAGGTGTAAAGTCCATAGTCCTTGGTTTCATCGTATTCTATATCCGCTTTTCCCAAGTTATTCAGATCGGCCCATCCCATTTCCTCCGATTGAAGAAGGGGAACTTGAATGTCGATATATTTACGATGAAACTCAAGTTTCTGCTGGCTTCGGGGAATCAGGTCAGGCTCATCGACATTGATGAACAACCTCTTGCCTTCCAGCTCTATTCTTTTAGACATAATATTGCTGAAATCCGTCTGTTTAATGTATTCCAATACTTTCTGAATGCCGGGATGAATAGAGTAATATCGATGGCAATTTTTCAAATCAGCTACTATCATTGTTGTTGAATATTATGGTTTATAGTGCAAACTTACGAATTTAATATGACATAGAAATTCAAATATCAGATATTTTGTTATATTGGATTTGTGTATTAAAAGGGATGATATTTCCGATGAGCTAAATCTATTTGGTAGGTAATTATTCTGCATAATATTTGTAAAATATAATACAAATCGCATAATTCTTTTGATATATAATAATAAATTGCTTATATATTTGCGTATATTAGTAGATATAGTTATATTTGCCAAAAATTGAAAGCTTATGAGTTTAGATGTTGAATTGTTGAGAAAGTTCTATGCAGGGTATGAACAGAAGTTGAGTAATGTAAGAAAAGTTTTGCGGCGTCCGCTTACTTATGCCGAAAAAGTACTATACACTCATTTATATGATCCGGCAGCGATGAAAGACTATTCCCGTGGTAATAGCTATGTTGATTTTCGCCCGGATCGTGTTGCTATGCAGGATGCTACAGCGCAAATGGCTCTCTTGCAATTCATCAATGCCGGAAAAGATCGTGTTGCTGTGCCTACTACGATTCATTGCGATCATCTCATCAAAGCTGATAACGGTGCAAAGGACGACCTTGCCAATGCTGTTAAAACCAATCATGAAGTATATTCTTTTCTTCGTTCTGTCGCAGCAAAGTTCCATATAGGTTTCTGGGGACCGGGTTCAGGTATTATCCATCAGGTTGTTTTGGAGAACTATGCTTTCCCCGGAGGTATGTTGATTGGGACAGATTCGCATACTCCCAATGCCGGCGGATTGGGTATGATAGGTATTGGAGTAGGGGGAGCCGATGCTGTAGATGTGCTGACCAATCAACCTTGGGAACTTAAAATGCCCCATATTATAGGTGTACATCTCACAGGAAAGCTATCGGGCTGGGCAGCTCCTAAAGATGTTATATTAAAAATTCTGGGGTTGCTTACAGTGAAAGGTGGTACGAATGCTATTTTGGAGTATTTCGGAGAAGGCGTAAAAAGCATATCGGTTACGGGTAGAGCTACTATTTGCAATATGGGAGCAGAGCTGGGAGCTACCTGCTCCTTATTCCCATACGACGATGTTACCGATGAATATTTGCGCAAGACCAATCGGGACGATGTGGCCGATATGGCACAAAAAGTAGCCAAGGAACTGGCAGCCGACGAGGAAATCACTTTGCAGTATGCACAATATTATGATCAGATAATAGAGGTGGACCTTTCAGACTTAGAGCCTTATTTGAATGGCCCGTTTACTCCCGATGCTGCAACACCGGTAAAAAGAATGAAGGAAGTCGCAGCAAAAGAGGGCTTCCCCTTGGATATGGAAGTTGGCTTGATAGGAAGTTGTACCAATTCATCTTATGAAGATATCGCCCGTGCTGCCTCAATAGCTCGACAAGTGAAGGATAAAAAGTTGGAGGTGAAAGCCCAACTGATTATTAACCCGGGCTCAGAACAGATAAGATACACAGCAGCAAGAGATGGGTTACTTGGCGATTTAGAGGCCATAGGTGGGGTTGTGATGACCAATGCGTGTGGCCCTTGTATAGGTCAGTGGCATAGACATACAGATGATAATGAACGAAGGAATTCTATCGTTACGTCATTTAACCGTAATTTCCGGCGTCGTGCCGATGGAAATCCAAATACGTACGCTTTCATCGGGTCGCCGGAACTAACTGTAGCACTGACTATAGCAGGGCAATTAGACTTTAACCCTGTAACGGATTATCTTACTAATAAAGATGGTGAGCAGGTGAAACTGGACGAGCCTACGGGAAACATCTATCCGCCTAAAGGATTTGCCGTAGAAGATAAACGGTTTATAGCACCGACCACATCGGCTAAAAACGAGCCGATAGCAATTGATCCCAAGTCGGAGAGATTGCAGCTTTTACAACCGTTCGAGGCATGGGATGGCAATGATTTCAAGGAACTTCCATTACTGATTAAAGTAAAAGGAAAATGTACAACAGACCATATCTCGATGGCTGGTCCGTGGCTTCGCTACAGAGGGCATCTTGAGAATATATCGAATAACTTGTTGATGGGGGCTGTAAATGCCTTCAATGGTGAGGCTAATAAGGTAAAGAGTCTGTTGTCGGGTACTTATGCAGAGGTTTCTACTGTAGCAAAAGAATATAAAAACGCCCATATAGGCTCGGTGGTTATAGCAGAAGATAACTACGGAGAAGGCTCCAGCCGAGAGCATGCTGCGATGGAACCGCGCTTTTTGAATGTGAAAGCTATTATTGTTAAGAGCTTTGCAAGAATTCATGAAACAAATCTAAAGAAGCAGGGAGTACTGGCTTTGACCTTTAAAAATAAGGATGACTACGACAAAGTGCAGGAGAACGACAAAGTTTCCATTAATGGATTAAATGCTTTTGCTCCGGGTAAAACGTTGTCGGTAGCCTTGCAGCATATCGATGGAAGCGTGGAAAATATTGAGGTAGAGCATAGTTATAATGATATACAAATCGAGTGGTTTAAGGCAGGATCGGCGTTGAACTATAATAAGAGAAAGGGTTAGACATGAAGAAAGAGTATTTAATTTACAAGCTAAGTGATGAAGTAAAGGTATCGTCGAAAATTCCAATGGAAGCCTTTTCTGAATATGGTGTAAAGCGAGGACTGCGCAATGAGGATGGTTCCGGTGTTTTGGTGGGTTTAACCAATATCGGTAATGTTGTAGGTTATGAGCGTGATAAGGAAGGGAAAACTCATCCCATACCGGGAAAACTCTTTTACCGTGGGTATGAACTGAACGATATAGTATCGCCTTTATTAGCCGAGAAACGCTTTGGTTTTGAGGAAGTAGCTTTCTTAATTCTATCGGGACAACTGCCCGACAAGGAGGAATTGGCCTCGTTTCGTGAGCTGATTAATGATAACATGCCGTTAGACCACCGTACCATTGTTCACATTATCGACTTAGAAGGCTCGAATATCATGAATATTTTAGCTCGCTGTGTGCTCGAAATGTACACGTTCGACCCTAATCCTGATGATATTTCCCGCGATAACTTAATGCGACAGAGTATTGGGTTGATTGCAAAAATTCCAACGATTGTGGCTTATGCCTATAATATTTATCGCCATTCCGTACAGGGCAGAAGTCTGAATATCAGGCATCCAAAGGAGAAACTTAGCATAGCCGAGAACTTTCTATATATGCTTAAGGCAGATAACTATACAGAACTGGATGCCAGAATGTTAGACCTTTTGTTGATTATACAGGCTGAGCATGGAGGTGGTAATAACTCTACCTTTACTGTACGTGTAACCTCCTCTACCCGTACAGATACTTATAGCTCGATTGCTGCTGGCATAGGGTCGCTGAAAGGGCCTTTGCATGGAGGGGCTAATATAAAGGTAATTAATATGTTTCATCACCTTAAAGGGCAGATACAAGACTGGACAAGCAAATCGGAGATTGATACCTATTTAACAAGGATGCTGAAGAAGGAGGCATACGATAAATCCGGACTTATTTACGGTTTGGGGCATGCCGTTTATACCATGTCCGACCCAAGAGCTGTACAATTGAAGAAACTCGCCCGTGATTTGGCTAAGGAGAAAGGAAGGGAAGACGAGTATAACTTCCTGCAAATGATAGAGGAAGAGGGTATAAAGTGTATAAAAGCCGTTAAGGGAGATGGTAAAGTGATATGTGCCAACCTTGATTTCTATACAGGTTTCATCTATGAAATGATAGGACTGCCACAGGAAATATTTACTCCTATCTTTGCCATGGCGAGAATAGTAGGGTGGACGGCTCATCGAATAGAAGAGCTGAATTTTGAGGGGCACCGGATTATTCGCCCGGCTTATAAGAATATGTTGGAACAGAAAGGTTATATATCAATTAATAAGAGATAATTAATGTTATTTTGTTGAAGTGATACTTTATTTAGGATTGGGGTTGATATGGGCTTATAAAGTTATTCCTTTATCACCCCTTGGTACATAAACAAGCGCATTATGGTAAAAGCATAATGCGCTTGTTCAATATCCATAGTCCGAAAAAAACCTTAGGAAAATAAGGGAATACATCTCCTTTTATAAGATATAACGCCCCTTGATTATATTTAATTTGGCATAAACTTTATAGTATTCTGTGGCAGAATACCGCAGTATTAGTTGTAGAATATAGGCCTGTCGGCCTATATCTATAGTGTTATTGGTAATCTTTAGAAGTAAAAGTCTCGTCTAATAGCACAAGCGTAGGCTTACTATGGGAATGGTAGGTATATTGAAAATTAAAGCTTGCCTCTTTGTAAAGCTTACTGCTTGTCTCAGCCTTTAAAGCAGTAAGCAGTATGTTTCGCAATTGCTTTTGTTGAGTTTTGATTGCCTGTTCATTATCGGCCTGTCCGGAAAGGGTGTAATAATAATGAAAGGTATTTGAGTTTGCCTCAAATATCAGACTATCCGTCCTTGTGTTATTTACAAAAGGAGTAGGGCATTTTGTTTCCGTATATTCCCGACATGCTTTGGCTGCCTTCTCCTGAAGCGACTCTTGGCAAGACGCTACCAAGACTGTTAAACCTAATAATGCTATTATCTTTTTCATATACTTTTTATGCAAAGTTAGATGTTTTATTGTAAAAAAACAATACCATCATAAGATTTTCCATTTTTTCTTCTTATTTTTGCATGGAATAAAATGATAGAAAATTTTTGATGGAACATATAAGAAATTTCTGTATTATAGCGCATATTGACCACGGAAAGTCCACTTTGGCCGACCGTTTGCTTGAACATACTCAAACGATTCAGATTACCGAAGGCCAGATGCTCGATGACATGGACTTGGAAAAGGAGCGTGGCATTACCATTAAGAGCCATGCTATACAGATGGAGTATGAAAAAGATAATCAGAAATATGTTCTAAATTTGATAGATACTCCGGGACATGTCGATTTTTCTTACGAGGTATCTCGAAGCATTGCAGCATGCGAAGGGGCTTTGCTGATAGTAGATGCCACGCAAGGGGTGCAGGCGCAAACTATCTCGAACTTGTATATGGCCATTGATCATAACTTGGAGATTATTCCCATTATCAACAAGATTGATATGCCCAATGCCATGCCAGAAGAGGTGGAGGATGGAATTGTCGATTTGATAGGATGCGATCCGGAAGATATTATCCGTGCCAGCGGTAAGACGGGCGAGGGAGTTGATAAGATTTTAGATGCTATCATTGATAAGATACCTGCACCTAAGGGAGATACAGAAGCTCCTTTGCAGGCTTTGATTTTTGACTCTATCTTCAACTCGTTTCGTGGGATTATCACTTTATGTAAAGTAGAAAGCGGCGTGATTCGCAAAGGCGATAAGGTGAAGTTCGTGCAAACAGGTATGGAATATGTGGCCGATGAGGTAGGAGTTTTAAAGATGGATATGAAGCCGACAAAGGAACTTTCTACGGGAGAAGTAGGCTATATTATCTCCGGAATTAAGAATGCCACAGAGGTAAAGGTAGGCGATACGGTAACTTCGGTACTGAATCCATGCGAGAAAGCTATCTCCGGATTTCAGGAAGTAAAGCCAATGGTGTTTGCCGGTGTATATCCTATTGATCCGGCCGACTATGAAAACCTTCGTGCCTCATTGGAGAAACTACAGTTGAACGATGCCTCTTTAACCTTTTCGCCGGAAAGTTCTACGGCACTTGGGTTTGGTTTTCGATGCGGTTTTCTCGGACTTCTTCACATGGAGATTGTGCAGGAACGCTTAGATAGAGAGTTCAACATGGATGTGATTACCACCGTTCCCAATGTAAGCTATAAGGTATTCGATAAGCAAGGTAATGAAAGGGAAGTACACAACCCTTCCGGCTTACCCGAACAAATCATGATAGAGCATATTGAAGAGCCTTATATAAAGGCTTCTATCATTACAACAGCCGACTATATAGGGCCTATCATGACGTTGTGTCTGGATAAACGAGGCGAGCTCGTCAGCCAGAATTATGTAAGCGGAAACAGGTTGGAGCTTATCTTTATGATACCTTTAGGAGAAATTGTTATCGACTTTTACGATAAGCTGAAAAGTATTTCGAAGGGATATGCCTCGTTTGATTATCACATAGACTCGTTCCGTCCATCGAAACTTGCTAAACTCGACATTCTTTTAAATGGAGAGCCTGTTGATGCCTTGTCTGCCTTGACACATGAGAGTAATGCTGTAGCCTTTGGAAGAAGAATCTGCGAGAAACTAAAGGATTTGATTCCAAGACAGCAGTTCGACATCGCTATTCAAGCTGCCATCGGTGCAAAAATTATTGCAAGAGAAACGGTAAAGCAGGTACGTAAGGATGTTACCGCCAAGTGTTATGGTGGTGATGTGAGCCGTAAAAGGAAACTTTTGGAGAAACAGAAAAAGGGTAAGAAAAGAATGAAGCAGGTGGGAAATGTACAAGTCCCACAGAAAGCATTCTTAGCCGTATTGAAATTAGACTAACAAAAACAATAATAGAATCTAATTACACCTAATATTAAAAAAGGAGGTACAATAATGAGTATCGATAATTCAAATGAAACAAGAAATGTTGCCAGAGAATTAGCTCGTAAGTACAGTACTATGACCCACGACGAACTGAATGTTCTGGAAAGTATCTTAGAGCCTATGCACTTTTCAAAAGGACAGATGATTCTGAAAGAAGGAGAAGTTTGCAAGCATATTTACTACATCGAACATGGGCTGATTCGCCAATTCTATTTTAAGAACGAGAAACAGATTACGGAACATTTAGGCGAAGATAGAAGTATCTTCATGTGTATAGAAAGTTTGTTTAAGGAAGAGCCTACCAGACTGCAGGTGGAGGCTTTGGAGCCTACAACAATCTATGCTATTCCTAAAATTCGGTTGGAACAGGTGGCTATTCACAATGTTAATATTCAGATACTCTATCGTAAGATCCTTGAGGAGAGTTTGATTATCTCGCAGGTACATGCCGACCTTGTTCGCTTTGAGACGGCACAAGACCGTTATAAGAAAATGTGTAAGTTGAACCCACAGGTAATTCTGCGTGCTCCATTGGTTTATATAGCAAGCTACCTGCAGATGACTCCGGAAACATTGAGCCGTGTCAGGTCGAGCACTTTATTGGAATAAGAAGCTGTTGTCCCGATTCGGAAAGGGAAGTTCGGGTCGGGATATTATAACAGATATACTGATTGGAAGTTATTTTTATTTGCTGTCATTTTTAATAATTCATATAAACAGCTGATAAATAGAGACTTGTAGATACTGTTTTAACAATGGTATGATAGCACAAGTACAAAAATCAATGGTAGAAGAATTATAAGAGACTTGTGGAAATTGCTGTCATACCCTCACGTGTATTTTTGTCATAACCCCATGTTTACCAGCATTTTAAAGGAACTGTTAAAAATGACAGCAAAAGAAATTAAAATTAAATTCTTTGTAATATATATCCTTTTACCAAATAAAATATGTCCTTTTGCCGAATAAAATATGTCCTTTTGCCGAATAAAACATGCTCTTTTACTTTGTAAAACATGCTTGTTTATGCAGCAATACATGCCGAAAACTTAACCGGTTTTTCTTTATTCCAGTCTCTATTATAAGCAGTATGCTGTGCAGACGAGATACAGAAATTTGCCTAAAACATGGTTAGGCAAACTCTGAGAGCTCAAGCCATCTCATTTCGGCCTCGTCAATTTCCTCCTTAATGAGGGGCAGACGCTTGCTCTTTTCTGTAAGTTCTTCCACAGAAAGCGTACCGGAGCACAGAGCTTCTTCTATTTCCTTTTGTTCTTTCTCCAGTTCCTCTATCTTTGCAGAGAGCTGTTCGTATTCATATTTTTCTTTAAAAGTAAGTTTGCGTCGAGTGTCGTTTCTATAATTCTTTTTAGGGGATGGGGCTGTGGAAGCCTTTTGAGGGCTGCCCGTTTCATCATCTTTCGACTTCATTTTCTGGTAATCCCTGTATTGGGTATAATTACCGGGGAAGTCTTGTACCTTGCCATCTCCCTTAAACACAAGCAGATGATCTACCACTTTATCCATGAAATATCTGTCGTGCGATACTATGATTACACAACCGGGGAAGTCTTGCAGATACTCTTCCAATATCTGTAACGTTTGTATATCCAAATCGTTCGTAGGCTCGTCCAGCACAAGAAAATTTGGGTTTTTCATTAAAACCGTGCAAAGGTATAACTTACGTTTCTCGCCACCAGACAGTTTATAAACATAATTATGTTGCTGCTCGGGAGTGAACAGAAAGTGATTTAGGAATTGAGATGCCGTCATGTGCCACCCTTTTCCAAGGTCGATATAATCCGCTATTTCCGTAATTACATCAATAATTTTCTGATCTTCGCGGAACTTTAAGCCTTCTTGTGAGAAATATCCGAAGCGAACGGTTTCGCCAATATCGAACTTACCACTGTCAGGAGTAACTTTCCCCAGTAGCATTTTAATGAAAGTACTCTTGCCCGTTCCGTTGTTTCCAACGATACCCATCTTCTCGAAACGTGCAAAATTATAATAAAAATCTTTCAGGATAACCTTGTCGTCGAATTGTTTTGAGACATATTGGCATTCAAAAATCTTACTACCGATATATACATTCGAGGACTTTAGGCGTATCTGTCGCTCTTCAATTCTTTGCTTAGCCTTTGCTTCCAATTCGTAGAAAGCCTCTTCCCGATAGCGTGCTTTATGACCTCTGGCTTGTGGTTGGCGACGCATCCAGTCGAGTTCTGTACGGTATAGATTGTTGGCACGGGCTATCTCTGCCCGTGTATTATCTATTCTTTCCTGTCGTTTCTCTAAGTAATAGGCGTAGCTTCCTTTATAGGTATAGATGGTATGGTTATCCAATTCTATGATAGTATCGCATACATTATCTAAGAAATAACGGTCGTGTGTAACCATTAAAATGGTTTTGTTTCCACGTGTCAGGTAGCCTTCAAGCCATTCTATCATCTCTAAATCCAAATGATTGGTAGGCTCATCCAAAATAAGTAAGTCGGGCTCAAGGATAAGGATGTTGGCCAGTGCTACGCGTTTCTGTTGTCCTCCCGACAGTTGTCCCATCGGTTGATGAAGGTCGGTGATGTTAAGCGTCGTAAGAATCTGCTTTGCTTTAAGTATTCGCTCTTCGCTGCCTTTCTTATTGAAGCAGGCTTCCAATACGGTTTCTTCCGGATTGAATTGGGTTGATTGTTCTAACAAACCTATGCGAATATCGTTCCTGTAAATGATAGAGCCGCTTTCGTATCCTTCTTTTTTATTGAGGATGGAAAGCAGAGTAGATTTCCCTGTTCCGTTTTGGGCAACCAAACCTACATGCTGTCCTTCTGCTATTGAAAAAGAAATATCATTGAAAAGAATCTGTGCACCAAATCTTTTAGATAGATTTTGTACATCAAGATAAGGTTTCTGAGCCATTTAAATTCCTTATTTTGTATGTGTCAAGTTTGAAATCAGATTAATAGCCGGCATTAATTTCTTCTATATAGTTAAGTACTTCCTCTCTGCCCGTTTTCTTTTCTGAAGAGGTTATGAAGTAAGGAGGCAACTCTTCCCAGCTATCTTCCAGCTTTTTCATCCATTGTAGGGCATTTGACTTTGCAGCACCGGGTGATAATTTATCGGCTTTTGTGAAAATAATGGAGAACGGAATCTTGCTGGCTCCCAGCCAATCTACAAACTCTCTGTCTATTTTCTGTTGCTCATGGCGGATATCGATAAGGACAAAGACATTGGCCAACTGCTGCCTGTTAAGGATGTATTGAGCAATCATCTGCTCTAATTTATTACGAACAGTCTTTGAACTTTTGGCAAACCCATATCCCGGAAGATCGACAAGGTACCATTCATTATTGATAATGAAATGGTTGATAAGCAATGTTTTACCGGGTTTCGATGAAGTTTTGGCCAAGCCTTTATGATTGCATAACATATTGATAAGGCTCGATTTTCCTACATTCGAACGACCAATAAAGGCGTATTCCGGTTTGGTATCTTGCGGACATTTTGTTATGGTAGGAGAGGAAATAGTGAATTCCGATTTCTTGATAATCATAAAATATAATCTTTTTGTGTAGGTACAAAGTTACTAAAAAGTATAGAGAGGAGGTTTGTAGATACGGACTTTTTAGTAAATTTGCAAAAAATCGAAGTTCATGAAAGAGATAAATTGGGGATTTATTGGATGTGGCGAGGTTACGGAAAAGAAGTCCGGCCCGGCTTTTAATGAGGTTCCCGGCTCCCGTGTAGTGGCAGTCTTTAGCCGAAAGGAACAAAAAGCCCGCAAATATGCCGAACAACATAATATCCGTAAGTGGTACACGGATGCTCAGGCATTGATAGATGACCCTGATGTGAATGCTGTTTACATAGCGACACCACCATCTGCTCATGCTACATTTGCTATCATGGCGATGCAAGCAGGTAAACCCTGTTACATAGAAAAACCACTTGCAGCATCTTATGAAGATTGTGTGCGTATCAACCGAATATCGGAAAATACAGGTGTTCCGTGCTTTGTAGCCTATTATAGGAGGTATCTTCCTTACTTTCAAAAGGTGAAAGAGCTGATAGGAAACAACGCTATCGGCAAGATACTTACGGTAGAAGTGCGATTTGCCGTCCCTCCTCGTGACCTTGATTATGAACGTCCTGTAGAACTTCCTTGGCGTTTACAGTCGAATATTTCAGGTGGAGGATATTTCTATGATTTGGCTCCTCATCAGTTAGACTTGTTGCAAGACATCTTTGGAGTAATCGTTAAGGCACATGGCTATACATCCAATCGCCGGGGATTGTATCATGTGGAAGATACCGTAAATGCTGTTTTCCGTTTTGAGGATGGGATGACAGGCAGCGGAGCATGGTGTTTTGCTGCCCATGAAAGTGCGAGAGAAGACCGAATAGAGATATTCGGAGACAAGGGAAGACTATCTTTCTCGGTATATACCTACGACTCTATCCATATTCAAACCAGCGATGGAACAAAGGATGTTATCGTCGAAAATCCCGATTATGTTCAATTCCCAATCATCAAATCGGTTATAGAAGACTTGCAAGGACTGGGTGTTTGTGAGAGTACAAGTATAAGCGCTACCCCCACGAACTGGGTGATGGATCGTATTTTAGGTAAGATATAAGGCATACCTCTTATAAAACACGTATGTATAAACTTGTATTTCGCTTCATTGTGCTGTTTTTTCTTGGCTTGTTTGCTCTCTCTACATCGGGTAATACGATAAGAGAGAATCTGATGGACGAGGCCTATAGGGATTCTGCACGTAAAGTAAAATCCGATACTTTGACGAAATGGATGAAGCAGAAGGTATCGGATACGAAGAAGGTTGTGCATAAGTTTAATGATATCGATACTACCTACATAGAGCCACAAAAGTATAACTTTACTTTTATGCTGCAGAATACCACTACTTATGAGATTTATAAGTTGAATGGTTCTACAGGACAAAGTATTACCTTTGCTCCTGAAAGTAGTATAAAAATAGGTCCCTACTTTGGCTGGCGATGGCTGTTTTTAGGTTACACGATAGACGTTCGTCATTTGGATCTGTTCAAAAAGAATAGTCAAAGATTGGAATACGACTTGAGTCTGTACAGTTCTATGATTGGTATAGATATCTATTACCGTAAATCGGGTGATGATTACAAGATTACTCATGCCGACTTAGGCGAAGATATTGATACCAAGCCCTTGAAAGGAGTGTCTTTTGGTGGACTTACTTCCAGTATTAAAGGTTTCAATGTATATTATATCTTCAACCATCGGAAGTTTTCTTATCCTGCAGCCTTTAGCCAAAGTACTATACAAAGAAGGTCGGCCGGCAGTCCTTTAATAGGTATAGGTTATACCAAACACATGTTGTCTGTTAATTGGGATAATCTTAACGATTTGGTAAAAGACAAGCTCCACAATACCTACTCGCAGGTTGGTATCGATACGACTATGATGTTTAATCGTATTAAGTATGTAGATGTATCGGTGAGTGGAGGCTATGCCTATAACTGGGTGTTTGCTCATAATTGGCTATTGGCAGGCTCCTTATCTCTTGCTTTGGCATATAAAACCAGTAAAGGAGATACGCGCAGCAAAAACCATATTGGCAATTTCGATTTCAAGAATATAAATCTGGATGGTATAGGACGCTTCGGAATTGTTTATAACAATAGTAAATATTATGCCGGCATGAGTGCAATTATCCATGCTTATAACTACAAGAAGAAAACTTTTTCGACCAATAATGTTTTCGGAAGTCTGAATATCTATGCAGGCTTTAATTTTGGCAGTAAGGCGAAACATCATAATCGAAAGAAAAAAAAGCCAAACAACTGATATGAAACAATACATCTTTTATGGAATGATATTCGGGCTGTTTACAGCCTGTTCGGCCAAAACAACCAGTAAGCCTTCGGATAAAGCCTCGATAGATACAGAGCAAACTGTTCCGAAAGGGCAGGAATTTACTCGAGATACAGTGCTCCTTACAGATTCTACTTTATCGATTAATCGGAAAAGCTATAAGCTCAATGAAGCAGATCGTGATGATAAGGAACTTGTAAAGGCGATTCTTACCGATGCTGCAGCGTATAATAAGCAGCATGGAGTAGGAGAGGTTATACTCTTTATTGCCGGAAAATTTATAGGAAAGCCTTATGTTTCACACACTTTAGACCGTACCGATGATGAACGGATGGTTATCAATTTGCAGCAACTCGACTGTACTACGTATCTGGAAAATGTGGTTGCGCTGGCTTTGGCTTCGTATGAAGATAATCCTGATTATACTACTTTTGTGGATGTATTGCGTAATATTCGTTACAGGGGTGGGGAATTAAAATACGAAAATCGCCTGCATTATTTCGATTGGTGGCTGTCGGATAATGAGAAAATGGGGATGGTGAAAGAAATAATCCCAACCAATTCCCAATTATTGATGCGCCAGACATTGAAGATAAACTACATGAGTGAAAACTTTTCGAGCTATGCCATGCTGAAAAATCACCCGGAACGTGTGCAGGCTATCAAGAAGTTGGAGGATGCAACGAATGGTAAGGTTGTCTCTTTTATCCCCAAACAGCGACTGAATAATCCAGCTTTACGAAAGGTTATCAAGGATGGAGATCTTATAGCATTGGTAACAAATAAGAAGAATTTAGACACAACACATCTCGGATTTGCCGTTTGGAAATCGGACGGTCTGCACCTTTTGAATGCGTCGAGTCTGAAGAAAAATGGCAAGAGGGTAATTGAGCCAACAGAAACACTGTATAAATACCTGATGGATAGGTCATGGAATACCGGTATTCGGGTAGCGCGTGTCTGCGCAAAAGCTACCAAGCCAGATAAATAGAGTTCCCCTCTGCTATTACGATTTCTTCAGAAAGTAACTCTTCCAAAACATGGGTAGAAAGGATGTAGTCATTATCTATCTTCTTAATTTCCAGCAGATTGTGTTTCTTCTTGTCGGATAGCAGCTCTAAGATAAGTCTTTTTATTTCTTTAGAATGCCCCTTGTCTTCCTTATATGTAGCCGATTTGCATACATCGCATTGGTTACAATCGTGTGTGTCTTTTTCTCCAAAGTAGGCTAACAGTTGCCGACTACGACATACATGATTGTTTTCTACATAACCGATAATTGCTGAGATACGCTTCGAGAATTCCTCCTTGCGCTGCTCATAGATTTCTTTGGAAATGTATAACTCTTCGCCATCTACTCTATTTACCAAATAAGTAATCAAGGGAATTTTCTTCCTTGGTATGAAGTCGATAATCCTTCGTTTGCTTAACTGTACTAAGTTTTTATACACCTCATTGATATCCAAGCCTGCTATCTGTGCCAAATAGCTTTCATCGATGAAGCCATAGTCGGAGAAAAGATTGCCGTATAGTCGGAGCAGACTGATAAGTATCTTGTTTTCGGTAGGGGATAATCCTTCTAAAAGGTACAGTTCGTCCCTTCGCAATAAGAAATGTACCCTTGCGGAATTATCGGGATTGGCATCATAGGAGATATATCCGGCTCTGTCGAGGAGGTTAAGTGCCGAATTGGTACGGACGGGAAAATGCTTAAAGTTATAGCAGAACTTATCGATAGGGAACTCAAAAGTATGCCCTGCTGCACTTCCTACACCTATCTGAAAGAAATATGCCAAGTGTTCATATACCGTTTTTATATAGTCTTTCGGAGGAAAAGTCTCTTCTATCCTGTTTTGTAAAGTAACCTTATCCCTTTTGTTGTAGAGTAATACGGCATAGGCTTTCTTTCCGTCTCTTCCTGCACGCCCCGCCTCTTGGAAGTAGGCTTCTATCGAGCTGGGGCAATCTACGTGGATAACTACTCTTACATTGTCCTTGTCGATACCCATACCAAAGGCATTGGTAGCCACCATTACTCTGACCTTATTGTTCTGCCAATCGGTCTGTCGCTCATCTTTTGTGGCTGGTTCCAGCCCGGCATGATACCAAGTGGCCGAAATTCCCTCCTTTATTAATAGCTCTGCAATCTCTTTGACTCTTCGTCTGCTTCGGCAATAAACAATGGCTGTATAGGGTATGGATTGCAGAATATGAATCATTTCGCTGTTTTTATCCTCTGCCTCTCTTACAACATAAGCCAAATTAGTCCGTTCGAAGCTCATTCGGAAGACATTCTGCCTGGCAAAACCTAATTGTCGCTGGATATCATCTACAACGTCAGGAGTGGCTGTAGCCGTTAGGGCGAGGATGGGAGCAGCGGGCAAAAGTTGTCGGATGGTGGCTATTTTCAGATAGGAAGGCCGGAAATCATACCCCCACTGGCTGATGCAGTGTGCCTCATCAACCGTAATAAAGCAAATCTTCATGAACTTCAGCTTGGCTTGGAAAAGCTCGGAGCCGATACGCTCCGGGGAGATATACAGGAACTTCACGCCACCGAACACACAATTATCCAAGATGGTGACGATTTCCTCATGACTTAATCCTGTGTAGATGGCTGCTGCAGGAATCCCCCTTTTGCGCAAATGTTCTACTTGGTCTCTCATCAAAGCAATCAAAGGAGTTACGACAAGACATATTCCTTCCATGGAAAGCGCCGGTACTTGGAAAGTAATCGACTTGCCGCCACCTGTCGGCATCAAACCCAATGTATCTTTCCCTGCTCCGATACTCTCGATAATGTCTTTCTGAATACCCCTGAAATAGGTGTATCCCCAATATTGTTTCAGTATATCCTTGTAGCTCATGGTGCGAAGAATACGGTAATTTTTTCTTCTTCTTACTCCTCTTCCTTCGGACGAATATCCTCTATCTGCAACTGGATAAATCCTTTTTTAAAGATATTTTCTTCCACGGTATAAGCGATGTCGAAAGCATGTTTCGATTTGATGTACCTTGCTGCAGCACTCTGCCCAAAGGCAATACCGTTCATTACGTTATTCGATTTGGAATCTACCAGTTCCAGCTTGATGTGCTCCTGTTCGCGTCCTACCACCTTGCTGGTACCAAAATCGTACACTCCTTCGGTCGAGAAAACAGGCTTTGTATTGCCCGGACCAAAAGGAGCAAACTTCTTTAAGTCGTTGTATAGCTTCTTGGTAATGTCTTTAAAGTCTATTACCGTGTCAATTTCAAGGGTAGGTTCTTGTTGCTGTGGCTCGATATGTTCTTCTACGTATGCTTGGAAACGCTGTCGGAATTCCTTTACATCGTCCCATTTCATGGTTAATCCGGCAGCGTATGTATGTCCGCCAAAGTTTAAAAGAAGGTCTCTACAGCTTTTAATGGCCGCATAAATATCGAAACCTGCCACACTGCGCGCCGAGCCGGTGGCCAGATTATCCTCTTTGGTAAGCACAACTGTAGGGCGATAGTAGATTTCCGTTAAGCGCGAGGCCACGATACCTATTACACCTTTTTGCCAATGCTCATCATACAGGACGATGCTCGACTGGTGCTTTTGGTTTTCCAAACGCGATACGATATTATTGGCTTCTTCCGTCATCTGCCTATCTACGCCCTTTCGCTTTTCATTGTAACCATCAATGTGCTTCGCCTCTTTAAGAGCATTTTGGAAATCGCGTTCTACCAAAAGATCGACACTCTCCTTGCCCGTCTCCATTCTTCCGGAAGCATTGATACGTGGACCAATCTTAAAAATAATATCGCTCATCTGAAGTTCCCGTTCACTCAGGCCACAGGTATCTATGATCGCTTTCAGCCCGATACTTGGATTTACGTTCAGTTGTCGGAGACCATGATAGGCCAGAATGCGGTTTTCATCAATAACCGGTACCAAATCGGCTGCTATCGATACGGCACAGAAGTCCAAAAGAGGAATTAACCTTGAAAAAGGTATATTGTTATTCTTCGCAAACGCCTGCATGAATTTAAAGCCTACTCCACATCCGCAAAGGTGCTTGAAAGGGTAGGAATCTCCCTGCTGCTTAGGATTCAGTATTGCTACAGCAGGAGGCAGAACATCGTCCGGCACATGATGGTCGCAGATAATGAAATCTATACCCAGCTCCTTTGCATAGGTTATTTCCTTTACGGCTTTTATTCCGCAGTCCAGAATGATGATGAGCTTTACACCAGTAGCCTTTGCGTATTCTATTCCTTTCTGACTGATGCCATATCCTTCCTCGTATCTGTCGGGGATATAGTAATCGATGTTCGAATAAAATTGTCTTAAAAACTTATAGACTAAGGCTACTGCCGTACAGCCATCAACATCATAATCGCCATACACCAGTATTCGTTCCTTACGACCTGTAGCGTCATTCAAACGATCGACGGCTATGTCCATATCTTTCATTAAGAACGGATTGATAAGGTCGGATAGCTGAGGCTTAAAGAAACGCTTTGCTGCACTTTCTGTAGTAATACCGCGACGGATTAGAATTTTAGCGAGAATAGGGCTCATATTGATTTTCTCGCCCAATTCCTTCGCTGCATTTTCTTCCCCTTTAGCTGTTGAAATATGTTTCCACTTAAAATGCATAGCCATATTTTTAATTTTAGGTGTAAAGTTACAAAAAATAAGTTTGAATATAAATAGCACAGATACATTTTCTAAATTCATGCCGAAATCTTTTTTAAACAGCACCGATTAAAAAGGATATTTACTGTATATCGATAGGAATATGTGGTACTACAAATCTTCGATAGCGGTGGTATATAGCTGTCTTGATGGCAGAATACTTTTTCTTATTGTGGCGACAGCAGTGTAACGAACGGTGCTTTGGGTTTTTATTGTTTGTTATATTGCACATTAATAATTATCTTTGCAGCGGTATTCCTTGTATTGGAATGGCGGAAAAATCTTTATGATGGATATTAATTCGAGAGTATAAATGGATAAAGTTATCAATACGACAAATATGTGTTCGCACCTACAGCGAAAATTATTTGCCAAAGACGGCGTGTATCACCATCTGTGGACGGCGATACAGAATGATGAGGAACTGACGGCTGTAGTTCGTACACGCCAGTTACATATTTATCGTAATGGCAAGAAGGTACTGATATTGGCTGGTAAGGCCGCACCTAAGATTATCAGAGAGGATGCCGTCTGTGCAATGGTTAGGCAACTGCAAGAATAGAGATATACAGGAATGGTAAGGATTGAATCTTCTTTACTCTATAGCAGGGTATCTTGTTATTGACAGAAATACCATCCTTGGCTATACCTAAGATAATATATTACTGAAGATTTTATTTTTATTGTATTGCTGTCAGCTTTAACACTTCGGGTAAACATCTATTAAATAATATCTTATGAAGATAAATGAGATGATGATATGACAGCAACTTCTTGAAATCTTGTACTCTTCTTCTATAACAGTCGTCAATGTTTCGCAGCCATGCCATTTTTCGCAGCCATGCCATTATGAAAAATATGCCAGAATCTATATTCAGAGATTTGTGTGAAAAGTGATGGTATGAGGAATTAAAAGTAAAGTGTTGCTAATTATGTGAATTTTTCGATAAACTCCTTTTCCGAAAGAATGGGAATAGCCAGCTCCTTTGCTTTTTTGTTTTTTCCCGAAGTGCTCTCCACATCATTGTTAATAAGGTAGTTCGTACTCTTTGACACACTTCCCGTTACCTTTCCGCCTTGACTTTCAATGTATGCCTTTAGCTCGTTCCTGTTCTTATAATGATGTACATCGCCTGTGATAACGAAGGTTATCCCCTCGCAGAGACTTCCCTTGGGCTCGGCAGATTGCTGTGTTACTTTTAGCTCTTGCAGCAGATGGGATAGCTGAGCGTAGTTGCTCTCTTCTCTCATCCAATGCACAAAGGTGGCGCTTTTCTCCGGACCTATACCCGGAATGGATGCGAAGACATCCTCGGCAGAAAGGTTTTCGGTGTCGGTTGTGCCGGTTTCTTCGGCGAAAAGAGAGGGCTCTCCGATGTTTTGGGTAGCTGATGTTCCGACAGGGAGGCCTTCGCGGCTCTTGGAGATGAGTTCTTCTAATGGATAAGCTGCCAGCAATCGTGTGCAGACATCCTTTCCTACCAATGGGATATTCAAGGCAAAGAGCAGGCGATGCGCCTCGACATTGCGCGATTTCTCGATGGCTGCCAGCAATTTCTCCACGCTCTTTACTCCGAAGCCCTCCATAACCTTCAGCTCGTCGGCATGACTGGCCAAATGGAAAAGGTCGGCATATTCCGAAACCCATCCCAAGTTGATGAATTTCTGAACGGTTTGCTCCGATAAGCCATCAATGTTTACTCCCTCTTTCGATACAAAACGGGCAAAACGCTTTAATTGTTTGGCCGGGCAATGCTTATTGGTGCAGTGGAGTGTCTTTGTTCCGCTGGCCTCGCTTTCCATGACGTTTGTCGGGGCATGGCACACGGGGCATACTGTCGGTATGGTGAAGTTTCCCAGTCGTTCGGTAACCCCGATTACCTTGGGAATAATCTTATTAGCCTTAATGACCGATATTTTTGTTCCTTTACCGCCAATGCCCAGCCGTTCGCATTCGGAGATGTTGCAAAGGCTGGCACGTTTTACCGTGGTACCTTCGAGTTCAACGGGTTTAAATACAGCCACAGGCGAGATAGTGGAGGTAGCGCACGACCACTCTATATACTCCAACTCGGTCGCGGCACTCTCATCCTGCCACTTGAAAGCATAGCCAGCTCTTGTGGCATGATGGCCTGTAACAGAGCCCGTTGCGGCATAATCGGTATCGTCGAAGGTAATTACCAGTCCATCTACCGGGAAGGGTTGTTGCTTCTCCGTCTTGCTTTGTCCGGTTACACGGTCGCTCCATCGTGCAATGACCGCATGGATATTTTCCGGATTAGGCTCTTCGATAACGTTGCGTTCTATGGTGTTGAAGCCCAGTTTATCGAGAAAATCCATTCGCTTTCCCCATGAAACAATATCCTGCTCGGTATGTACCAAGGTAAAGGGAATCCACTGAAGGTGGCGTAGCTTCACCTCATTGATGTCTTTCAAGGTAAGTGAGCCGGAAGCTAAATTGCGTGGATTGGCATATTCCTCTTCCGATTCCATATTGAATTGTTCAAAATCCCGATAGCTGATAACAGCCTCTCCACGGATAACAAGATGTCCCTTTTCATTGATTTCGGGCAGAATTCCATCTATGGCCGGCGCAAGGTGGGTGATGTTTGTACCGATGTGGCCATTTCCTCGGGTAACCACCTTGGTCAGTTTTCCGTTATCGTAGGTTACGACGAGTGTCAGTCCGTCCAGCTTCCACGACAGCCAAACAGGCTTTCCTTCCGCCCATTTCACCAAGTCGGCCTCGCTTTTGGTCTTGGCAAGCGACAACGCCGGGTACTCATGCTCCTCTTTCTGTCCCTTTACATCGTCGGCACTTACGTTCATTGTCGGCGAGTCGGGCAGTACTTTGCCCAGTTCCTCCTCTAAAGTTTTCAGTTTATCGAAAGCCTTATCCCACTCATAGTCAGTCATTAGCTCGCCCTTACCATTGTAGTAGGCATCCGATGCCTCATTGAGTTGCCGCACAAGCAACTTCATTTCATCTATTCTATTATCCATATTAGCGACGGTGTTCTGTTTAAAGGTTGAAGATGTTTTGTATCAATGCCGCGTCCGCTGCTGTCCATTCAAGGGAAGCCAGTTCCTCTTTCCTTATCCATTTGGCATCAATATGCTCCAATAACTTGTAGTTTTTGTCTTTAGCAAGACAGTCGAAGGCTGTAAGATGAACGATGAAGTCAGGGTATTCATGCGTAACTTCTCCTATCTTTTCCCCGATATAGATGTCCCAATCCATCTCTTCCTTTACCTCCCGGCGTAGCGCAGCTTCCATGCTCTCGTCCGATTTCACCTTGCCTCCGGGAAACTCCCAGTGCTCCGCCACATAGTCAGGTCCTTTTCTAAGGCGCTGTGTACAAAGTATTTTTCCGTCTATCTGTACAACGGCACAAACAATATCCATTTTTTTCTTTTCCATTTCTTATGCTTTTAGCCACAAATTTACGATAAAAGCATGAGAAAGTGTCACATCTTTTGTATATCTTTGCCCTAAAATTAAAATCAAATCAATAAAAAATGTCATCACTAACAATTGCAATTATTGTTGCTTTCGTGTCAGGCTATGTGCTCATTGCTACCGAAAGTTTAAACAAAATCAACAAGGCAGCCATCGCGTTGCTCATGTTTGTGGTTTGCTGGACGCTCTATATGGTCGATCCCCAGCCCTTTGTTCAGTTAATGCATCCCGGTGTGAGGTTTGCTGCCGACGGTATATCCGACTTTGCCAACAAGCTGGTTACCGAGCATTTGGGCGATACCGCTACTACGCTTTTCTTCCTGATGGGAGCCATGACGATTGTGGAAATAGTCGATCAGAATGGTGGGTTTAACTGGGTTAAGAATGTGCTAAAGTCGAAATCGAAGCGAGGCTTGTTGTGGAAAATAGCCTTTATGACGTTTTTCCTGTCGGCAATTCTGGATAACCTCACCACCAGTATAGTGATGATAATGATTCTTCGTAAACTAATCAAGGATCACAATGACCGGATAGTATATGCCTCTCTGGTTATTATTGCAGCCAATTCCGGTGGCGCTTTCTCGCCTATAGGCGATGTTACCACCATTATGCTTTGGAATTCCGGGGTAATTACGGCAGCGGGTGTTATCAGTGAGGTGTTTATCCCATCTGTTGTTTCGATGGTTGTACCGGCCTTTGTCCTGCAGTTTATGATAAAAGGCAATGTGGGTGATGGGGTAACGCAGGAAGATACCGCAGTACCGGCACAGACGGAAGAGGGAGAGTTTACGGAAGTTGAGCGCAAGATAATCTTTGCTACAGGTGTGGGAGGTCTGTGCTTGGTACCTGTTTTCCATACACTTACAGAACTCCCTCCGTTTGTAGGTATTCTTTTTGTGCTGGGTATTCTATGGACGATGACCGAAATTTTGTATCATCGCCTGCATAAAAAGATAGGTGGCAGCGAAGATTTCACAAAGCGTGTCGATAATCTTCTTCGAAGAATAGATATGTCCACTATTCTTTTCTTCCTCGGTATTCTGATGGCTGTTGCCTGCCTGGAGGAGATAGGGGTGCTCCATGAGTTAGGGAGAGGCTTGAATGTAGCCTTTAATGGCAATCATTATGCAGTTACAGGTATTATCGGAGTATTGTCGTCTATAGTCGATAACGTGCCCCTTGTAGCAGGCAGTATGGGTATGTATCCTGTTCGGGCAACGGGAGATATGGCCGTGGATGGTATCTTCTGGCAACTTTTGGCTTACTGTGCCGGTGTAGGAGGCTCTATGTTGATTATCGGAAGTGCTGCCGGTGTTGTTGTAATGGGACTGGAAAAGATTACCTTCGGCTGGTATATGAAGAAGATTTCATGGATAGCTGCCATAGGTTATTTTGCCGGAATTCTGTCTTATTGGCTCATCAGAACTTTTGTATTCATCAGTCCTTTGTAAGCAAGAGTCGAAAGAGGCTATATATTTTTTAGTGTATTTAGCCCCTTTCATATTATGTAATGGATAAAGAAAAAAGGAAGCAAAACTTCAGTATTGAGGTTTTGCTTCCTTTTATTTTACACAGTTTGGCACAGAATACGTGCAGCCTTACTTAGTTGGCAAATCTTATATTCTGCGCACTGTAGCCTACCGTAATGTTTCCTTGGATAAGTTTGCCGGTAGGATCGTAGCAGAATACCTTGCTGGGGGTAGTATAGCTTGGATTATCGATTACGTAAATATAGCCTCTGCTATCGACATTTACTTGTTGCGGACTCATTAATCCGGTTATGTCAAGGTCGGTTTCTTTCCCTGTATTTAAGTCATAAAAGAAAAATCTCTTTTCCTTATCATAATATGTAGCGTACAAACATACGAGTGAGTTGTTCTTGGCACTATATGCTATAGCGCTTGCTTTACATAGCTTTGTAACCTTATCGGTAGTAGCATCGATCATTTGTACCAAAGTATTTTCACTGTGGTAAAGTGATACAAAATATACTTTATTCCCGACCGAGATGTTTTGATTGTACGGGTTAAGCTCTACCTCCAACTCTTTGGTTTTTGTAAATGTTTTAAGATCGACTACAGATATACTCTTTCCCGTATTTTTGTAAGTGTAGTCAGACATGTTTGCGTATAGTTTGCCGTTGGCAATGGAGATAGCTTCCGGGTATGGACCAACAGCCACCTTAGCTACAATAGGATTATTCTTGTCGTTGGGATTCATTTTATATATGTTGCCATCGTAGGCCGAAAAATAAACAAACGTCCCGTCAGTAGCCAAGTAGCGAGGAGATACCTTGGGAAGAGAAACGCTGTACTCAAACTTTCCTTCGCGTGTAAGTACCTCTATTTTCGATGAGGTCGTACAGGCAACAACAACCTTGTTACCTACAACAATCACATCCTGAGCATCTCCTATGCCTTGTTTGTTTTGTTGCTGATAGACATCTGCATAAATAAAAGGATTGGTAGGGCGGCTAATAATGTCGTAGTCCAATACTCCGACGGTACCGTCGTTGGCACCATAGTTACCTGCGCAAGCCACATAAATACTATTGGTTTGTACTTGGGGCATACCCCCTAAGTTGTCGTCGTCATCGCTACAAGCTGTGAACGACAGCGCTGCCAGTAAGAAAAGGCCAAGTGTTAAAAGATTTTTTTTCATTGTTTTATTGTATAATTTATAATTGAATTATTTCTATTTTCAAAACATCCAGCTTAAAGCAAACCTCCAATTCGTTCCCGACATAGGGTAGAAACGTACAATTTCATAATTATGGCCACTCAAATTCCGTATATCCAATTGCGCCTTTACTGCTTGCGTTCCAAGTTTTAATTCTTTTGATAGGGTTATCGAGTGGTCGGTAAAGCCTGCCATACGGTTTTGGCTGATGGCATATCCTAATGAATATCTTTTTCCCATGGCCAGCAATGAGTAGCCCAAATCGCCCCATGGAGTGTGAAGCAAGACACTTGCAGAGCCGGAATGCTCCGGAGTATAGGCTATTTGATCGCCGAAGAACACATCCTGTGAGCTTGTTCGGTCGGTAGCACTGAGATAACTATAGGAGCCTGTCAGACTGACAGACCATTCTTTATTCCATCTTTTCTGTAAGTTTGCAGTAATATCTGTCCCTATCATTCTAACTTTTCCCGCATTCATCATTTGCCAATAGAACATCTTTGGCACAGCGATAATCTTGTCTGTAACATGACCGATATATCCATCCGCTGTTATAGCGATATAGATGTTATGGTTAAAGGAATAGTTGAAAGTTGCTCCCATATTCCATTGGCGTGATTTCTCTGGGTTAAGCTGACGGTTTCCAGCCCCCGTATAGTAAAGTTCGTTCAGTGTTGGGGTACGGAATATGTCTTTATAGCCAAAACGAAAACGTAAAGAAGAATTCGCTTTCCATTGTAGGCTGAAAGCAGGCGACATACGATGAAACCCATCAGAAGCCTCACCACGTTTTACACTTTCGTGTATATGTGTAGCCAGTAAAGAAGCATTTATAACGAATTGTCCGAGCGTATAGTTGGCAGCAAGGGCCGTCCATAGAGAGTTTCGTGTAGGATAAGGACACTGTGGAAGTGTCATTGACAGATAGTTATGTGCAAAATCCTGAGAAAGAGAAAGCTGCAGCCCCCTTATAGGTGCTGTCCAAAGCGTGGCAGTAAGGTAAGTTTCGTTCTGTCGGTATTTGTCTTCCTTGTAACCTCCGGCCGGAACATCGGAATAACGCGACCAAGCATAGTTCCATTTGGCAGCTGCTTTCAGTTTTATTCTCTCTGTAAAGCGGTTTTCATAAAACAGTTGTGTAAAGAAATTCTTGTCTGTCAGCCGTTCTGCTGCGTATGGATTATCGTAGATGACAGCTCCGGGAAGCCCGCGATGTGAACTAAAGCCATAGGCTTTCCATTTTATATCCTGCTTATCCGACAACCTATAGGTTAGATTCAGTTCTCCACGCCACGTTTCAATATCGCTGTTATAGCGCTTTTCATGGATGGTTTGAATGCCGTTTTGTAGTTTAAACCGATATACTCCATCAGCACGTTCATAGCTGCCATAGGCACTTATGCCCAGTTTTGAAAACTGTTGTGAATAGAGTAGGGAAGGCGCAAATAGCCCATAGCTCCCTGTTTGGAGTGCTGCAGATAGTTGTGGATGGCGTAGGGAAGTGTTTTCTTGCTGTAAATTGTTCCGGACAGTACTGATATTTATCACTCCGGCCGAGGCAAAGGCCTTAGCGCTTTGATAAATATCATCGTCTTGTCCAATATGAAGACTGATAAGGGAGATATTATCAAGTGTGAAACGTGATAGATCTACTTGTCCGCTTTGGCAGTCGCCTACTTGCACTCCGTCATAAATCACACCGGTATGGCCAGCTCCCATTCCACGAATATTTACAGTCTTTATGCCACCTACACCTCCATAATCTTTTACCTGTACTCCTGCAAAACGTTTAAGAGCATCGCCCATATCGTGTATGCCGAGCCGTTCCATATCACTATGGGTAAGTGTTTGGACAGGCGAACTTGAAAGAAGTTGGCCAGAGGTATGAAAACCGTTTACAATTACTTCGCTAATTGTATGTACGGTATCGGGATGGGATACTTGTGCCTCGATGGCCAATGGGCATAAGAGCACAAATACAGAGCACCGAAATCTCATTTTTAAGTTGTTCTATAGGTTTAAGTAAGCTACCTTCCTCGAGGGGCTTACCGAAATTCTAAAGGCAGGTCTTCTGGCTTGTTACTAAAACTCGCAACATACTCCTTCCCATTTTCCTGTATTTGGAAAACAGTGGATAAATTGTCTGTTACGGTTTCAGGACGACCGGCAAAAAGCTACGTCTTCCTGAAACTATCAAGCAACATACAGCTGCGGGACAGCATCGGACTCACACCGATTTCCCTTTTTAATCACATGTTGTAGTGAACCATTAGCTGCTGCAAAGGTAATAAAAAATAAAGGAATGACAATCGCTATTTGTTACCAATCTTATTTATGTATGTTTTTTTCAAAAAGGCAGATGGCTTTCTTCGGTATTCGCCATCAATTGAATACTAAAATGGCATGTTTAGATGAGTTAAAGATGCCCTTTTGTACAACAAACTATGCTCTTTTCTTCTGTAAAAGGGCAGCTTTTATAAGAGTATTATAACTATCTGATTATAAAATGAATACAATATATTAAAATAAGGATATACTTTGATGGAAAGATTTTCTGATGTAAATAAAATTCACATATCCCATCTTGCCCGAATTTTGCATTGATGAAGGATGCCCGGTTGCTGATGGAATTCGAAAAAAGGAGTATATGGAAAAGGAATATGCACACTTTTAAGGATTGTTTTGTTTCCACTTTACAGGAAAATCATTAACTTTGCGTTTCAAAGCTATCAATAAGAGCAAATGGTTAGAACAAAGACTACGGGCAGCACCGCTAAAACTGCTGCTAAAACCACCACCAAAAAGAAAGGAGCTAAGGCGCAGAAAAAGCCCGTAAAGCGTACCATATCGGATAATCTTATCCCTCTGAAGGATGAGACATGGCTACTGCAACCTATTGCGGTAACTATGATGCGCTATGATTATTCGCTTATACAGGTGCGCATTCTTGTGTCTATCGTGGAGAGTCTGCAGGCTATTTTGCTGGGTATTCTGAACGGAAAGAAGAGTGCTCAATTGGATTTGTTTCAGACACGGGAGCTGGATGAAGATGGGAAAATGCCCATCAAACTGCCTTTTAAGGAACTGGGAGTAGATCCTAACCATTACCCTGAGTTGCGTACCTCGCTTAAAATGCTGGCTTCACTGCCAGTGGAGATTCCTTATAAGACTACCGAAGGAAGGAAATATACCAAATACACCAACCTTTGCGATGTGTATATACCGGAGGATCGATCATATAATAAATATGCTATCATAAAACTTGATCCGACTGTAGCTAAACGATTGGTATCGTTGGATTTAGGTTATCATCGGTTAGGTAAGGAAATCGTATATGCCTGTAAGAATAAATACACCCAGCGCATCTATATGTTCATAGAGTCGTGGAAGGATAAAGGCAGGACGATTATCAAGACAATCGAGTTCAGAAAGATGCTCCGTTTGGAGAGTAACTATAAGAAATTCTCCGATTTTTGCCGTCGTGTGCTGGAGCCGGCAAAGCAGGAATTGGAAGAGATGGCAAGCAAGGGATATTGTGATTGCTACTTCAGCTATTCGAAGAAGTATGATCATGGACAACGTGGTGGCGAGCCCGACGAGCTTATTTTTAATATTTTCAAGGCCGATAATAAGATAGATGAGCAGTTGGCAGAGATGACAGAGAGCCAGAGAAACCAGTTCCAGAACATGCTGGTGAAGTATTTCGGTTTTGATACGGAACGTGCTTCGAAACTTTCGTCACGCATAACAACGAATAATTACCAAGATGCCATCAGCAAACTGATAGACCTCCGCCAACGATTTCAGAATACTGTGGTAAGAGACAAGGTGGCCTATACCTATAAGAGTATTGATGAATTGCTGAAACGAAGCGAAGTGGAAGAGATAGAACCGGTCGTAATAGAGTAGGAGTTTTACCTGAAGAAATAGGATTTTGCCTATAGTTATATACCTTTTCTACATGTATTTTTGTAGCAGGAGAAAGGAAAAATTTAGGTAAAACAAATTAAACAGACTATTATGAGACGATTTTTTCTATATACTTTTTTAGCAGGACTGAGCGTAGCAGGATTATCTTCTTGCGATGCTTTGCTGTCGGCAGGTGGTGGATATGGCGGTGTCAGCGTGGGGGTAACACCTGCCAGTTATGAGTATGGGTATGGCATTGGGTATGATGAGGCACGTAGGCAGGCTTTGTTCCTATCCGATAAGATGGCATACGAGCTGGGCCTGACCGATGCACAGTATGAAGCTGTATATGAGATAAACCTCGATTACCTCTTGAATATGCAGGGAGAATCTTCACTTTATGGAAGTTATTGGACACGTCGGAATGCTGATTTAAGCTATGTATTGAGTTTAAGCCAGTACAATTACTTCATAAATGAGGATTATTTCTATCGCCCGGTTTATTGGTACAATAATGGATACGCCTTCCGTGTTTACGACCGTTATAGCAGAGATAGGTTTTACCGTAGTCGTCCACAAGACTATTGGACGTATAGAGGGGGTAGAAATAAACATGCTGATAGCTATTATCGGGGAAAATTCGGCAATCAAAGGCAACGTCCGAATATTACCCACAATGCAAACAATGATTGGAATGCCCGGCAAAGCAGTACATGGCAAACCGGAAGGATGCCTGCACAGTCGGGCGATATAGATAGGAATCAGCGCTCTTTCGGTAACCAAAAGAGAGAGAATATATTCAATAACAGACCGAATCAAAGTTGGAATAATGGCAGTAGCAGCACATTTACACGCCAGAGAGAACAAGATGTCAGACAGCAATCAACACAGAGTTTTGGTGATAGAAGGCGTGAGGCTATGCGTCAGAGCCAGCATACGCAACCTGTTCAGCAGCGTCCGGCTACGCAGATGCAGCGTCCGGTGATAGAGCAGCGTTCTGCTCCCGTACAACGGCCATCGTCCTTTGGCAATGCATCGAGTAGATTTGGGGGCTCAAGAAGTATTCCACAGTCTTCGGCACAGGCACCACAACAGCCTTCAACGAGCCGCCCTGCACCCCAGTTTGGCACACAGGGAGCTGGTGGCGGACACTTTGGCGGCCATAGATAGACGATAACAAACAGATGAGAATAGAAAAAATAAATAGGCAACGAGTGGCTTCGGCCATAACGAGGGGTTTCTTTCATGCTTTTTTTGCAGGGCAGGCCGATGGTTTGCATCCGGAAAAAAGAAAGCTGTCGCCCAAGGAACTGAAACAGGTAGTAACGGCGCATTATGAGAAACTGGCAGGCTATTTTGTTTCTATTATGTTTCCTATCCTCATCCGTTTGAACTACCATGACTTGGAAACCGTAACGGAGGACATGAAGAAACGTCATTTCTCGAATAACACTTCGCCCAAATTACTACTGCGTTATGCCTGTGGCTCGAAAGAGGAATACGAAGTGGTAACAGCGGAATATAAGGCCCAACTACATTATTTGCTGGAAGGCAGGCATCAGCCAATTACTGATTATTTGCAGAAAACTCAAGATATTATGGCCGATGACTCCGTAGAAGTCCCATTGGCTATCCGCAGTATGGTACGTGTCTTGATGCAAAGCTATGCCTTGGGCATGAATATCTCTGCGTCAGAAGTAAAGGCTATGCACCAAACAACTATCTATCGCTTAATGCTTCAAGGTATGAATACGCTGTTGCATGAAACAGAAGTCATATATGAAGCGGAAAATTTAGAATTGATGTTTAGAAAGGTTTCCCTCAATTCAGATAACTTCGAAACCCTTATGAATGAGATGAACGAAGCCTACGAAGACCTGTCGAGAGGCTAACTTCGGTAGATATAAAGCAAGCAGGCGGTATTTTCTACACAGAAAATACCGCCTGCTTAAGTTTTATCAGTTTTGCTTTATAATACTCCAGCTGCTCCCAAATAGCTGTCTTTAAATCCAAGAAAGTAGAGAACGCCGTCCAGTCCGACAGTGGTAATGTTCTGGTCGGCAGTAGCTTGTACGCGTGGCTTAGCATGAAAGGCTATGCCCAACCCCGCTTCGGATATCATCGGCAAATCGTTCGCACCATCGCCAACAGCGATTGTTTGCGCCAGATTTACCTTTTCTACCTGTGCAAGGAGCTTCAAGAGTTCTGCCTTGCGCTTGCCATCCACAATATCGCCTATGTATCGGCCGGTTAGTTTGTTGTTTTCGTCTATCTCTAACTCGTTGGCATAAACATAATCTATGTCATATTTATGTTGCAGATATTCTCCAAAATAGGTGAATCCGCCGCTTAGAATAGCTATTTTATAACCGCATTGCTTCAGGACCTTCATTAATCTATCGGCACCTTCCGTAATGGGAAGGTGCTCGGCTATTTCCCGCATTACACCGGCATCCAGCCCTTTTAGTAAAGCCACACGCTCGGTAAAGCTCTCTTTAAAGTCTATTTCTCCACGCATGGCACGTTCCGTTATACGAGCTACCTGTTCGCCGACACCTGCTTTTTGCGCCAGTTCGTCGATACATTCGGTTTGAATAAGGGTGGAATCCATATCGAAACAGATGAGTCGGCGCATTCGGCGATACATATTATCTTCCTGAAACGAGAAGTCTATATTCTGTTCATGACTCATCTGCATAAGTTCAGCCTGCATGGCATCATAGTCGTTTGGCGTTCCTCGAAGAGAGAATTCGATGCAGGCACGAACATGTTTATTGCTTTTTCGAAGGCTCTGGCGCCCTGTAAGACGCAGAATGGAGTCGATATTAAAGCCTTGTTTGGTAATAACCTTGGTGGCTGCCTCTATATTCTTTGCCGACAGGGAACGCCCGATAATAGTAAGGATATAGCGGTTTTTCCCCTGTTTGCTTACCCATTCTTCGTATTCATCGAGCGAAATAGGGGAGAAACCTACGTTTACTCCCAGCTCGGTAGCCTTGAAGAGAAGTTCTTTCATCACCTGTCCGGAAGCATTTTCATTGATTCTGATAAGAATACCTAATGATAACGTAGCATGAATATCGGCCTGACCAATATCTAAGATATGTGCATTGTATTTGGCCAACGTTGTCATGATAGATGCTGTCAGACCCGGTCTGTCTTGTCCGGTAATACGAATTAATATCTGTTCTTCTGCCATTTGCTTTTATCTATTCTGATTTTAATTGTTAGAATACAAAAGTAATGAATTTTATTTGGCTTGGCAAATGATGTAAAGGTTATTCTGACAGAAAGGAGGATATACCCAAAAAGGTTACAATCATGAATGACTGTAACCTTCGTCTAAAGCTGTTTAATATTATTTTGGTAACTGCTTCTTCAGGAGTTCGGGAATCTCGCAGGTTTCTTTAGCTACGGGAACGCCTATTTGAGCAAAAGCCTCTATCTTTTCTTTGGCAGAGCCTGACCCGCTTGAGATAATTGCTCCGGCATGTCCCATTTGCTTTCCCGGAGGAGCTTGCTGTCCTGATATGAATACGGCAACGGGTTTTGTGATATGTTCTTGGATATATTTAGCTGCTCTTTCCTCTGCATCGCCACCAATTTCGCCTATGAGGGCTATGCTATCGGTCTCAGGATCGTCCTGAAACATCTGCAGTAACTCTTCAAAGTAAAGTCCTACCACAGGGTCGCCGCCAACACCTACCGCGGTAGATTGTCCCAGCCCGGCCTGTGTAAGGTTATACACCACCTCGTAAGTAAGCGTTCCGCTGCGGCTGATAACACCGGTATGTCCCTTCTTGAAGATATTGGTAGGCATGATACCGGCCAAACTTTCGTCAGGAGAAATGAGTCCGGGACAGTTGGGACCTATTATCTTGACCCCACGGAATTGGGCGTATCGCTGTACGGCTACGGCATCTTGCACAGGAACTCCTTCGGTAATGCAGATTACCAAGTCTAAATCGGCATCGATAGCCTCCAGCATAGCATCCTTGGCAAAGGCTGCCGGAACAAAGATAATACTGGTATTGGCTCCCGTTTTGCCGACAGCTTCTTTCACGGTATTGAATACCGGAATGCCATTTACATGCTGTCCGCCTTTACCGGGCGATGTTCCACCTACAACGTTTGTACCATATTCTTTCATCTTTGTAGCGTGGAAACTACCATCTCTGCCCGTAATACCTTGAACAATCAGTTTGGTATCTTTATTGATTAGTATGCTCATAATATATTAATGTCTTAAAGGTTTTTACTAAGTTCTACAGCTTTTCTACCCGCATCGGCCATAGTTGTTGCAACCGTAAAGCGACTGCCTTTTAGAATTTCATGTCCCGCAGCTTCGTTAGTTCCAGTTAATCGGATAACAATAGGTATGCCGGTATGGATGGTTTTAAAAGCTTCAAGTAAACCTTTCGCGACATCATCACAACGTGTTATGCCTCCGAAGATATTGATAAGTACAACTTTAACGTGTCCGTCGGCTGTCAATATTTTCATTGCTTCTACAATTTTCTCTGGATTTGAGCTACCGCCAATATCGAGAAAATTGGCTGGGTCGCCCCCATATAGCTTTATCATATCCATCGTAGCCATGGCAAGTCCTGCTCCATTTACCATACACCCAATGTTTCCATCAAGACGAACATAGCTGAAACCCTTATCCTTTGCTTCGCGTTCCTTGCGTTCATCAGGGGTTGGGTCGAAACATTCCTCTACATCAGGATGGCGGAAAAGGGCGTTGTCATCGAAGGTCATCTTGGCATCGATGGCTTTCAGCGTACCATCTTTCAGACATACCAAAGGATTGATTTCAACCAATGAGGCATCTTTTTCCTTGAAAAGACGATATAAATTTTTGATTAACGGGGCAGCCTGTTTCACTAATTGCATATCATCAAAGAGCTTGAAGGCGGCTTCTCTGGCAAGTGCGTCGGTTACTCCAATCAGTGGGTCGATAATGGTTTTATCTATTTTTTCAGGCGTTTCTTTTGCTACCAGCTCGATATCCATGCCACCGGCACGGCTGGACATAATGATAGGGCACTTTGTTTTACGGTCGATTAGGATACTGAGATAGAATTCTGCAGCTATATCTACAGCCTCTCCTACAAGCACTCGTTCTACCTTAAAGCCTTTAATGTCCATACCGAGAATGTTGTTTGCGTGTTCTCTGATTTCATCAACACAGCTACCTAACTTTACACCGCCGGCCTTACCCCGACCTCCGATGTGTACCTGTGCCTTTACGACAGCTTTTTCTACCCCCAGCTGATGGTAGGCTACAACGGCTTCGTCGGCTGTTGTACATACGATACTTTTGTCCACAGGGATACCGAAGTCGGCAAAAAATTGTTTAGCTTGAAATTCGTGTACTTTCATAACACTGATAATTTATTTATTAATGGTAATTGATTAGTTGCTATTATGATGCTTATAGATAGCTTGTGCAAACTTTATTCATTCAGTTTATCTAAGGCCTGGCTAATATCCTCGATAAGGTCATGCACATCTTCTATGCCTACAGAAAGACGAATAAGGTCGGGTGCTATTCCTGCTTCACGAAGTTGTTCGTCGGAAAGTTGGCGATGGGTATGACTGGCAGGATGCAAAACACAGGAACGAGAGTCGGCTACGTGGGTTGCAATGTTAATGATTTGGAGTGAATCCATCCATTGGATGGCTGTAGATCTGTTTCCCTTCAGTCCAAAGGCTATGACACCACACGAGCCATTTGGAAGATATTTCTGGGCTAAAGCATGGTTCTTATCGTCGGGCAAACCGCTATAATGAACCCAAGCCACTCGAGCATCTTCGTGAAGGAATTGAGCTATTTGCAGCGCATTATTGCAGTGCTGCCGTACTCTTAGGTGTAAACTCTCAAGTCCGAGGTTAAGCAAAAAGGCATTTTGAGGACTTTGAATACTGCCTAAGTCGCGCATAAGCTGTGCTGTTAGTTTGGTAAGATAAGCCATTTTACCAAAATTCTTGGTATAAATAAGACCGTGATAAGAGTCGTCAGGGGTGGTAAGTCCCGGGAATTTATCGGTGTGTGCATCCCAATCGAAGTTGCCACTATCCACAATAACGCCCCCCACGGTAGCAGCATGTCCATCCATATATTTGGTTGTAGAATGGGTAATAATGTCGCACCCCCATTCAAATGGTCGGCAGTTAATAGGAGTTGCAAATGTGTTATCTATCATTAAAGGCACTCCATGACGATGGGCTATGTGGGCAAACTTCTCTATATCGAGTACACTTCCACCCGGATTAGAGATAGTTTCTCCAAAAAGCAATTTTGTATTGGGACGAAAAGCCTTCTCTATTTCCTCTTCCGACAGTTCCGGATTGATGAAAGTGCAATCAATTCCCATCTTTTTCATTGTTACACCAAAGAGGTTATAAGTACCTCCATATATTTCATTTGAGGCCACTATATGGTCGCCGGCAGAGCAAATATTAAATACTGCATAGAAATTGGCAGCTTGTCCCGATGAAGTCAGCATAGCTCCCACACCTCCTTCCAGCGCAGCTATCTTTTGTGCTACGGCATCAAGAGTAGGGTTTTGGAGGCGAGAATAGAAGTAACCTTCTTTCTTTAAATCGAAGAGCATAGCCATTTCTTCCGAGTTATCATACTTGAACGTGGTACTCTGAATGATGGGAACTTCGACGGGCTCACCATTTTTTGGCTGCCAACCACCACGAACACATAGGGTAGAGGTACTTAAATGTTTATTCATATTTTTAATATATCTCTTTAGAATTTATATTATTTGAGAGACAAGATCAGGTAATAAAATCCTTAAAAGGTACTTTCCTTTTTATAATTATAAACTTGCTTTGCCCTTCTTGATTTCTCCTTTTTATTATATTTGCGTTCTAAAAGTTCTTAATAAGTTTGTGCTTCTGCCTGACCTTTTAATACTTTCAGAGCATTTTCTGTAAGAGCTTGCATCTCATCTTGTCCGGGATATACATAGATTGGAGCCAAAAACGAGATACGTTCCTTTATTTTCTCAATGATAAAGTCGCTGAACGCCATGCCTCCTGTAAGCAATATAGCATCTATCTTTCCATAAAGAACAGCTGCTTCGGCCGCAATTCCTTTGGCAATGTTCCAAATCATGGCATTGATTACGTTCTTGGCGTGGGTATCACCGGCTTCTATCCATTTAAGAATATCTTGCAAATTATTGGTACCAAGATGGGCCGATAAGCCGGCATGACCTGTTACTTGCTCCAGTAATTGTTCCTCGGTGTATTTACCTCCGAAGCAAAGATGAATTAATTCGGCAGCCGGTAATGTTCCGGCTCTTTCCGGAGAGAATGGTCCTTCACCATCAAGAGCGTTATTTGCATCGATAGCCTTTCCTTGCATATGTGCAGCAATAGAGATACCTCCACCCAAATGGCATATAATAAGGTTAAGCTCCTCATAACTTTTTCCTATGTCTTTAGCAAATCTTCTGCCTATGGCCTTTTGATTAAGTGCATGCCAAATACATACTCTGGGAATTAAAGGAGAGCCTGATATATGGGCTTCTGGAGCCATTTCATCTACCACTCCCGGATCGGCTATGAAAGCTTGGCATCCCGGAATATCTTTGGCTATTTCATCGGCAATGATACATCCCAAGTCGCAAGCATGCTGATGAATACCATGTTGTTGGTCGCGAACCATCCTATCATTGACGCGATACACACCACTTTGCAATGGCTTTGCCAGTGGACCACGGCCAATTACAGCATCAAACTGCAGAGGAATATTTCTATTCTTCAACTCATTGATAACAAGTTGCTTGCGAAAATAATATTGATCACAGATATTTTTATAAGGCTTTAGCTCTTCCCGAGAATGTGGAATATTCGCAACAAAGAGAGGATTATCGTCTTCTGATACAGAAATCTTTGTAGAAGTAGAGCCTGGATTTACTGCAAGTATTTTGTATTTCATACTGTTTAAGCGGTTAAAACTGCCAATGCCAAACTGTAAAATTTAGTGTTTATATCATCACCTCGGCTGGGAAGAACTACAGGAACAAGGGTTCCTTTGAGGATAGCAGCCGTTAATGCATCGTCGAAAAGTGTAATGGTTTTATAAAAAACGTTACCTGCTTCGATGTTCGGGAATACCAAAGCATCGGCACGCCCTTCTATGGGAGAGGTTATTCCCTTATATTTCAAGGCTTCTTCAGAGCAAGATGTCTTTAAATCTAAAGGACCATCGATGATACATTCTCCAAATTCTCCTTGTTGGCACTTCTCTTTCAGTTTCAGATAATGCATGGTATATGGGAAATGGCGTCCATCAGGTTTCTCTAAACAATGCAATAAAGATATTCTTGGACATTCTATATTGAAAGCTTGACATACTTCTTTTACATATCTCACCTGTGCTTCTCTTTGCTGATCCGTAGGGAAGGGAATTACTGCGGCATCGGTAAAGAAAAGGAGTTTGTCGTATGTAGGAAGGTCGGCTACGGTTATATGTGTCATAATATTTCCTTTGGGTAAAATACCCTCTTCCTTATTTAAGATAGCTTTCAGGAGGATATCTGTCGATACAAATCCTTTCATGATAATATCCACCTTGCCTTGTCTGGCGTATCTTACGGCTTCTTGCGATGCTAAAACAGGATCGCTTTTAGTAATACAGGTATATTCCGGATTAGAGCGATATTGTTCTTCTATCGCCTTAGAGCAAAAAAGAGTGGGGGATATAAAACCATTCTGTACTGCTTTGCGAATGGCAAGTTGTGTATGTTCCTCTTCTGGCCATACAATAGCAACCCGTTTTCTGATTCCACTCTCCTTGATTCTATCAATTAACTGAGTGAAATCCTTAATTTGGGATGATGTCTCTTTCATATTCTAATTGTCCTTAGTTAGCATCGTATTACGAAACAAAGATACGAATTAGTACTTGAAATGATATTCTAAAACAAGGATTTTTTTTAATAAATTTGTTTTTTAGCACGGTAAACCGTATTTTTGCACTATGATAGAAAAGAATATGAGATATTTTTTTGTATATATCCTCGTCTTAGCACAATTCATTGGGATGAATATTCAGGCTTCACCGTTTCAAAACATTCCGCCACATGCCATTTTCTATAACAGTAAATGGATGGGGGTATCGAGCGCTGCGCAGGCGGCATACTATCGGATTGTAGGCTCAGATAACACAGGAAAGAAGATTTTCAGAGACTATTATATCACCGGACAGTTGAAAGCTGAGAAGTATTATATAACTATTGACAAAAAAGATGATCATCGTACAATTCTTACGGGCGTGTGTAGAACGTTCTATAAAACAGGTAAATTGGAATCCATCATGCAATATGTGAATGGTAAAGCACATGGTCGTGCGATCTCTTTCTTCCCAAGTGGTAAGGTTGGCATGAAACTAAATTATAGAAATGGCGTGTTGCATGGCCCGAACTATACCTATAATGAACGTGGAAAGATAGAATATACTACCATTTGGAGCTATGGAAAGATGGTGTCTGAGAGTGCCGGAGGGAAAGATTCTTATATAGATAAGAAGACTGGCGTTGATATGTTTGTTGCAAAATATTCAGCAGACGATGGATTAATACAGCAAAAAGCGCAAGATATTGCCAGAAGGAAGCAGCATACGACAGGTGCTTCTAAATCTCCGGTAAAAGACAAACAGATGGCAAGTGCTTCCAAAAAGGCAGAAGAAAATAAGGGTATGACCCAGAGTTATGAGACTAAGAATTATAGAAGTCAAGCGGAGACGCAGTCAAATGTGGATGCTTTGAAAGCCGAGGTTATTTATCCTGACGATATCAGTGCTAAAGATAGCTATGCCGGAAGTGGATTAAGCGCACAACAATCGACAAAGATACCGGCTGGTATAAACTATGAAAAAACAGGTAATCGGTATAAGAAAGAAGTTGATAAAGAATTCTCCTTTCAATATCTTTATGAATTATTAGCCCATCCAAATCGTCAAACAAATGACATTAAGTTCTATGATGACATAGCTATGAACTATAACCTGAATATAGCACAGGCTGTTACGGTTTATGCAGGGCAGAAAGAACTTATCTATCATTACAATATGGACTATGACGAAGTGGCAAGTTCTGATAAGGTTATTGGGGATAATCCACGACAAATTGGCTTTTGGGGAAATACGATAGGCAATAAATTAAGAGTTCGGCGAATTAGTATCTTTACATGGTCGGAGGCTGAAATGATGAATTTCGCCTTAGCTGCGCTCTCTGTCGGATATAAAATTTTGGGAGGAGGTAACATAGAGAAACTGGATGGTAACTTCATCTTAGAGCCTTCCAAGAGTACACAGACCGAGGGTCAAGTGCCCGTTACGATTAATTTTGTACATCAAAATAATCTATATGCGGGATTATATCATATACAAATGGAGCTTCGATAGGACTTGCTTGCTCAGAGTTAAACCTGTAAAAGAATCGGAGTGAAGAACAATAAAACTGGCCGCTAACCTTTGCTATATGCTCGCTTTTGTGTACTTTTGCAATAATTAGACCATTAAAAAAGTTAATTGGTATCTGACAAAAGAAATGTAAATTTATTTTTTTAAAAGAAATATGGGTGCAATAAGAAAGATGTTTAATTGGTATTTCTCAGTAAATGCTTTACCGTACTGGGTAATACTTTTAGTAGATAGCTTGATATGTTATCTATCAGGAATTTTTGTTTTTTGGCTTTTTTACAGAGGAGCTGTTACCGTAGGAAACATTGAATTGTTGTCGAGAACAATCTTTGTTTACATGATATTCAACTTAGTAGGTTTCAGAGTGTTCAGAACCTATTCGGGTATTATACGTTATTCATCTTTCATCGACTTGCGCCGTGTATTCTTTGCAATGCTTCTTTCCTTAGGTATTGCAGAGGTTATGCATTACTTTATGTATAACTGGCATGTAGAAGGATTGGATTTTGTTCGTATGCAGGGAAAGCAAATCTTGGCAATGTATCTGGTTGCAATGGTTGGGATGATGCTTTTCCGCGTATTGGTAAAATCTTTCTATGACAGAATGTTTTCCACCGATGCCGGATTACGTACCTTAGTATATGGATTGAATACGGGCGGTATAGGCATGGCCAAACAAATCAGGGATGAGAAGCCGCGTCGTTTCCGTTTAAAGGGATTTATCTCACACGATAACACGATGAAAGGACGTGTACTGATGGGGGAAAAAGTGTTTATTGTAAATGAGAAACTTGCCGGCTTCCTGAAAGAACTTAGAATACAAGCAGTTATTGTTTCTCCATTGCAGAATGAGCGTTTTCGTAACGATACCGTTCTTCAAGATATTTTGATAGAAGCTGGAATAAAGATTTACATGAACCCTGAAACAAGGGAATGGACGCAGGATGATGACTATTCGCATGTAGGTATCAAGGAAATCAGTGTAGAAGACCTGTTGCCTCGTGATCAGATACATGTGGATATGGACGCCATTGGTACTTTGTTGCGTGGTAAAAGCATCATGATTACAGGCTCTGCAGGCAGTATAGGCTCTGAAATGGTAAGACAGATTGCCATTTACAACCCTGCCGAACTTGTGTTAATCGACCAAGCGGAAACACCTCAACACGATATTCGGTTGATGATGCACTTCCATTGGCCCAATATTAAGGCCGAAACGATCGTAACAAACATTACAAATAAGGAGCGCATGGAGAAAATCTTTGCTGAATACAGACCTGATTATGTGTTCCATGCTGCTGCTTACAAGCATGTTCCGATGATGGAGGATAACCCTTCGGAAAGTATTTTGAATAATGTGTGGGGTACAAAGGTCATCGCAGATCTTAGTGTTAAGTACGGCGTGAAGAAATTTGTGATGATTTCTACCGATAAAGCTGTAAATCCAACCAACGTTATGGGATGTTCAAAGAGAATCTGTGAGATTTATTGTCAGAGTCTTAATAAGGAAATCAATCAAGGCAAAGAGCCTGGAACGGTTACACAATTCGTTACAACTCGTTTCGGTAATGTGCTGGGCTCGAACGGCTCTGTTATACCTTTATTCGAGAAACAGATTAAAAAAGGTGGTCCCGTAACGGTTACGGATCCTAATATTATTCGTTTCTTTATGCTGATACCGGAGGCCTGTAAGCTGGTTTTGGAAGCCGGAACACATGGAGAGGGCGGAGAAATATTTGTTTTCGACATGGGTAAACCTGTAAAGATAGCCGACTTGGCCAAACGAATGATTCGTCTTTCGGGGGCAAAGAATGTGAAAGTGGAATATACTGGGCTACGTGCCGGCGAGAAACTGTATGAGGAGGTATTGAGCAATACCGAGAATACTCTTCCCAGTTTCCATGAAAAAATCCGCATTGCACAAGTAAGAGAGTATAATTTCGAGGAAATCAACAAGCAGATAAATGAACTTATCAGCTTAAGTCATCAATACAACGATATGGAGATTGTGGCAAAGATGAAAGAGATTGTGCCCGAATATGTTAGTAACAACAGTAAATATTCTGTTTTAGATAAAGTACAGCACTAAGCAGAATACATGATATAGAACGAGGCTCAAACAATGAAACCATTGTTTGAGCCTCGTTTTTTTTGTGGATATTTTGTCGGGAATCAAGAACAAAAGGTAGCTGTAGTCGCGATGTGTTCGGGTTATAGCTGCCTTTCTTATATCTTATTTACAGCATAAAATTATAAGATTATAACTGGCTAACGTAAATTATAGCGTAATCGTTCTGCCTCCGTTCTCATCTTCTTGAATAGTAACTTTTATACAGTCTTCCGGTAATATATCCTCTATCAGTTCCGGCCATTCCAAGAAACAGAGATTGCCACTATAAAAATAGTCTTCATATCCCATATCATACACTTCATCCAATTTCTTTATTCTATAGAAATCAAAATGATAGATGGGCTTTCCTTCCTTATCCGTATATTCATTGATAATGGCAAAGGTAGGCGAAGTAATAACATCCTTTACACCTAATTCCTCGCAAACAGCTTTAATAAAGGTGGTTTTTCCCGCTCCCATCTTACCATAGAACGCAAAAACCTTTCCTTTTCCTATTGCTTTTATAAATTCCTTTGCAGCCTCATTAATCTGCTCAAGACTTTTTATTTTTATCTCCATATCGTATTTGTTAATATCCGTATTATGCTATTATTCAAAATATAAAATATATAATCACCTTAATACCATTGCCTTTTATAAATATCTTATGAAACACAAGAATTGACATTATTGACTAATCATGGCAATAAGCTCATCCTTTATCTGGTCGGGTACATTTATTCCCCTTACAATTAAGCTCCTGTTCCATCCCTTTGCCTCTTCCTCTTTCATAGTATAAAGTACATTGGCAAACTCTTCAGCTTCCTTATCCGTATAAGCATCCGATGGCCGTCCAGCATATACATCCAGCTCCTCGTCGTCGTAATATTCAGGTGCCTTGGTGGCTGCTTCCATAGCGCACACCTGTTCGCATTTGCCGTCATCCCCATTACAGGTAGAACAGTCGCCCGATGTGGGCTGAATAACATCCGGCTCTTCTTTAGTTTTCTTTGAAAAGACCGTAATTATCCCCGCTACTGTTCCTAAAGCAACAATGGCTAAAAGGAAAATGAGATAGATATTCATCTTTTACTATTTCCTTAATTTACGATTTCTACACTAAAACCGGCTTTTTTCAAGTCATCCCAATATCTTGGGTACGACTTACTGACAACCTCCGGATGGTTTATTTTTATCTCGCCCAGCACCAAAGCCAAAGGTGCAAAGCTCATGGCCATGCGATGATCCTCATAGGTATCGATGGCAAAATCGGTTGCAGGAGCACATCTATCTCCTTCCCACGATAGTTCAGCATCGGTTGGATTATTCAGGACATATCCTAATTTTTTCATTTCGGCCATCATGGCATTTATCCTGTCGGTTTCTTTTATTCTCAGACTTTCCAGTCCTGTAAAATGGAATTTTATATCCAGCAGGGGACAGAGAGCTATCAATGTCTGTGCCAAGTCGGGCTGATTTACAAAATCGAAGTCCAATCTGTTTAGCATCCTGTCATGCTTTGTCAGCTTGATGGTTGTCAGAGTTTCCTCCTCTTTCGTTTCAAACTCGGTTTTAATTCCCAGCAGGGAAAATAGGTAACGCACGGCAGAATCACCCTGACGGGAGCCATCGGTCAATCCCGGAAGCCTTACAAAGGAGTCGGAATCATGCTGCAGTGCCATAATCTCATACCAATAGCCGGCTGCGCTCCAATCGTTTTCGATAACGTATTCACGCTCCAAATACTCTTGAGGTGCTGCAATTATGGTATCTACGTCCGCCCATTCAACCTTTACGCCATATTCGTGCATAATATGTAAGGTAAGGTCGATGTAAGGTCTTGAAACGATTTCGCCCGTTAAATGCAAGGCAAGCCCTTTCTCCATGTAAGGGCCTATCATCAGAAGTGCCGAGATATACTGGGAACTTACATTGCCCGGAATCTCCAGTTGTCCGCCTGTCAGCTGCTGTCCTCTGATTAAAAGAGGCGGGTATCCTTCCTTCTCCTTATATTCTATATTGGCTCCTAATGCTCGCAAGGCATCCACCAAAACCTTAATAGGTCGGTTTTTCATGCGTTCGGAGCCTGTCAGCAGGTATTCTCCTGGTGTTAAGGACAGATAAGCAGTCATAAACCTCATGGCCGTTCCGGCTGCCCCAATATCGATTGTTGGGGACATTTCCTTCAAAGCGTGTACAATTACATTGGTATCGTCGCAATCGGAGAGGTTATGTAAATTTTCCAACAGGGAAGAATTGCATGGCAACGCTCCCTTGTTTTTAGCCAATAAGGCGTGAATAACCAATGCTCGGTTGCTGATACTCTTCGACGCAGGTAAGTTTATCAGTGTCTGAACTTGCCGAGGTGGCTTTATTATGTATTGCATGTATGATGGTTCAATATATGGTATAGCACCATGAATTATCTTGTACTATGTGCTCTACAAAAGTAGTAAATAAAGATGGGAAGTAACAAAAACGAAATAAAAAATTTGCTAATCTCAATAAATCTATTTAATTTTGCACCCGTAAAACAAACCATCGGGATGTAGTTCAGTAGGTTTAGAATGCTGGTCTGGGGGACCAGTGGTCGCAAGTTCGAGTCTTGTCATCCCGACTTTAACTCTTTAAAGAGCATCTTTTCCAACGAAGATGCTCTTTTTCTTGGTAGTTACAAATCTCTTTTTACGGATATGTTGTAGGTATTGTACCTTGTTGATTATCAATCATCCCGTTTTTATAAAGTAAAAGGTGCCCTTTTGTGTAGGAAAAGGGCACCTTTTACTTTGCTATATATGTCCTTTTACTTTACTATACATGCCCTTTTGCTTTAATGAACATCATCGGCTGCTTATCAAGGTGTAATATAGGGATATTGGATATGCCTTTGAAGAACGGGGGGGAATGATAGAATACTGCCAATAAAATTATCGAAGTTTTTCCTGTTCTCATATTAAAATAGTAACTTTGCAGTACATTGATTTATAAAACTAATTTGTAGTATGGTTAAAATCACATTCCCGGATGGTTCCGTTCGTGAGTACGAGCAGGGCGTAACCGGTCTTCAAATTGCCGAGAGCATTTCACCGGCTCTCGCTCGCGACGTTGTATCTTGCGGTGTAAATGGTGAAACAGTAGAATTGAATCGTCCCATCAACGAAGATGCAAAGATTGCACTTTACAAGTTCGATGATGAAGAAGGTAAGCATACTTTCTGGCATACATCAGCTCACTTGCTGGCCGAGGCGTTGCAGGAGCTGTACCCCGGTATTCAGTTTGGCTTTGGTCCGGCTATCGAAAATGGTTTCTTCTACGACGTAATGCCGGCAGAAGGACAGTCGATTTCAGAGAACGACTTTGCCAAAATCGAGGAGAAGATGAAGGAACTTGCCAAGAAGAACGAGCAGGTTGTCCGCCGCGATGTTTCCAAGTCGGATGCTATCAAGGAATTCAAGGCCGATGGTCAGGAATATAAGGTAGAACATATTGAACAGGATTTGGAAGATGGCACTATCTCAACATATACTCAAGGTAACTTTACCGACCTATGTCGTGGTCCTCACTTGGTATCAACAGGTGCCATCAAGGCTGTTAAGATAACAAGTGTTGCAGGTGCTTTTTGGCGCGGTGATGCTAAACGCGAGCAGATGACACGTATTTATGGTATTACTTTCCCAAAGAAGAAAATGCTTGACGAGTATCTTATTATGCTGGAAGAAGCTAAGAAACGTGATCATCGTAAGATAGGTAAAGAAATGGAACTCTTTATGTTCTCGGAGAGAGTAGGTAAGGGTTTGCCTATCTGGTTGCCAAAGGGAACACAGCTGCGCCTGCGCTTGATGGAGCTTCTTCGTAAACTGTTGCGCCCATACAACTATCAGGAAGTAATTACTCCGGGCATCGGCAGCAAGAATCTTTATGTAACATCGGGACATTATGCTCACTATGGCAAGGATGCTTTCCAGCCTATTCAGACACCGGAAGAGGACGAAGAGTATATGCTGAAGCCGATGAACTGTCCTCACCACTGCGAAATTTACGCCCGCAAGCCTCGTTCTTACAAGGATCTTCCGCTTCGCATTGCAGAGTTCGGTACCGTGTTCCGCTATGAAAAGAGTGGTGAGCTTCACGGATTAACCCGTGTGCGCAACTTTACACAGGACGATGCTCACATCTTTGTTCGCCCCGATCAGGTGAAGGCAGAGTTCGAAAATGTAATCGATATTATTCTAAAGGTGTTCAAAACTTTCGGTTTTGATAACTATGAGGCACAGATTTCTCTGCGCGATCCTCAAGATAAAGAAAAGTATATCGGTGAGGATGAGGTTTGGAACGAGAGCGAAGAGGCTATCAAGCAGGCTTGCAAAGAAAAAGGACTGAATGCGAGAATAGAACTTGGCGAGGCTGCTTTCTACGGCCCTAAGCTCGATTTCATGGTAAAGGATGCCATCGGACGTCGCTGGCAGTTGGGAACTATTCAGGTGGATTATAACCTTCCTGCACGTTTCAGGCTGGAATATACTGCAGAAGACAACTCAAAGAAGACACCGGTAATGATTCACCGTGCGCCGTTCGGCTCTTTGGAACGCTTCACTGCCGTACTTATCGAGCATACCGCAGGGCATTTCCCATTGTGGCTGACTCCCGACCAAGTAGCTATTCTTCCTATTTCAGAGAAGTATAACGATTATGCCTGTAAGGTAAAAGAGTTCTTCGATGCGCACGATGTTCGCTCGTTGATAGACGACCGTAACGAAAAAATCGGTCGTAAGATTCGCGATAACGAGCTAAAGCGCATTCCTTATATGGTGGTAGTGGGCGAGAAAGAAGCTGCCGACGGCCTTGTTTCCATGCGTAAGCAGGGTGGTGGCGAACAGGCTACCATGACGATGCAGGAGTTTGTAGAGCGCATCAATACCGAAGTTGCCGAACAACTGAAGGATTTAAAGTAATAAAAAACAGCTTTTTCCCTCTTTGTTAAGTGGGAAAATAAATTAGCGCGACTTTTCTATAATGAGTGGAAAAGTCGCACTTTTTATTATTATCCCTTTCCTTTGTATAGCGTTATATTTATTTCTTTTGAAGATATTATTACCTGAATATTTGTAATTGTCTGCGCTAAGTAGCAGGAAGTAAAGGAAAAGAATATTAAGGTTTAAGAAACATAGCTGAAAGGTTATTTTATACGGACTTCCTTTTTATCGAGTGCAACAAAATAAGCACGAGTAAAAAAGTCTTTAGATTTCTTGGTTAATCGTTTGAAAAATAGTAACTTTGCAGCCGTTTATAACGAAAACATACATTTAAAATAGTTGAATGAAGAATGACAAAATGAAAATTCAGTACCGCGTGAACGAACAAATTCGCGTTAAAGAGGTACGTGTAGTAAGTGATGATGGGGCAGAAGTAATGCCTACTCGCAAAGCGTTAGAAATGGCGCAACGTGAAGGAGTGGATCTTGTAGAGATTTCTCCAAATGCCCAACCACCCGTTTGTCGTATCATCGACTATTCTAAATTCCTTTACCAGCAGAAGAAACATCAGAAAGAGATGAAGCAGAAGCAGGTAAAGCAAGAGATTAAGGAAATTCGTTTCGGACCTCAAACCGATGAGCACGACTATCAGTTTAAGTTGAAGCATGCTCAGGAGTTCTTAAACGGTGGCAACAAGGTTAGAGCCTATGTGTTCTTCCGTGGCCGTTCTATTCTGTTCAAGGAACAGGGAGAAGTTCTTCTTCTTCGTTTTGCTAACGACCTTGAGGAATTGGCTAAGGTAGAGCAGTTACCGAAACTTGAAGGTAAGAAGATGTTCCTTTATCTGTCTCCAAAGAAGGCAGGCGTAGCAAAGAAAAGCCAGCAAAAGCGTGATCGTGAAAGCGCAGAGGCTGATGCAAAAGCTGCCCAAAGTGCAGAGCAGGAAGCACTATCAAAGGAGAAAGGCTTGTTCTCAAATGCCAAGAATGGTGCTGACGCGCTGAAGAAACTGAATGTTGATTAACAACGTTTGCTGATATTCGCAACCTTATAATTAAGGTGTAGGATAGAAGTGGACACCTGTGCGTAACGTCCTGGTATATACGTTGCCACAGAGAATAGTATATATTAATTTTTAAATTTTACAAAAATGCCAAAGCAGAAGACAAATTCCGGCGCAAAGAAGAGATTCACATTCACCGGTACAGGAAAGATTAAACGTCGTCACGCTTTCCACAGTCACATTTTGACTAAGAAGACAAAGAAGCAGAAGAGAAACTTAGTTGGTACTACTCTTGTAGATAGTAGCAACCTAAAGCAGGTACGCGACTTGCTAAATCTTCGTTAATCACATTAGTCAAACAACATTAAAAAGGAAAAGAAACTATGCCAAGATCAGTAAATCATGTTGCCTCTAAGGCAAAGAGAACTAAGATTCTGAAGAAAACCAAGGGTTACTATGGTGCTCGTAAGAATGTTTGGACGGTAGCAAAGAATACCTATGAGAAGGGTTTGACTTATGCTTATCGGGATCGTCGTAACAAGAAGCGTAACTTCCGCGCATTGTGGATACAGCGTATCAATGCCGCTGCTCGTCTTTATGATATGAGCTACAGCCAGTTGATGGGTGCTCTCCACAAGAATGGAATAGAAATCAACCGTAAGGTACTTGCTGACCTCGCTGCCAACAATCAGGAGGCTTTCAAGGCTATCGTTGATAAAGTAAAGTAAATAATAGCTTTTTATAAGCATTTATTTATAAAATAAAGAGCTGTCATTCAGGTGAATGATAGCTCTTTTTAGTATTATAAGATTTATATGAAAGTTCTTTGCTTCAGTAAGAATTAAAAATCTTTAGAGGAAACTCAAGTGTAGATAGGATAGATAACTATTGATAATCTTTTAGGAGTTCTCTATGTATATCAACAAGTTTATGAGAATATACTTTAGGATGAGTAGAGTCCCGTACTTGTTTCCATAGAATGGCAGCAGCTTTTAATTTATTTTTGAAGATACAGTTTTGCTCATCTGTACAGAAGTCTTTCAGAAACTTATTCCATTGGCATGAGGAGTTGTCATACTTGGCATAATTTGAAGATTTATCATATACTTTTAGCATATCATAGAAAGTAAAGGAGGTATTGTGAGTTTGTTTAACTTTTCTCCATGCTGTAGCCATATCTGCGGTAAATTTAAAGGTGCTTACTCCCACCTGTTTGGCAAAAAAGTTACGAAAGGTATCATTTAATGCAAAACCGCTTTCCAGTAATGAGCTGTTCAAGGTGATGGCATTCCGGGTATTTACAACCTTTCCTTTTGTTTTCAAAACAGGCTTATGAAGGATTTTATTACCTTTAAAATACTCTGCAATATAATTGTTTAACTCCTTTTTCGTACCACAATATTCTATTCCTAACTGTCTGCAGATAGCGACCAGTTCCTCCCTATACCAATAATATCGGTTAAACTCATCGAAAGAGCCAATAGCTTGAAAATTCGGACGTTCCTGTTTCATTTTGCCATTTATTGTTTTATGTTCTTCATACTCAATCCTATTCGTTTTCTCCGAATATCGACTTCCATTACTCTGACACGTACCTGTTGGTGAAGATGTACCACTTCTGTAGGATTACTGATGTACTTATCTGCCAACTGAGAGATGTGTATCAGTCCATCTTGGTGTACACCAATATCGACAAAGGCTCCAAAGTTGGTAATATTGGTAACTATTCCGGGAAGCTCCATACCTTCTATTAAGTCGTCGATGGTGTGAATATTATTATCGAAACTGAATTCTTCGAGTTGCTCTCGTGGGTCTAAGCCCAGCTTATCTAACTCTTTCAAAATATCTTGCAGGGTAGGGAGTCCTACTTCTGCTGTTATATAGTTGTTCAGGATAATCGTTTTTTGCAAAGACTTATCGACTATCAATTCCTTTACAGACACGTTTAAGTCTTTTGCCATCTGCTCGACGATAGCATAACTCTCCGGATGTACTGCTGTTTCATCGAGAGGATTTCGCCCCCCTTTTACTCTTAGAAAACCAGCACATTGCTGAAAAGCAACATTGCCTATACGTGGAACTTTCTTCAACTCTCGCCGAGAAGTAAAAGCGCCATGTTCCTTTCTGTAATCAACTATATTCTGAGCCAATACTGCACCTAATCCGCTCACATAGGTTAGTAAGTGCTTGGATGCCGTGTTTAAGTTTATCCCCACTTTATTTACACAGCTTTCCACTGTCTGTTCCAGCGAGCACTTTAGCTTTGCCTGATCTACATCGTGCTGATATTGCCCCACACCGATACTTTTAGGATCAATCTTTACAAGTTCGGCAAGCGGATCCATCAGCCGTCTTCCAATGGAAACTGCTCCACGGGTAGTTACATCTTCGTTGGGAAATTCCTCTCTGGCTGTAGCTGAAGCCGAATATACGGAAGCACCATCCTCGCTTACAATGAAAACTTTAACAGTATCGTTCTTAGAAATAGATAAACTGTCTTTTACAAAAACTTCGCTCTCCCTGCTTGCTGTTCCATTACCAATAGCGATGGCTTCAATACGATACTTCTCTATCATATGGAGTATAGCTGCTACAGCTTTGTCTGTCATCGCACGTGGAGGATGCGGAAAAATAATTTCATGATGTAGCAAATTGCCCTGTTCGTCCAGACAAGCCATTTTACATCCATTGGCAAAACCGGGGTCGAGTGCCATAATCCGCTTCTGTCCTAATGGCGCAGAGAGTAATAACTGACGCAAGTTCTCGACAAAAACTTTGATAGCCTCTTCATCAGCTTGCTCTTTGCTTTTAGCTGCAAATTCATTTTCGATGCTGGGATGAATTAATCTTTTAAAGCTGTCTTCAATAGCTTTTTCAATGAAAGGAGTACATGCCCCTTTGCCATGTATATACAAACGGCATATCTTTTGCAAACAATCTTTGTTGTCGATACCGATATTAACCCTTAGCAGACCGGCCCTCTCGCCCCGTCTCATAGCTAACAGGCGATGACCTGTGCAGCGTTTCAGAGGCTCAGAGAAGGAGAAATAATCATGGAACTTCTGTGCCTCATCCGTATTCTCCTTACTCTTAACTACTTTCGAGGAAATAACCGCCTTGTGCAGGAACTCTTTTCGTACGATTTCTCTTACTTTTGCATCTTCGCTAATCATTTCTGCAAGAATATCCTGTGCTCCCTGTAGTGCATTTGCTGCAGTCTTAACATTATCTTTTACAAAACGTTTGGCCGCCTCCAAAGGTTTTTGTTCCCGTTGAAGCAGCAGGATTGTAGCCAAAGGCTCCAGGCCTTGCTCACGAGCTATCTGTGCCTTTGTACGCTTTTTCTGCTTGAATGGAAGATAGATATCCTCTAATAGCACAGCATCCCAACATTCAGAGATTTTCTTTTCAAGGTCAGGGATAAGCTTGTCTTGGTTTTTTATCGCTTTCAGTATAGTATCTTTACGCTTCGAAAGTTCTTGCAACTTTATATTCAGATTGGAAATTTCCGTAACTTCCACATCGCTTAATCCTCCTGTTTTTTCTTTTCTGTAGCGGGAGATAAAAGGAATTGTACAGCCTTCTTCCAGCAAATTCAGCACAGCCTCGATGCCCTTTGCGGGCAGATTGAGGGTAGCAGTTATCTGTTGTGTATATGTGTTCATAAACAATAGCTTTGCGCTTACAAAGATAATAATAAAATTAACGGCAGGGCAAAGGTTGTAATACCTTTTCCAATCCCCATACTCATCTTTGGATTTCTCCCAAACGTCATCTATGATTATAATGTATTCAATCTCAAGAGATTACCCAGTTATATAGAAAGAAATAATATTGTAATCGGTATTCCATGTACAGACAGGTACTCTTTTGTCGTATCGTCCTGTTTAAAAATCATATGGATAATGGGGAATTACAGGAGAATACATAGCAAGTATAAGGAAAAAATGTACCTTACAATTATTATTGCAAGGCTAAAAGAAGCTTCCGAACAAAATAAAAGAAGCCGTGCATCAATGTACAAAGGACATTAGATGCACAGCTCGCTTTAGTTTAAATTTGAAGAGCTCACGTTGGTTTATACCGCCCCACACTTTACCATTCTGAAAGGAAAGTTTGTCTGCTACTATAAACCGACACTTTATCTACTCTTGCTTATAGATCAGGACTTCCGCCGGCAGGAGTATCCTGCGAAGGAGGGACGGGTGTTTTTCCGCCGCTCTTACCTTTCTTCTTCTCCTTCTCATCAGTAGCAGAGACACGCTCAAAGCCTACATTATTGATGGTAAAGTAGCGGCGCGATGGCAGTAATCGAATACGAGGCGCGCTGATGCACTTTTTTGCATCAAAATCCTTTTCGTCTCCTTCCAACTGCTTACTGCGGAAACTTGGTGTAAGTGTACCGATGTCGCCGAAATCAACACTCTCTCCATTCTCAATATGTGCTTTGGCCACATCGACAGCCAGTCGTAAAATAGCTTCAACCTCTGCACCCATAAATGATGAGCCTCGAGCAACCTCTGCACAGAATGAACGGTAATCTACTCGCTTACGCTGCGTAGCGTAAGCCTGAACAACAGTTTTACCCTTGAACTTTCCAAGGGTTGCCACACGCGTCTTTAGCGTATAAGCAATTTTTTAATTCGACATTAATCATAAATTTTTAATATAACCTTCTCTTTTACTTGTATTTAATGGTGGCTGAAGGCAATTTCCACACATTCTCTTTATATTATATATATATATTTGTGCTCCTTATATAATAACCTGTAATGATGCGAAGGTGTAGTAAAAAATACTTAATATTTATCACCAAATACTGTTGAATATTCATAAGTAATTGATATTCAGTGTTTATCTGAATGCTCTCACTTTTGTGTTAGTGAGAGTGTTTTTAAAAAATATTTACTTATAAGAAAGAAGATATAACAATAATTAATATTAAAAGGAAAGACTCTTTGTATAGAGCTAAATATCTTCCTTCAAAACTTTTACTCTCACCTATAAGGTTTTCCGACCAGCGAAAACTTCTAATTTTCAAATTACGCCTTATTATAAATATTGTGTTGCATTATGGAAAAGTTGATAGCTTCCTTTTTAGGTATATTCTTTTTAGGTTTTGCCAGGTATTTTTTAGGTTACTATCGGAAATCATTTAGGTTACTATCGGAAATCATTCAGGTTACTATCGAAATAATAGGAGGTAATAACTTGATGGAAATATATAAAAATGGTGGAATTGTGTAACACAATTCCACCATTTTTATGTAATACTTTTTCCTGCTTACCAGAAGAAGATGTAACTTACTTGACTTTTATAATAAGCAGTAGCAATATCAGTGATTGCCCTTATTCGGACAGTTTGTATGCGCTCATTTGCTTGTATTTCGGCCTTCTGCAGAGCAAATAGCATCGTTGTATTTTTTATCTGTACTACGTTTAATGGAGTTTTACACATAACAGAAGATACAATCTTTTCCCTGACTATCTATCTTTAGCTTAGATAATTGGAAAATAAGTAGTACCTTTGCAAATAAATAACCATTATCAGGAAGATAAAAAAGGAATGATTTCTATAGAAAGCTTAAAGGTCGAGTTTGGCGTAAAACCATTGTTTCAGGATGTATCATTTGTAATAAACGAGCGCGATAGAATAGCTTTAGTAGGGAAGAACGGAGCCGGTAAGAGCACCATGTTGAAGATTCTTAGTGGCATTCAGAAGCCGACTTCCGGCAACGTTTCTATTCCTAATGATGTAAAGGTAGGATATCTCCCACAGGTCATGAAGCTATCCGATGATACTACCGTACGTGAAGAAACGCGTAAAGCTTTCTTCGATCGAACAAAAATAGAGAAGAAAATAGCAAAACTCCAAAAGGAGATGGAAACCCGTACCGACTATGAGTCGGATGCTTATATCGAACTGCTCGATCGTTTCACACAGGAGCATGAACGTTATCAGCTGTTGGGCGGCGAGAACTATGAAGCCGAGATGGAGCGTACCTTAACGGGATTAGGCTTTAATCGTGAGGACTTCGACCGGCCCACTGGCGAGTTTTCAGGTGGATGGCGTATGCGTATCGAACTGGCAAAAATTCTTCTTCGTAACCCGGACGTATTGCTCTTGGATGAGCCTACCAACCATTTGGATATAGAATCTATCCAATGGCTGGAACAATTCTTGTCGCAAAGTGCCAAGGCTGTAGTCTTGGTTTCGCACGACCGTGCCTTTATTAATAATGTAACCAATCGAACTTTGGAAATAACCTGTGGACATGTAGAGGACTATCGTGTAAAGTACGATGAGTATCTCGTGTTGCGCAAGGAACGCCGTGAGCAGCAATTACGTGCTTATGAAAATCAGCAGAAGGAAATTGCAGATATTAAGGCGTTCGTAGATAGATTCCGTTACCAAGCCACCAAGGCAATACAAGTGCAGCAACGTTTACGCCAGCTGGATAAAATCGTACCTATCGAGGTAGATGAGGTGGATAATTCTGCTATGCGCCTGAAGTTCCCTCCTTGTTTGAGGAGTGGCGATTTCCCTGTTATCTGCAAGGAGGTTAAGAAGGTTTACGGCAACCATATTGTGTTTCAGGGCGTCAATATGACGATTAAGAGAGGAGAGAAGGTTGCTTTTGTCGGCAAGAATGGCGAAGGAAAATCTACACTTGTGAAGTGTATCATGGGCGAAATTCCGTTCGATGGCGAGCTGAAAGTGGGGCATAACGTGCAAATTGGTTACTTCGCACAAAATCAGGCGCAGCTATTGGACGAAAGTCTTACTATCTTTGAGACTATCGACAATGTAGCAAAAGGCGAGATGCGTCTCCGTGTGAACGACCTCCTTGGTGCTTTTATGTTTGGCGGTGAGACATCAGAGAAGTATGTCAAGGTGCTTTCCGGTGGCGAGCGTTCCCGTCTTGCAATGATTAAGCTGCTGCTAGAGCCGGTGAATTTACTAATCCTTGACGAGCCTACCAATCATCTGGATCTAGCTTCAAAGGACGTATTGAAAGAAGCTATCAAAGCATTTAACGGAACAGCAATTATCGTTTCGCACGACCGTGAGTTCCTCGATGGCTTGGTAGAGAAGGTATATGAGTTCGGAAATGGGCAGGTGCGTGAGCACATTGGTGGCATTTACGACTACCTCCGCACTCATAACGTACGTAGCATAGAGGAAGCAATAACGCTGTCTTCTTCGGCTAATCAAGGGGTAGAAATGCCTCAAAATGTGAAGGAGGGGACTTCAATGGAGGCTAAAACTGCTCCTCAAAGCACAGAAAAGGCAAGTATCGACAGCAAGCTAAACTATGCAGAGCGCAAGGAAGTTCAGAAAAAGATTCGCAAGGCGCACCGCGCCGTGGAGGAAAGCGAGACTAAGATAGCGAAATACGAAGCGAGAAAAGCTGAGTTAGACGCCCTCTTGATGAAACCGGAAAACGCAGCAAATATGGAGCTTGTTTCGGAATATACCGATTTACAAGAGCGGTTAGATAAGGAAAACGAAGTGTGGATAACCTTATCGGAGGAACTGGATAAACTCTCTATAGAATGAATTTAACCAATAACTAATATGATAATAACAATGAAAATGAAGCAATTATTGCCCATCGTAATGATGGCAGCTGCTCCTATGGCTGCTCTGGCACAGAGCGGAGTAGGCGTTCGTGAACAGAATCTCGACAGGTCAATAAAGCCTGCCGACGATTTCTATCAGTTTGCAACGGGCGGCTGGCAGAAGCTAAACCCGCTCCCAGCTGCCTTTTCTCGCTTTGGTTCGTTCGACCAATTGCAGGAAGATAACAACAAGCGCATCAACGCTATTCTTAACGATTTGTATAAGAAGAAGAGCAAGCAGGGCACAGTAGAACAGAAGCTAGGCGACTTTTATAAGTTAGCAATGGACTCTGTTCGTCGCAACAGCGAGGGAGTTAGTCCTGTAAAGCCATTGCTTGACGAGTTTGAGGCAGCGAAGTCTGTTGCCGACCTTCGCAATCTTCAACTCAAGTATGCTACTTTTGGTTATGGCGAGCCTATGAGTTATGGCTTCGATGCCGACCAGAAGGATGCAAAGAACAATATCCTCAATATCTATCAGGGCGGACTTACCCTTGGGCAGAAAGAGTATTACTTAGATAACGACACGGCAACGGTTAAGATTCGCAATGCTTACAAGCAGTTTATCGTGGATATGTTCCAACACTTCGGTTTCTCTCAAGCAGAGGCTGCCAAGAAAGGTAACGCTATTCTGCGCTTCGAGACCATGTTGGCATTGATTTCTAAGAGTAATACCGAGCTGCGTGATGTGGAGGTTAACTACAACAAGACCACTCTCCTGCAGTTCCGCCTAGACTATCCCAACCTTCCTTTGGAGCAAATGGCGAATGCTGAGGGTATAGATTCTAAGTATATTCAGAATTTGGTAATCGGTCAGCCATCGTTCCTTGCCGGTCTTGACAAGCTGGAAGCAACCGAAACCGCCTATGGCTTGCGTGCTCGTATGGAGTGGGATGCTATTCTTTCGGCAGCCAACTACCTCGACGATGCTACCCGTGCAAAGTATTTCGGCTTCTTTAGTAAGACGATGCGTGGCACAAAGGCAGACTATCCGCGTTGGAAGCGTGCTACACAGCAGGCTGAAAGCACGATGGGTGAGGCTTTGGGGCGTATCTATTGCCAGCGTTATTTCCCTGCAACGAGTAAGAAATACATGGAAAGTTTGATTAAGAACTTGCAGGTTAGCCTTGCCGAACGCATCAAGGCGCAAGATTGGATGAGCGAGCAAACAAAGCAGAACGCACTGGATAAGTTGGCTACATTCTATGTAAAGGTAGGTTATCCTAACAAATGGAAAGACCTGTCTGGCTTGACTATCGACCCAAAGAAGTCGTATTACGAGAATGTTCTCAATGCTAAGAAATTTTGGTCGGAAACAGCTATCAAGGAAAAGGCAGGTAAGCCGGTGGATAAGGACGAGTGGCTGATGACTCCTCAAACAGTGAATGCCTATTATAACCCTACCACCAACGAGATTTGTTTTCCTGCAGGTATCTTGCAATATCCATTCTTCGATCCTAAAGCCGATGATGCATTCAATTATGGAGCTATTGGTGTGGTAATAGGGCATGAGATGACACACGGCTTCGATGACCAAGGCCGGCATTATGACAAAGATGGTAACATGACCGATTGGTGGACTGCTGAGGACAGCAAGAACTTTGAAGAACGCACAAGTAAGTATGCAGACTTCTTCAGTGCAATCAAGGTTCTTCCCGATTTAAATGGCAACGGGCATCTTACTCTTGGGGAAAATTTGGCCGATCATGGAGGTCTGCAGGTTTCTTATGCTGCTTTTGAGAATGCAATTAAGAATAAGAAGCAGGTAAATACTCTGGGCTTTACTCCTGCACAGCGCTTCTTTCTTGCCTATGCTGGCGTATGGGCTAATAACATCACCGATGCAGAAATCCGCAGCAGGGTAAAGAGCGATCCTCACTCATTGGGCAAATGGCGCGTAGATGGTGCTCTCCCTCACATTGATGCCTGGTATAAAGCGTTCAATGTTAAAGCGGGAGATAAGATGTTTCTTCCGGAAAACGAGCGTCTAAAGTTATGGTGATATTATAAAAAGTAATGTAGATTAAGCAGATTTACTCTTCGGTAAATCTGCTTTTTTGTGTGATAATGACTAAAAAGCATTAATATATTTAAATTTTCTTCTTGTTTTAAATATAATATTTATACCTTTGCAGGCATTGATAACAAAAATAAGGAATAAGTTACACTAAAAAATAGAGAAAGAATAATGTTATTTAACAACAAATTATATGCAGAAAAGAAGGCTGATTATTTAGTTGTTCCAAATAATATATACTCTCTCATAGGCGTTACAGTATCAAACTACATTTCTTAGTCTTGCTATATGCGCATGTGAGAAATACTGCAAGGAGCAAAAGGATTCTGAAAGTTCCTTTCAAATACTTTGTTACACTCGTTTGCCGGATGTCATAACAGAAAGTAGGAAAGAAACCACAAAAGGAGTAGAATTAATAAAAAAGGTAGGATAACAAAATAAACAAGATTAGTGCTATAGCTAATCACGACAACCATAACAGCAAATTTAATTCTTTATTTCATAAAATGGGAAAACAAAATTTAACAAAAGTAAAAGATTTAGTCCAAATGGGACGCAAACCTTTCATTCATCCTCGAATGGAATTTGTCAATATGCAGTTCGAAAGTCTATTACATACAGCTAGTGGTAATGCTGGAGTCATAGGGCAAGAAACTGGTGGTACTACAGGTGAGCCAGATCCTTCAAAGCCAGATTATACTCCTTGGGGCGATTAATATTGATATGCAATATAATGGTTTACATTGTAAGGATTTGACTTGCAATGTAGTAACCTGCAATAGAAAGGTAGCACAAGCAAAATTAATATTAGAGAAATTATAAGTAGATAAAAGGCTCTACACGAGCAAATAAATGAAAGAAGAAAAAGGATGAAATTAAAGATGTTTACACACATAGCTCCGGCTTTTATTGCCGTAGCTTTTCTATGTTCTTGTTCCAATGACGATGTGGTACAGAATGGAGAGAATGCTAGCAATGCTGTTATTATTACCTTTGAAGGTGAAAATCAAACACCTGCTTCAAGGGCTGCAAATGTAGCTACACGCACCACAGCCACACATGCTATTGGTGCTGGTGGTAGTGTGCTTTGGGAAAGCACCGACCATATTTGGGTAAAAGACGACGGCGGGATCTTTAGAGAGAGTAATAATCCTAACTTTATAGATCCATCCAATCAAGCTTATGCAGCATTCGGTATAAACACTGGTAGCTTTACAAGTGCTACACATCAAGTAGTTTATACAGGTAAAGGTAGCACCTCTGCTACTGAGGTTGAAATCAAAGCAAGCCAAACTCAGACCGCAACCAATAGCTTTGCACACCTTGGCGAGTCGGGTGACTGCGGTATTGCTACAGTCAATAAGATAGAGAATGGCTATACCAAATTCACCCTTGAGCATAAAGCCGCTTATCTAGCTATCTATCCACGTATTCAGAAATACGACCTTCTGCACAAGAATGTAAAGATTACTAAGATTGTTATAACATCCACTTCTGGACCTATTGCTGGTAAGTACGCTTTCTCTGCCAGTACAGGACTCGGTACTAATCCAACTCCAGTAAGTGCAGCCAGCAATACCATTACGTTGAACACAACATCTGGCGAGATATCTTCTACTACCAGCAGAGACACCTGTTATTACGCAGTCATTGCACCGGGTACTCATCGCTTGAAAGCTGATTATTATATAGAAGACCCTACGACAACTGCATCTACCGTTATTAGCAAAGATTTAGGATCACTTCCTTGTACAGCAGGTAAGTTTACTGATATTAGTGCTTGGATAAATAAGGACTTAACCGACTATCCCGGTAATGATTATTATATGTGGGACGCAAAGAATCCTTACTGGTATGGTCATGAATGGAATAAGGCTGGCTATGTGGCAGGTACGGATCAACCTTTTGTCAATGGGCAGACCGGCGCTGCATTCCCCCAGAACACAGATCCTAACCGTTGGTACAAAGAAGGCTTGGGAACATTCGAAGGAAGTGTAAATCCTCTGTTTTCTCCAACTTCCACAAGTCACGTTCCCAATGCTAATGAGATGTCTTGGTATTGCTTAAAGGGCGACCCTCATTGGGACGGAAATAAGGCATGGACAACGATGGGGCACTTGTACAAAGGTGGTATGTGGTTCTTGAAGAAAACATATATTATAGATTTCAGCAATAAGCTTAAAGCTGGAAGTAATCTTGATCTTCGTAAAGTATATGAATATACCAATAAGACTCCATCTCAAGAAGCTATTAGTGCTAGTGAGCTATCTAAGTATTTCTTTCTACCAGCCTTTGGCGACTATCGCAATGGAAAGCTGGGGAGTGTTGGTTCGAACGGTGGTTATTGGGCATCAAGTACCAATCCTAAGAAAGACTTTATTTCATACCGTCTGTATTTTACCTCAACCGATGTAAACGTGAGCGGTAGTGAGCGCTACCTTGGCTTTAAGGCAATTCCTTTCCAATAAGTTTCTTATTTGATAATATTCCTAACCTCCGTTGGGATATATTTAACTCTCTAATTATATTAACGTGAGTTCGACGAATTTAGAATAGAGCAAGCTGTGTGTCCAATGTCCTTTGTACATTGATGCACAGCTTTTTCTGGAATAAGCAATATGCAGCAATAGCTCCCAGTAAATTGACGATAAAATTATCGTAGCATTGGTGTCTGGAGTGTTCCACTTGCGCAATGTTCTTAAGTTCATCATTCACAGTTTCTATGATAGCCCTCTTTCTGAGCAGAAGTTTGTCGGAAACGCTCATCAGCGCCCCCTTCATGTTACTTTGCAACTTGGTAAATTCCAAGAATTCCTTGTATTCCAAAGGTTTGCGGTCATCAACATCACAAAGTGTTATCATGAAGTTGAGCAATTCCCCTTCTCATTGCAAATCAGATGCAACTTGAAACCGAAGAATCAGCCCATGTAACATCTCCCTCTTTTGGCAACTCCCTTTAACACCTTGTGAAAGTGTATTCTTTGGTTTCTACAGACACGGAGTAGCGTGCTGTCAACAAAGCTAATCCCCGTGCATTTATCCAAGAGCACCTTCTTGGTGAACAGGGCAAGAGGAATGGCAACTTCTCTTTGCAGTTCTACAAAACGGTTGTACGAGACAACCTTTGGAAACAGATGGGCCAGATGCTTACACACCATTTCAAGATAGAACTGTTTCAGGCAGCGATACCCAGAATCGTAAAAGAGAATTATTATAAGCATGATTTCTGCCTTTGCCATCGTGTAATCACGATGGCACTCTCTCTTCTTGACTGGTTTTAGCGTATATTTTGCTATCATTGTGTCAAAAACTTGCAGAAATCATCTGCAATACAAAACATTTCCGTAACTTTGTCTTCAGTGATCATAGCGATTTTGCTTGTAATTCTTTGTATTTTAGCAAATAGAAGTTACGAAAAGAGTGTAATTTATTGGAAATGAGCGTAGGTTAATTGCTCTTGATAGTAATAGGTTACGATTTAGTTAGTTATCTACTGCATTATCCTTCTGCGCGTTGCGTAACCTTCAAAGAACTCTTCGTATGCA
>JBHAEI010000012.1:0-13941 GCA_041855505.1 Prevotella sp.
ATCATTGAGCGAAGGGCGATTGTCTGAATCACTTTCTCCTCCTTCTTGCCCTGTACGTCGGCCATCAGCTTGTTCAGCGCACGAGCCGTTGCTCCCTTGGTACTCGACGATTTCAGTTTATAACCGAACTTAGCCGAGAACGCTCTCAGGTTTTCAAACTTCTGCGGGTCGGGATTATCGTGCACACGATAAGGCAAAGTCTTGGCTGCTTTGCCCTTGGTTACCTTGCCCACACTCTCTGCCACGGTTTTATTGGCCAGCAACATGAACTCCTCCACCAGCTTGTTGGCATCCTTCGAGCGTTTGAAATAACACTTGATGGGCTTGCCTTTCTCGTCGATATCGAAGCGAAGCTCCTCCCGATCGAAGTTCACGCTGCCATTCTTAAAGCGTTTGGCACGCAGCAGTTTGGCAAAACGGTCGAGCTGAATAATCTGTTCGGCATACTCTCCTTGGTAGCCATCCTTCCCCGGTGCAGGTGCCGGCTGGCCGGTACCGTCCACCACTCCGTTCCTTTCCAGCAGCTCCTGTGCCTCCTCATATACAAATCTTCTGTTCGACTTGATGACGGTATGCACGATGCGATACTTCTTTACATTGGCCTCTTCGTCCAAATCGAAGATGACACTGAAGGCCAGTTTCTCCTCGTCGGGTCGCAGAGAGCAGATAAGATTACACAAACGCTCCGGCAGCATCGGTATCGTTCTATCGACAAGATAGATGGAAGTGGCACGCTCTTGCGCCTCACGGTCGATGATATCGCCCTCTTTCACATAGTGCGACACATCGGCAATGTGCACGCCTACTTCCCAAAGGCCCTTCTTCAGCGGGCGAATGGAAAGGGCATCGTCGAAGTCTTTCGCATCGCGAGGGTCTATCGTACATGTCCACACATCGCGAAAATCCTCCCGCTCGGCATAGTCTTTCTCGGTAATCTCGGCGCTTATCTTATTGGCTGCATCCTCTACACGCTTCGGATAACGGTAAGGCAGTCCGTATTCGGCAAGGATAGAGTTCATCTCCACATCGTTGTTACCGGCCTCTCCCAGCACGTCTATCACCTCTCCAAGTATGTTCTTATGGTCGGCATCGGGCCATGCCACCACCTTTACCACGGCTATGTCGTCGGTCTTGCCGCCTTTCAGCCGCTTCTTGGGAATAAGAATGTCATGTACAAAGAGGTTATCTTGAGTAACAAGGAAGGCAATGTCCTTCTCCACTCGCAATCTTCCTACGAAGGTGTCTTTCTTTCTTTGCAGAATTTCGATGACCATTGCCTCCTTGATATGGTTCCGTCGGCGTGCAAGGAACTGTACTTTTACATGGTCGCCGGTAAGTGCCGCCATCGAATTTCGCTCCGAAACGAACACGGGCGTACCGCCATCATCGGGCTGAAAGGTATTCTTTCCATTCGCCTTACGGATGAAAGTACCCTCCTGCACCTGTCCTTTGGTGTTCAAGGTGTAAGCGCTTTCTCCCACTTTCGCCAAGAAGTCGTCCCATGCCATCTCCTCCATCACATCGATGGCAAGCATCTTGGCCGGGTGTGTAGTGAGCTTCAATGCACGAAATATCTCTTTTAAACTGAATGTTTCATCCGGTTTCGCCTGGAAAAAGGCCGTCAATAATTCTGCAAGTTGCTTTTTAGTGAGTCTCTTTCCGCCTTTTTTTTCTTTTCCCATGGGCATTTGTATTTTGTTATTACCAACAAAGTAACGAAAAAGTTCGTATCTTTGCAAGCGTTCATACATATTTTAATGAAAAAGATTTTAATAACAGGAGCATCGGGCTTTATCGGCTCTTTTATTGTAGAAGAGGCTTTACGAATGGGCTTTGAAACGTGGGCAGCGGTACGCAAGACCTCCTCAAGGGCTTACCTTCAGGACGAGCGCATCCACTTTTTAGAGCTGAACTTATCGTCGGAAAAGGAGTTGGTGGAGCAGTTCAGGCAACACCGATTCGATTATATCGTACATGCGGCGGGCGCAACGAAGTGCCTGCGAAAGGAAGACTTCTATCGGACAAACACCGATGGAACGGTAAACCTGATGAGGGCGGTACACAATTCGGGAATGCCGCTTCGGAAATTCATCTTTATCTCGAGCCTGAGCGTGTTCGGGGCTATCAAGGAAAAACAGCCTTACGAGGAGATAAAGGCCACCGATACGCCACATCCCAACACGGCATACGGCAGGAGCAAGCTGGAGGCCGAACGGCAACTGGCCGAGGTGGCCGGCTCCATTCCCTACGTTATCCTGCGTCCTACGGGGGTATATGGCCCACGCGAAAAGGACTATTTCCTGATGGCAAAGAGCATCAAGGGGCACACCGACTTCGCTGTTGGTTATCAACAGCAGGACATTACCTTTGTTTACGTGAAAGACTTGGTGCAGGCTGTCTTCCTTGCCATCGAGAAAGGCGAGAGCGGAAAAGCATATTTTCTTAGCGATGGTAACGTATATCAAAGTACAACCTTCTCTGATTTGATTCATGAAGAATTGGGGAAACCATGGCGGATACGCATCACCGCTCCCATCCTCGTGCTACGAATCGTTACCTCCTTGGGCGATATTATCGGGAAGATAACGGGTAAGATGACTGCCCTTAACAATGATAAATACCAGATTCTGAAGCAACGCAACTGGCGATGCGACATCAATCCTGCTCGCGAAGAGCTGGGATTTATTCCCAAGTACGATTTAAAACGAGGCGTAAAAGAGACTATCGCCTGGTATAAACAAAACAAATGGTTGTAAACCTTATTTCAAATAAATAACCGGTCAAACACAAAACAAACCGGCTGCAACAATGAAGAAATTCGTTATATCCCTCTTTAAAATCGAAAAAAAGCCGCTAAAAGGGCTCACGACATTCGAATGGGTGGTAATGACTTACCTTATACTCACCCTCATTATCATCTTCTTTATGTACACAAGCATACAACATCCGGAGGCAATGATATTCGGACGGCTCCGCATTGTGGTCGTTACCGCCGCCCTGTGGCTGGTATATAGATTGCTGCCCTGCAGGCTTACGCGCTTCTTTCGTGTTTTTGTGCAGATGGCATTCTTGGCATGGTGGTATCCTGATACTTACGAACTAAACCGCCATTTCCCTAATCTCGACCATGTGTTTGCCGCTGTCGAGCAGAGCCTTTTCGGTTGCCAGCCGGCCCTGTTGTTCTCGGAAAAGCTGTCAAGCCCCATCTTCAGCGAACTGTTCGATATGGGTTACGCTGCTTATTATCCGATGATAGCCCTTACCATCTTCCATTATTTCGTTTATCGTTATCAGGAGTTCGAGCGTGCCACCTTTATCCTCTTGGCCTCGTTCTTCACCTATTACGTTATCTTTATCTTTGTGCCCGTGGTAGGACCCACCTTCTATTATAAGGCTGTGGGGCTGAAAGCCATCACCGAAGGCATCTTCCCGAATGTGCACGACTACTTTAATCACCATCAGGAATGCCTGCCCAGTCCCGGTTATGCGCAGGGCTTCTTTTACAGTTTGGTGGAGGATGCCAAGGCTGCCGGCGAACGTCCCACCGCGGCTTTCCCCAGTTCGCACGTCGGAATCAGCACTATTTGCATGCTTCTCCTATGGCATGCACACGGTAAACGATTGTTTCTTTTTATGGTACCATTCTACCTTTTCCTATGCCTTGCCACGGTATATATTCAAGCACACTACCTTATTGATGCGCTGGCAGGCTTCGTTACAGCTATTGTTTTTTACTCTTTCTTCTTTTGGTTATCGAGAAGTATCAAGAGCAAGACCTGTAGTTAAAGAAGTGTTAGGCAATAACACATGTGGTGTTAAGCAATAGCTCCACATGTGTTATTGCCTAACACCTCCTTAATTATGAATAAAATCCCTACTTTATCATCTCTATTCTACTCACAAGAAGATTCTTATAGGAGTGCTTCAGCATATCAGACAAGAAAGAGTCATCTATCATTATACCCTAAAGGGGATAAAATTATATCAGTAATCTATTATTATACCCGATATGATATATTCTTGATACAAAGGAGTTGTGATAACTCCAGCTTTCCTGTTTACATTCCTCCTGTTGGAAGGTTGCTACCTTGATTATTTCCGCCTTTACTTGTTCCGAAGTCGTTATTGATGTTACTTTGCTTTGTTTGGAACTGCTTTTTGGTGTTACCGAACTTCCATGTAAACGAAATTCCCACTCTTTCGATGTCGGTTGCGAGTGTCATTCGCTGGTCATACGTGCTTCCGTAGCTGTGTTGTTGGAACTTTAACTTACCACGTAAGACGTTAAAATAGTTGATGCTGATGTTCAAACGGTCTTTAAAGAAGTCTTTATTGAGCGATGTTCCGGCAAATCCAATAGCCTTAGAGTTGCTCTGTAGCTGATAGTCTGGACCCTGACAACCTATAAAAGCACTCCATTTAATGTTCCAAGGAAGTGTTTGTTGAAGATTAAGAAAGGCATTATAATTCCAGCCGTTGTTAGTTATTCCTAGTTGATTAGACTTATAATGGCTGAAACTTGTGCTACCATTCAGCGAAATACGGGTCTTGCTTGTAGGCGAATAGTTTGCAAAAAGGTTTAGTCCTACCTCTTTTTCACGAATAATATTGCCGTAAGTAGAGTGAAGAACATTACCCACCAAGAAAGAGTATCCGCTGTAATCGCCATTCACAAGGTAGCCATAAAGAGTGGCGTTAATCATGAACTTAGGTGTAAAGGAATTAAACTCTAAGCTCACTTTATGGCTCTTAGCTACCGCCAAATCGGGATTTCCGTACGATTTTGTAGTTGCTGTTTCGGTTACAAAAGGGTTAAGTTCCCAGATACCGGGGCGTGATATGCGCATAGTATAGCTTAACCCAAGATTCATAGACTCCTTCATTTTATAGGTAAAGCTGAGTGATGGTACCAGATTTCCATAATGACGCTTGAAGTTACTGCCTGCTCCAAGGATGAATTTCACGTCCTCCCACGTTTGTTCATAGCGCAAACCCGCCTTCGTTCCGAACTTCCCGAAAGAGTTTTCGGTCTCTGCATAGAAAGCTAAAATACTTTGAGAGTTCTTATAGTTAGAGCTGTTAGCGGCACTATAAGTCTCTGTTCCCGAAACAATGTTATAATATTTTGAGTCGGCTTTATTACTACGGGTAATGAATTTAGTACCCACATTCAGCTTAACATCTCCGGAAAGCGGTGTGGAATAATCCAGTTGGAAGGTGTGATTGGCAGATTTCGGTCGGTTATAAGTGCTATGATCGGCTCCCATTGCAGGGGCTCCACCTGCCATTGGCGCATAAATAACGGTAGAATTTCCTTTGTTCAACGATGTATCAAACAAATAACTAAAAATTAAATTCTTAGTTTTCGCCTTGTTAAAGAAGCGCTGATAATCGGCACTTACATTCAAAGAGTTGTCCAAACTGGAATTAGCGTCATGATAACCAAAGGAAACCGACGGAGTAGTAGCACCCGAGAAGGTGGTTTGCATATCATCATCGGTCTTCCTATGAAACCTTGATAAGCCCAATGTTGCATTGATAGTGCTCATGGAATCAAGCTCATATCCTAGGCTGATATTGGCATATCTAAAATTCATATGCTGCCTTGATGGTTGAAACATATGCATCAAAGAGCCATCGGTGAGCGATGTTCGGTCGGTTGTAATATCTGCATTTTGGGTAAACATCTGGTTGTTCATCACATTAGCACTATACGTTAGCTTGCCTTGCTGCCCACTTACAAAGCCCGATTGGTTGAATTCCCGATTGCTAATCCTTAATCCTATACTGCCATTATAGCCATTCATGCTCATCTTTTTACCGTCGCTACCGGTCATAACAAGGTTAAGAATGCCCACTGTTCCTTCTGCATCGTACTTGGCTCCGGGGTTAGTTATCACCTCAATCTTCTGTACTGCTGATGCCGGCATCGACTTAAAAATCTGAGAAGCATTCGAAGAGAACATCGCGTTCGGCTTGCCATCTACGTAAACTTTAAAAGAACCGGAGCCATTTACAGTGATATTGTCCTGCCCATCGACTACAACCATAGGGACTTTACGCAACATATCCAGCACAGAGTTGCTCTTTACGTCGGCGTCGGATTGTACATCGTAAGCCATTTTGCCTGTTTCCATCTTCACAAGAGGCTTGTTGGCAACCACTTCCACACCGTTTAGCTGGTGAGAATCGTCTTGAACAAGCAGTGTTCCGAGATTTATCGAGCCGCCATCTTTCGTAAGATTCACCTCACGAGTAATCTTTTTTCGTCCTTCCGAAGTAAAAAGAATCGTGAAACTACCTGTTCCTGTAATCGATTGTGAGAACTTTCCATTGACGTCTGTTACTCCCATTGCAACGGGTTTATCCATGTTAGTACCCTTATAGATACGTAATGTAGCGTTCGGCTCGCCCTGACGAGACGTGGAATCTACCATTTCGCCCGTGATAACGGTGGTCTGGGCGTGCAGAGAGGTAGCGGAAAGGATTAAAAACGAGACTAAAAGTCCCTTACATAGGCTGTTCATTTCTATTCGTTTTATTCATTTATACGTTGTTTCCTAAGTTGTTTTTTACCAACCAAAAGTATTATTCTTTGATTAGAAAGGTAAAGTCTCCACCCTTGCGTATTGATAATTTTTCGTGGCAAAAGTATGTAAAAAGATTGGAACAAAGAAGAAAAATATGCTTTTTATCAGGATTATGGATAAAGAAAAGAAAAATAAACCTATACGGACATGGTGCAACACATCGTGTGTTATAGGGTAACACATGATGTGTTATATAGTAAAAGAGGGAGTGTTACAGGCAGTTTTATTTTGTTTTTATTTTGCTTTTATTTGCCGTCAGTTTTAACAACCCATTTAAATGCTTGTCGGGTAATGTCTTATAAAGCTGAAACAGGTGTTGGCATGACAACAACTTTTCGGAACACAGTACCATCCTCCTATCACGGCCTTTTCTGTTTTTGCTGTCATGCCACCATTAAAAAAATAGCAGTATCTGCTTTATATTCAGCGGTTTATGCGGAGTGTTAAAACTGACGGGACGAAAAAATATTTTTTATTTCATGTTTTACGGTTATTCGGATTCGGCAGCTTTGTCCCGAACGGGAGTAATACCATTGCGTAGTGGCAGATGTGCCGTGGGATGATGAGCGGTCTGCATACGGCTTGCTTATCCTATTATTATTTGGAAGTTCCTGCAAAAAGGTGTAACTTTGCCTATGATTCATTATTACAAGCGTATATGGCTCAGGAACAGATACAGATACAGGCACAGAAGCAAGTTCAGGTACAGCGACTTTCCCAGCAGCAAATGTTGCAGGTAAAGCTGCTGGAGATGCCTTTAACCGAACTTGAACAGAGTGTGAATGCTGAGCTGGATGACAACCCGGCCCTCGAAACGGGCGATCCGGATAATGATTATCAGGAGAGTAACGAGTCGGTTGCGGAGGAGCATGACGACGACTTCGACACGACCAGTGAGCGTGAGGAGCGGCAGGATGCGCTGGACACGGCTTTGGAAAGAATGCAGTCGGACGATGAGTTGCCCACCTATGATGGCCGGCAACAGAAAGACAACGCCGACTATGAGGAAATTGTTTATGGCGACACAACTTCTTTTATCGACAAGTTAAAGGAGCAGATGGGCGAGCGGGATCTCGACGAACAAACCCACGACATACTGGAATATCTCATAGGCAGTTTGGATGATGACGGCTTATTGAGGAAAGAACTGGATACCATCAGCGACGAGCTGGCTATTTATCAGGGGATAGATGTTCCTGTTTCCGAATTGGAGCGGGTGCTGAAAATCCTTCAGGACTTCGACCCGGCAGGCATCGGGGCACGCAACCTGCAGGAATGCCTGCTGCTACAGATCGACAGAAAGGTGGAAAACGGTGAGTGGGAGGCCGACAGCAACTTGTATAAATATCTTCGGAAGATAATCTCGAAGTACTTTAATGCTTTTACAAAGAAGCACTGGGATAAGATAAAAGAGAGTATGTCGCTCACCGACAGTCAGGTGGCAGCCCTCCAAAAGGAGATACGGAAATTGAATCCGAAGCCCGGATCGTCGATGGGAGAGACGCAGGGTAGGAACATCCAGCAGATTACGCCCGACTTTATCATCGACACCGAGGACGACGGTACCATTACGTTTACGCTTAATCAGGGTACGCTTCCCGAGCTACATGTGTCGCAGGCCTTCAACGATATGGTGGCTACCTACAAGGAGCACAAAGCCGATATGAACCGACAAGAGAAGGAAGCCTTCCTTTACGCACGCGAAAAAATAAGCAAGGCGCAAGGGTTTATCGAGGCTGTTAAGCAACGCCGGAACACCCTTCGCCTTACTATGAGCGCCATTATCGATATTCAGCGCAAGTTCTTTCAGGAAGGCGATGAAACCGAACTGAAACCGATGATACTGAAAGATGTGGCCGACCGTACGGGACTGGACATCTCGACCATCTCCCGTGTCAGCAACATCAAGTATGCCCAAACCCGTTGGGGAACGTTTCCCCTGCGTTTCTTCTTCACCGACAGCTATACCACCGAGGACGGCGAGGAGCTTTCTACACGAAAGATAAAGCTGGCGCTGAAGGACATTGTCGATAAAGAAGATAAATTACACCCCCTTAGCGATGACAACATTGCCAAGATACTGAAGGATAAAGGATTTCCCATAGCTCGCCGAACGGTGGCAAAATACCGGGAGCAGCTGGGAATATCGGTAGCAAGATTACGCAGAGAATAATGAGTTTAAAGTCGATTATCATAGCAGCCCGCACCATCAGCTTGGTCTTAACCCCCTTCTACTTGTCGGTAGTAGGCGTGCTGGCCGTCTTTATTTTCAGCTACCTGAGTATGTTTCCCTTCGTGGCCAAGCTGTCGATGGTTTTGCTTACGTATGCTTTCACGGTGCTTATTCCAACGCTGTTAATTCATTTGTACCGCGAGTATCATGGCTGGACACTCTTTCAGTTAGGTCGTCGGGAGCGCCGTATGATGCCCTATGTTATCTCCATCCTCTGCTATTTGCTTTGCCTGTACATCATGGACTGGCTGCACACGCCACATCTTATTACGGCCATTCTCTCGGCCGCTTTGGTCATTCAGATACTCTGTGCGATTATTAATGTTTGGTGGAAGATATCCACCCATACGGCAGCCATAGGGGGAGTAACGGGAGCATTGATAGGCTTTTCGTTCCTGTTTAACTTCAATCCGGTATGGTGGCTGTGCCTTGTTATCCTCCTTTCGGGGCTGGTGGGCTCCAGCAGGATTATCCTTCGGCAGCACACGCTGGCACAGGTTACCGCAGGATATTTTCTGGGTATTGTCAGTGCTTTCATCACTATTGTGATATAATCAGAATTTTATTAATAACAAACATCGACTTAATATGAAACCAATTATCAGTATCATTATGGGCTCTACAAGCGATTTACCCGTTATGGAGAAGGCTTGCAAGTGGCTGGAGCAGTATGAAATACCTTTCGAGGTGAATGCTTTGTCGGCACATCGCACGCCGGATGCTGTGGAAGAGTTTGCCAAAGGCGCAAAGGCACGTGGCATTAAGGTGATTATTGCAGGGGCGGGAATGGCGGCGGCACTGCCGGGCGTAATTGCTGCAAGTACTCCCTTGCCGGTAATTGGCGTACCTATTAAGGGAATGCTGGATGGTCTTGATGCCCTGCTTTCCATTGTTCAGATGCCTCCCGGCATACCGGTTGCCACGGTAGGTGTGAATGGCGCGCAGAATGCTGCCGTTCTTGCTGCCGAAATGATAGCGCTGGGCGACGAGGAAATGGCAAGGAAAGTGGAGGCTTGGAAGGCTACCTTGGGCGAGAAAATAGAGAAAGCCAACAAGGAGTTAGCCGAGATAAAAGACTATAAGTTTAAGTGTTAAGCAAGAAATGGTAGATTTATTCAATTACGAACGCCGAAAAACCTCGGTTACCCATGTGGGTGCTTTGAGCATAGGAGGCGATAACCCTGTACGCATTCAGTCGATGACAACCACCTCGACCGATGATACCGAGGCCAGTGTGGCACAGTCGGAACGTATCATTCAGGCAGGTGGCGAGCTGGTAAGGCTCACCACGCAGGGGAGGAAAGAGGCCGAAAACCTCAGGAATATCAATGCGAAGCTGCGTGCCGACGGCTATAATACGCCTTTGTGTGCCGATGTTCACTTTAATGCTAACGTGGCCGATGTAGCTGCTTTGTATGCCGAGAAGGTACGCATCAACCCCGGTAACTATGTAGATCCGGCCAGAACGTTCAAAAAACTGGAATATACTGACGAGGAATACGCACAGGAATTGCAGAAGATAGAGGATCGCTTGATTCCTTTTATTAATATCTGTAAGGAGAATCATACAGCTGTCCGTATCGGGGTAAACCATGGCAGCCTGTCGGATCGTATCCGAAACCGTTATGGCGATACGCCGGAAGGTATCGTAGAGAGCTGTATGGAATTCCTTAGAATCTTCCGAAAGTACGATTTTAAGGATGTTGTCATCTCCATAAAGTCGTCGAATACCGTCGTAATGGTGCGCTCCGTCCGTCTTTTGGTAGCCGAAATGGAGAAGGAGGATATGCGTTATCCGCTTCATTTGGGGGTTACCGAGGCCGGCGAAGGCGAGGATGGACGTATCAAGAGTGCTGTAGGCATTGGTGCTTTGCTGGCCGACGGCATAGGCGATACCATCCGTGTGTCGCTCAGTGAGGATCCGGAATGCGAGATACCGGTGGCGAAATATCTGGCTTGGTATATCCGTAAGCATCAGGGACATTTGCTGATACCTGCCGAGCAGAACAAGGATTTTGATTATTTGCGTCCCCAACGTCGTAAGACAGTGGCTGCTGCCAGTGTGGGAGGCGACAATGTTCCCGTTGTCATTGCCACCCGTAAGGCAGAGGAACTCGTACCGCAGGTAAGTTCGAAGGAAGTTCCTACACCCGATTATATCTATGTTCAGGGCGAGCTTCCACATGCACTGGATAAGGAGCAGAAGTATATTCTCGATTACAATACTTACATCGAGCTTGCCAATACGGGTAAGTTGCCGGAGGGAAATATCTATCCTATTTTCCCTGTTATGGGGCAAACCTTTATCAGTTTGGTACAAGCTCCCGTGAAATTCTTGGTGTTGAAATACGGTACTCCTACCGAAGAGTTCTTTGCTTGCCTGCGTCATCATCCTGAGGTAGTGGTCGTTTGTATGACGAGCCACCAAAACCGTTTGGGCGATCAGCGTGCCTTTGCGCATCAACTGATGAACGAAGGGCTGACGAATCCTATTGTTTTTGCCGAGATGTACGAGCATTCGGAGGACGAAGCCGACTGCGAAACCGTATCGGCTAAAGAGAAGTTCCAGCTGGAAGCTGCAGCCGATTTGGGCGCTTTGATGATGGATGGCTTGGTGGATGGCGTATGGCTCATGAACAATGGCAACCTTTCGCAGGATATAGTGGAGCAGACTGCCTTCGGTATTCTGCAGGCTGGACGTTTGCGAACGGTAAAAACCGAATATATTTCATGTCCCGGTTGCGGCCGTACCCTTTACGACCTGCGCACCACCATTGCCCGTATCAAAGAGGCAACAAAGGGGATGAAAGGACTTAAAATCGGTATTATGGGTTGTATTGTGAATGGTCCGGGCGAGATGGCCGATGCCGATTACGGCTATGTGGGTGCCGGTCCGAAGAAGGTAAGTCTGTATCGGAAACAGGAATGTGTCGAGAAGAATATACCGGAAGAGGAAGCTGTCGAGCATCTTCTGGCGCTTATCAAGCGGGATAGGGCGCAATAACACCAAAGTAAAAAGATAAAAAAAGCCGTACACCAGAGCTTTATGTGTAGCTCTAAGTATACGGCTTTTAAATATTATCTAACTAATTTATCTTATATCGTTGTTGTCAGAATGCTATTTTTATTGTAAACAGGCACATTCTTTAAAACAACATATTATATGGCTCTTTAATTTTATCTGTCCAACTTCCATGTAACGCCATCCTTGGTGTCCTTTACTTGGAAGCCGGCTTCGGCCAAAGCATCGCGTATTTGGTCGCTTACCGCCCAGTTCTTTTCGGCTTTTGCTTTTGCGCGAAGGTCTAAAACCATATCCACAACCTTGCCGAATGCCTGCTCGCGTGCATCGTTGTTGGCGCCACGTTCATTGCGAAGACCCAGTATGTCGAAGGCAAAAGTATTCATTACCTCGGTGAGTTCTTGAAGATCGTCGGCAGAGATTTGAGCCTTATGGTCGGTGAGTAAGTTTATGGTGTGGCATGCCTCGAAGAGCAAAGAGATAACACCCGGTGTCATCAGGTCGTCGTTCATGGCATCGTAGCACTTCTGACGGAAGGCAGAAACAAACTTCTTTGTTGCCTCATCGCTGGCTGCTGAAGTCTGAATACGTGCCAAATCCTCGATGCCGTTCATCAGCTTTTCGTAACCTTTCTGCGCTGCAATGAGTGCTTCGTTCGAGAAATCTACGGTGCCACGATAGTGTGCCGAGAGGATGAAGAAGCGGATGGTCATAGGCGTATAAGCCTGTTCCAGCTTCTTATGGTTGCCGGTAAAGAACTGCTCCAAGGTGATAAAGTTGCCCAACGACTTACCCATCTTCTGCCCATTGATGGTAATCATGTTGTTATGCATCCAATATTTCACCATCTCATCGCCCTGAGAAGCCACCGCCTGTGCTATCTCGCATTCATGATGCGGGAACACCAAGTCGATGCCTCCACCGTGAATATCGAAGTGGTCGCCTAAGTATTTGCGTCCCATGGCCGTACATTCGCAATGCCAGCCGGGGAAACCATCGCTCCAAGGCGACGGCCATCGCATGATATGTTCCGGCATGGCACGCTTCCAAAGAGCAAAATCGGCTTGATTTTTCTTCTCGCCTACGCCTGCCAATTCGCGCGAATTGTTAATCATATCGCTAAGGTTGCGTCCAGAAAGAATGCCGTATTTATGGCTTTTATCGTATTTTTCCACATCGAAGTAGATGCTGCCGTTGCTCTCGTAGGCGTAACCATTGTTCAGAATCTGCTTTACCAGTTCCTCCTGTTCTATGATATGCCCCGTGGCATGCGGCTCGATACTGGGCGGAAGAACGTTCAAGGCAGCCATGGCATCATGGTATCGATTGGTGTAATGCTGTGCAATCTCCATAGGCTCCAGCTGTTCCAGCCGTGCTTTCTTCTCTATTTTATCGTCGCCCTCATCGGCATCGTGCTCCAAATGTCCCACGTCGGTAATGTTACGAACGTATCTTACCTTATAGCCGATGTGCTTCAGGTAGCGGAAGAGGACGTCGAAAGTGATGGCCGGACGTGCGTGTCCCAGATGTGGGTCGCCATAAACGGTAGGTCCGCAGACGTACATTCCGACGTTCGGAGCTGCGATAGGTTGGAAGAGTTCCTTCTTCCGGTGCAGTGTATTGTAAATAACTAAATCTTGCATTGCTTTTGTTTTGTAACTGAATATGTTATGCAAAGTTACACTAAAAAACTGATAAAAGCGGTATAGGTAAGTAAAGAAAGATTCCCTAAAACAAAAAGAAGCAGACCATAACGCCTACTTCTCATTAAATATCAAGTCAAGTCCTTGCCTGCGATAGAACGGAAAACGGGTATCACTGGAGATAAGTGGAAGATGTTCTGTGATGGCCTGCGATATAATAACATGGTCAGAAGGATCCTTATGTCCTTGTGCCGTGTTTATCCTTAGCCGGGAATAGGTAAGCATATGTTCTTTTCGGAGGGGTAAAATCTGTATATCCTAAAATCCGCAACTATCATCCAATACACGATTAAGGGTAGATTTATGAGTCGTTAGTAGCAGCTTTCAGTAAAAAGCAACAGCACAACATCAATATGTAGCCACCATCCCCTTACCCCACGATGCGACTTGAGG
>JBHAEI010000013.1:0-31869 GCA_041855505.1 Prevotella sp.
ACCAGACACTTATGATAATTGTTAAAAATGACAGCAAAAAAATGAAAAATAAAATACTTGGTAATATATGCCCTTTTATGCTATGAAACATACTCTTTTACAAAGCTATCCATACTCTTTTACTAATGTGTCCGGCATTAACTCCTGATGTGTTCAATATCGCCCCCTCTTGTAATAGATACCTTTTACCACTCAATCTTCTTACCTTGTTATTGAAAAAAAAGGACTTAAATACTTGACATTGTCAATTATTAAGAGTATCTTTGCATAAATTAATTGTGTAACAATATAAAACCTATACTGCTATGACAAAATACAATCTAACCGAAAAAAAGGAAAAGCTCGCCGCTTATCGCAGTTTAGTAAGTCCTCTTTTAATGGATGAGCTGAAGGACAAGATTCTTAACATTATTGTTATACAAAAACGATATAAAGACAAGAATTATTCCGCAAAAAAATTAGCAGAGGATCTTGGTACGAACACCCGATACATATCAGCTGTGGTGAATGTTAAGTTTCACATGAACTATACCTCTTTCGTGAATAAGTTCCGTATCGAAGAGGCCATGGCGCTCCTTGTCGATAAGCGCTATCAGGATTTCAATATGGAAGAAATCAGCGATTCGGTAGGCTTTGCCAATCGCCAATCTTTCTATGCCTCTTTCTATAAAATAAACGGAATTACTCCAAGAGAATATAAATTACAACAACTTAGCAAGCATCCTATAGAAGAACAAAAACACAAAAAGGGTGCGAAGGCACAAAAAGATAAAGAAACAACGTGAAAAATAAAACTTCAGAAAGCAAAACTCCCTTTACGTATGTAGATGAAAGGTTTGCCGATATCCAGATGCTTCGTTATGAACTATCCGGATTCGATAGCTTGGAGCTACGCCAGAAACAACTCATTTACTGTCTGTCTCAAGCAACCTTATACGGCAGGGATATTATTTTCGACCAGTTTGGAAAATACAATTTAATCATACGAAAAACCTTGGAAACCATCGTTTTGCGCTATCAGGGCGATAGGCAGGATAGTAATTTCAAGGCAATAGAAGAGTATTTGAAACGTGTATGGTTCTCGAATGGCATTTATCACCACTACGGTTGTGAAAAATTCAAGCCGGCTTTCTCGGAAGAGGCGTTTACAAGCATGGTAAAGGCAGTGGCTCCCTACCTGCTACCTGTCCGGGAATTCGATACAATAGATGCTCTGTTGGCCGTGCTCTGCCCCGTTATTTTCGACGAACACCTTCTCCCTAAGCGTGTAAACAAAGCCGACGGGCAAGATATTGTACAAACCTCTGCGTGTACCTATTACGAAAATGTAACGCAGAAAGAGGTGGAAGACTATTATGCACGCCTGAAGGAGGAAGGTCCGAAAGAGCGCCAGCCCTCGTATGGCTTGAACTCTACTTTGGTGAAGGAAGGCAATTGTTTGCACGAAATAGTGTGGAAGCGTGATGGAAAATACGGCGAAGCCATCAGGAAAATCATCGATTGGCTGGACAGGGCGAAGGCCTATGCCGATAACGCCCGGCAGGAAAAGGTAATCGACCTGCTGATAAAATATTATATATCCGGCGACCTTACCGACTTCGATAACTATTCCATCGAATGGCTGAAAGAGCACGACAGTCGTGTAGATTTCATCAATGGCTTCATCGAAGTGTATGGCGACCCTATGGGCTTGAAGGCTTCATGGGAAGGTATTGTGGAATATAAGGACTTGGAAGCCACCAAGCGCACGCAAACGATTTCCTCGAATGCCCAGTGGTTTGAGGATCATTCGCCTGTAAGCCCTCTGTTCAAGAAGGAAAAGGTGAAGGGTGTTACGGCCAATGTTATCTGTGCTGCCATGCTCGGAGGCGATGAGTACCCTTCTACCGCTATAGGAATAAATCTTCCGAATGCCGATTGGATAAGGGCGGAACACGGCTCAAAGAGCGTTACGATCTCGAATCTTACCCACGCTTACGACATGGCTTCCAAGGGAAACGGTTTCTTGGAGGAGTTTGCCATCGACGCAACCACGTGTGAACTCATCAGACAATACGGAAATATTACCGACAATCTTCATACAGATTTGCATGAATGTCTGGGGCACGGAAGTGGAAAATTGCTCCCGACAACAGACCCTGATGCTCTGAAGAATTACGGTAATACCATCGAAGAGGCACGTGCCGACTTGTTCGGCCTTTACTATATTGCCGATAAAAAGCTGCAAGAACTGGGACTGCTCGACAGCGAGGAGGCTTATAAAGCACAATATTACAGCTATATCATGAATGGTTTACTGACACAGCAGGTAAGAATAAAGCCGGGTATGAAGATAGAGGAGGCACACATGCAGAACAGAGCACTCATTGCTTGGTGGGCTTTCGAATTAGGGAAAGCGGAAAATATCATCGAGTTTGTAAAGCGGACTGACGGGCAGACGGGACAGAAGAAGACTTACGTAAGGATAAATGATTATACTACCCTGAGGAATATTTTCGCTCGACAACTTGCCGAAATTCAGCGAATAAAGAGTGAGGGCGACTTTATGGCTGCCAGAAATCTGGTGGAAAGGTATGCCGTTCATCTTCACGAGGCGCAACATCTGGAAATTCTTGAGCGTTATCGGAAACTGGATATAGCGCCATATAAAGGCTTCTTGAATCCTGTTCTGTCGGAAGTGAAAGACGTCTCGGGAAACGTTATCGACATAAAGGTAGATTACAGCGAGCGCTATTCCGACCAAATGATGCGCTACTCCCGTGATTATGCCACCTTAATTTAATTCATAAATACGATTGATGAATACGAGCACACACGATAAACTAAAGGCTGTCAAGCAATCCTTCCGTTTCAGAATGAACGGAGTGGCCTCTCAGTCGATGCGGGAAAAGGGAGTTACCTACAAGATAAACTGGGGAATTCCCTTGCCGGAGCTAAAGGAAATGGCTGCCGAATATGGACAGGACTACGACTTGGCCATAGAGCTATGGAAAGAAGATATCCGCGAATGTCAGATTATGGCTACCTTTATCATGCCGCCGGAGAGGATGTCGGACGACCTTGTAGAGGTATGGATGGAGCGGGTAAGAACGCAGGAAATGGCAGAAATCCTCGCATTCAACCTCCTCCGGTACTTAAAAGAGGCATGGTCTTATGCTTTCCAATGGATAGCCGCAGACAATGCCATGTACCAGCTATGCGGCTATAATCTGTTATCCTGCCTTTTTGCAAAGGGGCAGACACCCGACGAACGGCAAAAGCAGGAGTTTATCGACCAAGCACGCACGGCACTGCAGGATAAGGACTTATCCGTTAAGCACGCAGCTTATAATGCTGTTATAAGGTTTTGCAGTTTGGGAGCTTCTTACGAAAAGAGTGCGGAAAAGGAGTTCAAAGACTTAAACATCCTCTAAATCAGGCAAGAGAAAGACATTCTTTTTGTTCTTAAAAACCATAAAGGCCGGACACCCGGCAGGAGTTGTTATTCTTCGATGGGTGTTCGGCTTTTTTATTTTTATTCTCTCTTTTTACGGCTTTCCGGTAAAACAATAACAAAAATCTTACAAAACACATACATGTATGCATAGAAAATAGTATCTTTGTACAGATTTAAAAGTAACATGGTAGCTAAAGATGCAGTTAAACAGCGGGTCCGTGATATTCTAAATCAATATCTCGAAGCCAATAATCATAGAAAAACGTCGGAGCGGTATGCCGTCCTCGAGGCTGTATATGACATGCATGGCCACTTTTCTTTAGACGAACTGGGAAGCGAACTGGAGCAACGTAACTTCAGGGTATCGCGTGCTACTTTGTACAATACGATGCGATTGTTCATCGAATTGCGACTGGTGGTAAGACATCGTTTCATCGGTCAGACAAAATACGAAGCCTCATTCAATAATGAAGAGCACATTCATCAGATATGTACCGTGTGCGGAATCGTTACGGAAGTAGATACTCCGGAGATTGTTCAGGCTATCAATGATACCAAATTCGCACGTTTTCGCAAAGACGGTTTTTCCCTGTACATCTATGGTATCTGCTCGAAATGTCAGGCAAAGTTGTCGCGACAACGCAACAAAACAATCAATCATAAACAAGACAAATCATCAAATAAAGCCAAATGAATACAGGAAAAGTAGATGTCCTATTGGGTCTTCAATGGGGCGATGAGGGAAAAGGAAAAGTAGTAGATGTGCTTACACCTCGCTATGATGTGGTAGCCCGATTCCAAGGCGGGCCTAATGCGGGTCATACACTTGAGTTCGAGCATCAGAAATATGTTCTACGTTCTATCCCTTCCGGTATCTTTCAAGGAGGAAAAGTAAATATTATTGGCAATGGGGTAGTGCTTGCTCCTGACTTGTTTATGAATGAGGCAAAAGATCTTGAGAAGAGTGGGCATCCACTGAAGCAACGCCTGCTTATTTCAAAGAAGGCACATCTCATCATGCCTACCCATCGAATTCTCGACAAAGCATACGAGGCTGCCAAAGGAAAGGCAAAGGTGGGTACCACGGGGAAAGGTATCGGGCCTACTTATACGGATAAAGTGAGCCGTAACGGGCTGCGTGTGGGCGACATTCTGCATAATTTCGACGCAAAATATACTGCTCATAAAGAGCGACATCTGCAAATGCTGAAGGCTATGGGCTGGACAGACTTTGAGGATTTTGAGGAAACCGAAAAGTTATGGCTGGAAGGTATTCGGTACATGAAGGAATTCAAGTTCGTCGATTCCGAACATGAAATCAATCATCTTCTTCGTGAAAACAAGAATATTCTGTGCGAGGGTGCGCAGGGAACCATGCTGGATGTAGATTTTGGCTCTTATCCTTTTGTAACCTCATCCAATACCATTTGTGCCGGCGCCTGCACCGGTCTGGGTATCGGTCCGAATAAGGTAGGCAATGTATATGGCATCATGAAAGCCTATTGTACCCGTGTAGGTGCAGGCCCCTTTCCTACGGAACTGTTTGACGAAACAGGCAAAACCCTTCGTGATTTAGGGCATGAGTATGGGGCGGTAACGGGGCGTGAGCGTCGTTGCGGATGGGTAGATCTCGTGCAGCTGCGCTACTCTGTAATGATAAATGGCGTTACGGAACTCATCATGATGAAGAGCGATGTACTGGATGGCTTCGATACTATCAAGGCATGCGTGGCATACGAACTGCCTGATGGCTGCCAAACCAGCGAGTTCCCTTATGAGATAGGCGATGTAAAGCCCGTGTATAAGGAGTTTAAAGGATGGAAACAGGATATGACGAAATGTAAGTCGGAGGATGAATTTCCACAGGCTTTCAAGGACTATGTAGCCTTTATAGAGGAGTTCTTGGAAACCCGCATCGGTATTGTATCTATCGGTCCGGATCGCGAGCAAACGATTGTAAGAAAGTAAATAAGGATATATTCGGCAGGCAGTGTGTATCGCTTTCTTGGCAATACACATGGTTATGCCGTTTAATACATACCCGTGTTAGCGATAACACATAAGATATAAAGATAATATTAATAAGATTTATGGCAAACAAACCTTCAATTCCAAAGGGAACACGAGATTTCGGTCCGGAGGAAATGGCAAAGCGAAATTATATTTTCGATACTATCAAGCGTGTTTACGCACTCTATGGCTTCCAGCAAATAGAAACTCCCGCTATGGAGACCCTGCACACTTTAATGGGTAAATATGGTGATGAAGGCGATAAGCTGTTGTTTAAGATTCTTAATTCTGGCGACTATCTGAAGTCGTGTAGCGATGAGGAACTGAAAGATCGCAATGTGTTGAAGCTGCAGACGAAGCTGTCCGAAAAGGGACTTCGTTACGACCTTACAGTGCCATTTGCCAGATACGTTGTCATGCACCGGGAAGAATTGCAGTTGCCTTTCAAGCGCTATCAGATTCAACCTGTATGGCGTGCCGATCGTCCTCAGAAGGGACGCTACCGGGAATTCTATCAATGCGATGCCGATGTGGTAGGTTCCGACTCTCTGCTCAACGAGGTAGAGCTGATGCAAATCGTCGATACCGTCTTTACGGAATTCGGTGTTCGTGTACAGATTAAGATTAATAACCGCAAGATTCTAACGGGTATTGCCGAGGTAATCGGTGAGGCCGATAAGATAGTAGATATCACTGTAGCCATTGATAAGCTGGATAAGATTGGCTTGGAGAATGTAAACGAGGAACTGCGTAGCAACGGTATTGCGGAAGAAGCCATTCAAAAACTGCAGCCTATTATTCTTCTTGAAGGCTCTAATGATGACAAACTGAATACGATTGCCAATGTACTTAACGACAGCGAGATAGGTAAAAAAGGTGTCGAAGAACTGCGTTTCATCCTCGACAGTCTGAAAACCAGTGGTCTGAAGAATGAAATTCAGCTCGACCTTACACTGGCACGTGGCCTTAATTACTACACCGGTGCCATCTTTGAAGTGAAAGCACTCGATACTCAGATAGGGTCGATTACCGGTGGCGGACGCTACGATAACCTAACAGGTATCTTTGGTATGCCCGGTATTTCAGGAGTAGGAATCAGTTTCGGGGCCGACAGAATATACGATGTTCTTAACACGCTCGATCTCTATCCAAAGGAGAGTGTACAGGGAACCCAGCTGCTTTTCATCAACTTTGGCGAGCAGGAAACAGCTTATTGCTTGCCCATCATTGCCGCAGCGAGAAAGGCCGGTATCCGTACCGAGATATATCCGGATGCCGTAAAGATGAAAAAACAGATGAGCTATGCTAACAACAAGGGTATTCAATATGTGGCATTGGCTGGCGAAACGGAGATGGAAGCCGGTAAAGTTACGTTAAAAGATATGGCTACCGGGGAGCAAACGCTGGTTACTCCGGAGGAGTTGATAAAGGCTATCTAAGTTCAAACGAAGAACAGGCATGATAAAATGAGCTCGACCTTTTATTGAGAAATTATTTCCAGACGGACAACCTCCAAGAAGCCAAGGCTTCCATCAGTGAGCTATTGTGTCAGTCAGCTATATCTTTCGCCGAACTATTTCGGTGGCTTTATCAAACTGTTTACTGGCACCTCGCCACAAGAGTTTATCAGGCTACCATTATCAACGTTGCCAAGAGCCTTATCTTCGGTTCTCAACGCTCATTAGCCAAGCTTTCAAGAGATATTGGGCTCCAGAATGCCACGGTATTTCACGGGGCTATGTTCAAACGAAGAACAGGCATGACACCCTCACAATACAGGAAGAAAGGAAAAAGATGATAACAAAAGATGGTATAGAACAGGCTTACGCTTTCTTGCACCAGAAGTATCGTGTATATGCTTTCTCGCATAGCAATACACAAAGAGACGATATAGAGTATGCTATCAGTTTGTTTGTAGAAGATATGAACAGGGGTCTATACGCAAAACTGGCACATGGAAAGAAGGATTTCTTAAACGACCATACCACCTTTGCCGAAGATATGCAAAGGGCTCTTGACGAATTGGAACAAATGCTGTAAGACAATGGTATTACACGAAATATAGGGAAATAAGCGAGCCTTTCTTCGCGGACATCCCCTTATTTTTTCCTTGTAAAATTCAGGTAAGAAGAAAAAATATTGAGGAAACGTTTGGTTGTTACGATTATTCTACGTACCTTTGCATTCGCATTTGAGAAATATGTAACACATAAATTATCAAAAGCATGGTTAATATCGCGGAGTGGAGCAGTTGGTAGCTCGCCAGGCTCATAACCTGGAGGTCGCATGTTCGAGTCCTGCCTCCGCAACAACGAAGCTCAAAGTATTCTTACTTTGGGCTTTATTTATGCCTAAAAGTAGGCAATGAGCAAGGCTATTCATTGTCAATTCCCCATGTATTCTGTTTCAACTCCTCACGTGTTCAATACTAACTCCTCACGTGTTTTACATTAACTCCTCATGTGTTCAGCACAAACTCTTTGTGTGTTCAGCATTAACTCCTTATATAATCACGCTCTATATTTAGAATATTTCGGGCTACTTATCCTGTTACTTAAGTAATTTGCACCATTTATCCTGCCTTATTTCGTTTTTCAAAAGCCATTTCGACTTGCGGTTATCATCTGCCATAAAACGCCTATTTATTATGTAAACTAATAAAGATTATGATAAATATATAAAACGTTTATCTAAGGGACTCTCCTTGCAATTATGAAAATTGATTGCGTTATTTCGATAATTGAGTGTGGTTTCTGGGAAAAAAAATTGTATTATTTCGATAATTGATTGCTGCTTCTGCTGAAAGATTTTGAGATTCAGCAGAAAGAAACGGCAAAGAAACGATTTTAACCTTCGCAATAATTTTGTGATGTCGGTAATAATCTGTATTTTTGCATTATTAGAGCCATCCTTGTTTTGGTATAAAACAGGATTTTGAATTTCAAAATATTAAGTATAAAAATGAAGAAAGTAGCACTCATCACAGGTATAACAGGCCAAGACGGCTCATATTTATCAGAATTTTTGCTGGCAAAAGGATATGAAGTACATGGAACTATCCGCCGTTCTTCTGTTGATTATCGTGAGAGAATAGCTCACCTTGAGGGTAAACCTAATTTCCATCTGCATTATGCCGACTTATCAGACTCTATGAGCATATTGGGTGTTATCGGTAAAGTACGCCCTACCGAGATATATAATCTTGCAGCACAAAGCCATGTACAGGTTAGTTTCGACTCTCCGGAGTTCACTGCCGATGTCGATGCTGTCGGTGTTTTAAGAATATTAGAGGCTGTACGACAGCTGGGACTTACCCGGCAATGCCGTATTTATCAGGCTTCTACATCGGAACTCTATGGTAAGGTAGAGGAAGTTCCGCAAAACGAGAACACCCCTTTTCATCCCTATAGTCCCTATGCTGTGGCCAAGCTATACGGATATTGGATTGTAAGAGAATATCGCGAAGCCTATAACATGTATTGCTGTTCGGGTATTCTCTTCAATCATGAAAGCGAGCGTCGTGGCGAAACCTTCGTTACCCGCAAGATAACCTTAGCGGCAGCACGCATAAAGCAGGGTAAGCAGGACAAACTGTTTCTTGGCAATCTTAGTTCGCTGCGCGACTGGGGATATGCCAAAGACTATGTAGAATGTATGTGGCTCATTCTTCAGCAGGAGCAACCGGAAGACTTTGTGATTGCTACCGGTGTGCAGCACAGCGTACGCGAGTTCTGCTATTATGCCTTTAAACACGTAGGGATAGAACTGGAATTCAAGGGCGAAGGACTGGAAGAAAAAGGGATAGACAAGGCTACGGGGAAGGTACTTATAGAGGTGAGCCCCGACTTTTATCGTCCGACGGATGTTGTAAACCTATGGGGCGACCCTACCAAAGCCAAAGCCAAGTTGGGCTGGAATCCTAATTCCACCTCGTTCGAGGAGCTTGTAAACCTGATGGTGGATAGTGATATGTCGAAGGTTGCATCGGAAAATGCGGCGGAAAAAGTGCGTACAAACCTCGCTGAATACCTGGAAAAAGGCATTGTAAAATAGCAATTTATGACAACTTTAAGTAAAGAGGCAAAGATATACATAGCCGGACACCATGGCTTGGTGGGGTCGGCAATCTGGAAGAATTTACAAAAACGTGGTTACAACAATCTTATAGGGCGGTCGCACCAAGCGTTAGACCTGACCAATCAGGCTGCTGTCAGCGCTTTCTTTGAGGAGGAACGTCCCGACGCAGTGGTATTGGCAGCAGCTTTTGTAGGGGGGATTATGGCCAATTCCATTTACCGGGCCGACTTCATTATGCAAAACATGAAGATACAATGCAACGTAATAGAAAGTGCCTACCGGTATGGAGTAAAGAAGTTATTGTTCCTCGGCAGTACCTGCATTTATCCTAAGAATGCGCCCCAACCCATGAAGGAAGACAGTCTGCTTACCTCTGAACTGGAATATACCAACGAGGAATATGCCATTGCGAAGATAGCCGGCATTAAGATGTGCGAGAGCTATAACCTGCAATATGGAACGAATTATATTGCGGTAATGCCTACCAATCTTTATGGTCCGAACGATAATTTTCATTTGGAAAACTCGCATGTAATGCCTGCCATGATGCGAAAAGTGTATCTTGCCAAACTACTACACGACAACAATTGGGAGGCCATTCGTATCGATATGGACAAACGCCCTATCAATCCTACCGACAAACTTCGTACTCTCATAGGCGAAGGGAATGTAAATGGAAAGAACAGTCAGGACAGAATTGAAAAGGCATTGGCTTTTTACGGTATAGAGAATAACAAGGTAACCCTGTGGGGCGATGGCAGTCCGCTGCGTGAATTTCTTTGGAGTGAGGACATGGCCGATGCCAGTGTTCACGTTCTTTTAAATGTCGATTTCAAGGATATTATCGGTATAGAGCGATATTCCAGCGTGTTCTATGGTGCTAAGACAGACGGCAGTGTGGATAGAAATAACAGCGAAGGACGTGGGGGAGCTATTCCGGAACTGGGGGAAATAAGGAATACTCACATCAATGTAGGATCGGGTAAAGAGCTAACCATCAAGGAACTTTCACAACTTGTGGCACAAGCCGTCGGCTTTGTGGGCGAGATTGTATGGGATAAGGAGAAGCCTAACGGCACACCGAGAAAACTGATTGACGTAGAAAAACTTCACCGCTTAGGCTGGACGCACAAGGTAGAGATAGAGGAAGGGGTACAACGTCTGTACCAATGGTATCAGGACAGTTTAAAGAACTAAACAGGAAATAAAACAGTTAGCAGTAATGAATATGGCTATTAGGAAAAGAATTTTAGTAAGTATGGCACTTGTGTCATCATCAACTTTCATTATGGGACAGAACATCAAATACCCTACTCCACCTCAGGATGGTACGACCGACACTTATTTCGGAGTGCAGGTGGCCGACCCTTATCGCCCATTAGAGAACGATACGGCCCAAGCAACGCTGGCTTGGGTGAAGGCTGAAAACAAGATAACACAGGATTATCTCGCAAAGATTCCTTTCCGTAAGAAGCTCTATAACCGCTTAAAAGAACTCAGCAATTACGAAAAGCTGTCGGCACCGAGCTATAACAAGCATGTCGGCAAGTGGTTTTTCTATAAGAATGACGGCTTGCAAAATCAGAGTGTACTCTATGTAATGGACAAACTTGGCGATGAAAAGAACGCCAGTGTGTTTCTTGACCCAAACAAACTATCGACCGATGGCACTGTAGCTTTGAAGTCTGTCAGCTTCTCGAATAATGGAAAATATGCAGCTTACTCCATTTCTCGCAACGGAAGCGATTGGCAAGAGTTCTACGTGATGGATGTAAAAACCGGGAAGTTACTCGACGATCACATAGAATGGGCTAAGTTCAGCGGGGCAACATGGCAGGGCGATGGTTTCTACTACAGCGCTTATGATGCACCTAAGGAGGGTACGGAGTTCTCGAACGTGAATGCTGTGCAGAAGATTTATTACCACAAGATAGGTACACCTCAGCAAGAGGATGTACTGTTTTACCAAAATCCTGTAAACCCCATGCGCTTTTATTCTGTATGGGTGAACGAGGAGGAAACAATGATGTTTCTCATAGAAAGCGGTGCCGGGCAAGGTAATAATTTGTATGTACGCAACCTAAAACAGAAAGATAGCCAGTTTATTCAGATGACTTCTAATCTGGATAAGCAATATAACTTACTGAAGACCATTGGCGATAAGCTCGTTCTATTTACCAACGACGGAGCGCCTAAAGGTAAGATTATGGTAACAGACATCCAGCATCCGGCTTATACCGATTGGAAAACATTGATTCCGGAGCAGTCGGATGTGCTCAATGATATTACCTTTGCCGATGGCAAGATGATTCTTACTTATATGAAGGATGCTTACTCGCATGCCTACCTCTACTCTATCGAAGGTAAACAGTTGGGCTCTGTACGGCTTCCCGGAGTCGGAACGGCCTCGTTTGTAGGCACGTTTGAGCGTCCGGAAGTCTTCTATACCTTTAATTCCTTTACCGTTCCCACCACGATTTATCAATATTCGCTTGCGCAAAACACGAGCAAGGTATATAGGGCACCCGGCATGAAGTTCAATGCTAATACTTTTATCTCCGAGCAAGTGTTCGTAAACAGCAAAGACGGAACCCGTATTCCTGTCTTTCTTACCTATAAAAAGGGACTGAAACGCAATGGTAAAAATCCTCTATTGCTTTATGCTTACGGTGGTTTCGGTATTTCCATGACACCTTATTTCTCATCGGCTCGTATTCCATTTATCGAGAATGGGGGAATTTATGCGATGGCTTGCCTGCGTGGCGGGGGAGAATATGGTGAGGCTTGGCATCTTGCGGGTACGAAGATGAATAAACAAAATGTCTTTGATGATTATATCGCTACAGCGGAATGGCTCATCAAGGAGAAATATACCGGTAAGGACTACCTCGCCATTCAAGGTGGCTCGAATGGCGGTTTGCTGATTGGAGCGGCCATGACACAACGTCCCGACCTGTTTAAAGTGTGTATTCCACAGGTAGGCGTAATGGATATGTTGCGTTATCATAAGTTCACTATTGGCTGGAACTGGGCCCCCGACTATGGTACAAGTGCCGATTCAAAGGAAATGTTCGATTATCTTCATCGGTATTCTCCGCTCCATAATTTGAAGAAAGGAATGCGTTATCCGGCTACGTTGATAACCACTGCCGACCACGACGATCGTGTTGTCCCTGCCCATTCTTTCAAGTTTGCTGCCACTTTGCAGGCTAAGAATGGCGGGAATACCCCTACCCTTATCCGAATTGATTCGAAAGCCGGGCATGGTGGAGGCAAACCACTCTCGAAACAGCTTGAAGAATTGGCCGATATTTACGGATTTATCCTATACAATATGGGACTTAAGTACTAAAAAAGATACACATTTCCATGCAGATTATCATAGCTTCGGCTAAAATAATGAATAGCCATACCGATGTGGCATACCCTAAAACAACAACGCCTTGCTTCCTGAACGAAGCGAGGCTGATGTCTCTTGAAATGGCCGGAAAGTCGGTAAGCGAACTCGCCCAACTGCTGAAGTGCAACGAGAAGATAGCACTTGAGAATAAACTTCGGTATGGGGATTTCCTAAATGAGGCTCATAACCTGCCCGCCTTACTGGCATATTATGGTCAGGCATATAAATGTTTACGGGCCGATACCTTCTCTTTCGATGATATGCTTTATGCCCAAGAGCACTTATGGATAACCAGTTTCCTTTACGGGCTGCTACGCCCTTTAGACGGTATTCATCCCTACCGCATGGAAGGAAAAGTAAAACTTACAGTGGAAGGTAACCGGTCCTGTACCCGATTCGATTATTGGAAGCCCCTGCTGACGGATGCTTTAATCGAAGCCGTAAAGGCAGACGATGGTGTCTTGATACATCTTGCTACAGAAGAATTCCAGCATCTGTTCGACTGGAAGAGGGTGAAGGAGGAAGTAAAGATCGTACAACCATTGTTCATGGTCGATGTAAATGATAAGCTAAAGGCGGTAAGTGTTTATGCAAAGAGTTGTCGCGGAGCAATGAGCCGCTATATTCTAAAGAATCGACTCACCTCGCCTATCGACTTATTTGGCTTTGAATACGATGGCTTTCGATGGAAGCCGGACTTTGGAAATACAGCGCATCCGCATTTCATTCTGGAACGATAGCCATCTTATTACGCGAAAATATAGAGGGTGTACCCCAGCATCATAACAAGTGTAGGCCAACATCACAACAAGTGTAGATAAGCATCACAACAAGTGTAAGCAAGTATCACAACAAGTGTAAGTAAGTTTCACAATAGGTTTCAGCAATAATCACTATAAATTTAGAGAAATATCACTATGACTTTAGACGAATATCGTAACGAAATTATCGGCGAATTATTGAAGAAAAAGAATTCCAAAGGCGAACTTTTTATGTCGGAAGAAGCTGCTCGCAAGCTACTTTCCAACCTCTCGGATGAGGAATTAAATGAAGGCATCCTCTTCAATACCCCCGACGATATAGCTAATCTTTTAATAGAAATAGGTAAGCTCGACTAAATGTTAGGAACTATTGTCAATACTCTTTGTATCGTAGTGGGAAGTGTTGTGGGCGCTATTCTTCACAAAGGTATCAAGGAGAAGTATAAGGACACAATTTATACGGCATTGGGATTGGCTACCTTAGCCATCGGACTCAATGCTACCTTGTCGCATTTCTCTCAAAGTAAATATCCTGTATTGTACATAGTATCGCTGGCAATAGGCAGTGTCATAGGAACAAAGTTCGATATTGATGGGTGGTTTAGGCGGCTTGTCGATAAGCATTCAAAGCAAGAAGGAAAGCGGCTGGCCGAAGGATTGGCCACAGCTATCCTGCTCTTTTGTATCGGTCCTTTGTCGATGCTTGGCCCGGTGATTAGTGCTTTGAACGGCGATAACACCTTTCTCTTTACCAATGCTACATTGGATTTCCTGTCATCGGCCATCTTTGCCTCTACCTATGGCATCGGAATAATACTTGCTGCCCCGGTACTATTCTGTTGGCAAGGTTTGTTTTATCTTGTAGCAAGTATTTCCTCGACAGCTATCAGCAATGAGTTAATGGCAGAGTTACTCATCATTGGTGGTATTCTCATAACAGGATCGGGGCTTTCTTTGCTTAATTTAAAAGACTGTAAGGTACTCAATCTCCTGCCCTCCTTGCTCATTCCTATCCTTTGGTACCTTATTGTAGGCCTATTTTCGTAAGGAACTTCAATGAACTATATGGCTTTTTATCACGTTTTCTTATGCCGGATAGAGGCCGGTGCCATAGTTGTAGCTTCCTGAGCGCACCTTTATATAAAAGAAAAACGACCTCAAATTAATGAGATCGCCTTCCATAACATGAATGAAAAAGAATTGGAGCGGAATACGGGAGTCGAACCCGCCTATCAGGCTTGGGAAGCCCGCGCACTACCGATATGCTAATTCCGCATGAGAGATGAGCCGATAGCGGGACTTGAACCCGCGACCTACGCATTACGAATGCGTTGCTCTACCAACTGAGCCATATCGGCAAAACCCGACTGCAAAGGTAGTATAAAAGATACTATTGTGCAAATTTATTTTTTAGAAATTTCTCCCGAAGATACCGATAGTACTATTTCGCGTGTTGTTGGTGATACGCCATTCCTATCTAATATCGCCATATTATTGAAGACAGACACCGAAAGTTGGTCGTAGGTAAGCATATCTTTTTGTATTGCCTGCCGAATCATTCCCACTGTCTTGCTGATGTTTCCACTACACAGATGGCTCAGAACACCCAATATTAGCAGCTCCGGAGTAATCTCTTTCGATAACAGGCCATCTACTGTTGCTATGGCCTTGTCCACCTGCCTGCTGTAGAGTAAAGTTGTAACAAGAGCCGTTTTCATCTCCATCACCTCCGGATTTTCGAAATCCAGCCTATAGGCAAGCTCTCTGGCCTTCTCCTCCTTTCCTACTTTATGCAATACTTCCAAATACTGCAGCGCATACCTTAAATTATCGGGTGCCTGCTGGCACAGAAGGGTATAGGTGTGTTCGGCCTCCTCGTAATGCTCGTAACGGCTCTGAACTTCGGCCAACCCCTCCAAAGCCCATAAGTTATTGGGATTCAGCTCCAATGCTTTTTTATAATTACCGATAGAATCGATATTGTTAAGAACATGCCCACGAAGAGCAAACAGGTCGGAACTGTCCTCCTGAACAGCATTCAGCAGTATCTCGGCTTCATCTCTAAGCCCGCGTTTATAGTACTGATAAGCCACTTTAAGTTTCGTTGGCTCAATCTTCAGACGCAGCAAAGCGGGCGAAACAAAGAAGCAGATATCGGTAGAATAGTAGCCTCCCGGCACGGCCTCGAACGGATCGAAAAGGTCTTTGCCATGGAAGTGCAGCTTAAAGAAACGATACAAATCCTGTATGAATAGTCGGCGGATAAGCGATGGAGTTACCTCCTGCACGTTACCTCCCAGCGGCCCCATTTCAGCACCACCCTCCTCTACTGCCTTACGTACTTCCGCCGGAATATGGCTGTAAACCTGCTCCAAAGCACAGGCAAAGCTGTATTTATCCGACTCGCAGAAGGTACTGTTCTTCGTAATGATATCCTTAAATTTACTGTCGCCCAAAGTCTTTCTCAGATTACTAAGGCGTGGATGCTCCAAATAAAAAGGCGAAAACCATGTAACAAGGGAGCTGAAAATAGGGAAAGACTTCATCTGGCGGAAACCGGAGAAGTAAATATCCGAGCCTTTTTTGAACATATCGCCCATCTGATGGATACGCTTTTCCACTTTCTCCATTTCCTCCTCATCGGCATTAGGGTTGAATATATCGCCCTGACCGGAAGCATCCTGAATGGAAATACCGAACGGTCCGGCTTTTATATGGCTCGAATTTTGCAAATCCGGCATAATCTCCCGCTGAATATTATTATTATCCCGTTCGGCTTCGGCACTGTAAAAGAACTGCATTTGCAGGTTGCGGAGGTCGCGTACCACAGCCTCGTCCGAGCAGGCGGCCTCAATTATCTCGTTCAATTCCGTAAAAAGATCATTGCGGGCATGCAGCATCAGCACCCAACCCACCAATGCCCGTTGCCGAACATACTTGTCGTTCGACTTGAGATAGACATTCATCAGCGTTCTGAACTTATGGAAATCGAATAGATTCATGCCGCTCAGCATCATTGCTGCAACGATAATTCGTTGGTCATTGCTATCAATGGTAGGAGAAAGGAGCAGTTGTTCGTAGAATTCTTCATCGCCTTTCGACCACTGAGGCGATACAAATATAGCCGAGAATAACCGCTCGATGAACGTTTGATGGCGCTCGAATATCTCGGTTTTCTTCCCTTCTTCATTCTCTTCCGGCATTAACGACAGCATGGCTACGTCGGTTACGTACTTCTCTAGCACCATCTGAAGGAAGTCATAGCCCATATTCAAATGGTCGGCCGTATGAAAAGCCTTTACGTAAGTGCTGTTATTCTTACAGTTCCAGCTAAGTTGCAAGTCGGAGGTCAATACGTATAAGCGTTGCAAAAGGCTCTGATACAGATGGTCGCGTTCCGGATCGTCGAATCCTTGGGTAATGAACTGTACCATTCTTTCATAATCCTCAAAGATGGCCTTATACTCATCATGACTTCTAAGTGTAGGCTTTTCGGCATAAAGCTCCTGCAATTTGGCCAGTGCGTTGGCCAAATGGTGTTTGTGAAGCTCGCTGAACGTTTTGTTCAAAATATCCCCGACGTTTAGCATATTTATCTTGTTTCTGTAATCCTTTACAATTATTTACCTTCGAATTGTTGCCACATAGCACAAGGTTTCCACCCTATCGGTCTGCATAGGGCGTTCCACCTTTTTATATTTAATGTCGGGAAGAGCAGCAATGTCGGCATCCGAAGCCCCCATATACTTTTTGATAAGAGCGGCATAGTACTTAACACCATGCTCGTTTAATAGCTCCACCGCTTTATTATAGGCTTTGGCAAACTCCGTTTCCTGTGCAGAACGATCATCTTTATCCATCACGGCTACTACGCCCAGATGGTAATCCGACTCTTCCGAATTGTATAAGACAATGTTATCCCCCTGCAAAGCTCTCGTTGCCTGTGGCTCTTGAAACCAATAAGCATCTATTTCATGATTCTGCAGCATCTTCAATCGCACGAAGATGTCGTTCACCTGCACTCTGAAGACCTTGTATTTGGGCTTGGCTTTTGCCAGCACCTTGTCGGTAAGGAAATCTGTTGCCGAGAAACGGGTCATGGCTACTATATGGTCGCTTAGGTCGGCCGGCTTCTTAATGTTCGATTGTCGGTCGGCAATGAGTTTCCAGTGCGCGTTCGTACTCGTCAGGAAATGCAGTAGAACTTTCTTCCTTGACCGCAACCTTTCGGCACGAATTAAATCGGTAAAGGCCGCCTGAACGCTTCCACCCGCCATTGCCGTATCGCAATCTATCTGTGCATGAAACAGCTTTAGCCTTATATCGACCTTCGTCGTGTCGTACAGCAAACTGTCTTTCAGGATAAATGCCGGTAAACAATCCATCGTAGGCATTACCGCAACCTTAAAAGCTCTATGGTAAGCCTGCATCTCCGCCTTTCTTTTGGCAGCTAATTCTGCAGCCTGTTCTTGGCTGGATTTTCCACAACCAACCAAGAATAATACGATGATAAGGGGTAAACAGAATCTAAGTTTCATATCAATGCAAAAGTAAGAATTAATTTTGTAACTAAGAAAATAATGCTTACTTTTGTCGATATATGGCAAAGGATAAGATTGCATACGTCTGTAGTAACTGCGGACAGGAAAGTGCTAAATGGATAGGAAAGTGCCCTAACTGTGGACAGTGGAACACTTTCAAGGAAATTCGTATAGCTGCCGATTCCGGAACATCGGCAGCCAAGAATGCCGCTACCCTGCTTCGGCATGGTGTTCAGGGGCCTATGTCGAACTTGACCAACAAGCCTCAACGCCTTAAAGACATCTCCTCTAAGGACGATCCACGCATCGATATGAAGGATAACGAGCTGAACAGAGTTCTTGGCGGGGGCTTGGTGCCGGGCAGTATCATCCTTCTTGGAGGCGAGCCAGGCATCGGTAAGAGCACCTTAACGCTCCAAACCATTCTGCACCTTAATCAAAAGGTGCTTTATGTGAGCGGAGAAGAGAGTCCACACCAGATAAAAATGCGTGCCGAACGCCTTACTGCAGATATTCCGGAAAGCGTTATCATCCTGTCGGAAACCTCTTTGGAACATATATTCGAGCACGCCAAGGACGTAATGCCCGACCTGATAGTGGTCGATTCTATCCAAACCATTGCCACAGAAGACGTCGATAGCAGCCCGGGCAGTATCTCCCAAGTACGTGAATGCGCCTCTGCCCTCCTCCGTTTTGCCAAAACGAGCGGCATTCCCGTTATTCTCATCGGTCATATTAATAAGGAAGGAAGCATTGCCGGACCAAAAATTCTAGAGCATATTGTTGATACTGTTATCCAGTTCGAGGGCGATCAACATTATATGTACCGCATTCTGCGGAGTATTAAGAACCGCTTTGGCTCTACTTCCGAGTTGGGAATCTATGAAATGCAGCAACAAGGACTTCGTCAAGTGAGCAATCCGTCGGAACTACTCCTTACTGACGACCACGACGGACTGTCGGGTGTGGCCATCTCCAGTGCCATCGAGGGGGTACGTCCCTTCCTTGTCGAGACCCAAGCACTGGTATCCACTGCCGCTTATGGTACCCCACAACGTTCGGCTACAGGCTTCGACCAACGACGATTGAACATGCTTCTTGCCGTGCTTGAGAAGCGAGTGGGCTTTAAACTCATGCAAAAGGATGTGTTCCTGAATATCGCCGGCGGACTGAGGGTTACCGATATGGCTATGGATTTGAGCGTTATTACTGCCGTATTGTCCTCGAATGTCGATACTCCCATCGAACAAGGATGGTGCATGTGTGGCGAAGTTGGCCTAAGTGGTGAGGTACGTCCTGTAAGCAGGATAGAGCAAAGAATAGCCGAAGCCGAGAAACTTGGCTTCACCGATATCATCATTCCGAAATATAATGCGACGGGGCTGATGGGCAAGTTCGGCATTCGTCTGCATCCCGTAAGGAAAGTAGAGGAAGCGCTTCGCCTATTGTTCGGATAATAGAAGGATGCAAATTACCATGAAATATAAAAAGATGAATATCCTATAATAACCAAATAGTACACAGGATATTCATCTTTTTACAAAAATATAGATCTTACCATATGTCTATATGTTTGCTATTTTATCTATATGTATTGTTATTTTCAATTATAACAACAGGAACTGTCTTTTCTCGTTCATTTCTTGTTTCATAAGTGTAGGTATCTACAATTTTCAACACTCCTCCTGTTGAAATAACCAAATCATCATAATAAGATATTCCGGGTGTAGCAGCCAATCTTACAACAGGACCTAAAAATAGATCAGAATATTCATTTGGCTTACGCGTGCAAGCTAAAGCACTGCCATCAGGAAGAACTTGAATCACTTTAACAGCATCAGTACTCATTGTCTGATAAGCCTTTCTTTTCCCTGTAATATAGATATCTACAGTCTCACCTGCAAACATTCCAACATAGCATTTCTGTCCAGCCTTCTTAGTTTCTACAAATCCTGCTGCCTCTAACTTCTTCATTACTTCTCGCTTTGAGCCATTCATGTGGATTTCAAGAGCAGACTTTTCTTCACTCTGGGCATAGCTATTGACACTGCATAAAGCTATTATCACAAATAAGGAAAATTTTTTCATAATACTTATTACTTTTTTATAGCACATATTTAAGTAATGCAAAGGTATTAAATTATATTTTAAAAATAAAATTAAATATCGCTTTGTATAAAGTAATACAGAATAATTTTATTTCTTGCAACTAGAATCTCTTCAACAAAGATAGTATAGCACCTGTATCATGAAAGTGTAAATTCATGATACTTAACAGATATAGAGCAAAATCTTTGCAAGGTTTTGCTCTTTTTTTTATACCTTTGCGTGCAATAATTAGACAATGTCTATATAAAGAAAGTGTATAGATAGTGGTCAAAAAGCTAATAGGAAGGAATTTACATGAAACTATCCGACTTAAAAACCGGTGAAAAAGGTGTTATTATCAAGGTCTTTGGACATGGTGGTTTTCGGAAGCGCATTATAGAAATGGGTTTCATAAAGGGGAAGGAGGTAGAAGTTCTTCTCAACGCACCTTTGCAAGATCCTGTAAAATACAAGCTCATGGGCTATGAGGTTAGTCTGCGTCATAGTGAAGCCGACCAGATAGAAGTACTCCCGGAGCAGGGTATAAGGCAGATTAAATTGGATGAACAGCCGGAAGATCAGCATGCCATTGAAGCCGAGGCCGACAACTTGTACGATAAAATGCTGACCCCGGAAGAGTTGTCGAGCGCGGTGAATAACGCGCAAAAAACGATTTCCGTGGCCCTTGTCGGTAATCCGAACTGTGGAAAAACATCCTTTTTTAACTTTGCATCGGGTGCCCATGAACGTGTGGGCAATTACTCCGGCGTAACCGTTGATGCCAAGGTGGGCACTGCAATGCAAGACGGATATAAGTTCAATCTGGTAGATCTTCCCGGTACTTACTCCCTCTCGGCCTACTCTCCGGAGGAGCTTTATGTGCGAAATCAGTTGGTGAACAAAACTCCGGATGTAGTCATCAACGTTATCGATACCTCCAATTTGGAGCGCAACCTCTACCTTACCACCCAGCTGATAGACATGCATATCCCCATTGTTTGTGCGCTCAACATGTTTGACGAGTCGGAAAAACGTGGCGACAACGTCGATGTACAGAAGCTGTCCGAGCTGTTTGGCGTGCCCATGGTACCCACTTCGTTCGTCTCGGGGCGTGGTGTAAAAGAGTTGCTGGCACAGGTTATTGCCGTTTACAACAGCGAGGAAGACAAAAATCTGTCGTATCGGCACATCCATATCAACCACGGTCATGAGATAGAAAACGGCATCAACGATATGCAGGAACATCTGAAAGCATACCCCGATCTGCGGACACGCTTCTCGACCCGATACCTTGCTATTAAGCTTTTGGAGCATGACAAGGAGGTAGAACGCCTCCTTTCCACCTTAAACGACTACCATGAAATTCTGAAACACCGCGATACCACCGAGCAAAGAGTAAAGGAAGAGACCGGACTGGATAGCGAAACAGCCATCATGGATGCTAAATACGGCTTTATTCATGGCGCGTTGAAGGAGGCAAGGTATAAGGAAGGAGACAAAAAAGACACCTATCAGGTTACACACCTCCTCGACCGCATCCTTACTCATAAGTATTTAGGCTTCCCTATCTTCTTCCTTATCCTGTTTATCATGTTCTCCGCCACCTTCATCATTGGCCAATATCCCATGGATTGGATTGATGCCGGTGTGGCAGCATTGAGCGATTACATTAGTAATAACCTGCCTGATGGCCCTGTAAAAGACATGCTGGTAAGTGGAGTAATAGGAGGTGTGGGTGCCGTTATCGTATTCTTACCACAAATCCTCATCCTGTATTTCTTCATCTCCTACATGGAAGACTCCGGTTATATGGCGCGTGCAGCGTTCATCATGGACAGGCTGATGCACAAGATAGGGCTGCACGGCAAGTCGTTCATTCCGCTTGTAATGGGCTTTGGATGCAATGTTCCGGCGGTAATGTCCACCAGAACCATTGAGAGTAAACGCAGCAGACTTATTACAATGCTTATCCTTCCGATGATGAGTTGCTCTGCCCGTCTGCCGATTTACATCATGATTACAGGAACATTTTTTGCTGTCAGATACCAATCTTTGGTAATGCTGTCGTTATATGCAATAGGTATTCTGATGGCCGTCATCATGAGTAAGATATTCTCCCGCTTCCTTGTAAAGGGCGAAGACACGCCTTTTGTAATGGAGCTGCCACCTTATCGTTTCCCGACATGGAAGGCTATCGGTCGCCATACATGGGAGAAAGGTAAGCAATACCTCAAGAAAATGGGTGGAATTATCCTCGTTGCCTCGCTGATAGTATGGGCTTTAGGCTACTTCCCTGTACCCAACAACCCGAATATGACCCAACAGCAACAGCAGGAACAGAGCTATATCGGCCGATTGGGCAAGACTGTAGAGCCAATATTCCGCCCACAAGGCTTCAACTGGAGGCTCGATGTGGGCTTGATTGCCGGTGTCGGTGCCAAAGAAATTGTGGCTTCTACGATGGGTGTGCTTTACTCTAACGATGAGAGTGTGAGCGATGACAGCTCCGATAACCTGACGAGCAAGTACCAACAGCTCCACCATCAGATAACAAAGGACGTGGCAAAGATACACGGGGTAAGCCTTGAAAAGGCCGAACCTATCGCTACTCTTACGGCTTATTGCTTCCTTCTCTTCGTACTGCTCTACTTCCCATGTATCGCAACGATTGCTGCTATCAAAGGTGAAACGGGCAGTTGGAAGTGGGCTATCTTCGGAGCAGTTTATACGACAGCCCTTGCATGGATAGTAAGTGCAGTCGTGTTCCAAGTAGGAATGCTGTTTATTTAAAAGGAATACTAACCGAGCAGGGGGTGGGCATTGTGCCCACCCCCTGCTCGGTTATTGCCGCTTTCCCGTTCTTTATCCGTAGCGGAAGTGTTCCGAAGATGTTCTTGTTTGTAATTATTTTTCCTGTCAGAAAAACAATATAGCTTCTTTTTAAGAGTTATATATGCCTTTTTACGATGCAATCTGCCCCCTTTTACTCGGTAATCTGGCCTTTATTACACTGTAAAAGTGCCCATATTACTAAGGGGTTGTTTATCAGTTTGTTACAGAAGTCTGCCGACTTTTGCTTTTCTAAAGGCATGTAAATATATTTCACAAGCAGCCTTCCTGCTTATCTTCTGCCGTGATAGCCTGCCTGATGATACTCGTCGGGATGATAATTTGTTCGTTCGTCGGGCTTCTGCATGTAGATAGGGTTGGCAACACTGTCCGATAACCGCATCCAATCGACAATATCATCGACCCATGCCGATGCTGCCTGCCTTGTTGGATGAATGCCATCTACCCGCTCGGCTATCACGTCCGAACTGTCGAAGAATCTCCCCTCTCCCGTCTGACTTTTGATAACATCGACCATGGTGCGGTTAGGAAACTTATTCACCCTTAATGGTCCTATCCATGTATAGGGAATGTTTCCCACCTTCGAGAGAATAGTTTGTATCGCCTCTTCGCGCTTTGCATAATCAAGATAGCCTAAGTCGTTGGTTCCAAGACAGATAAAAATGTATCCGGGTTGCCATTCCTGTATTTGGTATTGCAGGTCGGCAGCAATCGCCCAGTCCTTTGTCGTGCTGCCGTTCCACACAATGGAATGGAACTCGAAACCATTCTTGGCAGCATAATCGTTAAATCTCGGCGCCAGTCCTCCTACCATGGAGTCGCCTATTAGCAAAACCACGGAGGGTGTATAGCCGGCCGACTCAGTGATCTTTCCCTCCGATGGGTGGGTTTCGGGCTGCTCGCCTTCGGTTTTCTCCGGACTTTCGTACAGCCTTCCCGGCGTCCCTTTCTGCTCCTCTGCCAGCCGTGTGGTAGGAGTGGTGGCACTCATGGCTTCCTGACTATGGGCGCCGGCGGCGTTAAAAAGAAAAAATATACTTGTTATCAATATCCTGAAATACATATTTTATAGTGTTTTATGGTTATGCCGATACGGCTTTATGGCGGCGGTCGTACTGCCATATCTGCAGGCTGTTTACGATGTTCTGCCAAAGGATGTAGCACCCGGGACCTACAGTCGAGAGCGGGTTAAGATAGATGCCGGCTATCCAAATGGCAAAGGCTGTGTTCTTTTGTCCCAGTGCCTGCCCGGCTTCTATCGTGCGATTACCCCCATGTCCTATCCATTTTCCTATTCCAAACTGAAGCATACACAGAATAAGAGCAAGCACAGCAATCAGCGATACCACCTCTATCGTAGCTCTTGCGTGAAGAATATTCCTGAGTGTTGTACCCGAAACTATCATCAGCACTATGCACCAAAGATAAAAACTTAAATTTTTTGTGCGCAAAATACGCCGGAGCAAAGGGCTAAAATAGCGAATATGTTTTGTGAGATAAGCCAAGAACATGGGTAGAACAAGCACAATTCCCACCTTATACAAGATGGAAAGGAAGGAAGTGGCAAAGCTAATCGTAGCATTTGGCTCTATCAGGGGCAGCGTGGCGGGAATGATAAAGGCACAAATAAAGTTGGAGATAAAGGTATAGCTCGTCATTTCCTCCAAGTTCCCACCCAGCTTTTGCGTAACTACGGCAGCCGCAGTGGCACAAGGACAAATGGCACTTACTAATATTGACTCCAGCATTAGGCGTTCTATCTGCCTTAAAGGAAGGAAAAGAATGAGGGAAGTGATACCTCCTACAAACACAATTTGAGACAATAGCACCCACAAATGCCACCGAGTGGGCAGAAGTTTACGAAAGTCTGCCTTGCAGAAGGTAACATAAAGCACAAAGAACATTAATATTAGGAGGGATTTCTGAACATAAGGCGCCAACATGTTCCCTGTCGTTGCCAGACAGCCTGCGGCAGAAAACAGCGCATAAACCAGCATACCTGCTGCTATGGCAACGGGTAAAGTCCACTCCTTTACAAATGCAATAATCCTCTTCATATAACCTTTGTGCCTGCAAAAGTACAAAAAAAGTCTCACTTGCATCGCTGCAAATGAGACTCGTTCGTCATTATTAAGGTTTTATCAAAAAAGATTTTAAATGAAATATTCTCTCTAATTTATTGAAGAACGCTACGTTTTATCGCTTTGGCAAGTTGTTCACAGCACCTTTAACGAAGGTTGCAAGAACGCCTCTGGTAGATTTACCGAACTTCGAATGTTGCTTATTGCTACCTGTAGCACGTGCCCTGCTGTAAGCACTTGTGCCTACACGCTTCAAATCGATAGATAATACATCCGTGGTATTCTTGCTCGAAGCCGTTCCGAAGAAGGTGTCATAATTATTATTGTTTTCCTTTCCAAGGTGGAATCCTTCGGTAGATGACTGTGCATCGAACACGAATACAGCTCCCGACTTGGTATATTGGATATAAATATCGCCATCATCGGCAATGTACCAAGTGAAATCCAGCGTCTGGCTTTCTCCTGTACTTCTTGTATCTACTTCGGTACCATGCCCTTTCAGCACATCCGATGATGAGCCGTATTGGTAGAACTTCATGTTTGCATTGAAGCGATCACGAACACGCTTCGAAGTTGCTTCATCTTCATATTCGTACACCATGGTGCCCGACCATTCACCGGCAAGCATTTGAGCTTCGGCCACCAACTGCTGATCGGCCGATGTATTTGTGTTGCTGTAGTTGTTGTTCCAGTTATAGTTTACATCGTAATAATTATTCCAATAGGGCTGAACATTTGCATTCATGACAACATTCATGAAAGCATTGAACTCATCGTTATATGCTTCGGGGTAATATGTATAGAAAAAGTTGTACGCCTCGTAATAGTTCGACGTGCCTCCGGTATTAAAATAGTTATCTACTGCTTCGCTAACTAAATCATTGTAATAGTAGCTTGAATAAATATCGTCGTCATCACAACTTGTAAAAACAACAGGAGTTGCAACCAACGACAGGGCCAAAAATAGTTTAGTAAGATTCTTCATATCGTGTATGTTTAAATAATTATACGTTTGTTTTCTAAATTATGCTGCAAAAATACAAAGAGATTTTTCATGCTCATGGGGGTAAATTACTGTCCTGTAAGGGAAAATCCCTAAACAAATTCGCCTGTTGGTGGGGAAAACCTCCCGGCAGAACTCCTGTAGTGTATCATCGATAGCAACGGTACAACATGAAATAAGGCTACCCGCATTGCATGCAGATAGCCTTATTATAAGTTTTATCCTAAATTAAGAACAATAGAAAGATTAGTCGTCTATTGGCTTAAATTCGTCCTTGCCTACACCGCAGATTGGGCAAACCCAATCGTCTGGAATATCCTCAAACGCAGTACCCGGAGCGATACCGCCATCAGGATCTCCTACTTCGGGATCATAAATCCAACCACATGGTTCACATTCATACTTTTTCATAATGTTATTGCTTTAATGTTATTACTCTGATTACTAATTTTACAATTGCAAAGATAGGAGAAATTTGAAAACTTTCCAAACATACCCCTACCTAATTATAAAATTTTCACAATATAATCGGATAAGACTTTTCTATAAAGAGCATAAAGGCGTGCCCTTGTTCGGCATGGGAAAGAGATGCCTTTGTTACCTTCCTATCGTGGTATTTTGTGTTTTTGCTGTCATGACATCATTCGGAAGGCACTTGTAATCACCTTATCTACAACTGCTTAACTTAACTGTTAAAAATGACGGCAAGTAAAAATAATTTAAAATTTATTTGTACATTTGCAGTACATAAATACTGATTTTTAGTATAACTCGTAAGTATGAAACTTCAAACACTTATCATTGCCCTTTTTATGGGTACCTGTACCTCGTCCATGGCACAACCAAAAGACATTACACTGAAGCTCGTTGAAACATCGGATGTTCATGGATCATTCTTTCCATACGACTTCATTACCCGCCAGCCCAAGAATGGCTCGATGGCCAGAGTAAGCACTTATGTAAATGAATTGCGCAAAGAGTATGGCAAGGAGAATGTGTATCTGCTGGACAATGGAGATATTCTGCAAGGGCAACCCATTTCGTATTATTATAATTATGTGGCGCCCCAAAAAGTAAATATAGCTGCCCAAGTGTTAAATTACATGCAGTACGATGTGGAAACAGTGGGTAACCACGATATAGAAACGGGGCATGCGGTGTATGATAAGTGGTTTAAGGAAACCAATTTCCCTATTTTAGGCGCGAATGTCATCGATATAAAAACCAACAAGCCTTACCTCTTACCTTATTATACCATTAAAAAGAAGAATGGAATAAAGGTAACCATTATCGGTATGCTTACCCCTGCCATTCCTAATTGGCTCAAGGAAAGTATTTGGAGCGGGCTTCGTTTCGACGAAATGATAGGCTGTGCCAAGCGTACCATGGCGGAGGTGCAGGCAAAAGAGCAGCCCGATATAGTGATAGGCTTGTTTCATTCCGGCTGGGATGGCGGTATCGTTACGCCTGAATACGAAGAAGATGCTTCGAAAAAGGTGGCCGAACAGGTTCCCGGATTTACCGTTGTCTTCTTCGGACACGACCATACACCACATTATTCCATACAGAAAAACGTTGCAGGAAAGGATGTTCTTTGCCTCGATCCGGCCAACAATGCACAGCGTGTGGCTGTGGCTACCATCACTGTTGCCCCACAAGGAAAGGGGAAGAAGCCGACTTTCAAGGTAAAGGATGTGAAGGGAGAGTTGGTAGATATCAAGCCGTATGCTATTGATGAGGCATATCAACAGCATTTTGAAAAGGACATTCAGGAGGTAAGACAGTGGAGCGAGAAGGTGATTGGTACCTTCCAAAACACTATCTATACAAAAGATTCTTACTTTGGCAATTCTGCTTTTAATGACCTTATCCTTAACTTGGAGTTGCAAATAACCAAGGCCGACATTGCCTTTAATGCCCCATTGCAGTTTGACGCAAAGATAAACGCTGGTCCTGTAACCGTAGCCGATATGTTTAATCTTTATAAATATGAAAACCAACTCTGCACCATGGAGCTGACGGGGAAGGAAATAAAGGATTATCTTGAGATGAGTTACGATCTTTGGGTAAACACAATGAAGAGTCCGGACGACCATCTTCTGCTGCTTGCCGATACCAAAAGCGATGCCCAGCGACTGGGCTTTAAGAACTTCTCCTTCAACTTCGATTCGGCTGCCGGTATCGATTATACCATCGATGTAACGAAGCCCAATGGGCAGAAGGTAAATATTCTGCGCATGAGTAACGGCCAGCCTTTTGATGAAAGTAAAACTTATCGGGTGGCAGTAAACAGCTACCGTGCCAATGGTGGCGGCGAGCTACTTACCAAGGGTGCCGGTATTCCTCACGACCAACTGAAGAAAAGAATCGTATGGGAGAGCGAACGGGATCAGCGTTACTACCTGATGCAGGAGATAGAAAAGGCAGGGCAGATGAATCCAAAGGCCAACACCAACTGGAAATTCATTCCGGAAGACTGGGTAAAGCCTGCTGCTGCACGTGATAGGAAACTGTTATTCGGAGAGTAGAGAGTGCTACTTGAAGAAGTGAAATTGTTGCGCTGAAAGAATGAAAGTTGTTACTTGGAGAATAAAGAAAAGGAAAACATATAATGAAGAAGTATTGGTTTGTATTCTGCCAATCGGATATCTTATTGGAAAAAGACGGAGAAAGTTATTCCATCCCCTACTGCGAAGAGCCTCCTGTACCCTTGAAAGCATGGACAAATGTGCTGGATATTACGCCGACCGAAGAAGGAACGGAGGTAAAGGCCTATGCTATTCAGGAGCCTGTAACAAACAATGCCGGATATGAAATGTGTCCACTTCGCCAATCATTTTATAAGTTATCTACCGAACTGTATCTTAAAGCCGGCAAATGTCATGAGCTTATTTATTGGGATAAGAACACGAAATACTGTGGAGTATGTGGAGGGCTGATGAAGATGCACACCGAGATATCGAAGCGATGCGAGAACTGTGGGAAGGAGGTTTGGCCGCAGTTGGCTACCGCAATCATTGTATTGGTGCATAGAGGCGACGAAATACTGTTGGTGCATGCCCGAAATTTCAAGAGTGATTTCTATGGCCTTGTAGCGGGGTTTGTGGAAACCGGCGAAACATTGGAGGAGGCTGTTCACCGGGAAGTGCTCGAAGAAACCAACATTAAAATAAAGAATCTGCATTACTTTGGCTCTCAGCCATGGCCCTATCCCAGCGGATTGATGGTAGGCTTCATTGCGGAATACGATGGTGGCAACATCCATTTGCAAGCAAGCGAAATATCAAAAGGCGACTGGTTTCAGAAGGATAACCTGCCGCAGATACCTGAGAAGCTGTCGATAGCAAGGCAAATTATAGACTACTGGCTTAAAAGCAATGCTTAAAGCCGTAGTCTTATCTTATTTATTCTCCATCCATCCTTCTTTTAAACAGATAATACTGGTTCAATTATTTATTCACAATCAAATTTATAATCAAAAACCTTTCAAACATGACTTTTCTTACAAAGGCATTAGGCTTTGAGCCTAAAAGTATGAAGCTCCGTACAGAAATAATAGCCGGAGCCACTACCTTCTTAACAATGAGCTATATCCTTGCCGTGAATCCGGCCATCCTCTCTTCTACTGGCATGGATAAAGGTGCGCTGTTTACATCTACAGCACTTGCTGCAGCTATCGCCACCCTGCTGCTTGCTTTCATGGCTAAGCTGCCTTTTGCGCAGGCTCCTTCCATGGGGCTCAACGCTTTTTTTGCCTATACCCTTTGTCAAACCATGGGCTACACGTGGCAGCACTCGCTGGCTATTATGCTGATAGAGGGTATAGCCTTTATCCTTATCACCTTTTTTAATGTACGGGAGCTCATACTCGACTCTATTCCCAATAATCTAAGATATGCTATTTCGGCAGGTATCGGTATGTTTATCGCCTTTATCGGACTGAAGAATGCTGGCATTATCGTTGCTAAGGAAGCTACTTTTGTGGGGCTGGGCGCCTTTACGCCTACCTCTATTCTGGGTATTATCGCCATCCTGTTGAGCGGAGTGCTGATGGCCAATAATGTGAAAGGATCGCTCTTTTGGAGCATAATCATCACAACGGTTATCGGAATACCGTTCGGTGTAACCAACTTTACGGAAGGATGGGTGCCGGTTTCCATGCCGCAGGACATCTCACCTATCTTCTGTCAGTTCGATTTCGGTGGCTTGCTTAGTCTTAAAACGGTGCTTGTAGTATTCTCTTTGTTGCTTGTAAACATCTTTGATACCATCGGAACGCTCATGGGACTGGCCGAGAAAACAGGAATTATCAGGGAAGATGGTACCATTCCTAACGTGAAAGAAGCTATGATGAGCGATGCTATCGGTACTACTTGCGGTGCTTTTCTGGGCAGTTCTACCCTATCGACCTATGTAGAGAGTGCCAGCGGTATTGCCGAAGGTGGAAAATCTGGTCTGACAGCCTTTGTAGTAGGTGTATTATTCCTCATTTCTCTCTTCCTGTCGCCTATTTTTATGATTATTCCGAGTGCGGCAACCAGCGGTGCTTTGGTAATGGTGGGTGTGCTGATGCTCGACTCTGTGAAGAAAATCAATCTGCAGGATATAACAGAATCGTTCCCCGCTTTCATTACAATGATTACAATGGTGCTATGCTATTCCATTGCAGACGGTGTATGTCTTGGCATCCTTTCATTTGTAATTATGAAAGCCTGCACCAAGAAATGGAAGGAGCTGAACTGGACTTTATGTATTCTATCGATGCTGTTTATCTTTTATTTTGTTCTTGAATAGAACAAGGTTGCAAAAACTATCATTTCTACAAGAATGAAATCATGAGATAGAATACTTTCCTGAAATACTGATTTATGGTTATAACATCAAGCATAAAAGCCACATTTCCATGTAATTTACAAAGAGTTTGGGACACCGTAACATCACTTTCTGATTATTCATGGAGGAGTGATATTGAAAGAATAGAGGTCATATCAGACACACAATTTGTCGAAATAACGAAAGGCGGATCCCAAACTACTTTTACTATAATAAAACAAGAGCCTTATCGCTTGTGGGAGTTTAATATGGAGAATGAGATAATAAAAGGGCATTGGATTGGTGTTTTCTGTGGCGATAAAAAGAGTACTACAATTAATTTCACAGAGTATATAAAACTCAAGAAATGGTTTCCGAGTATGTTTGTAAAGATATATTTGAAGATGCAACAAAGAAAATATGTCAGAGATTTAAGAGGAGTATTAAAAATATATAGTCATAGAATTCACTTAAACTCATAAAAGAGTTGAGATGTCTATCTGAACTTCGATTATTACTATATACCTCCTCACTCTTATTTTCTCATTGTACGTTGAGTTCGAAACTTTAATAACTTTCAATTCAGCCTTTAGTATTTCCACTTATTACTATTAATAGTCAGTTCTGAAGTCATTATTTAGTGCTTAAACCGCAGAAACTTAGCCTTTCAATAGCATTTATAAAAGAATAATTTATTTACTTTTCCTGTAAAAATTTGGCTAATTAGAATTAATTACCTACCTTTGCACCCGCAATCGAGAGAACGAATCTCGGGCGTTTAGCTCAGTTGGTTTAGAGCATCTGCCTTAC
>JBHAEI010000014.1:0-105474 GCA_041855505.1 Prevotella sp.
ATTCCGCTAACTGTTGGCGAAGACGTTTCGTTTCCTCCTTTTCGGCCTGTTTTTCTCTAATCTCCTTGATTACATTTTCAATACGCTTGTTGCTCTCCCTGATTATTTCTTCGGCTTGTTTCTTTGCCCGATTCAGAATCTCTTTGCGGCTCTGTTCAAGTGTAGCCATGTCTTTTTCGTATTGCTCTATACGTTTCTCCAATTCTTTTTCATGGCTGTGGATGGTCGTACGCTTATTCTCCCAATAGCGTTTGTCGCGTACAATATCCTGCAAGTACTTATCGCTTTGTATATAGTCGGAGCCAACTATCTCGGAAGCATCCTTGATAACCTCTTCCGGAATACCGGTTTTGCGGGCTATCTCGATGGCAAATGAAGAGCCGGGACGGCCAATGGCCAGTTGAAACAACGGGCGCATTTCGTGCCGGTCGTAGAGCATTGCACCATTAACAACACCCTCGTGTTCCTCTGCAAAGTGTTTTAAGTTCTGATAGTGGGTAGTGATAACAGCCCAAACTTTCTTTATCCAGAATTGTTTTAATACCGATTCGGCTATCGCCCCACCTATTTGCGGTTCGGTACCTGTACCAAACTCATCGATAAGGATAAGGGTTTTATCGGATGCCTGCTTCATCATATTCTTCATATTCATAAGGTGTGAAGAATAAGTACTCAGGTCATTCTCTATGCTTTGCTCATCGCCAATATCGATCATGATATCGTTGAAGACCCCTGTTGTGGAGCGATCGCCTATAGGAACAGACAGTCCACATTGCAGCATGTATTGCAAAAGTCCTACGGTTTTCAAACAAACCGACTTACCACCGGCGTTCGGACCGGAGATAATGAGCAGATGCTTATTCTCGGTAAGTTCTATATTGAGTGGCACAACCTTCTCGGCTCCCTGCTTACGGAGCAGAAGCGGGTGGAATGCTCTTATCCAATCGATGTGTGGTTTGTCGTCCACCTTTGGCTCAAAGGCTTGAAAAGCATTGGCAAGCTGTGCTTTAGCCTGAATGAAATCTATTTGTGCAAGGAGCCTATACGAGTCTAATATCTCTCTGACATTCGGTCTTACCTTCTTTGCAAACTCTTTTAGAATGTGAATAATCTCCCTTCTTTCCTCGCTTTCAAGTTCTCGTACTCTGTTGTTTGCCTCTACAACCTCGGTAGGTTCGATATAAACCGTTCGACCGGTAGCGCTCTCGTCGTGTACAATACCCGATATACGGCGCTTCATTCCGGGAGCTACAGGGATAACAAGTCGGCCATCGCGGAGGGTAGGGGTAACATCCTTATCTACCAGTCCTTCGCCTTGGGCTGTGCGAAGAATATCATAGAGTGTGCGGGAGATGCTGCCTTCTGCCTGTGCCAGCTCACGACGGATGCGCAATAGTTCGGGAGAAGCATTGTCGCGCATCTTTCCGAACTTATCGATTATCTGGGAAATACGCTGAATAAGGAGGGGGAAAGTGGCTACACCATCGGCCAAGTTGTATAGGGCAGGGTAGTAATGAGTGGTTTCGCCATTGTCTTTTTCCTCGCCACGGCTAAGGAAAGCCACGATGGTTACGATGGTTTCCAAAGAACGTTTTAGATTGAAGAGTTCCTCCTCTTCCATATATGTGCCTTCCAAACGAATACGAGCTACGCTTTCCCTCACATCTATAAAGTTGGCAAGGGGGAAATCGTTCTGCTCTTCCAGTATTCTTCTGAACTCACGAAGCTCCTCCATCCATGTATTAATCTGCTGTGCATCGGTGCTGAAAGTCATTTCATCGACCAAGCCTTTACCCAATGTTGATAGACTGTGGGTTTGAAGGAGTGCGCGTATTTCGGTAAATCCTATTTTCTGTTCAAAGTTCTTTGGATAAATCATCTATCTCTTGTAGAGTAAAAGAAATTAAGAAAGTTGTAATTCCTTGTGGCTGTTAGCGGCTTAAGATTATATTGGCAGATTCCTGATAAGGAGTTATGTCGCGGGTTAAAGAGGTAAAAGGATGAGAAGATACGAGCGCTAACGGCACTTGTTTTTGCCTTCTTTAATTCCTTTCACCTCCTTAAAGTATAAAGCTTAGCAGCCACTTCCGTCAATGTTGCAGCTTGCTCCTTGCGGTTTTTCTGTACCGGAGAGGTCGATACCGGCTTCGGCCGGGTCGAAGGTAATGCTGTTATCTTCGAGTACGAAGCATGGGATGCAGACATCGCCCCTTTGTTTCAGACGATCGAACTCCGGTCGGTTATCACGAAGTTTCAGAAAAGCTTTCATGTTAAGCACGTGAGCCCCGATGTCGATTACTTCATAACGAGGGTTGTTTTCTACGGCTTTGTCCACGGCTTGGCAGTCGGGACAAGTAGGCATACTGTAAATTTTAATCATAATTCTTTTTCTTAAAATGTTATAATTCTGATGGGAGAGAAGTTTAGCTTTTCCCGATTATTCCTTGTAACGGCGGTTGCAACGAATGCAATAAGCGCTTGCTCTTAAATTGCTGAGTGCCGCCTAACTTCTACAAAGTTAGTGCCAACGAATGCAATAAGCGCTTGCTTTTGAATTGCTGAGTGCCGCCTAACTTCTACAAAGTTACCAATTTGTTTTGAAAAACAGGTTGATTTTTTTGTAATAACATCTTTGTACAAATGCCAACCACATTAATATTGAATATGGATGGTTGCGTATTCCGGTTAGGTTATGGTCGTTTTCCGTTTCTTTTCGACTAAACTGTAAATGAAAATCCCCTTATTCACCTTTGTGGATAAGGGGATTTCCTTTATAATAGTTACTTTGCGTAAAGTCTATCTAATTCTATCTGCAGCCCTGACAAGTGCCTCATCGGCCAATATTCCGCGACGTGCCATCCATGTAAGGATGAATGCTATCAGCGGCAGACAAAAGCCATAGGCCAATGTAAGATTCATATCGGATAGCCCAGCATACAGGTAATAGGCGCCATATACGATATAGTAAGCTACGGAAAGAAGCATACAATATATGCAGGTTTTGGCCTGACGTTTGCGCTTTTTGTAGCCGAAGATGGCCCACAGGGTAAGAACGGCGTTGAAAGCTACAATGACGGCAAGCGGAAGTATTGTGAAACTGAAACCTTCCTTGCCGGACAGAATACCATAGTTGTATATGATATTGGGCTGTAAGCCTAATGTAACCTCACTGCTATGAGCAATCGGGATGCACAAACATACCAACAGACAGATAAGCGCAATAAGTAAAAATATGGTCTGTTTACGCTGTATCATAGCTTATTAGTCATCAAACTCTTCTTTGTTTTCCTGTGAAGGATCACGCCAATAGATATTGTCGTTCAGGAATTCTTCTGTTGCAATGAGCGATGGTTTTGGCAGTTTCTCGTAGTAACGGCTGATTTCTATCTGCTCGCGGTTTTCGAATACCTCATCCAAAGAATCGTTATACGAAGCAAATTCAGCCAATTTCTTGCTCAAGTCCTGTTTAATCTCCATCGAGATTTGGTTAGCACGTTTTGCAATGATTGCTACACTTTCATAGATGTTACCGGTACTTCTCCAAAGTTCCTGAACATCTCTTGTAACCGTATTTGTCGGTGCTTTTGACTTTTTGTAATCCATGCTTATAAAAATCTATCTATTTAAAAGTCTGTTATTTTTCTGTTTAATTTTTTGTGAACTGCTTACACTTGGCAATATAGTTCTCTGCCGTCTTGCGTTCCTTAGAGTCCGGATACTGATTAATGAAGCCATAGCATTCGTCTTCTGCATCTTGGAAGCGCTGAATTTTCTTCGATTCCACGCTCATCTGTGCCAATTCGAACTTACTTTTCATGATCAGAACGGCAAAATCCTCGCGTAAAGAGCTGTAAGGATAATCATTTAAGGCATTCTGGGCGGTAATAATACATGCCTCATAGTTGTTACCTCCCTCTTCTCCTACATTGCCAAAGTAAGATCCAAGATTATAATACAGCTTGGCATTGAGGTACTCTTTCTTTACCAGTTTGTCCTGCAGTTCAAACAAACGCGACTGGGCAGTCTGCTTCATCTTGCCATCCGGATATAAATCCAGATATTCCTGAAAGGCCGTAATGGCTGCTACGGTAGGCGTTTGGTCGAGTCTTGGCTCCGGTGTTCCTTCGTAAAGGCTTTGCCCGATATAGAAAGAAGCCATCTCGGCATAGTCTCCTTTGGGGTAGGTCTGATAATATTTCTTGAATGTTTCAGATGCGGCCTCATAGTCCTTTACACCGTATTCAGACATGGCAAGCATGTACAAACACTCTTGTGCGTTGTCTGTACCTTTCTGAATGGTAACAAGATCCTGCAGTAAAGGTATGGCACTGTTGTACTTACCTTTAGCAAAGCATTCCTTTGCATATTCGTATTTGAAGGTAGCATTGGTGCTTTTGTAAACCTGATTATATTCATGTGCACAACCGCTGAGCAGCAATGCTACACAAAAAACGATCAAAAAACTTTTCTTCATAATTAGCCTTTGAGGTGCAAAGTTACGGATTATTATTCTAATACACAAAAAATAATATTGGCATGGAAAGTAAAAACCGAAGTTATCTATCTGAATTATGTATATTTAACCTCGTAAAGTGCTGCTGGGGCATGCCGGTATTGCGTTGTAAAAGGGCATGTTTTGCCACAGAAAAGGTGGCATATTACAGCCCAAAAGGTGGCATATTTCGTTGTAAAAAGGCATGTATTGCCGCCTGAAAGGGAATCTGTTCAGCTTAAATACCGGGATAGATTTCCCTTAAAGGCTTCATGACAAAATCTCGTTCGTACATCTTTGGGTGGGGAATGGTGAGATTTCTCTCGCTGATTTCCAGCTGATCATATAGGAGTATGTCAATATCCATCGTGCGGTCATGATATACTCCATCGCACGATTTACGCTCCCTTCCCATCTCTTTCTCAATGTTTTGTGTTTCCTTTAGCAACTGTTGAGGCGATAGGGAAGTGGAAACTTTTATGCAGGCGTTCAGGAATAGGTTGGGGCTTTCGAATCCCCAAGGCTCTGTTTCATAGAAAGAAGATTGGCACAACACTGTGCCAACCTTCCTGTTAATTCTTTGTATGGCCCCGGTCATTAAAGCTTTTTTGTCTCCAAGGTTTGTTCCGAGCGCCAAATAGGTGATATGCATTACTACTATTTAGTCGTTTAGGATAAGCATTGAGTCGCCAAAGCAACCGAACTGATAGCCATTTTTTACAGCTAAGTCGTATGCTTCCATAATCAAGTCGTAGCCTCCGAAAGCTGCAGTTTCCATTAACAGCACAGAATAAGGATGATAGAAATTAACGAGCATGGAGTCGGCTAAGCCAAAGTTATAGGGAGGGAAGATGAATTTATTCGTCCATCCGTCGTATTCTTTCAATAAGCCATCGGTACCAACAGCTGTTTCCGTAGCCTTTACCACACTGGCTCCGATTGCACAAATCCTATGTCCTGCCTTCTTGGTTTCGTTCACAATTCGGCATGCCTTTGCTGTTATGTGCATCTCTTCCGAGTCGGTTTTATGCTTGGTAAGGTCTTCCACCTCAATATCATGGAATGCTCCGAGCCCACAATGAAGGGTAATAAAGGCGCTTTTGATTCCTTTAATCTCCATCATTTTCATCATGTGTTCAGAGAAATGGATATTGGTACCGGGAGCCGATACGGCTCCTTCATTCTTAGCAAATACACTCTGAAAGTATTCCAGATCTTCTTCTGTGGCGTGGGCAAAGTCCTCCCCTTCCTCTTTCGGGCGGTTGTCGATGATGTAACGGGGTAACGGAGCCTCGCCCAATGCATATAACTCGCGCTTGAACTCCTCGTGCGGACAGTCGTAAAGGAAGCGAAGCGTGCGACCGCGAGAGGTAGTATTGTCGATAACTTCTGCTACCATGGTACCGGATTCATCGAAGAACAGCTTGTTGCCAATGCGGATTTTGCGGGCAGGCTCTACCAGAACATCCCATAAACGCATTTCGGCATTCAGCTCACGAAGCAGGAATACTTCGATTTTCGCATCGGTTTTCTCCTTTGTTCCATAGAGTCTTGCAGAAAAAACCTTGGTGTCGTTGAAGATAAAGGTATCACCTTCGTCGAAGTAGTTGATGACATCCTTGAAGCGGATATAATCGTCTTCTGTAGGATTTCCTTCTACTTCCTTGTTGAACATATCAATCTTTCCGGACTTCTTATGTACAACCATGAGGCGTCCTTCGTCCCGGCGAATAACCTTGAATATCTGTTCTTTACCGTTAGGGCGTTTAAATACACGTTCTGATGTATGTGGATATAAAGCAACCTGTTCTGCAGGTAAGTCAAATTTAAATTGTGAAAGCTTCATACTTGCTATATGTTTATTCTCCTTTTGTGATTACTTGACTGTTAAGCCATTCCTGAAAATGCTCGTAACTGACACAGTCTTCTACTTTTATTTCTCCTACTCTTGTCCTTCTTAAAGCGGTGAGATAGGCTCCGCTGCCTATGGCTCTGCCCAAGTCTCGTGCCAACGCACGTATATAAGTACCCTTACCACACACCACCCGAATGGTTAGCAGCATTTTGCCGGCATCGAATTCCTGCAGCTCTATTTCGTCAATGCGAACCTGCTTGGGCTTTAGCTGTACGTCGTTTCCGGCTCTGCGGTAGTCGTAAGCACGCTTGCCGTCCACCTTTACGGCGCTATATGTTGGTGGCACCTGTTCTATATCGCCGATAAAATTCTGTAGAGTCGCCTCGATAAGTTCGCGGGTAATGTGCCCTGTGGGGAATGTTTCATTTTCTTCATGCTCCATATCGTAGCTTGGAGTAGTGGCGCCCAACTGTAGGGTTGCTACATATTCTTTGGTATGTGCCTGAAGTGTTTCTATCAGTTTCGTTTTCTTTCCGGTGGCAAGGATAAGCACACCGGTAGCCAAGGGGTCTAATGTTCCGGCATGACCAATCTTTACCTTCCCTCCATTAGCCTGTGAACAGAGATATCTTACATGGGCTAATGCCTTGAAACTGGTTATTCCGTAGGGTTTGTCGATTGGGATAATTACTCCTTCTTTGAAATCCATAAGGCTGTAATAGCGTGATTAGTCCACCATATTTAAGGATACACCCGACAACAGAAGACTGAGCAGGATGAGACCAACGACAATGCGATACCAGCCAAACAGTCTGAACCCGTATTTTGTCAGGAAGCCGACAAACCATTTCATGGCAAGCAATGCAACGATAAACGATACCACACAACCTATTATGAGCATGGTTATATTATGGCTTGTTGCCCAGGCTGTGTCGCCTTTCAGCATATCGTAAAGGTCGAGAATGGTAGCTCCAGCCATGGTAGGTACTGCCAAGAAGAAAGAAAATTCCGCCGCCCGTTTGCGTGTCAGACCGTTAGCCATGCCACCAACGATGGTGGACATCGAACGACTCATACCGGGTATAACCGACAGGCACTGGAAAAGACCGATATAGAAAGCACGTTTCTCGTTCACCTTGTTCTCTTCTTTTCCCTTATTGAATAATTTATCGCAGAAAAGCATAAATACTCCACCTAAGATAAGCGTAATAACGACGACCCAAATAGAGTCGAGTAGCCAGCTGAGTGCCCCACTTTCCTTTGCTAATAAACCGACAATAACGGCGGGGATAACACCGATAACAAGCAGATAATAGAATCTGAACTTATGAAGTAATACTTGCAAAGCATTGCTGCCGGCAGGTGCCGGAGTATTGTTTATATGGAAAAACCGTTTCCAATACAGGCATACAACGGAAAGAATAGCTCCGAACTGGATAATGAAAGTAAAGGCATGGACAAAAGGATCCCCCTGAGGAACACCTATCAGGTGCTGGGTAATAATCATGTGTCCGGTAGATGATACGGGAAGAAACTCTGTAAGCCCCTCTACAATAGCTATTATTATAGTTTGAATGAGTGTCATTGGATAATCTGAAATGATTAGTTATCTTTTTGAGGAGAGTTGTTTTTTTTCTCCTTATCCTCCTTTGGCTGAAACAGGATGGCCCAGATAATCGAGATGAAGCCAATGAATGTAACGATGGGAGCAAGGGTCAGATGTCTGAAACTAAAAATATCAGGATTAAAGAAGTTCTCTGTAGAACTACCGCCACTCATCAATATGAAACCAATAAATACGACGATGACGCCAATGGCCATCATAATGAAATTGGTTTTTCCCAATGCAAAGTCTTTTTTGTCCATTTATTTCGCTGTTGTTTCTTTAGATTTTGTATAAGTCGCCGGCCTTCATACGCAGGAATTTGTTCACAGAGAGCCATGAGCAGAAGGTAGAAATGATGATACCGAAGGCTATAACAATAGTGGCTGTCGTAACAAGGGTAACGTTGTCCAGTACGGTTGTTATCTCCGGCTCATACGTATATAGCGCAAATACGCCGGCACCAAGTACAATGATGGCTATTAATGCCGAAACCAAACCGAGCATGATAGCCCGGCGAATGAATGGGGTACGGATGTAACCCCACGAAGCTCCTACCAGTTTCATGGTGTGAATGCTGAAGCGACGGGCATATACACTGAGCCTGACAGTATTATTAATCAGTGAAAATGACACGATAGTGAGCAGGGCTGCGACGATTATCAGTACAAAGCCTACCTTGCTCAGCGTATTGTTTACGCTCTGAACAAGATCCTGACGGTAGGTAATATCACTTACTCCCTTGTATGTTTTTAAATCCGTTGCAATCCATTTGATAGAGTCGTTATTGGCATAGTTAGCCTTCATCTTCACCTCTATTTCTGCAGTAAATGGATTTTCTCCGGCAAATTCTGCGGGGTTGGCACCCAATTCCTTTGTTCCTTCAGCCAAAGCTTTGTCCTTACTGATGTAGGTTGCTTCATTCACATAATGCTTGCCCTTTATCCTTTCGAACAGTGTCAGGCTGGCCGACTCGTCCATATCGGGCTGAAGAATCATCGTAAGGGTGAGATTCTCTTTTACAAATGAACTCAGGTTATGGCTCGTAAATCCTGTAAGCACTACCATTCCTATGAGTATCAGCACCATTGCCGTACTGATACAGAGCGTAACAATCTGCAGACTGTGGTGCTTACGGGCTTTATTTCGTTTCTTCTTCATCTTTATTTATAAGGTATAATACGCCAAGTTTTGTGCAAAGATACTTGAATTTGGGGTAATGACAAAAATTTTTATGTTTTATTTAGAGCCTTGCCAAGTTTCTTGTGATGGCGTGATTATCGTTCTCGGAAATTGTGTTACCTTTGTTGTCCGGAAGAAGTCCTCGTATGATGGAGGATTTATTAAAACAGAAAGGAATATTCGAATGAGCACCATAATTTATCCTTCTCCTATTTTCGGGCCCGTTCATAGTCGTCGATTGGGTCTTTCTTTAGGAATAAATTTGCTGCCTGCCGATGGTAAGGTTTGTACTTTTGATTGTATTTATTGTGAATGTGGTTACAATAGCGACCATCGAACAACTTCCAAACACCCATCCCGCGAGGTGGTGGGCAAGGCTCTTGAAACCAAACTCAAGGAGATGCGCGACTCTGGGGAGCATCCGGATGTATTGACATTTGCCGGAAACGGCGAGCCAACCTCGCATCCTCATTTCTCGGAAATCATAGAAGATACGATTCGTTTGCGTAATGAATATTGTCCCGATGCGAAAATTTCGGTGTTGAGTAATTCTACTTTCATCGGCCGACCAAAGGTGGTTGAGGCTCTGAAAAAAGTAGATAATAATATCTTAAAACTTGATACTGTGGATGCGGACTATATCAGGAAGGTGGACAGGCCTACTCAACCATCGTATGACGTGCATAAAATCATCGAGCAAATGAAGGCTTTTCATGGTAAACTGATTATACAGACGCTTTTCCTGAAGGGCAAAAATGATGAAGGCGAAGATGTGGGCAATACTTCCGATGGCTATGTAACCCCTTGGCTGAACGCGGTAAAGGAGATTGCTCCTTACGAAGTAATGATTTATACTATCGACCGTGAAACACCGGGAAAATATCTGGGAAAGGCTACAAGGGCAGAACTTGATGCGATAAAAGAGCGTGTGCTGGCATTGGGAATTCCCTGCACGGCTTCTTATTAGTAGAACAGGCCAAATATCTCAGGCTGGCAGATTGAAAAGCAATCTGCCATCTTTTGTAATGTAAAAGGGCATGTTTTACTTGTTAAAAGGGCATATATTGCCATGTAAAAGGTGGCATATAGTTTTGAGATATATTTATTCTTGAAAGGCTGATAGCCATCCTCTATATTGCAGCAAGCAGGAGGGTTGAGTGTATAAGTGCTTCTTACAATGTCCATCGGTGCCTTTTCCCCATGATATAAAGTATCGACAGGATGAAGGGGGTACATAAAAAACAAGGTCAGTCCCCCAAAAGGAACTGACCTTTTCTTATCACAAGTTTTTAAATAGGTATGATATCAGAACTTGGTGATAATACCTTCACTTGTCTCACGAACAAAGTTTACGAGTGCTCTTATCTCCGGTGAGTCGGGAACTTGCTGGTCTATCTGGATGCAGGCATCGAATACCGATGTCTGGCCGTGGAACAACAAGCGATAGGCATTCATGATATGCTTGATGACTTTCTCGTCGAAGCCTTCACGTCGGCAGATATATGTATTCACGCCACCATACTGAACAGGCTCTCCGCCGGCAATGATGTAAGGTGGAACATCTTTCGAGAAAGTAGTTCCGGCCTGTATCATGGCGTAGTCGCCCACACGTGTCTTGGCATTCTCAATGACACTTGATGAGAAAATAACACAATTCCCTATCTGACAGTCGCCTGCTATCTTGGTGCCATAGCCGAACACGCAGTGGTCGCCCACTACTGTATCATGACTGATATGCGCGCCTTCCATCAGGAAGTTATCCGACCCGATTATCGTCTTACCGCCGGCATGGGTGGCACGATTGATAACTACGTTCTCACGAATAATATTGTTGTTGCCAATGAACAACTCACTCTCTTCGCCTCTAAACTCAAAGTCTTGGGGAATGGCCGATAGCACAGAGCCTTGGTGTACCTTATTGTTGTTTCCCATTCTGGTACCATTTAGAATACTTACGAATGGGAAGATAATACAGTTATCGCCAATGACTACATCATCCTCAATATAAACAAAAGGGAAGATTTTACAGTTATCTCCGATCTTTGCTTTTGGAGAAACCTCTGCTCTTTGACTAATTTCACTACTCATATATTCTCAACCCCCTAACCCTTGCTTGCCTTTCGGTAAGCAGGTAGCCCAACATGCTGAACGGGGATGTGTTGGTAGTTTAATAAAAATCTTACTTAACTCGCTTATTTAGCACCGCCACCTAAGGCATAGTACAGATTTACGATGGCCTGTAGCTTGGTAAACTGTTCCTGAATTTGAGATATCTGCGCATTGAGCAAGTTCTGCTGTGCGGTGATAACTTCCAAGTAGGTGCTTGAACTCTGTTGATAAAGCAATTGGGTATGCTCCACGTTCTGCTGCAGTACATCTATCTGCTTCTGCTCCAATTCGTTCTTTGCGTTGGCGGAATTATAGGCTACGAGGGCATTGCTTACCTCTGATCCTGCTGTTAAAATACTATTTTGCCACGTGTTATAAGCCTGTTGATACTTATCTTTCGATACCTTCAGGTTAGCTTTTAGCTTGCCTTGAGCAAAGATGGGCTGCGTAAGACTTGCCACTGCCGATAGCAACAGCTTGCCGGGATTTACCAATCCATTGTTGTTAGACCAGCCTCCCGACCCGGATATATTCAGTGAAGGGTAGAACTTGCTACGTGCATTCTGAATGTTGTAGAAACATGCTGCCAAAGCCATCTCGTTTGCATGAACATCGGCACGATTGCTTAACAGCTCTACACCTACGCCGCCCGAGAAGTTTGCAGGCAGGCTCTGGTCGGCCAATTTGCCACGGGGAATGCTGTGGGCAGGCTCACCCATCAGTAAGCTCAATGAGTTTTCAGCCTCACGGATACTTTTTTTAATGTCCTCGGCCTGTGTCAATACGCTGTAGTAAGCAGCCTGTGCACTCTGCACACTGGTAGAGCGGGCACGCCCGAAGTCCATCTGCAGTTGCATCATATCCCATGTGTTCTTGGTCAATGTTGTCATGTTATCTACAATTTCCTTCTGTCTGTCAAGCATCAAGAGGGTATAATAGAGGTTGGCCACATTGGCTATCAGCTTGGTTTGGGTAGCCACCTGATAATCCTTTGCCTGCAGAAGCTGCACTTGAGCTGCTTTTTTAGACGAGCGTAGGGTCCCGAACAAGTCGATGTCCCAGCTGGCTGTTACAGGTAACGAGTAACCTTTGGTAGTGGTTGTATGAGTTCCAAAGTGGGTCAATGTACCCTGTGGGCTCAAAGCTACGCTGGGAAGGTAAGCGAGCTTGGCTGTTTTTAGCTGCTGTTCGGCTATGTCTATGTTCAGAACAGCATTGGCCAAGTCCGGGTTATTGTTAATGGTCTTCTCTATAATAGTCTGCAACTGTGGGTCGGTGAATACCTGACGCCATGGCAAATTACCGAAGTCGTTCGCCCCTTCCAAGGTAGCATTATCGTCTATAGGGTCACGGACGGTGCCTGTAGCTTTTACATCAGGGCGCTCATAGTTACCATATAGGCTCTTGCAGCCTGTCAATGACAGGGCTGCCAGCGCTATAACGATTATATTAGTTTTCTTCATAGTTTCTTAAATATCAGGAATTATTACTTGTCGCTCTTCTTTTTGTAAGCGGTATTCTGAGCATATTGCTTCAATTCCTTGGTTGCAGCCTTGTTGTCTTCGTCATCGAAATGCAGAGGAGAAATCTTCTCTTGGATGTGCTGGAAGAACATAAACAATGCCGGAACAACGAAAATCTGGCAAATAGTACCGATAAGCATACCACCTACAGCGGCTGCACCTAAGGTCTGGTTACCATTCTTACCTACTCCGGATGCAAACATCAATGGAATCAAACCGATTACCATGGCAAGCGATGTCATCAAAATAGGACGCAAACGGGCACCGGCACCAAGGATAGCTGCGTAGCGAATGGCCATACCTGTACGGCGACGTTCCAGCGCAAACTCTACAATAAGGATGGCGTTCTTAGCCAATAAACCAATCAACATAATCAGAGAAATCTGCATATAGATATCGTTCTGGTGTCCAAAGATTACCGTGAACAAGAAGGCGCCGGCCAAACCGAACGGAATGGAAAGTACTACAGCCAATGGCAGCAGGTAACTTTCGTACTGGGCGCTCAGGATTAAGTAAACGAAGACAATACAAAGCGCAAAGATAATGGCTGTGGTATTGCTCTGCTCGTTTTCTGAACGTGTCAAGCCTGAGTACTCATAGCTATATCCTGCAGGCAATTCTTTCTCGGCAACCTCGGCAATAGCTTTCATGGCATCACCGGTAGAATAACCGTCGGCATTGGTAATGTTCAAGTCAATAGAGGTAAACAGGTTGAAACGGTTCATCTGTTGCGGGCCGTAAATGCGCTTTAGATTTACAAAACTATTGATTGGTGCCATGCCATTTGCCGTACGAACGTAGATGTTTGACAGGCCATCTGGTGTCATACGACTCTCCGGTGTACCCTGAATCATTACACGATATAGCTTACCATAGGCGTTAAAGTTAGATGCATACAGGCTACCATAGTAACCTTGGAGGGTAGATAGAACTACCGATGGGCTGATACCGGCCTGCTTAGTCTTGGCAACATCAACATCAACCATGTACTGTGGATACTTAGTATCATAGGTGGTCATGGCCTGTGCTATCTCCGGACGCTGTTGAAGTTTAGCCAAGAAGTCGCGCGTTACCTGTAAGAACTTGTCGATATCGCCACCTGTCTTATCTTGCATGGTCATGGTAATACCATTAGATATAGAGAATCCCGGAATCATTGGGGGACCGAATGCCAAAATTTGGGCCCCTTTGATTGAGGCTGTCTGCTTGTAGATCATTCCCAATACCATGTTGCCATCAAGAGGATTTACGAACAATGGAACGATGCTTCCTTCTGATATACAGGTAGCAATACGTGAGAAGATATTTTTGCTGGCACGCTCTTCGAATGGTTTTAGCTTAACAAAGAAAGCGGCTTGGTCGGATCCTTGACCACCAATCAGAGAGAAACCGGTAATCGACTGGGCGCTCTCAATGGCAGGGTTGTTGGTCAGCATCTTAGTAATCTTATTCACAACCGCCTGGGTTTTGGTCTTGCCTGTACCGGGAGGAGTCGAAATAGACATCATGATAGTACCGGTATCCTCACTTGGAACCAAACCTGTAGAGGTGGTACCCATCAGCACTACCAAGGCCACAACACTGACAACGACTGCTGATCCGGGGATAATAGGCTTGTTGATGAAGTTCGTTACACCTTTCTTATACTTGTCGGTAATCTTCTCAAAAGCAGCGTTGAATCCGGTATGGAAGCGTTTTACGAAGTTTTGTTTCTTCTGTTGGCCATCTTTTGAATGGGGTTTCAGCAAGATAGCACAGAGCGCTGGCGATAGTGTCAGTGCGTTGATAGCTGAAATAACGATGGAAACTGCCATAGTTACACCGAACTCACGGTAGAAAGTACCGGAAGTACCACTCAGGAATGATACAGGAACGAATACGGCAGACATTACCAATGTAATGGAGATTATCGCACCGGACAACTCGTTCATTGCATCGATAGCAGCGGTTTTTGTGCTCTTATAGCCCAAATCCAACTTGGCATGGACGGCCTCGACCACCACAATGGCATCATCCACCACAATGGCAATCGCCAAAAGTAACGCCGAAAGTGTCAGTAAGTTCACTGAAAATCCAAAAATCCAAAGGAACAAGAAGGTACCCATAAGGGCAACCGGAACCGCAATCAATGGGATAAGGGTAGAGCGTAAGTCCTGCAAAAAGATGTAAACTACCAAGAATACAAGCGCAAGAGTCAGGAACAAGGTGAATACTACCTCATGGATAGAAGCATTCAAGAATTCTGTTACATCCATTACGATACGTGCCTTCATGCCCGGAGGGAAGTTCTTAGCCTGATTGGCTATTTCTGCTTTCACGGCATTCGCTATGTTACTGGCGTTAGAACCGGCAACCTGCTGAACGCCACCGATCACCGCCGGCTTACCATTAGACTTCATATCTACCGAGTAGTTTAAACCACCCAGCTCTACTTTTGCAACATCTTTCAGACGAAGTGTTTGCCCATTGTTGTTGCTTGAAATCATAATATCGCCAAATTCTTCGGCAGATTTCAAGCGACCTTTGTACCTCATGGTATATTCATAGGCCATTGTAGATTCCTCACCAAACTTACCCGGAGCAGCTTCGATGCTCTGTTCGGCCAAGGCTGCCGTAACATCGGAAGGCATAAGGCCGTATTGCTTCATCTTATCCGGCTGCAACCAAATACGCATACTGTAGGTAAGCGCACCGAAAACCTGCACATTACCTACGCCTTCGATACGTTTTAGCGCCGGAATAATGTTGATATCACTATAGTTGGTAAGGAACTGTTCGTCGTATCTACCATCGTCTGATGTGAAGGCAAACACGATAACGTTAGATGTCTGACGTTTTTCGGTTGTTACACCGACCCTTGTTACCTCGGCAGGGAGCAGCGCTGTGGCCTGAGATACACGGTTCTGTACATTGACCTGCGCCATGTTAGGGTCTGATCCCTGCTTGAAATATACGGTAATGCTGGCCGTTCCGTTATTAGTGGCCGAAGAAGTCATGTAAGTCATGTTCTCCACACCATTGATTTGTTCCTCCAAAGGAACGACAACAGACTTCAATACTGTCTGTGCATCAGCACCGGAGTAGGTTGCAGACACCATAATTGTAGGTGGTGCAATGTCCGGATATTGCTCTACAGGTAGTGAAATCAATCCAATAAGACCCAAAAGGACGAAGAAGATTGAAATCACGGTAGAGAGTACCGGGCGTTTTATAAAGTTAGAAAATGTCATAATTCTATTTTCTTTTCAATAATCTTTCCTGTTTATTTCTTCTCGTTATCGCCACTCATAGCCTTTGCAAAGCCTACGGCAGAGCTCTGATTTTTACTGAGTTCTTCGGCCTTCTTGATGTTGGCATCGTATTGCGCCTGTGTTACCGGATGGATTTTAGCACCATCAGTAAGACTGGTAACACCCTTGGTAACAATCTTTTCGCCCATTTTCAGACCGGATGTTACAATGTAGTTGTTGCCATCGTTCTGTGGGTTTACCTTGATTTCGGAGTAATGTACCTTACCCTCGCCATCTACCTTATAGACAAACATCTTGTCCTGTACCTGAACTACGGCATCTTGTGGGACAAGGATAGAGTGATTATTGTTCTTAGCAATGATGATTTGTCCGCTACCGCCACTCTTCAACAGGCGTTCCGGGTTAGGGAAGCGGGCAATAACGCTGATAGTACCGGTATTGGCATCTACGATGCCACTGGTCTTTACGATCGTTCCTTCATGACCATAGATAGATCCGTCGATGAGCTGCAGACTCACGCTCGGCATGTTCTTGATAGCATTGGTCAGGCTCTTGTCAGAGCGGGTAAGGTTCAGCATGTCGGCTTCTGTCAGCGAGAAGTAAACCTCCATGGTAGAAACATTGCTCACAGTGGTAACAGGCTGTGCAGAAGAAGGACTTACAAGCGCACCCTCTTTGTAGGGAAGACTGCCAACATAACCGTCTGCAGGACTCTTTACATAGCAGAATCCTAAGTTGTCCTTTGCGCTCGACAAGGCAGCCTGTGCCTGTCTTACCTGTGCCTGTGCCTGCTTTACCGCGGCGTTCGATGAGGCAACGTTGCTCTGTGCCTGCTTTACTGCAGCCTCAGCTGTTTGGTACGCGTTTTTGGCCGATTGTAATTCAAAGTCGCCAATAACCTTGTTGGCATATAGATTCTTGCTGTTCGAGTAGGTAAGGCGTGCTGTTGCAGCCTGTGCCTGTGCCGATGCCAGCGATGCGGTAGCTGTCTGAATGCCGGCCTGAGCCTGTGTAACAGCGCTCTGAGCCGATGCAACCTGTGCCTCAGCCTGACGTACTGCGGCTTGATAGGTAGAGTTATCGACAACGAAAAGCACCTGTCCGGCCTTAACAAACTGCCCTTCCTGTACATTCAATTTTGTGATAAAGCCACTGACTTTGGGGCGAACTTCCACATCCTGAATACCTTTGATGGTAGCAGGGTAAGTTGTTTTCAGCTCGGCATTTGAAGCTCCAATTGTCATAACCGGATACTCATCGCTGGTTGGAAGAGACTGTTGGCTCTTTCCACAACTTGAAAAAATTGCTGCTACTAAGGCACCAACTAACAAGACTTTACTTTTTTTCATACCTATTTATGTATTATGTTTATTATTGTTGTTATCATATCTCGAGAAAACAATCTATTGTAAGATGTGTAACCTGCTTTCGGGTTTAATAGAATAAATACTTTTTAGAAAGTTGTACCGACGTAAAATTTCCTGTATTTTGAGGTGCAAAATTACAATTATATATGATGAGCGCAACTTTATAGAGCCATGTTTTAACAATAATTACCTAAACGAAAGCGGAGGGTTGAGGCATATCAAGACTTGATGCGATATAAACTCCATAAACGGTGCTACAAACAGGGCTCCCCAAAGCATAAAAAGCATGCTTCAGAAAGCCTTTTGCGTATAGAAATATTTTTGTATTTTTATTACAAAAGTCCCATCTTCCGGGCCTTTTCCGTTAGAAGATGGAGGAGTGGGCCACGCTCATTCGGTACCTGATTGTCCAGCACCGCATCCTTCATATATTTCTTCAATACACCTACTTCGTAGCTGGGCTTCAGGTGAAACATCTCCATTATCTCGTTGCCATCTATCACCGGCTGCAGGAGTCGTTTGTAGTCGCGCTCTTGAAGGTCCTGTATCTTTTCCCTTACAATCTTGAAATTGTTCAGGAATTTCTGCTTCCTCACCTCGTTCTTACTGGTAATATCGGCTTCGCATAAGGTCATAAGGTCGTCGATATCGTCGCCGGCATCGTTCATTAGTCGGCGCACTGCCGAGTCGGTTACCTCCTCCTCGGCTATCACGATAGGGCGCATGTGCATATCGACCAATTTCCTTACATACTTCATTTTGGCATCCATCGGCAGCTTGAGGCGCCTGAAAAGACCCGGAACCATCTTGGCTCCTACGATATTATGGTTATGGAAAGTCCAGCCGATGGCATTGTCCCAGCGCTTACATTTAGTTTTTCCTATGTCGTGCAACAAGGCTGCCCAGCGCAACCACAGATTGTCGGTTTTCTTACAGATATTATCTACCACCTCAAGGGTGTGGTAAAAGTTATTTTTGTGTGCCTTTCCGTTACGTGTATCTACCTTGTCGAGTGCGGTCAGTTCGGGCATAATGAGTTGTAACAATCCGCATCGGTGAAGATCCACGAAGCCCTTGCTGGGCGTCTTTGTCCGCATAATCTTGTTAAGTTCCTCGGCTATCCGCTCTCCGCTGATAATCTTTATCCTGTCGGCATTGCGCTCAAGGGCGGCAAAAGTCTCGTCGTCAATGAAGAAGTTGAGCTGGGTGGCAAACCGCACACAGCGCATCATGCGAAGCGGGTCGTCGGAGAAAGTGATGTCGGGGTTGAGCGGTGTGCGGATGATACCGTCCCATAGGTCGTCGATTCCGCCAAAGGGATCGACCAGTTCTCCAAACCTTTCTTTGTTTAGGCATACCGCAAGGGCATTGATGGTAAAGTCTCTTCTGTTCTGATCGTCCTCCAATGTGCCATCTTCCACTATCGGTTTGCGGCTGTCGTGGCTGTAGCTTTCCTTGCGCGCGCCTACAAATTCCACTTCCGTATCCTTGTATTTTACTTGTGCCGTTCCAAAGTTCTTGAAAACGGATAGGTGTGCTTTCTTGCCTAATAGCTGCTTTAGCTCGGCGGCTACCAGAATACCGCTGCCTACTACGACAACATCTATATCGTTGGAAGACCGTTCAAGAAACAGATCCCTGACGTATCCTCCCACGACATAGCATTCCAGTTGCAGCTTGTCGGCTGCCTCGGAAATATGATGAAATATATCTTTATCTAATAGTTCAGCCAATTCGGCATCTGTAAGATCTTTCATAAACCTGATAATCTGTCGCTATCTGTTATTATTAGGTGCAAAGGTACTTATTTTATTTTGCGTGCGCAAGTTTATCAATATTCACCATAAGGACAACCGGCTTTGCTGTATTTACGGGGAATAGAATGTAATTATTTTTCGGAATGTGGTTCTTTTCTGTTCTGTTTTGACTGTAGCTGATTATCAGCGATTTACGCTTCCCTTTTCCTATATGTGCTGTTTTTCTTCGTAATATAGGCCCTTTTGTCGGGTAAAACATGGCAGATAGCAGCGTAAAAGGTGCTCTTTTACATCGAAAAAGAGCACCATCTTTTTATGTAAATAATTTTCTTTACCATCATTTTTTTTGCTAAAATATTTGTCGGAAAATATATTTTATTTATCTTTGCATCGTACGGACAGCACAGAGCGATGAAAGAACCCCTCCCGGTTGCTTTCGTTTACGCTGTCTTTTCATCATTAAACATTTCGTTTAAACGCAAAACAATAAATTAGAATAAGAATGAAGAATTTGGTATCTGCAGCATGGTGGTGGCGTTTCTCAAGATTTAGACAGTCGTGAGTACGTAGCCGTGTGGATATAATTCTTCAGCACAAGATAAAAGGCCTGCCGTTCTTACGACAGGCCTTAATTTTTTTCTCCCTTGGTGAGAATACGATTTAGGAAAAGAAAATATCAAGATATAAAATTAAAATGCTTATGGAAAGTAAAGAGATTTTTGGTCGGTTGCTGGGCCATGAAGAGTTTAGCCGTTCAGAGGCCAAGCAGATTTTGCTGGGAATTACGGAAGACCGTTATAGGCAGGAGGAGATTGCAGCCCTGCTGACAGCCTTGCAGATGAGGGGGATTGCCGTAGATGAGCTGCTGGGTTTCAGGGATGGAATCTTGGAAACGGGCGTACCCGTAAAGTTGAATGCCGACCGATACATCGACATTGTAGGTACGGGCGGCGATGGAAAGAACACCTTTAATATCTCGACGGTCAGCTGTTTTGTGGTGGCTGGGGCAGGCTATAAGGTGGCGAAGCACGGCAATTATTCGGCAACTTCGGTAAGCGGAGCATCGAATGTTATCCAGAACCATGGGGTAAAGTTCACAGCCGATGAGGCCAAGCTGAACGAGTCGTTGGAGGAAACCGGCTTTGTGTATCTTCATGCACAGCTCTTTGCCAAGGCTATGAAGTTTGTAGCCCCTGTTCGGAAAGCCCTTCCTTTCCCCACATTCTTCAATCTTCTGGGGCCGCTCGTAAACCCATCGCAGCCCCCTTGTCAGCTTTTGGGTACGGCAACGCTTAATCAATTGCGCCTTTATAGTCAGGTTTACCAGAAGTTAGGGATAGATTATGGTATCGTAACGAGTATCGATGGGTACGACGAAATTAGCCTGACATCCGACTTTAAGGTAGCCACCAATCATTACGAAAAGGTGTTCCGCCCGCAGGATCTTGGTTTCGGAACCTTCCGACAAGAAGATTTGTATGGCGGGGCAACGCCTGAAGAGGCCATGAAAATTTTCGATGACGTGCTGAATAACAGAGCTACCCCATCACAAAAGAACGTTGTTGTGGCCAACGCGGCATTGGCAATCAATGTGCTGGAAGACGGTAAAAAGCCGATAGAGGATTGTGTAGGTCTGGCGAAAGAAAGCATCGAGGCAGGCAAAGCCTTAGCGACATTCCAGAAGTTTGTGGCTATCAACAGTTAAAAATCCTGTTCTTTAAATAGGTGTCTCATTAAAATAAATCACTATCTTTGTAGCTATGAAAGATATATTAGAGGAAATAGTGGCGGCCAAGCGTGCCGAAGTGGCCGAGTGGCGACAGTTCTTGCCAAAGAAACAGCTCTTTGGTATCATTGAACATGAAAAGGAAAAAGCGGCTCCCATACCCTCCATGAAAGCGGCTTTGCTTACCTCTCCGACGGGAATCATTGCTGAGTTTAAGCGGAAAAGCCCATCCAAGGGATGGATAAAAGAAGAGGGTAAGGCTGGTATTATTCCTCTAAGCTATCAGGAAAATGGCGCCACAGCCTTGAGTATTCTTACCGACAGGCAGTTTTTTGGCGGTTATGATGAGTTTATTCAGGAAGCCCGCCTCAGCGGAGTTACTCTGCCCATTCTTTATAAGAACTTTATTATCGACGACTATCAGCTTCTTCAGGCCAAGCATTGCGGTGCTTCGGCGGTGTTGTTGATTGCCGCCTGCCTGTCGAAGGAGGAATGTAAGCACCTGATAGAGAGTGCCCACTATCTTAATCTGGAAGTATTGGTGGAGATACATGCCGAACATGAGTTGGAATATGCCGAGTTAGCACCCGATATGTGTGGTGTAAATAATCGTAATTTGGGAACCTTTGTTACGAAAGTCGAGAACTCCTTCCGTCTTGCTGAGCGGCTTCCAAAAGAGATGGTAAAGGTGAGCGAGAGTGGAATCGACAATCCCGAAACGGTGAAAGAGTTGCGGGCAGCAGGCTTTAACGGCTTCCTGATGGGTGAGTATTTCATGAAACAGGCCGACCCCGGACAGGCTTTGGCCGAGTTTATCGGCAAGCTGTCGTAACGAATCGATTATCTAATATTATAAGATCAGACAATATGTTTTTGACCAAACTGTTTAAAAAGAGCTACGCTCCCTTTACTCCAAAGGTGGTAAAAGTGTGCGGCATGCGCGATGCGAAGAATATTTACGATGTGGCACAGGCCGGTGCCAACTGGATAGGCCTTATCTTTTATCCGCAGAGCAAGCGTTATGTTCGGCAGATTTCCTCGATGGCAGGACTTATTCCCGATGTAGGCAGTTTTGCCGCCGATGCTTCGTTCGACATTATAAGCTATCTGCATGGCAGGAATGTCAAGCTGTGCGGAGTATTTGTCGATGATATGCCGCAAACCATTATTGCACGGGTGGTAAACTATCAGTTGGACATTGTTCAGCTTCATGGCGATGAAAATGTTGTAATGATCGATAATCTTCGTCGGTCGATAGTCCCGGATATTCGTCCCGGCATTCAGATAATGAAGGCCATCAGCATAGCTTCGAAGGCCGATTTCAGGAAATGCGCGCAGTATGAAGGGCATGTCGATTATTTTCTTTTCGATACGAAATGTGATACAAAGGGGGGTAGTGGCAGGCAGTTCGATTGGTCGCTCCTGAAGGCTTACAAGGGAAAAACTCCCTTCTTGCTTAGTGGCGGCATCGGTTTGGAGGATGTCGAGGCGATTAAGGCCATACATCACGACAGGTGTATCGGCATTGATGTAAACAGTAAGTTTGAGGAAAGCCCAGCCGTTAAAGATGCTAATGCGATAAAAGAATTTATCGCTGCGCTTCGATAAAACAAAGTTAAGTGTAGCAAAAAACAATATAACGTGATGAATAAAATCAACAAATTGTTCCAAGATAAGAAGGACGAGAAAATACTCTCACTGTATTTCTGTGCAGGTACACCTACCCTTGAGGGGACGGGCGACGTCATTAAGGCTATGCAGGCAAAGGGAATCAGTATGATAGAGGTAGGTGTTCCGTTCAGCGATCCCCTTGCCGATGGCCCCGTTATTCAGACGGCTGCCACAAAAGCGCTTCGTAACGGTATGACGATTACCAAGCTCTTTGCGCAGCTGGAGGCCATAAAGGACGAGGTACACATTCCGCTTATCCTTATGGGTTACCTTAACGTGATGATGCACTTTGGTATAGAACGCTTTTGCAAGGAGTGTGTTAAGGCCGGTGTGAGTGGTATGATTATTCCGGACTTGCCCTTCGACGACTATATGCAGGTGGTGAAACCCATCGCCGACAGGTACGACCTTCGTGTCATTATGCTTATTACACCCGAAACAAGCGAGGAGCGCATCCGCTTTATCGATGAGAATACCGAAGGCTTTATTTATATGGTTAGCTCGGCAAGTATCACGGGTGCACAGGCAAGTTTTAACGACCAGAAGGTGAAATACTTTGAACGCATCAATGCCATGCACCTTCGTAACCCACGTATGATAGGCTTTGGCATCAGTAATAAGCAGACACTGGAGGCAGCGCAATCGAATGCCGCGGGAGCCATTATCGGCTCAAAGTTTGTGAGTTTGCTGGAGGAAAAGGGGAATGCCGACGAAGCACTTGATGCTTTATTCAAAGCCTTGAAACAATAAACAAAGAAAAGGAAATGGAAAAGAAGAAATACGAAGTAGATGAAAAAGGATTTTTCGGTAAGTTTGGCGGTGCCTATGTGCCGGAGATTCTTTATAAATGTGTGCACGACTTGCAGGATGCCTATCGTGAAATCATCGACAGTGAGGAGTTCAGGAAGGAGTATTATGCCTTGCTTACCGATTATGTGGGGCGTCCTTCTCCTCTGTATTTTGCAAAAAGACTGAGCGAGCGCTATGGCTGTCGGCTTTATCTGAAGCGGGAAGACCTGAACCATACGGGTGCGCATAAAATCAATAACACCGTCGGACAGATACTGATGGCAAAGAAGATGGGCAAGAAACGTATCATTGCTGAAACAGGAGCAGGTCAGCATGGTGTGGCAACAGCAACGGTATGTGCACTAATGGGCATGGAATGTGAGGTGTTTATGGGGGCTACCGACGTGGAACGCCAGCATACAAACGTAGAAAGAATGAAGATGTTAGGTGCTAAAATACATCCCGTTCGCACGGGTAATATGACCTTATCCGATGCATGTTCAGAGGCTATTCGCGATTGGTGTTGTCATCCTCAGGATACTTTTTATATCGTAGGCTCTACTATGGGCCCGCATCCTTACCCCGATATTGTGGCTCGTTTGCAAAGTGTTATCTCTGAGGAAATAAAAAAGCAGCTGCAAGAAAAGATAGGTCGTGATTATCCCGACTATCTGATAGCCTGCATAGGCGGTGGCTCTAATGCGGCAGGTACCATCTTCCACTATATTGATGACGACCGTGTGAAGATTGTTTTGGCCGAAGCAGGTGGGCTGGGAGTCGATACCGACTATACGGCTGCTACCATTCATTGCGGTACGGAGGGCATTATACATGGCGCAAGGAGCCTTGTTATGCAAACGGAAGATGGACAAATAAAGGAGGCTTTCACCATATCGGCAGGTCTGGACTATCCCGGTATTGGGCCGATGCACGCCGACCTTGCCATGAAAAAGCGCGAGAAGGTACTGGCTGTTACCGACGAAGAGGCTATCTATGCCGGTTATGAGCTGACCAGAACGGAAGGTATCGTACCGGCCATAGAGTCGGCTCATGCGGTGGCAGCACTGCGAAAACTGAAGTTTAAGTCGGACGACGTAGTGGTACTGACGGTGTCGGGGCGTGGTGATAAGGATGTAGAAACCTATCTGAGCCATAAAGACTGGGCTAAGGAATACGGAAAATTCTAAGGAAGAGCAATCGGTTTCAGTAATTATTTAAGTAGAAGTTCATGAGTAAGACTTATCGATATAAAACGGTTAGTAAGAAGATACTGGCCGATCTTTACACCCCTGTGGGAATCTACATGCGCCTGCGTGATATCTATCCACAATCGGCTTTAATGGAAAGCTCCGACTATCATAGCAACGAAAATGGTCGTTCTTTCATAGGCATTAACCCTATGGGCAGTATCAGCGTGGGGCATAATGAAGTGATGTGTACCTATCCGGATGGCTCCGGCAGCAGTTTGCAGATAGATAACTCTGTGAAGGGCAGGGCAAAAGTGGAAGTAGCCAAGGCAATGGCAGATTTTATTTCTACCTTTCAGGTAGAGGGAGAGGGAAAGAGCTATTGCGGATTATATGGCTATACTACCTTTAATGCGGTGCGTTACTTTGAGGATATTGATGTAAAAGATGTTACGATGGAGAAGAATGATGCTCCTGATATCTTGTACATTCTCTATCGGAACATCATTGTTTTTGATCATTATAAAAACACTTTGGAGCTGATTTCCTTAGTGGAAGCCGACGAGTCGGAGGCAGTTATCGAAAAGAAAGGCAACGAAGTGATTAATCAGTTGCTGAAAGCTATCAACAACAATGCCGTTCGTAGCTATGATTTTTACCCGGCAGGAGATATTTTCTCCTCATTGTCCGATGAACAGCACAAGGAAAATATCCGTAAGTGTATAGCCCATTGCATGCGGGGGGATGTCTTTCAAATTGTTATTTCCCGCCGCTTCATTCAGCAATATGAAGGCGATGACTTTAAGCTATACCGTGCCTTGAGAAGCATTAATCCCAGTCCTTACCTGTTTTACTTCGACTTTGGAGGCTTTAGAATCTTTGGCTCGTCGCCCGAAACGCACAACAGGATTGTGGGAAACAAGGCTTTTATCGACCCTATTGCCGGAACAACTCCCCGCACGGGCAATCCGGAAGAGGATAAGAAACATGCGGAATATCTGCGTAATGACCCGAAGGAGAACGCAGAACATGTGATGCTGGTGGATTTGGCACGTAACGATTTGTCGCGTAACTGCCATAACGTGCAGGTAGATTTTTATAAAGACATGCAGTTCTATAGCCATGTCATCCACCTTGTCAGTCGTGTCAGTGGCAAGTTGGATGCGGTAACGGGTAGTACGGAGGAAGAACTTCGCAGGCAGACAATCCTGAAAAAGATAAGTACTTTTATCGATACCTTCCCTGCAGGTACGCTGAGTGGTGCGCCAAAGGTGCGTGCCATGCAGATAATCTCGGAGCTGGAACCACATAACCGTGGAGCGTATGGTGGCTGTATCGGCTTTATAGGATTGGATGGCGACCTTAATCAAGCCATTGTTATCCGTACTTTTATAGCCAGAAACAATGAGCTTTGGTTTCAGGCGGGCTCCGGTGTAGTGGCCAAGAGTAATGATGAGTACGAGCTTCAAGAGGTAAATCATAAATTAGGTGCGCTTGTAAAGGCTATCAAGATAGCAGAAACACTATAGGATTAGGAGAGCAAAGAATATGAAGAAGAAAATTGTTATTATCGATAACTACGATTCGTTTACCTATAATTTATCGCATTTGGTGAAGGAGTTGGGCGCAGAGGTAACCGTTTATCGCAACGACCAGTTCGAGATGAGTGCATTGGAACCATTCGATAAGATTATTCTTTCGCCCGGTCCGGGCATTCCTTCCGAGGCAGGTTTACTGCTGGATGTCATAAAGGCATACGCTGGCAAGAAGCCGATTCTTGGTGTTTGCTTAGGACATCAGGCTATAGGAGAAGCCTTTGGCGGACAGTTGGTAAACCTCTCTCATGTATATCATGGAGTAGATACGCCTTGTCTGCAGACAGCTGATAACCCAATGTTTGAAGGATTGCCGAGTAAGTTCCAAATAGGAAGGTATCATAGTTGGGTAGTTTCGAAAGAAGGTTTCCCTCGTTGTCTGGAGATTACGGCCATGTCGGACGATGGGGAGATTATGGCTTTGCGTCATCGGGACTATGAGATTTTCGGTATTCAGTTCCATCCGGAGAGTGTTCTTACGCCGGACGGGTATAAGATGATGCAGAACTGGTTGGCACTGTAGCCTTTGCGATTGTGATAGATGTCTATGTTGAAAGAAAACATTGAAGAGGGAGTACGGGCAATCGTAGATGATGGCTGTCCGTGGTACGCCATAAAACTCTATAGCCTGAAGCTGGAAGAGATACGTAGTTACTTGGAAGGGATGGGATTGGAATGCTTTGTGCCGATGCAATATGTGGACATTGAGAAGAAAGAAGGCGGGATAAAGCATGTCCTTCGGCCGGTAATGCACAATTTCATCTTTGTAAAGCAGACTTTGGCAGAGCCTGCTTTTAAGCAGATTGTTGTGGAAAGTAATTACAAAATGAGTATTTTAAGGCGTCTTGATGACTCCACACAACTCACGCTTATCCCTTCCAAGCAGATGTATGAGTTCCGGATGATGTGTAATCCTGAGATAACCCTGCGTAAGTTTATCTCGGAAGAGGAGGCAAAGCTAAAACCGGGTGCTCCTGTTTTAGTGAAGTATGGACCTATGAAGGGACTTACCGGTAGGCTCGTTCGTTCGAATAAGAAGTATTATCTTTTGAAGGAAGTGCCCGGCATGGGCGTTATGCTGAAAATTTCTCGTTGGTGTTGTGTGCCTGATGAGGCGAAGGAATTATATCTATAAGAATATCACTATTTTAAGGAGTAATGGGTATTTGGAAGGGCAGAAAGCTCAGACCACCTTTTGTGTTTTTTTGTATTTATAGTGTATTGCTAAATGAAAGAAGTGCAAAACAAAAGGAATGTTTCTTCCTTGTTTTGCACCTCCCAGCTGCAGAGATAGCAGCTTATTGTGTTTTTCCTGATTAAAGCAATCTCTACCTTTAACTAATAATTCAAAAGTATTGATGTTGTATCAATAACTCTTACATTTAATAACTAAAAACTAAGCCTATTTAAAATCATAATTCGGAACAATCAATTTCTTAACCATGCTACAAAATTAGCAAGAAAAACGCATACGACCAAATAGAGAAGCTCGAAAAATACTCTTCAACGATGTATTTTTAATGTTCTTCACAAATAAAAGTGTGATAGAATAATAATTAAACTCATTTTAATAGTTCGAACTGATGAATGCTAAGGAGGGCTTTTATGGGCCGTTTAAGAAGGGCAGGGGGGAGATAGTTCTTATGAATTAAAACGCTAAATGATACTAAAACTTTCATATTTAGATATTTATGTTTCTATTGTTTTTATAAAAATATAGTACCTTTGCATCCATTATAGACTAATGAGGTATGAAGTTAATATATCTTTTATGTATTCCGATGTTTACGTTTGGGAGTTGTAAAAACACAAATTCACAGGCTATTCCATCTTCTCGTGATAATAAAGCTACACAACAAAAGGTGGTATGGGCAGAGCAGGATAGTAGTGGCGACCAACGTATCAAGGCTGTAAACGAGAGTAATGCTGGATTTCAGAACGACCGAATGGGGCAAGTTTCTATTCGGGAAGCATGCTTCGGGGTACGTAGTGTAGATATGTTGGATGTGCTTCCTACAGCCGATGCGGCTAATCGTAAGGATTCAACGCTTATCAACGGGCTGAATACCGGAGATGTATATATGCTGCAGCCTGGTGAAAAAGGGCAGATATTATTCGATAAAGGCACTAAAATACAAGTCCGTTTCCAAGTCGGTGAGTTGTGGGTATGGAAGTCTAATGTGATGCCTGCCGACACACAGTTAAGATAATTGTAACTTCTTTTTCATTGACCTTTCTACTTATGGAGGCTAAAGTTCCAGTATTCTTACCTCGCAGTTAGTCATCGGACGAATCTCTTTCATCGGTTTGTTGTAATATACACTTTGGATGGCTTTGTTGATAATGCCATGGCCTACAGCTAAAATAGTTTTGTTTTGATAGGCTGTTCTCAGCCAATGAAGAAAATTTTCGGCTCTGTCTTTCATTGCTTCCAGCGGCTCTATATCGTCGGGCCAGAGGGAAGGGTCAGACAAATTCGATAGGTCGGGGATGTATTTTCCTGTGAAAGAGCCCCAATCGCGTTCACGTAACAAGGGAGTGGTTATGACGGTTTTGTGGGGATGTTCTGCTGCAATCAACTCACAGGTGTGGATGCTGCGATGCAGATCGCTCGAAACAAAGAGGTCGATGGGGGTATTTTTTAACTTTAAGGCCAGTTCCTTTGCCTGTGCTATCCCTTTGTCGTTCAGCTTGCCATGCGTTTGTCCTTGCATGATATGGGTGGCATTGTCCTCTGTTTCTCCGTGTCTAACTAAGTATAATTTGGTCATTTTGAATCCTTTTGCTCCGTATTTTTGTACAAATGTAGTAAAAAATATCGGGGCTAACAGTTTGATACTAAACTTTATTTGTAATTTTGTAGCATGAAATTATCATTAATAGCAACAATCAGAGCCATCATTATGATGGTAATAGGTTTCCTCCTCATTCAATATCGTGAGGAGACGATGACGTGGCTAACCATTTGTGTGGGTGGACTTTTCTTCGTTTCCGGACTCATTTCCTGCATAGGTTACTATCTGGAAAAGGATAAAATGGGCAGATTGCAGGCCAAACTACAGCCAGGAGAGACACTCGACCTGAAAAAACCTACCTTCCCTCTTGTTGGTATCGGCAGCATTGTGTTGGGCGTTATTCTCGCAATGATTCCCAATACCTTCATGACAGGTCTTGTATATGTGCTTGCCGCTGCGCTTATATTGGGAGCAATTAATCAGTATCTGAACTTGGGAGCGTCGCGACAATATGCTCATGTACCTTTTTATTACTGGCTATTTCCGACGGCTATCCTTGTGTTTTCTGTAATTCTGATTACGAAGCCTATGGAGGTTGCCAGCCTGCCGCTACTGATTATCGGTTGGTTATGTATTTTCTATGGTGTAATAGAATTGGCGGTACTCTTCCGCATTGTGCGTGTTAAGAGTACTTTTGATAAGAAAAATCCAATTGTTCAGGCTTCAGCTATTGACGATAATATAGAAGATGCCGAAATCATTGAAGAAGAAAAATAGATAAAAGCCGACTACACGGGGAGCGTAGTCGGCTTTTATTATGTCTGTTTAGGTTTTCGGAAGAGAGTACAAAACGACGGAATAAGTTGGAAAAAGAAAAGAGGTTGCCACAGGATGCGGCAACCTCAGAATACTAATAATGAATAGAAAAATTCCCTATTCATTATTCTATGTCGCAAATATATGCTTTTTTTGTTATATAACAAGGCTTTCTCTCCCTCTTTTTTTCGCCTTTAACATTGTGGACGAACACATAAATACTTGCCGGAATGTATCGTGAAAAAATAGAGGATAAGTCAGAATCAGAAAGTTTCCGGGAAGAGGTATAGGTATGGTTTCTCCCTTTTACTGGAATATTTTTCCTTTTTACAGGAATGTTTTTCCCTTTTACCAGTAGCTGAGAACGCTGTTTTTACAGTAAAGGGGAGAGCAAATGTGCAAACCATCCGCGAAATCTTTGCCATGGTGTGCGGAATTCTTTCCATGTTTTCGGGGTTAATTGAAAGCAGTCTTTCTTTTGGTTTTCAAATAAATTATCCAGCTCTTTCGTTGTGTTCTTATCTATGATAACGGCGTTCTCCTCCCTGTCCCAACGTAAACTGCGTGCATTCAGGTTGGCAGACCCAACTGTACAGAAGGCTCCGTCCACCATGATAATTTTCGTATGATGAAAGCCGGGACGATAAAGCCAGACTATACACCCCTGCTTCATGAGCTGGTGTGCATTGTAAAATCCACAGTCGGGAGTAAGAGGAATATCGCTCTTCACGCTTAACAGTATCTCGACCTTTACGCCACGCCGGGATGCATTACGCAAGGCTTTCTTTAGTTTGTGGGTTAATGTAAAATAAGGATTGATGAGTTTGATGCTGTCTTTAGCGTCATTAATCGCCTTTATATAGAAGTATCTGATGATATCCTTTGTAGTATGCGGCTCGCGATTAATGATTCCCACCATCTTCCGGCCGACGGTTGCGGTAGTATCGGGCCTTAATCCCTTGATGTAATCGGCATTTGAGATACCCCTATAGTACTTTGCTCCGCTTACTTTCTGCCCTGTAGCGATGTACCACATACGCAGAAAAATCTTCTGCAGCGTGTTTACTTCGTCTCCTTCTATGCGGCAGTGCATATCGTGCCAAGAGCCAACAACCTTTGTACCTTTTATGTAATAGTCGGCTACATTCATGCCACCGGTATAGGCCACCTTGCCATCAATGACCACAATTTTTCTGTGGTCTCGGTTAAAAACAGTATCAATCCAAGGGAAACGGATGGGTTTGAACTCTGCAATCTCAATGCCCTGTGCCCTAATAGCTTTCAGATGTTTCTTCTTCATGGGGCTGTCATTGCTGAAGTTGCCAAACCCATCGAACACAGCCCGTACCTCTACCCCCTCTTTTGCCTTTGCCGAGAGGTGCTTTATCAGTTCACTGTTGATAGAATCGTTACGAAAATTGAAGTATTCCAAGTGAATACTGGAGCGTGCCTGATCAATGGCCTTGAATAAATCATCGAACTTCTCCTTACCGTTCATTAGCAAAGTAACGGAATTGTTGTGCGAAAAGCTAACTCCCTTCGCCCTTAATTGATTGACGATGAGCGAGTCGGCGCGCTCCTTGTCAGCCATTATTGTTATGTTGTTCTGCCTGTCCGGCGTTATCTTCTCAACGCCTTTTGCCTGCAACGCCTTCGTACAGCCTATGCATAATACAGTGCAAAGGCCTGCTATCCATTTAATTTTTCCCAAAATCACTTTTAATCTCTGTATCGTTAGTTATAGCATACAGCTATAATGATCCACTACACCGAGTAGATGCCCCTTTTTGTTGCAGACGAGCACTGTGTGAATTTTATGCTTGTGCATGATGTTCTGAATGTCGGAAATCTTCGTCTCAGGAAGCACGGTCTTAGGTTGTGTGGTCATAATGTCCTCCACTGTTCTGTCGAAGAACTCTGATTGCCACTTCTCCATGGCACGTCGAATGTCGCCGTCTGTAATCAGTCCTATTACTTTCTCTTCCTTGTTGAGCGATACGCCCAGTCCTAATTTCCCCTTACTTACATGGATAATTGCCTCGCCCAAGTGCATAGTTTTCGGGATAATCGGCAGATTCTCTGACAGCATTACGTCCTGTGCGGTTGTAAGGAGCCGTTTGCCAAGCTCGCCACCCGGGTGGAACTGTGCAAAATCCTGTGGCTTGAAGTTGCGTACCTGCATCAGCGATACGGCCAGTGCGTCTCCCATGACGAGGGCAGCGGTGGTAGAGCTCGTTGGAGCAAGGTTTAAAGGGCAGGCTTCTTTCTCCACCCAAACCTTGATATGTACGGTAGAATACTTTGCAAGGAGCGACTTAGGGTTGGCGCTCATGCCGATGATGGGGATATTCATGTGCAGCACCATTGGGATAAAGCGCAGCAACTCGTCGGTCTGCCCGGAGTTCGACAAGGCTAAAACCACATCGTCTTTGGTCATTACGCCGAGGTCGCCATGGAAGACATCGAGGGGATTTACAAAAAAGGCAGGTGTACCTGTCGAAGAAAGTGTAGCTGCTATCTTGGCTCCGATGTGTCCGCTCTTGCCTACGCCGGTAACGATTACCTTTCCTTTGCAATGGAACATCAGTTCCACTGCCTTGTCAAAATTCTCATCCAGTTGGCTAATTAACTTTAGTGTCGCGTCGGCTTCTTCCTGAATACACTGCACAGCATAGGCGCGTACATTCCTCATTCTTTCCTCTGACTTGTCCATGTCTTTTTACTTTAACAGCTCCCCAATCAGGTTATCCAATTTGTTCAGCTCCAGCATGTTGGCGGCATCAGAGAGCCCTTTGTCGGGGTTAGGGTGTACTTCGAAGAAATATCCCGTAGCCCCAAAGGCCTTTGCGGCCAATGCCATTGAGGGGACGAACTTGCGATCGCCTATTGTCTTGCCACTGCCGGCACTGGGTCGCTGCACGCTATGGGTGCAGTCCATGAGTACGGTAGGAACAATCTCTTTCATATCGGCTATGTTTCGGAAGTCCACAACCAGATTGTTATACCCGAAACTGTTGCCCCGTTCGGTGAGCCATACCTCCTTTGCTCCGCTTTCGGTACACTTCTGTACGGGATAAACCATATCTCTGCCACTCAGGAACTGGGCTTTCTTGATATTCACAACCTTTCCTGTTTTGGCTGCGGCCACCAGCAAGTCGGTCTGCCGGCACAGGAAAGCCGGTATCTGAATAACATCCACCACCTCGCCCACAGGCCCTGCCTGATTGCTTTCATGGATGTCGGTGAGCAATCGCAAGCCATACTTCTGCTTAATATCGTCCAACATCGACAGGCCTTGATACATTCCCGGCCCTCGGAACGAGTTCAGACTGGTGCGGTTGGCCTTGTCGAAACTGGCTTTGAAAATAATGTCTATATCATACTTTCGGTTGAGCCTTACAAGTTCTTCGGCCACTTGACATAGTAAGTCCGGGCTCTCTATCACGCAGGGACCTGCAACAAGAACCGGTTTATTGTTTGCTTCCATCCTTTTTTATCTTCATATTTGCTCCCTCGCTTGTTTCAGTGGGGGCTGTTATATATTATAAGTACAAAATTAATTATAATAATGTGAGCATACAAGGTATTAACGTTTCTTTAGTCTTGTCGTGTGAAAAATGATTAGAAAGTTTGGAACTTTGCTCGGAAAATACCTAAATTTGCCCCCATTAAAGCGCAGATTGTGTCTCGTAAGGTACGAGTCATGGCTCTGTAATAAGAAATAATTTTCAGTTTAACATTAAAAGTTTTATTATCATGAAGAAGATTATGATGACTTTAGTTGCAGCTTTCATAGCAGTAGCTGCAAGCGCACAGGTGTATGTTGGTGGTGCTGTTGGTATCGGATCTACAAAGGTTGCAGGTGGCGATAGCAAGACAACGTTTGAAATTGTACCTGAAGTTGGTTACAATATTAACCCGGATTGGGCTATTGGTACCACTATCGGTTTCGGTAAAGGTAAACCTGTAAACATCGAGAACACAGAGCATGAGCACAGTTATTTTACTGTAAGCCCTTACATTCGTTACACTTTTGTTCACACAAAGTATGTAAATGTATTTGCTGATGGTGCTTTCGGTTACACACATTTCAACAAGTCTGACTATGCAAAAGACCGTAATGTAGACGATTCAAGCAATGAGTGGAGCATCGGTATTAAGCCGGGTATTGCAGTAAACTTGAACAAGAAGGTTAGCTTTGTTGCTCATGTAGGTTTCTTAGGTTACAAGAACGAAAAGGCTCATGGTGCTAACGAGAGCTCAAATGCTTGGGGTCTTGACCTTGATGGTAACAACATCAAGTTCGGTGTTTACTATAACTTCTAAGCAATTTGCAGATTAAAAGTTTCGTAACATAAAAAGAAATTAAATGGGAATGATTGGCTTTAGCTATTCATTCCCATTTTCTTTTTCTATTACAAAAGGCAGATAGTTTTTTGTTCTATGTGCTTTTTCCCCGCAATCTATGGCAGATAATGAGGAAAAGGGGCACCTATAATGATGTAAAAGGTGGCTTTTTACCCGGTAAAAGATGCTCTTTGTGAGCTTTATTTCAATCCGTTGATAAACAGGATGTTGCAATAAACAGTATTCTTTCCTTGTTATGGTTTATATAAAAAAAGGAGAGGTGAAAACAGTTTACAATAAAAGCAAAGCCGACAAGCTGTGTTGGCAGGAGAATTTCTATTCTGTTTTCGTACATAATTCATTTCTAAAGCATGAAAAAAGAGTACCGCCGACTCCCTATTTCAATCAATTTAAAAATGTAATTATGAAAAATGTGCTATAAAGCTAATGGTTTAGTTCTATTTGACAAAGATTCCTTCGGAAATAACTTCAAGGCTTGAATGCTTAGCGGGCAGTGGTATATATCAGCCGTTTCATTCTGTGTCCTCCCCATAAGTCGTGTGAATGGAATTTGAAACCGACACGGTGATACAGTTTTTCTGCCTGCGGATTACCTTCATCCACAAGCAGTGTGGCGGGTAAGGATAAGGATTCGCCCTTTTGTATCGCCTTTTTTAGCAGCGTGGTGGCAATTCCCCGACCTCTGTATTCTGCCTTTACGCAGAGCGTATCGATGTAGAACTCTCCCTTTTGGGTCTCGTAAGGCAACTGGCTATAGTCTTTCCGGAACCGTTTCAGCATCTCGTTTTCAAAGGAAAGGCGGAGGTGTTGCGCCTTGCTTCCGTCGTAACAAAGGCATATTCCTGCAAGGACAGGGCTACTCTTGTCCGTATCTACAGCCATGATTACATTTTTGTACGAGTAAAGGGAGTTGCCGATTTTCACGAGGTCGGTCATCATCGTATGAAACTCTGCCAACGTATGCCCCTCTCCCATAAACCACCTGCAGCAGTCATGGTTCATCGCCTCCATGATGAGCCAAGCCATCTCGTCGGCGTATTCCGCCTTACCGATTATATATTTCATGTTTTTAATGATGTGTCAGGTTAAAATATCCTGCTATGGAGTTCATGAAAGGTGTCAGCTCGCGGGTGTGAACATTGTGATAACGGTCGGTCTGTTGCTGTGCAAAGGTGATGAATAGCCGCCTCTTGGCGCGTGAGATGGCTACATAAAACTTGCGGGCATCCTCCTCGTCGGCCTGTTTCGATTTGTTGAAAGCATTTGGGAAACGACCGTCGGCGGCATCGAACACAATAACATTCTCGAACTCAAGCCCTTTGCTTTTGTGGATGGTAGTAACATAAACACGTTCCTGAATGCTTTTACTATTACAAAAATCGCTTTCTTTCATGGTATTCAGGTCCATTATATAGCTTGAGAGTTGCTCGTAAAGACAGTTCTTGGTCTTCTTATTATCTATTAAATCAATGGCTATATAGCGGTTTACGTAGTCTATCCGGTCTATTTTATCTATCAAACCATCGGCAAGAAAAGCTCTATAAGCATTGTCGAGGGCCTCGTTCAGTGCTAAAGTGTCGTCATTTCGGAGCTTATATAACTGCTGTATAGCATGCTGATAGATGGGATTATAGTTCGATTTCAGCTTGCGGATAATCTTTTTCACCTTTGGATTATTGATAAATTCCATTTGTGCGGCTACCTTTTGCCGAGCCAATGAGGCACAGTAATCCACCAAACTAATCGTTGCTTTCACATCATCTATAGATTGATGGCTGTTCTCTCCTTTAAGGTTAAAGCGTTCAAGAAGGTGCTCCAGCTTGTAAGAACGTAGCGAAGGGTCGAGCAATCGGATTAGCTTCAAGCTGTCAAAGCAGCGGTTGGGAAGAGCGGTCATGGAAGTATTGGCATGGCGTTTCAGGCAATTATCGAGGATGTTATAGTCGTAATTCACGTTGTGTCCCAGTAAAGTGCTGTCGCCGATGAAGTCGATAAACTGCCGAAGAGCTTCTGCCGGCTGCAGTAACGTTCCCTCACGGAGCTTTTGGTGGTAAAGATCGTAAAGCGGATTCTCCTTTTCGCCCAATAGTTTTAGGATGGGGCGGTCAGTGTAAAGATAAAGGTCGAGTGGCTCGCTTATGATTTCTCCCCCTTTTATTCGGATGGCAGAAATTTCTATAATGTCGTCGTCGAAGACATTCAGTCCCGTCGTTTCGGTATCGAAAACAACGATATCCTCCTCCTGATACGCTTTTAGGAACTCCATAACATAGCTGCTCTTATCATAATTAAGCAGGTCAGTGGGCGATAATGCCAACTGTTTCAGCGCCTTATTGAAGCGTCGGGACAGGGCATTTGTCTCCAGTACTTTTGCTATTTTCATGATACGTGTCCACGCAATGAAGTTATGCTCGTTGGCAATTACGCTGAGGTGTGCCAAAAGGAGCTTCATGTCGGGGGTATCGAAGAGGTCGCGCCCCGACACTTTGAAGTGATGCAAGCCAAGAGTATCCATGTGTTTGCTCAGCTTGTCGGCATCGATATTTGCATTCACAATGATGGCTGTTCGCTCGTTTGGGTGCGATTTATAGAGAGAATGCGCAAGTTCTACGGTCTGCTTTATCTCGCTTTCAAAGTCTTTGGCCGTGAGAATACTTAAATTACCGGCTGTATCCTGCTCAGTACTTGCGGTTATCGGCAATAGTTGTGGGTCAATGCCTAATTGCTTTTCGGCATAGGTGTTGAATACATCGAGGAGATATTTGGGTGAGCGATGGTTCTGCATAAGGTGGTGGATGTTCCCCTTACATCTTAATTTGAGCGTGTTGAGTACATCGGCTTTGGCCCCCATGAAAGAGAAGATAGCCTGCTGTTCGTCGCCTAAATACATTACGAGTGGTTGAGAAGTGTCAGTGAGCAGGTCGATAATGGCCAGTTGCATGTTGTTAAGGTCTTGCACCTCGTCCACCTGTACCCATGGATAACGCTTGCAAGAAGTATCCTTTTTGTACACGTCATAGGTAAAAAGAAGAAGGTCTTCGAAGTCGAGAAGATGGTTTTCTGTCTTGGCTTTCTCATAGCAGGCTGCGTAATACATCTTGTCGAGGAGAGCTTTCATCTTTGCGGCAAGGTCGCGGCTCACGCCAAAGGTATAAATATCGTCCATGTATGTTTCGGCATGGGCATAGATTTCGAGGATAGCCTGTTCGTTGAAAGTCATCTTCTGCGTGTTGCAGAAGTATCGGATGGCCTCGCGATCATCGTCGTTCAGGCACTCCGGATGCAGGTAAAGTTCCCAGCTATGGCGGTGTTTCATCTGGTACATGAGGTGCGAGAAGAAGATAATCTGCTGGTAGCCTCTGAAGCGTTTGTAGTCGTTTATAACCGAACTGTCATCCTCGTTCTTATAATCTGCGATGATACTGATGGCTTCCTCGTCGTCGATGATGGAGGCATCGGAAGCAATTCTGTTCTCTTCGAACAGGAAACGTGAACAGAAATGGTGGACATTTCCCACCTGAAGTGCGGAGGTGTCGATATTTGGGAAAGCCTGTTCGATGCGCGATGTCATCTCCCGTGCTGCACGATTGGTGAAAGTAAGACAGAGCATATCCTGAAAAGGAATACCCTGCTCATGGGCAAAGCGGACGCGTTCGGCAAGGATATGCGTCTTTCCACATCCGGGAGGAGCCAGCACAAGGTGGTAGCCAACGGCTGCCTGCACGATAGGTAATTGGCTCTTATCCAAACCATCAAAGGTTATTTTTGTATTCATACGTCCCATGTAGGTTTATATTCGGCAAAAGTAATAAAAACTATGAGATTAAAAGAAGCAAACAATATTCTCTTTACAACTTACCTTTATTATTCTTTGTGTATTTCTCTCAAATTAATTACTTTTGTAATCGGATTCAATGTAAGAATTAAATATTTGGACAATACATTTATAATAGGATGAGAACAGTTTATGAATTTTCTGTGAAAGATAGAAAAGGAAAAGGCGTATCTTTAAAGGAATATGCTAACGAAGTGTTGTTAATAGTGAATACAGCTACTAAATGTGGCTTTACTCCACAGTATGAAGAGCTTGAAGCTTTGTATGAAAAATATCATTCACAGGGGTTTGAAGTATTAGACTTCCCATGTAATCAGTTCGGGCAACAAGCACCGGGTACCGATGAAAGTATTCATGAGTTCTGTAAACTTACTTATGGAACACAGTTCTCTCGGTTTAAGAAAGTTAAGGTAAATGGCAGTGATGCCGAACCTTTATTTACTTTCTTGAAAGAGCAGAAAGGCTTTGCAGGGTGGGACGAGAGCCATCCTCTTTATCCGATACTTGATAAAATGTTGTCGGAAACCGATCCTAATTATAAGGAAAATGCAGATATCAAGTGGAACTTTACAAAATTCTTGATTAATAAAAAAGGGCAGGTTGTTGCTCGTTTTGAGCCGACAGAGAAGATAAGTAATATTGCAGCACAGATAGAAGAGCTGTTAAAGTAAGTTTTCCTAAAGGAAAATCTAAGAGATAAAAAAGAGAATAAGTTTGATAACCTATTCTCTTTTTTTATTGTTTGCATGTGTTTCTATGATACTTTTAAAGCCTTATGAAACTATTTTATGTCATTGCTGTTAGCAGGAGTAAGGCCGGATAGATCGGTGAGCTCTAATAATTCTGCATACTTTGTTTTAGGATTATCTTTCATATAGTTGGTAACCATATCGATGTATTTGCCTTTATAGAAGCTCTTTCCGATTACTTTATTGACCACCCATTCTATCTTTGCCACGTGAAGATCGCGTTCATATTGCGGTCGGATCTCAAAGTTACGGAGAGGGTAAACACTCATTAGGTAGAACATCAGGCAGTCCGGCAGAATGTATTCACGCTTCATCTGTTCGCGTTGCTGCTTGATGTAGTACTTGGCATAGATGGGATAGTTCTCCCCAAGGTATTTATCGAGTGAAATACCTATCTTCCCATTACCCACAACGATGCTCTGGTCGAGTGCAGAAATCTGTGTATATACCTTTGGTATCTCTATGTCGGGAATGTAATGCCTGAGCTTTGCAAATGCCAGACTTAAGCCTCGTTGTACATCATCCATATTGTTGTATTGAGATTCTACGGATGAAATGATAGTTTGTAAGGTAGTATCCTGATAGAATTTTAGGAAACGGGTGTTGATATCTGATTCCGTTATCTGTCCTATTTTTAATACATCTTCTATCAGAGTTCGTGTTTCTACAGGGTATTCTGTGTTCATCTGTTGGAGAGCGGAGTAATCTCCGATGGTAAGATATCGATATTCCAAACGGTCATAACGCTCTATCTTGATGAGTTCATCATCAGGTTTCTGCTCATTCGACGACCATTTGAACTGGCATCCAATGCAAATTATGAGCGATAATAGTAATGTGAAATATACTTTTCTCACTATCTGAATCAGCTTACTGGGGTAGTTATCGGTGCAAAAGTACTAAAAAATATGGATTGTAGCAAGTATAATGCTAAAAAGATTAAATTTATTAACGTCCTTTTTGAGGTGTTTTATGTATTAAAAAAGTAATGCTTACTTTTATTTTATAAAGAAAGGGAGCCGGAAAAAGGCTCCCTTATGCAATTTTTAAAAATATTTCCTAACAACAATAATTAACCAACCATCCTCTTTAAGTCCTCTTCTACGGTTGTAATGCCACCAAGACCGAAGTTGTTTACCAATATCTTTAGTACGTTTGGAGAAACAAATGCCGGCAGCGTTGGGCCAATATGAATATTCTTTATACCTAAATGAAGGAGCGCAAGCAGCACGATTACAGCCTTTTGTTCGTACCATGCGATGTTAAACTCTATTGGAAGGTCGTTGATATCGTTTGCTGCGAAGATTTCTTTTAGCTTCAATGCCACAACAGCCCATGAATAAGAGTCGTTGCATTGACCTGCATCCAGCACACGAGGAATACCGTTTATGTCGCCAAGATTTAGTTTATTGTACTTGAATTTAGCACAACCACTTGTCAAAATAACTACATCTGAAGGCAATTGTTTTGCAAATTCGGTGTAATAATCACGACTCTTCATGCGACCATCGCAACCACTCATCACGATAAACTTACGAATAGCACCACTCTTAACAGCTTCTACAACCTTATCAGCTATGGCAAATACCTGCGCATGAGCAAATCCTCCGACGATTTCTCCGTGTTCTATAGCTGTTGGAGCTTTACAATTCTTAGCCTGTTCGATAACAACAGAGAAGTCTTTCTTACCGTTTTCGTCAGCAACAATGTGCTTCCAACCCGGGAAACCGGCAGCATTTGTTGTGTAAACACGGTCAGAATACGATGCTTTTGGTGATGGAGGAACGATACAATTGGTAGTAAAGACGATAGGACCATTAAATGTTTCGAACTCTTCCTTTTGTTTCCACCAAGCATTTCCGTAGTTACCCACTAAGTGTTTGTACTTTTTCAGCTGCGGATAGTAGTGTGCCGGAAGCATCTCTCCATGTGTATAGACATCGATTCCTGTACCTTCCGTCTGTTCAAGGAGCTGCTCTATGTCCTTTAAGTCATGTCCGGAAATCAGGATTCCGGGACGATTACCAACACCAATGTTTACCTTTGTAATCTCCGGATTACCATAACTCTGTGTGTTTGCCTTATCAAGAAGAGCCATAGCATCTACACCGAACTTACCTGTTTCTAATACAATGCCCAACAATTCATCCTGTTTAGCGTCCGGATTAGTAATGATGCAGAGCGCTTTTTCCACGAAAGCGATGATTTCTTCGTTTCTTTCCTGTAGGTTACTGGCATGTTCGTAGTAAGCAGCCATACCTTTTAAGCCGAGAACGGTAAGCTCTTTTAGAGAGCGAATGTCCTCATTCTCTGTACGAAGAACGGTTTCGCGGTTGCCTTCTGCTTCATAATCAGACTTCTCTCCGCCCCATTTCACTTCCTGATAATCAGGTAATGCAACATTGTTTTCGGCTGCAAAACGAATCAATTCGTGCTTTAATTCGATGCCTTTATCAACAGCTGCAAGGATAGCTTGGTCGTCAAAGTTGGCGTTTGTGATAGTGATAAAGAGCGAATTAACGATATAATCGCCCACTTCCCGGTTCGTTTCTATACCGTTTTCGCGAAGTGTATGAGCGATAGAGCCTATACCTCGAACTACGGAAAGTAATAAATCCTGCCAGCGACTGGTATCAAACTTCTTGCCACATACACCTTGAATAGTACAACCTGTACCTCTTGCTGTTTCCTGACATTGGAAACAAAACATCTTGTTTTCTGCCATAATGTTTTCTGTTTATTTTATATTGAATGTTATTCTCATTTTGGTTGCAAAGGTAGAAGATGCAAAAAGCCGAAAAGGTAACAATTGTGCCATGTCGGAGTTAATTTAAATTAAAAGTGAAGGAGCATCCATTTCTCAGGCAGTAGTTTCAGCATACCCGTTATATCATCTGCTTTCTTTGGCGGAGTTAGTATGGAACACCTGCGGAGTGATGGCATAACTCCACAGGTGTTGGTACTCAACACCTGTTTAAAGGCAACTACCAAGAATAGCCGCTTGCCTATACCTTGTGTTTGCAAGAATATAAATTCTTATCCCGAACAGGCGTGTTTCTTCCTCTTCATTCAAAAGAAAATTAGTATCTTTGTATCTCAATTAAATGAAAAAGAGAATGATTAAAGCTGCATTTTTTGATATAGACGGAACATTAGTGTCGTTCAGAACACATAAAATCCCTGATAGTACGGTAGCAGCTATAACAAAAGCAAAGGAAAGGGGGATAAAAATTTTTATCTCAACAGGCCGCCCTACTGCTCTAATCACTAATCTTGGCGACATAAAACCACTCATCGACGGTTACATAACCTTCAATGGAGCGCTGGCTTTTATAGGCGATAAAGACATCTTTTGTAAGGAAATAGAAAAAGAAGATGTAATGCGGATGATACAAGACGCTAAGGAACGCGACTATGCTTTGGCTATCGGAGGGCGAGACAAGGTAGTAATCTATAATTATAAAAAGGTGTTTACCGACATTTTTGTTCACGATTTGGGGGTGGATAGTGTGGATATTACCGAGCCGGTGGAGCCTGTTTTAGAAACTCCTATCTTGCAAATGTCGCCGTTTTTCTCGGAAGAAGCCGAGAAAGCCATTATGCCTTTGCTGCATAGTTGTGTGTCGATACGCTGGCATCCCGACTTTACAGATATTGCTCCACGTGGTATTAATAAAGGTGTAACGTTTAAAAAGTTTATAGAAGGGATAGGAATCGATGCAAGCGAGTGCATAGCCTTTGGCGATGGCAGCAATGATTTAGGTATTATAGAGGCTGCCGGAATCGGCGTGGCGATGGGTAATGGTGCTGACGATTTGAAGGCTGTGGCAGATTACATAACAACTTCTGTGGATGAAGACGGTATTCTGAATGCCTTTAAACACTTTGGGATACTGGCCTAAAAGAATGCTTTTAGAAGTGAGAATAAGATGGAAAACGAAATAAATTACAAATATAAACAAGCAGAAAGCAGAACGATTTTCGTGGTAGCCCTTACCTTTGTTGTCATGTTGGGTGAGATAATTATAGGTTTCCTGTCTCATTCTACAGCTTTGGTAGCCGATGGTGTACACATGGCATCGCACGTTTTGCTGATAGGATTAAATTGGTATGCCTATTATTTTGTTCGGAAACAAGAACGAAAAGGCATCACGATTTACAGCTCGGAGAAGGTTATGCAGCTCTCTGCTTTTGCGAGTGGTATCTTATTATTGCTAATGTCTTTCTTTATATTCCATGAAAGTATCGAGCACATGGAGGTGCATCACCATATGGAGAACTACCCCATGGCCTTCCTAATCGCCATTATCGGGCTGGTGGTGAATGTGGTTAGTGCAAAGGCTTTGCACACAAGCCACCTGCAGGATAACCCCAATAATCATGCGGCCTACTTGCATGTGCTGAGCGATGTGCTTACAAAAATAGGTGTTATCATAGGATTGACATGCTCATATATATGGGATTTCACGTGGATTGATGCTGCCGTAGGCTTGATAACCTCTATTATTGTACTGGTATGGGCACGAAATCTCCTTGTAAAATCGGCTTCAGTCCTTATTAGTAAATAGTAGGTTTTAGGAAAAAAGCCGGAATATTTTTGGTACTATAAAATAAAATAACTACCTTTGCACTCGCTTTTAAAGCAAAAAGCAATTATGGAGATCCGCTAGCTCAGCTGGTAGAGCACAACACTTTTAATGTTGGGGTCATGGGTTCGAGCCCCATGCGGATCACAGAAACAGCCGAAGGGTACTCTTTCATAGAGTACCCTTTTTTATGTTATAAGTGAGTTAATAAAACCATTATGGACTACCATCACTTTTAATAATCTGCGCAAACTTCTGAATATAAAGTGATTACAAGATATTTTTAATGACGGCATAGCAGCAAAAGTATAAAAAGAGGTGATGGAAGAAGGGACTATAATTTATGACGTTGCTGTCATATCATCACGTTTCTTGGGCTTATAAGTCTTTTATTGATAGTTATTTACACGAATTGTTAAAACTGACGGCAAATAAAAGAAAAACATATTTTTCTGTAATACATCAACCTTTTGCACGCTAAAAGGTACTTCTTGTACTGTAAAAACGGTATTTGGTTGCGTGGCAATATGCCCTTTTACCATGACATCTTCTTCCGAACTAAGATATAGGTTACATCCCTATACTGTTGCCGGCTTCCAGAAGAAACAGGTTTCTTTCTCCATAAAAGGTAATGTTGGTGATGATAGTCTGTATTACGGTAGGTTTATGGTAGCTTTAATAGGTAGAAACAAGATGTAGAACAGAAATTTCTTATAAGAGGAAGTTGCGAGATGACCCAATGTAATTTCATGGGGGACAGTCCGAATTTTTGTTGATAGTGCGGGTTAATGAGCCAAAGTTGTCGGTTTTGGACGAATAAACAAGCCTGTTTGATTACTTTCTCGGATCGTTCGATAGAGCATCTGCACTGCTTGATATAGAGAAGTTCCTTGATGATGCCGTCATCTTCTCCTGCCAGTTGCTTTAAAATGAAACGGTACCAAGCAGCGGGAAGTAAGTGAAAGAAAGGAACTTTCGACCATATCCTGTTACGGCAGATTTGTTGGTGTCCTCCAAAAGGCATTTGCCATGCAGGGAAGGCAATGAATAGAACTCCGCTTGTCTCCATAAACCTGCGTAGATGGCAAAGGAAGGAATACTTGTCGGGAATATGCTCTATGACATCATGCAGAATGATTATATCAAACTTTTCGTCGTATTCATTTGGAGCAGGAAGCAGTAAAAAGTCGGTACACGTGAATTTTCCTTCCAACTTTTCTTCTTCAAAGAACTGTTCGGCTTGTTTTATTCGTGTCGGAGCCATATCTATTCCCCAAACTTGGCATCCCATTTGTGCGAAAGGCTTTAAGTTGCCACCCTCACTACATCCTATTTCCAATATTCTACTATGTTTTGTTATATCGTGAAATCTTTTGATATAGGGAAGATAAAAGCGGGCTGTAGTGATAGCTGAGTCTTCAAAATATCTTTTTCTGTCTAAATGTCTTGCTTGCATTGGCTGTATCTTTAAATGGTTGAATTGAAGCAGGAGTGAACTGTATATCCACACAAATAATAGATACGCCTGTTGGTAAAAGACTGCTATCTTTTTGAATTTTATTTCATAATAAAGCGGTATGCCTGATAAAAGCATACCGCTTGATAAAGCTCTGCAGCAGGAAAACTATCGGGGCAGGGTTAGTGTTATTGCCTTGTGTTTTTCTAAAACTACGCTTCCTTGATATATTCTGTTGGACGGAGTGGTCTGTTTGTTGGAAGTTGTGTGATATATTTCCAGTTGATAGCTTCCATGAAGCAGGTTGGTGAGCTTAAAATTCACGTCGTACATGCAAACACAATCAGTGAGCATATCACGATCGGGATAAAGAATTAACACAAGTTTGTTATCGATGTAAGTCGCATCTACGTGTAACTGCTTTATTCCGCAGTTATCCATCACGTCAGTAAACTGTGCGTCAATGACGTTATCCTCTCCCATAAGCATGCGTAAAGTGGTATTCCTTCCGTAAATATCAGTGTCGCTTTCAGGAGTTGTTTCTCCTTTGGATGTAGCCGTTTTACAGTCGGATGTACTGACATTTGATACCTTGATGTTTCCTACTACGGTATGTTCCGAAGAGCATGCCGTTATTACTCCGAGAAAGCCAAGTGCCAATAGGCTCTTTTTTGCGTTTAAGTATTTCATATTTTCGATAATTATTAATTGATTACCATGTTAATCTTAATCCGAAAGGTATGCTGAAGCTAAACGGATGTTCCGTTCTGTAGGTCTGAATTCTGCTGCCATTCTTGAAGTAATAGAATAAGTTGGGCTCAAAATATAGGCTGAGAGGTTTGATAATTTGGTATTGTAATCCCAAGCCAACATTTACCGACCACTGGAATTGTGGGCGGATATCACCTTTTACTGTAAAAGAGGAATCGGAAGTAATGATAAACTCTTTAGTGAGAGAACTGTGTATCGGCACTTCGAACGTTACGCCTGCTGTGGTGTATGCATTAAATCGTCGCTTGTTCCAAAGCCTGTAGGTTATTTGTAAAGGTATGCCAATGTAATCTATCTTCTGCGTTTTCTTCAGTGTATCTGTATTGAATGGATTTTCAAATTCCGACTTTAGTCTTGTATAAGTCAGCCCTGTTCCGAATGTCCATTTGGGACTTAATTGCTTGTTAAGGAATATACCGTAGGTCTTTGGACGATAGTGATGTATTTTTTCGCTGACGCTTTGGTCGGCAGAGAGGAAGTCGTTAATAGCCAGTTGGCGTAACTTTAGATTTTCTGTAGAGTCCATCAGCATACGATTTCTGTCAAGATAATCGATGTATTCACCCAAAGAATATATTCTGGTTGATGCATTTCCATTTGCGTAATCTATAACCGATAAGTAATTTAAGTTAGCTATATTGTCGCTTGAAGAGTTCGAGGAATAGCCGAAGTTGAAAGTCCAAGGATATTTCTTCTTCTCTTTTGCAGGAGTGTTTATTTCTTTATGCTGTGCTATCAGCCGCTCTTTGGAAATCTGTGGAGCATAGAGCAAAGAGTCTTGTAGCCCGATATACCCTGCAGACGGCATATTTTGGAGGGAATCTGCCCTGAATGACAGTAGCTGTTGGCCTAAGACAATACTGTCAGCCGGTGTTCGTGAAGGAAGTTTTTGGATGGAAACAGCAGCTTCTGTCGGGACATCACTGTGATGAGTGTTCGTGTTGGGTGATACAGGAAGTGCCGATGGCTCTGTTTCCGGACTGTAGGTTTCTGTTCGAACAGCCTCCGATGGCTTGCGAATATGCTCCGCCTGTATAGGAGGAGTATCTATAGTGGCAGATTCGTTTTCGGATATCCGAACAGATTTGTTCCTCATTATGAAGTAGATATATATAGGTATCAGTACAGGAAGCAGAATCCAAGCCCAATAATTAATCAATATTGCACGGAGCATCTTCTTTGCCCAGGCTAACTGGGAAGAAGAACTGTGAGGATGAATACCCAGCAGTTCTCCTATTTCCTTGTGGGAAAGACCGTCTAAAACAGCGAGTTTGAAGATTTCTCTATTCCCTTTCGGTAACGCTTCTATAGCAGACAGTAATAAATCCAGCTCAATGTTCTGTCGTTCTGCATTACTATTGTCGGTGAGTTCGATGCCTACACCGGATAAAGGGAGCGTGTCTTTGCTGTTATTTTGCAAATACTTCAGAGAGAGATTTCGTACAATGGTAATCATCCATCCCTCCAATTTCGAGTTATCCTTCAGCATCTTTATTGAGGTAAAGATAATAATAAAAGCATCATGCAGAATATCTTCTGCTATACCTTCATCCATTACATAGTGCTGGCATATTCTCATTAATCTGCCGGAATATGCCTTGTATAAATTTCCGAGCGCTTCCCGCTCTCCTTGCTTGCATGCTTCTATATCAATATCTACGTTCATAGATATATTTTTCCTTTTTATTAAAAGGAGTAAATTATGTTGAAAAGACTGCATGAATAATCAAGCTTTTTTGCGAATTGAGGAAAAATATATTCGGATATTTATTTAATCGGTAGATAGGATGTCAGGTAATCCCGTCGATGTAGTATCAAGTGGAGTATGAATATACATGGGGTTATTTATTGATATAAAATTACCGACAGATTTATAAACCTCCAAAATCTGAGGAAACTTTTTGTTTTCAAGAACGACTGGATTATCGTTAAAAATATAAAACAGTAAGGATTGTAATTGTACAATTCATTTTTTAAGCGTATCTTTGTGATATATTTATTCGTGTTTAGGCGAAAAAAATGTTTTAATGAAGAAAAGAAAACAATTCAGACTGATGGCTGCATGGGTGCTATTGATAGCATTCATAGGTGCTCTTGGTCTTAAATCTCTTCATACACACAGCCTGAACACAAACGAATGCAAGCAGACTGCTCACCAACACCAGACGGTAGTTAAGGGTGTTTGTTACGTTTGCGATTTCGTTTTCCATAAGGTAGAGGAAGCAAAAAACTTTACTTATACCCCTATTATCCATGTAACGATAAATCAACCTTATTTCTTTAAAACACTGTTGGTTTATCGTTGTGTCGAGTCTATCAACTCACACTCACCCCCTTTTTCGTTTGTTTAATCAGATGATTATTCCTGTTTTACGCCCTCATTGGGTTTAATGGATTGTATTCGCATATCCCGTTTGCAACTTATTGAACTAATATCAGTGTAGGAATAGTCATCCCTCCCTTTATAATTATTTTATTAACCGATGCCGAGATTATATGCTTTTGGCATCTTTCAAGCAGATACTATCCTTCTAAAGATAGCATGCAATACAGGTAATGCAACTGTATGGTGCCGACAGTCGGCATTATAGGTTATTCATTAAGCATGTGTTGTATCTCCTTATTAGAGTAAGCGATAGACCTGCTGTGTGTATATTTTCAAAGCTATGAATAACCTTATTTGGAGATTATTCCTATTGCTTGCTACCGTTATTCCTACAGTAGTTCAGGCACAAGTAAAGGATTCACTATCCTTAAAGGAAGTAACTGTAACCGAACGTTACCGTCCTACAAGCATTAATACCATTAGTTCGGCTATCGATCAAACACATATAGAGCTGGCAATGGGCAAGTCGTTAGCTTCATTGTTGGAACATGTGAGCGGTGTTAGTTCTATTCAAACCGGTACAACGATAGCAAAACCCGTCATTCAAGGTATGTATGGTACAAGAATACTTGTAGTAAATAATGGCGCAAGACTAACAGGACAGCAGTGGGGTGCCGATCATGCCCCCGAAGTGGATAAGAATTCTTACGATAGAATAGATGTTGTAAAGGGTGCAGAGTCTGTTCGTTATGGGTCGGAAGCACTTGGTGGTATCATCATTATGGAGCAAAAAGCCCTGCCATATGGCACTACCCGGATAGGAGGAAGTCTCGGAACGATGTACGGAAGCAACGGGCAACGCTATACATTTGTAGGAAAAGCCGAAGGAGCTTTGCTCCAAGAGGGGCGTCTTGCATGGCGTTTACAGGGAATGTATGGGAATAGTGGCGACCAGAAGACTGCTCATTATCTGCTCAATAACACAGGTTATCGAGAGCTAAACCTATCTGCTGCGCTCGGTTATCGACTTGGAAAAGTGAGAATAGAGGGCAATTATTCCCTCTTTCATCAAAAATTAGGTGTGATGCAAAGTGCACAAATGGGTAACGAACAGCTACTAATGGAACGTGTTACAATAGGAAGACCGGTTGATATTTATCCCTTTACGCGTTCTATAAGTTATCCTCATCAGATTATTACTCATCATACAGCTATCTTTAAGGCTTTTTATACCGATGAAAAATGGGGGAATTTTGAATGGCAAACCACCTTCCAGCACGATGATAGAAGGGAAAATAGAATTCGAAGAATGAACCATTCCGACATCCCAACGGTAAGTTTACGCCTCTCATCTTGGCAGAATGCGCTTAACTGGAATAAGGGTTATGGTGCTTGGAAAACCGAAGCCGGTATGCTGATAGTGAATGTAAACAACAGCAATGAGCGTGGAACAGGTGTCGTTCCTATTATTCCTAACTACACAGAATTTACAGCTGGCGTGTATGGATTTCAGAAATATACAGCCAATAGATGGGGAACAGAATTGGGAGCACGCTTCGATTTCCAACATACAGAGGCTGATGGTTACGACTGGACAGGTCTTCGCTATGGTGGAAAGCGTAACTTTGGCAGCTTTACATACAGTCTTGGCGGACATTATAATCCTTCGAAACAATGGCGATTGGCAACAAACTTTGGCTTGGCTTGGCGTGCTCCGCATGTATATGAGCTATATAGTAATGGTAATGAGCTTAGTTCCGGTATGTTTGTTAAGGGCGATTCCGACCTAAAATCAGAGCAAAGCTATAAGTGGATAACCTCTATCGAATTCTCCCAGAAGTGGTTAAGGCTCCGTTTAGATGCTTATTTGCAGTGGATTAACAATTATATCTACGACCAGCCTACACGCCAGAACATCACTGTTATATCAGGTTCTTATCCTGTTTTTCAGTATAAACAGACCTCAGCATTCTTCCGTGGCTTTGATTTTGATATGCATTTCTTACCCATTCAGCAGTTGGATTATCACCTTATCACCTCCTTTATTTGGGCGAATGAGCGGAGAACAGGTAATTATCTGCCCTATATTCCGAGTGCACGGCTTATTCATGAACTTACTTGGAAGCCTGTTGTCAGAGGGAGAGTGTCGCCTTATTTCAGTGTAAACCATAAATTTGTAGCCAAACAAAAGCGTTTTAATCCCGATACAGATTTAATAAATTTCACGCCGGCTGCCTACCATCTCTTTGGTTTTGAGGTGGGGTTAGACTGGAAACTACGTGGAAACAGGTCGCTATATCTTTCCCTTATGGGCGATAATATATTTAATAGGGAGTATAAGGAATACACAAATCGAGGACGTTATTATGCCCACGATCTTGGAAGAGATATTCGTTGTACAGCCACTTGGGAATTTTGAGAGAGGAGAAATCTATTAGGAAGTTAAAGAAGTTAAGGGAGTTAATGTTCGGCTAAAGCCTCACTGGAAGTTAAAGACGAATGCTTTTAACCCTTATATGAAGAGGAATACGGTTGCTATGTTAGGGAAGCATCGCTATTGTCCTTTAACTTATAGCGACCAACGGGAGCGATAACTCCTTTCACTTCTTTAACTCCAAGAAAAGAATAACCCATTTTTAATTACAAATTATTTAATATTATACACAATGAAAACAATCAATTTTAAACAGTTAGCAGGCTTTGCACTGGGCTTTTTTGTCTTTTCGGTAGTATCATGCAGCCCTGATACACCTACAGATGAACGTAAAAACAAGCAACATGAAGAACCTGTACTTGCGATATGTACGCTACAAGAGGGGACATTAAAGGGCGGAAAGTCTTTTGATAGCAGTCTTCGTGCTACCGATTTCCAGCCTTCTGCCACTCCTGCTCAGGAGATAAAGTGGGCGGAAGTAGAAGGAAAAGGCTGGATAATACACGGCGCTGTAAGGGAGTTCGTAGTAAAAAATGTGGTGAATAATCCCACTGTAGTCTATCGTTTAAAGATGACTTATTACGATGCAGACGGCAAAGAGATGAACAATCAGTTCTATACTGCAGGGCAGGATAATATCCATCAACACTTCTTCTGCACCTACGACAATGGTAAACGTATAGATGTGAAAGCATCATTGCCTTACGATTACAAGTACATTGATGAATTGAACGGTAACTTTATAGGCGAAACCGACCCGTTAGGTCTTGATGGTTTAATCGTATTTAAGACACCTGCGCATAAGTTTGACTTATCTATAGAGCTGGCACATGCCGCACAAAGCAAGTTTGGAAGTGATGGAAAGCCATCGCCTTTCTATCTTCCATCGCAGACACTTATATCTACTGCCGACTGGGATGTTTCTGTTAAGGTACCTGTAAATATAAAATAATCTTCTCTCTACATAATTATTTAACTTGAAAGCACTCTTCTTTAGCCCCTGAAAAGGGGTTGAGTGCAGTGCTTTTCGACAATCGTTTTCTTGGCTTTTTAGCATAAAGAAAATGATTGCCGGAGGTACTTCCCGGCCTTATTCTTTAGAGATTTCCAATAGATATACAACTAATTATGAAGCAATATTTAAAATTAATTCTTATGAAAACGAAAAATTTATGGAAAGCCGTACACCTATCTTTGGTGTCGCTCGCATGTATTGCGGTATCGTGTAGTCCGGATACAGCAGGAAACGAGATTGAACACAAACTTCATGAAGACCCAACTCGTGCCGTCTTCACCCTTCAAGAAGGAACATTTACTACACCGGATAAGTTTGATAACAGTCCACGTGCTACCGACTTTAAGCCAAATTCCACTCCGGCACAGATAGTAGAATGGCAAACAACGGCAGGGTCAGCTTGGCATGTAACGAGCCAAAGTGATGGCTTTAAGGTGAAAAATCAGATTGATAACCCTAACATTGTCTATCGATTGAAGATGGATTACTACAATGCAAAGGGCGAATTGATGAATAGTCAGTTCTATACTAATGGTCAGGATAAGATACATCAGCACTTCTTCTCCATGTATAAGGAGGTGGAATATAACGGAAAGAAAGGTAGTGCACGTGTAACCAACAAGGCAGAACTACCTTACGACTATCGCTATGCTGATGAATTGAATGGCAATTACATAGCCGAAACCAATCCAATGGGCTTCGATGGCTTCCTTCGTTTTACCAAATCCGGTACGAAGTTTCAGCTATCGGTCGATTTATTGCATGCTGCCCAAAGCAAATTCGACGCCAAAGGCAAGCCTTCTCCTTTCTATCTTCCCTCCAAAACCTTGCTAAGTACCGGCTTATGGGATATTAATGTGAAGCTACCTATAGAGATTGACGGTGTTCCTACCGTCCAACCGGCCGACCCTTCAGCCGAAATTCCTTTCCAACCTGCGCGAGTTGAGATTGCAATTTACGACGGACATCTTCATGGTCATCAGGCTTTTCACCAGAACCCGCATGCAAAAGAAATGCAATATCTTGGTAAGAATTACAAGATTACTTACTTTTTGCAGGACGGGAAGTGGGTAGCTGATACGAAAAATCCGGCTACTCTGAACATGATTGGGTCGAAAAGTCGTGGCGGTGTGGCTGCTTTCGTGATTCATTATTTCGATAAAGCAGGTAATGATATTACAGACCAGCTGGCAGATAACGATGCAAGCAAGCACTATCAGCACTTCTTTATGGCAGAAAACATTAAACCCGGCTATCTCGGTAAGAGTGAACCAACCGACAAGAATGGCACGGATTTCTTCGACTATGTGTATTGCGACACCAAGCCTTGGGACAAAACACATAAGTTTGACGGTGCTCCTTTCGTAGGCGATACCGACCCAGTGGGCATTAAAGGATACTTCTTCTTCTTGAAATCGCATAAAAAGTTTAATCTGGACATTAAGCTAATGTATGCAAGTAGTTCTAAATTCACAGCCGGGAAGCCCTCACCTTTCTATGCGCCTACGCAACAACAGCTGAAGGAAGCAGCATGGTTGCCTACGATAACTATTCCGATGAATATATATATAGATGGCGAAGAGTTGGAGTTGGATGATGATTTAGATACTTTAGGAAAGCCGGAAAGCGCTTATTCCGAGCACGATCGCAACATCATTCACTCTCTGATGGATGCGTTTGGTATTACTAAGTTCGAAGATGCTGCTGCAGAATTTTATTGGAATCTCAATGGAGAAGCAAAGGAAGATGAAACCGGTTTCTGGTTTTAAACAAGGAAAATACTAACTAATCACTAAGGTTTAAGCTTAACATAAAGAAGTTTTCCTCAAATTTTAATTCTATCTATGTAAAGTTAAGTTTAAGCGTTCGGGGATGCAAATTCATTCAATTGGGTTGCATCCCTTTTTATATTTGACCTCTTTTTATTATCATGAAAAGAATCAAAGCCGAAGACCAACAAGTTTGATTATTTGGTTTTCCCGAAAAAATCATCTTTTTTCCTTTGCCGGTTACTTTCTTTTTCTTATTTTTGTCGATTGAAAATATCCTGTTTGATTTTATAGTCTTTAATGTAATTTATGAGGAAATATATCCTAAACCTATTCCTGTTGGCTTGTCCGTTATGTCTCTCGGCACAGAACAAGGTGCTTCCCGACTCGCTGAATATCCCCGTTTTTCTGGTAGATGGAGTAGAAGTAACAACCCTGAATGATATTGATTGGAACGATGTAGAGCACGTAGACGTCATTAAGAACGACCCAAAAGTGCTTGCTCTTTTTGCTCCTCGCAGAGGTGGAGTACTTGTTATTACAACAAAATCGAAACAAAAACTTCGTTCTATGGTAGAGAAATATGAGAGGGACAAAGCAAGGATGCGACAGAAAAACAGCAAGAAGAAACAGAGAAGCAAACCCGGAACAATTTACATAAGATAACTTTACGGTCGTCTGAAAATATCAGATGAGGCATACTTTCGCAACCTCTTGTTTTACAGTTGGTTATATGTTAATTGGTAAAAGATCGGATGCAGCTTTGTAAAAGGGCATATATAGCAAGGTAAAACATGCCCAATAGCACTGCTATTGGGCATGTTTTACAGAGTAATATGCCATGTTTTACTTGGCAGTTGTAAATGCATAGGCTAAGACCGGGTGTGGTTTGTGCCTGCATTGGCATCTCTTTTCCCTTGCTTTATGGCTTTGGCAAGAGCTTTGGATGCCGATTTATACATCTTTCTTACTTACAACTGCCTTAATAATTCATGGCATGTAGCCGGATTATTTGTTCTTGTTCTTGATATGTTCTTCGTATTCGGCTATCTCCCTTTCGCCTATATGTGCAAGTCCGTAGTGCTCATCGTGCTGGCTGAAGTCGAGTCCTACACGTTCGCTGGCAGTCGAAACGCGCATCGGTAATATACGATCGATGAGCCAATAGCCAAGGTAACTCATTCCAAAGGTATATACAATCACCAGAATAATGGCCAGAAGATGATACGAAAAGACGATAACTCCATGCCAAGTACCGGAGATAAGTCCCTCTTGTATGAATATTCCGGTTAGAACTGTACCCATAATACCGCCCGTTCCATGTGTAGGAAATACGTCCAAAGCATCATCTAACCGGGACCGACTGCGCCAATAAACAGCAAAATTGCATATAATCGTGATGACAAACGATATAAAAATGGTTTGTCCTACCGTTACATAGCCTGCCGAAGGGGTACAAGCAACCAAGCCAACTACACATCCTACCGCTGCTCCCATTGCCGAAGGCTTTCGCCCGCGTAGGCAATCAAAGAATATCCATGTCATCATTGCCGTTGCCGAAGCTGTTGTCGTGTTGAGGAAAGCCTTTATTGCGATGCCATCGGCATGTAATGAACTGCCTGCATTAAAGCCAAACCAGCCCAGCCATAGCATAGCGGCTCCCAGCAAAACGAATGGAATATTGGCTGGTTCTTCGCCTCTTGTGGTGGCAGAACGTCTGCCAAGAAACAACGCACCTGCTAATGCTGCAACGCCGGATGAGGCATGAACGACGATACCTCCGGCAAAATCTACAACGCCCCATTGCAGAAATAACCCATCAGGATGCCATGTCATGTGTGCAAGCGGGCAATAAATAAGAACGAAAAACCACATCATAAAGAACATATATGATGAAAAACGCACGCGTTCTGCAAAGGAACCTGTTATCAAAGATGGGGTTATAATAGCAAACTTCATTTGGAATAGCGCGTATAAAGCAAGTGGAATGGTGGCGCCTCCTAAAAGTTTTCCTGTTGAAGTGACATAGGTATCTGCTCCTACATGCTGAAACATAAGAAAGGATAAGGGGTTACCAATAATGCCGCCAATATCATCTCCAAAACATAAACTAAAGCCAAATACTACCCATAACACGGTAATTACTCCCATGGCAATAAAACTTTGCAACATTGTGGATATTACATTCTTGGCACCAACCATACCTCCGTAGAAAAAAGAAAGACCGGGTGTCATCATCAAAACAAAGATAGTAGCAGTAATCATCCATGCAACATCGGCGCCATTAATCTTAGAAAAGTCGCATGAAAAGGATGGTTCCGTCGAAAATAGTCCGGAGATAGCTATCACTAACATTGCTGTCATCAAAATAATCCAACGTTTTTTTACTTTCATAAGTTATCCTTTCTTTAATATATAAATATGCATAGTGTTTAATAAACACGACAAAATTAATCATTTTAATTTAAATATCAAAATAAAATATCAAAAAGATAGATTAATAATTTGTTTTAATGTCATTATGATAAAGTATATAACATTGTTGCAACGATAAATATTGAAGATAAGATTTAAAATGTTTCTGTATCTTTTATTCTCTTGTAAACCGGTGGAAGAGTTATTGTATTTTATCCCGTTAGTATCGGTACTCTTACATTATATAATAAACAAGCAAGCGAAGAACCTTAAAATTTGGTGTTTTCATGTGAAAGTATTATCTTTGCACGATTAAAGAAAAGAAGTAAAAACGATATAAAATTATGGCAAAGAAATTCGCCGAACACAAGGGATTAGACCTTGTACAGACCAATAAAGACATATTGGGTGAGTGGGAGAAGAAGGATATCTTCCATAGAAGTGTCGATGAACGCGAGGGGAAACCACAGTTCATTTTCTTCGAAGGACCACCTTCTGCCAACGGTCATCCGGGCATTCATCATGTGTTGGCACGCTCTATTAAGGATACTTTTAACCGTTATAAAACCATGCGAGGTTATCAAGTTCATCGTAAAGCGGGGTGGGATACGCATGGACTTCCGGTAGAACTCGGTGTAGAAAAAGAACTGGGTATTACAAAAAAGGATATTGATAACCATGATTCCGATAAGTATATCTCTACCGAAGACTACAATAAAAAGTGTCGGGAGAATGTGATGAAGTTCACTGCAGAGTGGCGTCAGCTTACCGAACAGATGGGTTATTTTGTTGATTTGGACCATCCTTATATCACTTACGATAACAAATACATCGAGACTTTGTGGTGGCTTTTAAAGCAGTTGTATAACAAGAACCTGCTTTATAAGGGTTATACCATCCAACCTTATTCACCTGCAGCAGGCACAGGATTATCAAGTCATGAGCTAAACCAGCCCGGTTGTTACCGCGATGTGAAAGATACTACCGTTACGGCACAGTTCGGTATCCCTGCTGTTGATTGGGAAGAGCTTCGGAAACGTGCCGGAATTACAGGGGTATCATGGGGTAAGCCATGCTTTATTGCATGGACAACAACTCCTTGGACATTGCCTTCCAACGTGGCACTTTGCGTTGGTCCGAAGATAGAATATGCCATTATCGAGACCTATAATCCATATGATGGAGCACCGATTACGGTAGTTATAGCCGTTCCTCGAATCTCTTCTTATTTCAAAACAGAAGGAGAAGTAGCTGCAGATGCTACACTTCCTGCTTTTGAAAAGGGCAATAAGGTTGTACCTTTCAAGGTGGTTGGTAAGCTGATGGGCAAGGATTTGGAGGGACTTCACTATGAACAGCTCATGGCGTGGGTAAAACCGGTAGAGAAAATTGGCGACTTGGCTCCCAAGTTTGTTAATGACTATGCTGCTAATCATCCTGAGAAAGTATTCGTAAGTGAGGAAGGTCGCGATAAATTTGTTGAGATGGAGAGCGAGGCTTTTCGTGTAATTCTTGGCGATTATGTTACAACTGACGATGGTACGGGCATCGTTCACATAGCCCCGACATTTGGTGCCGATGATGCAAAAGTAGCTAAAGATGCCAGCATTCCAGCCCTATATCTTATTTCAAAGAAAGCGGAAACCCGCCCGATGGTGGACCTTCAGGGCAAGTATTACGATATAGAAGAACTGGATACAAACTTTGTTAAGGCCTGTGTTAATCTTAAAGCATACGGCCATCATGCCGGAGATTATGTAAAAAACAGCTACGATCCGAAGTATAATCCAAATGGTGTTTGGGATAAAGAGGCTTCAGAGAAAGCAGAAGACTTAAACATTGTCATCTGCATGGAAATGAAACAAGAGGGCACAGCCTTTAATATTCAAAAGCATATCCACTCTTATCCTCACTGTTGGCGTACCGATAAACCTATCCTTTATTATCCTCTGGATAGTTGGTTTATCAAAGACACCGAGAAGAAAGACCGTATGGTGGAGTTGAATAAGACCATAAACTGGCAGCCGGAATCTACTGGTTCGGGTCGTTTTGGTAATTGGTTGGAGAACTTAAACGATTGGAATCTAAGCCGATCACGCTTCTGGGGGACTCCATTGCCTATATGGCGCGACGATAATCGTGGCGAAAAGTGCATCGGTTCGGTAGAAGAACTGTATCAAGAAATAGAAAAGTCGGTTGCTGTAGGTATTATGCAGAGCAATCCTTTGAAAGAAAGAGGCTTCGTAGTTGGCGACTATAGTCAGGCTAACTATGATAAAATAGACTTACATCGTCCTTATGTAGATGATATTATCTTAGTAAACGATGAAGGAAAGCCAATGCATCGTGAGAGCGATTTGATAGATGTTTGGTTTGATAGTGGCTCTATGCCATACGCTCAACTACATTATCCTTTCGAAGGAGAGATAGCAGCAGAAGGGTTAAAGAAGCTCGGCAAGACGGAAGAAAAGTATCGTAACGAGCTTATTCATTCTACTTATGAAGGCACAGCTGTACCACCTGCATTCTTTCCTGCAGACTTTATTAACGAAGGAGTGGACCAAACTCGTGGTTGGTTCTTTACTCTTCACGCCATTGCTACAATGGTATTCGACTCTGTTGCATTCAAAAACGTTATTTCGACGGGTCTTGTTTTGGATGCAAAAGGTAATAAGATGAGCAAGCATGTGGGCAACGTTACCGATCCATTTGAGATGATGAATAAGTATGGGGCCGACCCTGTGCGCTTCTATATGATGACAAACAGCGAGCCATGGGATAACTTGAAGTTCGATCCGGAGGGTGTCGATGAGTGTAGAAGAAAGTTCTTTGGCACCTTATATAATACTTATAGCTTCTTTGCCCTTTATGCAAATGTAGATGGATATGAGGGTGGTGTAGGCGATAGTTTGGATGTAAATGCACCGGAAATAGATCGTTGGATTATGTCAAAGCTGAACTCTTTGATTAAAGGAGTTACCAATGAGTTGGAAAATTATGATCCTACTCGTGCGGGACGTTTGATAGATTCATTCGTAAACAACGACCTAAGTAACTGGTATGTACGCCTGAATCGTAAGCGTTTTTGGGGAAAAGAGATGAGTGCAGATAAGAAAAGTGCCTACAGTACATTATATACTTGCTTGCTAACTGTGGCTCGTTTGCTTGCTCCATTTGCTCCTTTCTATGCCGATGAGTTATATAAGGACTTGGGAGGAAGCTGTGAAAGCGTTCATTTAGCTAAATGGCCGGCTGTTGTTGAGTCTGCTATCGATACCGATTTGGAGGAAAGAATGGACATAGCACAGCGTATTACCTCTATGGTTCTTGCTCTACGCCGCAAGGTAAATATCAAAGTGCGCCAGCCATTGGCACAGATTATGATTCCTGCTATTGATGAAACGCAGAAGAATCATATAGAAGCAGTAGCCGATTTGGTAAAGAACGAGGTAAATATCAAGGAACTTAACTTCGTGGAAGGACAAGGAATCTTGGTGAAAAAAGTTAAGTGTAACTTCCGTGTAATGGGTAAAAAGTATGGTAAACTCATGAAACAAGTTGCTGCACGAATGGATTCTTTATCGCAAGAAGAGATAGCCAAACTGGAAAAAGATGGTGAATTCAACTTCGATTTAGATGGACAAGCTATCTCGGTTTCTACTTCTGATGTCGATATTATATCTGAAGACATTCCGGGATGGTTGGTAAGTAACGAAGGAAACCTAACTGTTGCCCTCGAAGTTGAGCTTACCGACGACCTGATAAATGAAGGTATGGCACGCGAATTAATCAATCGTATTCAGAATATCCGTAAAGAAAGCGGATTGGAAATAACCGATCGTATCATTGTAGAAGTAGAAGATAATGAGAGAATGAGTAAGGCAATTGCTCAGTTCGAAGGCTTCATTAAATCGCAAGTGTTGGCTAATGAAATCAAAATTACTGCTAATAATGGTACAGAAGTGGAGTTTGATGAGTTCAAACTTCATATCAACATAGCAAAAGTATAAGTCTCCGAGTAGGTAGGAAGAGAGAGAAATCTCTTAGCCTATCTACTTTTTGCTTTTAATATAACAAAAAGATAATCTAATGGAAACAAAGAAACGTTATAGTGATGAAGAGCTCGAAGAGTTCCGCACTATTGTGAATAAGAAGTTGGAAGTAGCGAAAGCTGACTATGAAGAGACCATGAAAGTGTTGAGGAACAAGAATACTAATGATGTAGATGATACCTCTCCCACTTACAAGGCGCTTGAAGAAGGAAGCATGGGGCAGACCAAAGAGGAGCTTGTTCAGATGGCACAGCGTCAGCAAAAGTTCATACAGGGACTGCAAGCTGCACTTGTTCGCATCGAAAACAAGACTTATGGAGTAGATAGAATCACAGGAGAATTGATTCCGAAGGAGCGTCTTCGTGTGGTTCCCCATGCAACTTTAAGTGTTGCATCAAAGGAAGCTAACAAGAATCATTAATGAGTATTGAGAAGAAAAAAGGTATCATTGCCTTTGTCTTAATCATCTTACTGCTGGCGATAGATCAGACAATCAAGCTGGCAGTAAAGATGAATATGTGTCTGGGAGAGAGTATTCATATCTTCGATTGGTTTCAATTAGTCTTTGTGGAGAATAATGGTATGGCATGGGGAATGGAGATAGGCAGCAAACTTTTCCTATCTATTTTCCGTCTGATAGCTGTAGCTTTTCTCGCTTATTACATTTACAAGCGCATCAAAGCAGGTGCAAGAACAGGCTATATCGTTGTTTTGGCAATGATATGTGCGGGAGCTGCAGGTAATATTTTCGACTCATTGGTATATGGTCAGATATTTACGGCATCAGAGCCTTATTACTTTCCGGATGCAACACCAGCCCATTTGGTGTCTTGGGGAACAGGATACGCACCGATATTGATGGGAAAAGTAGTCGATATGTTCTACTTTCCACTCTTTAAAGGTGACTTCCCGTCGTGGTTTCCGATATGGGGAGGACAGCATTTTGTATTCTTCTCGCCCGTATTTAATTTTGCCGACTCCTGCATTTCGGTAGGTGTTTTTCTGCTGTTTATCTTCTTTAGGAAAGATTTTAACGGTTGGACGCAGGGCACTTCGACTACTTCTTCGATAGAAAAAGAGGCAACGAATGAATAAAAAGAGTTATCTGTTACATTCAACTTTTGCATTACTGTGCACGATAGCAATGCTTTTCGTGTCCTGTAAGCCCTCAATCCCGTCGGAATATATACAACCTGACGAGATGGAAGACATGCTATACGACTACCACATGGGCATGTCTATGGCAAAAATACAAGGTAATGTAAGCGTAAACCAGCGTGTTTATAAGCTGGCAGTCCTCAAAAAATACGACGTATCAGAGCACCAATTCGACTCTTCTTTGGCTTATTACATGCGTCATACGATAGAGTTAAAGGAGATATATGAGGATATTACCAAGCGATTGGAGAACGAAGCCCGACTGCAAGGAGCATCAGAAGCCGACTTAGCACAGTTTGGTAGCGTTACGCAAAAGGGTGATACGACAGATATCTGGAGAGGAACTCGAACGCTGTTGTTATCGCCTTACGCATTGGTTAATCAGTATTCTTACGAGATTCCGGTAGATACAGCCTTTAAAAAGGGCGATCGTTTCGTGATGAACTATGCTCCTCAGTTCATTGTTCAAGAAGGAATAAGAGACGCAGTTTGCGTTCTTTCGGTTACATTCTCTAATGACAGCATTGCCACACAGACACAGCACATCTACTCGGAAGGCCGACAGACAGTGGAAATTAATAATCCTGACACATTGGGGATAAAGGAAGTGAAGGGCTATTTTCTGATGCTTCGTGGGCAACAGCCTACCTCTACCTACAAACTTCTTGTTCTAAAGAATATCCAATTGATAAAGATGCGCCTTCTTAAGCCTGATAAGGATGCTTATAAAAAGGACTCGACAGGGCGCCAAGACCCTATCCGCACCATTGGCGGAGCACCTGTCAGAAGGGATGCTGTATTGGAAAAGGCGCCCGATATGGGGAGTAACAGTCCTGAAATGCGAACGCCGGCACAGGCAATGCAGGAGAGGGGCATCCCTGCTACACAGTAGTTTCATGCGGATATTTGCCGAATGCTTTTTGTAATGAATATGGGTTGTACGACAAAACGGCATGTTTAGCTGGGTAAAAGGGCATCTTTTGCACTACAAAAGGGCACCTTTTACCGTGTAATAGATGGCCTTTTGTTGTGGAAGAGGATAGAGAACGGGAAGTAGGGAAATACGGTTGTTTCTGCAGGACGACATGCCGGGGATTGTAGCGCAGTACTGTTTGTTTTACGATTTAGCTTAAATACCATCAGGATATGAAGCGTTTTGCAGCACACACCGTTATCACTCCGCAGACCACCTACATTCAAGCAGTGGTGGAAGTAGAGCAGGGAATAGTTCGGAAGATATATACTTTTACTCATGAGCAGGCTCAAACCGTGTGGAAAGGTGGAACAATCACCGTGCAGGAGAATGCGCAAGGACAACCGGAAGCCTATCATGAGGGGAGAAAATTAATATAAGACAAATGAATTTTATTTTTTCATTTTTACTATCAGCATTATCATTTGGCTCGCCGGTACATATCCCTGTACAGTTAGCCGGCAACTTTGGCGAGCCGCGTCCGAACCACTTTCACGGTGGTGTAGATGTGAAAACCGACCGTGAAGTGAACATAGGAGTGTACTCGATAGCCGATGGTTACATATCAGGAGCAGTCATAGAGAAGTACGGATGGGGGCATGCCATTAAGGTAACTCATCCCAATGGCTATACGAGCTTTTATTTTCATTTGAATAAATTTGTACCACAAATAGAGGCAGCTGTAAAGAAATATCAGTACCAACATAAGCAATATGCCTGCGATGTAACCTTTGCACCGGGACAGTTTCCCGTAAAAAAAGGTCAGCTTATCGCCATTAGTGGCAACACAGGAGCATCGGAAGGGCCGCATATTCATATAGAATACCATCGTACCAAAGGTGGAAACATGATTGATCCTCTTACAGTTTTAAAGTCAATCCTTATAGATAAGACAGCTCCTACGGTGTATTCTTTCAAGGCTTATCCACAACCGGGTGAGGGAATATTCCAACATACGCAGAAATCTCAGATATACAGCTTTGTCAAAGGAGCCTATCATGCGTGGGGAAAAGTAGGTTTTGGTGTAAGAGCCAACGACCATATGGATGGTGTTTATAATAATTTTGGTGTGCGCTTCACCAAACTTTATTGTGATGGCAAGCTCATTTTCTCAAGCGATGTAAACGATATTCCGGTGGAAGACAACCGTATGATTAACTCTTGGGGAGACTATCAGCATTTCCTTCGTACGAAGATTTGGTATTTAAAGTCGTTTATTGAGCCGGGTAACAGACTGCCGATACTACGTGCAGTGAATAGAGGTATCATCGATTTTAATCAGGAACGCGACTACCATTTACGCTATGAGCTAAGCGATATTTATGGAAACAAGACCGTGAAAGAAATCATTGTTCATGGTACTCCGGAGAAGATTGCACCTAAAGAGTCGCAGAAAGGTCTAACTCCGGTATATTATAATAAGGTAAACAACCTACAGTTCGAGGGTGTAAAGTTAGCAATAGAGAAAGGGATGGTAGGTGAAACAGGTTATATCTCGCCCAAGCGTGTATTTATGCCGGATGCTTATTCTGTGGCTTATAGCTTCTCTTCAGGTTCTTTTCCGCTATTCGGCTATAACCCAATCGGCCTGAAAGTGTCGAAAGGTAGTGTTGCCAATCCCGAAAAACTATATGTAGCATGTCGTAACGGAATAGGTGCAGCCGAGTATCCCATGTACTGTGGCGGTACTTATGAGGATGGATGGGTGAAAGGGCAACTACGCGATTTCGGACTTATCTACTACTTGGCTTATGACGATAAGGCTCCACTCATCACGAAGCAGAACGGTAATCCACATCATTTATACTTTAAAATAACCGATACAGGTAGCGGATTACAAGGCTATCAAGCCTATATCGATAATCGTTTTGTACTCTTTGGCTTCGGAAAAAACAAGCAAATTATCTTCTGTGATTTGGCAGATACCCCGATATTAGCTACACATAAGTCGCATGTTTTGAAGATAATCGCAACCGATAATCGTAATAACACACGCGTGTTTACAACCAATATAACCTATTAATATAATAAATAATTCTAAGAAGTGAAGATAATGAAGAAAACAATTCTAACCCTCTTCCTGTTGTCGATGATAAGTTATGCAGAGGCATGTACTAACTTTATTGCAACGAAAGGAGCCACAACAGACGGCTCAGTGTTGGTAACTTACAATGCCGATGATTATGGTATGTTTACCGGTTTGTGCCATTATGCTGCCGGAACACATAAAAAAGGGGAGGTGAGAGAGATAATAGACTACGATACACATGCTTCTCACGGTACAATTCCGGAAGCTCCGGTTACCTACAATGTAATAGGCAACATCAATGAATATCAGGTAAGCATCGGCGAAACGACCTATGGAGGACGTGAGGAAATGGTAGATAAGAGCGGTATCATAGACTATGGCTCCCTGATGTATCTGGGTTTGCAACGTGCCAAGACTGCCCGCGAGGCTATAAAGGTGATGACCTCGCTTGCGGAAACCTATGGCTATAATTCGGAAGGTGAAACCTTTACCATTGCAGATCCTAACGAAGCATGGATAATGGAGATGCAAGGTTGTGGTGGAGATGCTAAACAGAAGGTGGTATGGGTAGCTGTCCGTATTCCCGATGGTATGATTTCGGCTCATGCCAATCAGAGTCGTGTCGGTCAGTTTTCAACTTATAAGACGGAAGTGATTACTTCTAAGAATGCCATCAGCTATGCACGTGCCAAGGGTTGGTTTACCGGAAAGGCCAAAGACTTCAACTGGAAGATGGTGTATGCCAAGCCCGACTTCGGCGGAAGGCGCTGGTGCGATGCCCGGGTATGGAGCTTCTTTAATCATTTCAAGGACATGTCGCCATGGTTGGCATGGGCAGAAGGGAGAGATCCGGAGGCAAAGGATATGCCTTTATGGATCAGTCCTGACAAGAAACTGGATGTTGCTATGATGGCAAATTGCATGCGCGACCACTATGAAGGTACTCCTTTGGCACTCGATAAGGATATAGCGCAGGGCATGTGGGACTCGCCTTATCGTCCTACTCCGTTGCAGTACGAGGTGGATGGCAGGAAATACTTCAATGAGCGGCCTACCTCGACACAGCAAACCGGCTTCAGCTACATAGCCCAGCTGCGTTCGTTCCTGCCCAGAGAGATAGGTGGCGTACTGTGGTTTGGCAACGACGATGGCAATATGATAGCCTATACTCCTATCTATTGCGGTAACACCGTACAGCCGGAATGCTACAATACGCCGGGTGCCGATGCGGTAACCTTCTCCGACAAGAATGCTTTCTGGGTATGTAACTGGGTGAGCAATATGGTATATCCACGCTATGCACAGCTGTTCCCCTCACTGAAAGAGGTGCGCGACTCGCTGGAATCATCGTACTTAAAAGCACAACCGGAGATAGAAGCCAAGGCAAAGGCGCTCTATGATACCGACAAGGCTGCTGCCTTGAAGTTGCTGAATGATTACTCAAACCAAAAGGGTGATGAGATGATAGCACGTTGGCGCCGGTTGGCCTACTACCTTATCGTGAAGTATAACGACATGGTGGTGAAGCCGGAGAAGAACGGAAAGTTTGAGCGTACGGCAACAGGTATTGGCGCAAGAGTGGCTCGTCCCGGCTACAGCGACTACTTTAAGCATGAACTGGTGAAGCAGACCGGAGACAAATATTTGGTGCCTGCCGAGAAATAATAATATCATGATTATGAATAAAAAAGCTATATCGTGCTTGTTGGTAGCAACTACTGTTTTATGGTTGGTAGGCTGTAAGCACGAAAAGAAAACCGAAGACATCATTACCACGATGGCTCCTAAGCCGAAACTGTCGAAAGGTCCGATAGCCCTTCACGCCTACACCTATACGAAAAAGGTGGAATGGCTGGGCAGTACCTATACCATTACGATTACCCGCAAGGCCGATCAAAGTCAGGAAATGGTGAAGGATGATGAGGGCAGAAAGTATTATGATAATAAAATCTTTCTGAAAATTCTCCGTAAGGACGGCTCCGAGTTCTACTCGCGTACCTTTACGAAGGCCGATTTTAAGCAGTTTTTCCATTTGGAGTATGCCAAAAACGGAGCCTTGTTGGGCTTTATGTTTGATAAAGTAGAGAATGATGTTCTGCATTTTGGCGCAAGTGTAGGATCGCCTAATCCCACAAGCGACGAGTTCGTGCCGGTAGATATTACCTTAGATAAGTTGAGCCATATCTCTATGAAAGAGGCCGAAGAGCTGGATTCTGGCTCTGATAGGCAGTTGCCCAACGTACAAGGCAAGTCGGTTATAGAGTATGAGAATGACGGAGTGTAGGGGAACTATATGATAAGCGTACTGCTCTATCAGGAAAGAATTTACAGTTATATCAAGAAAGCGGGCACCTGTTACCATATAGAAGGTGCCCGCTTTCGTTTAGCTTTGATAGCTCTAATGTCCTTAAAGGGCAATGATAACCGTCGATAGGTATGCTTTCGTTAGGGATTATAGATTGATCTTCAGAATATTCTGTTTTAGAATACTGTAGGAGAGGCGGTAGAAGACTACAGTATAGATGATAGAATATTGCAGAATATATGGTAGAATATTGCGGAACAGGTGGCAGAATACAGTGGTATAAGGCACGGAATAGGCTTGGTAAAAGCCCTTTTCCTGAAAAAATATTCGGAGGATACTGATGATTTAATATTTTTTGTGTATTTTTGCAGCGCTGTTTTAGGCCAAGAAGTCTTTTGATGCGGGTAAAGGGAATAACTTGCTTCTGTTTCCACAGGAATTATTGCATCATATAAAGGCCTTTGTCTTTACGCATACTGAGAGTATAAATATTTATTTTGAAGTAGAAAAGAACTTATTAAGAGAATGGCTAAGCATGATCAATATACTGGTTTTAGCAAGCGTGTAGAATCAAGAAGGCAGTCAAAAAGAAAACTAATTAATCGCAGTCTGTTTATATTTGCTGTTCTGGCGGCCGTCCTGATTTGGACTTACGTAGAATACATTGGCGCTTAATCGAGTGTCGCTTTTACTAAAACTCTGTCATTAAATAAACGAATCATTCTTCAGTTTCTCTCGGTTGATGAGATGAAGATGATAATGTGAACCATCATAGTTGATTTTCATAAGCCGGTTTTGCAAGTTGTTGTATTGTGAAAGCGCCAGTGCGACATGTCCCATTGTTCGGCGGAGATTCAGCTCTACCATCGGGTGGAGCAGGTAAGACGCTTGTCCTGGTAGATCCTTTTTTGGATTTGGGATAATCATCATGTCTATTCCCAAAGGTCCGTTGTAGTGAGGATGCAGATGTTTTGTCAGCAAGTTTTCCAGTTTGAGAATCAGTGTATGAAGGAAATCCTTATCGAAATACGCTGATAGGTATTCTTGTTTGTCGGCTTCTGAGGCTATAATGTTACCGGTATAGGCGCCGTTGGTAGTATGGAAGAGAGATAAACCTGCGTAAACAACAGTGTTATCAACGATATTAAACTCCATTCCGAAGTCTTTTATCTTGTTGTAATAAGGCTCTATCATCACGCCACCCTGCTTCTGGATAATGTTGATAGCCCAGTTTATGAGGTTATTGTCCAAATGGTCATAGTCAATATATCTTATTCCTCTGCCACTGTTGCTCCATGGAGCTTTCAGAACAGCTTGCCTGTAGCATTTAAGGTATAAACGAAGTTCGGTAGGATCGGTTACATGAGTAGCCGTTCCGATGAGGTTGTTATAGGGCAACTCCTGTATCAGCTCATGAAGAATGCGAGTAGAAAACTGGCGATTGCTGTTTTCCCGGATAAGATCTATCTGTTCGTTGCTCGGCATAACTTGCTCGGGAATATTACAATCCAGCAATTGCTGCTTAACGGCAAAGTCCCATCCCCAAGGGCGAACTTCCGTGATGTTGTCCCTGATGGTTTCCAACAGTTTCTTATCTACAAAGTGGCAATGGTTTGCATAAGGCTCGAAGCGACGGAGATGTACCTTGGCCGATGCAATGTCATCTACATAAACCAACTCTGTATCAGCTGCCCATAAGGCAGGAAGATAATTCAAGTCGGCCTTTAACTGACGTGCTGCATGGGGTGCTATGAAATGTTTCCGGTTTGTTGCAAAGGCAATGTCGTGTTCGGGGTTGAATATATGCAAAATCATAATGTCGTATTTGTTAGTGTTACAAAGTTACGCCATTCTATTAATACGAGCAAAAGAAAAATATTTTTATAACATTTTTTGCAAAGTGTAGTTTGCAAATAAGAGAAATAAGTAGTACCTTTGCAAAGATAAAAGTTTAAGAAGAAAAAGAATTATGGACGCTTTCTTTCGTACACACACCTATTTGGTAGAGCATGTCAATGCTCCTGTCCGTAGAGCCTTGATGGATGAGATAGATTGGAACGATCGTCTTATCGGCATTAAGGGTACAAGAGGCGTTGGGAAGACTACATTCTTGCTTCAATATGCTAAGGAAAAGTTTGGTGCACACGATCGCCAGTGTCTGTATTTGAACATGAACAATTTCTACTTTCAGGGGAGAGGAATAGCCGATTTTGCCGGAGATTTCTATAAGAGTGGGGGTAGAGTTTTGCTGATAGATCAGGTTTTCAAACAGCCTAACTGGAGTTATGAGCTAAGGAAATGCTACGATTCATATCCGGAACTGAAGATTGTTTTCACGGGATCAAGCGTGATGCGCCTAAAAGAGGAAAATCCGGAGTTGAATGGAATCGTAAAAAGCTATAATCTTAGAGGTTTCTCTTTTCGGGAATTTGTTAATCTTCGTACAGGCTTGCATTTAGAGTACTATACGCTGGATGATATTCTTCAGAATCATGAAGCAATTGCTCATAAAATCTGCAGCCAGCTCAATCCGTTGGAATATTTCCGGGATTATCTGCATCATGGCTTTTATCCTTTCTTTTTGGAACATAGAAACTTTTCGGAAAATCTGCTGAAGACGATGAACATGATGACGGAGGTGGATATTTTGCTTATCAAACAGATAGAACTGAAGTATCTTACCAAAATCAAGAATCTGTTTTATCTCTTAGCATTAGAGGGCAATAAGGCCCCCAATGTAAGCACGTTGGCCAAGTCCATCAATACCAGTCGTGCTACGGTGATGAACTATCTGAAGAATTTGGCCGATGCCCGTCTGATCAATATCATTTATCCCGTAGGCGAGGAATTCCCCAAGAAACCGGCAAAAGTAATGTTGCATAACACGAATTTGGTGTATGCTATTTATCCTATTCAGGTAGAACAGCCCACTTTAATGGAGATATTTTTCGTGAATCAGCTGTGGTTAAGTCATCAGGTGAACGACAGCAGGAAGCCCGGAGGCTATATTATTGATGGCGATAAGAAGTTTAAGCTGGTGGATGCTGCCGGTGGAAAACAAAGGATGAGTGCAGATACATATTATGCGCAATATAATAAAGAATTAGGGAGTGGTAATTGTATTCCGCTTTGGCTATTCGGATTCTTGTATTAAGAGCCGGAACCTACTGCGAGTGTTATGATTCCACAACTATTATAGTGAACAAAAACATTATACAACAATCATTTAATAACAAAAAAAATGGCTAAAGAAAAAAAGTTTATCACTTGTGATGGTAACGAGGCCGCTGCTCATGTGAGCTATATGTTCTCTGAGGTTGCAGCTATTTATCCTATCACTCCGTCTTCTCCTATGGCTGAGCACGTCGATGATTGGTCGGCTAAAGGCCGTAAGAATCTTTGGGGCCAGGAGGTAAGTGTTCAGGAAATGCAGTCGGAAGGTGGCGCAGCAGGTGCAGTCCATGGCTCACTTCAGTCAGGTGCTCTTACTACTACTTTCACAGCATCGCAGGGGCTCCTGTTGATGATCCCTAACATGTATAAGATTGCAGGTGAGCTTTTACCATGTGTCTTCAATGTTTCAGCCCGTACGATAGCGACCCATTCTCTGTGTATCTTCGGCGATCATCAGGATGTTATGGCATGTCGTCAGACAGGTTTTGCTATGTTCTGTTCTGGCTCTGTTCAGGAAGTTATGGATCTTTCTGCAGTTCCCCACTTAGCTTCTTTGAAGACTTCTGTTCCTTTCATTAACTTCTTCGATGGTTTCCGTACATCACACGAGTATCATAAGGTAGAGGAGATGGATATGGAAGCAATTCGCCCATTGGTAGATGAAGCCGATATCAAGCGTTTCCGCGACCGTGCTATGTCTCCGGAGCGTCCTGTTACCCGCGGTACAGCTGAAAATCCTGAAACTTTCTTCACGCATCGTGAGGCAAGCAACAAGTACTATGAAGGTGTAGCAGAGGTAGTTGAGCACTATTTGGGCGAGATTGCCAAGATTACAGGCCGTGAGCACCACCTGTTCGATTACTATGGTGCAGAGGATGCCGAGAATATCATTATCCTTATGGGCTCTGCGACAGAGGCAGCTCGCGAGGCTATCGATTACTTGGTAGGTCTTGGCAAGAAGGTTGGTATGATTGCCGTACACTTGTATCGTCCATTCTCTGTTAAGCACTTGCTTGCTTCTGTTCCAAAGACAGTTAAGCGTATTGCAGTGCTCGACCGTACCAAGGAACCGGGCGCAGAGGGAGAGCCTTTGTATCTTGATGTTAAGAGTGCTTTCTACGATCAGGAGAACAAACCATTGATTGTTGGTGGCCGTTATGGCTTGGGTTCAGCCGATACAACTCCGGCACATATCATTTCTGTATATAACAATCTTGATTTGCCAGAACCAAAGAATCACTTCACTGTAGGTATCGTCGATGATGTTACTTTCACTTCTCTTCCGGAAGTAGAGGAGATTCCTTTAGGTGGCGAGGGTATCTTCGAGGCCAAGTTCTATGGTCTTGGTGCCGATGGTACAGTAGGCGCTAACAAGAACTCTGTAAAGATTATCGGTGATAATACCAACAAGTATTGTCAGGCATACTTCTCTTACGACTCTAAAAAGTCGGGTGGTTTCACCTGTTCTCACCTTCGTTTTGGCGATCATGAGATTCGTTCTACCTATCAGGTTAAGACACCTAACTTTGTGGCTTGCCACGTTCAGGCTTACCTGAATATGTACGATGTAACACGTGGCTTGCGTAAGAATGGTACATTCCTGTTGAACACCATCTTCGACGGTCAGGAGTTAATTGACTTTATCCCTAATAAGGTAAAGCGTTATTTCGCAAAGAACAATATTACCGTTTATTATATCAATGCAACAAAGATTGCGCAAGAGATTGGTTTGGGTAATCGTACCAATACTATTCTTCAATCGGCATTCTTCCGTATTACAGAGGTAATTCCTTTGGATCTTGCTGTTGAGCAGATGAAGAAATTCATTGTTAAGAGCTATAGTAAGAAGGGACAGGATGTTGTTGATAAGAACTTTGCCGCTGTAGATCGTGGCGATGAGTACAAGCAACTCGCTGTAGATCCAGCATGGGCTAACCTTTCTGACGATGATAACAAGGCCGACGATGCTCCTGCATTTATCAAAGAAATGGTACGTCCGATGAACGCGCAGGCCGGCGACCTTCTGAAGGTTTCTGATTTCGTTAATCATGACACTGTAGATGGTACATGGCAGGTAGGTACAGCAGCTTATGAGAAGCGTGGTGTAGCTGCATTTGTTCCGGATTGGAATGCTGAAAACTGTATTCAGTGTAATAAGTGTTCATTCGTTTGTCCTCATGCTGTTATCCGTCCGTTCGTATTAGACGAGGAAGAAAAGGCCGGTTTCCCTGATACAACATTGGATGTATTGGCACCAAAGGAGCTAAAGGGTATGCAGTTCCGTATTCAGATTTCAGAGCTCGATTGTACAGGCTGTGGTAACTGTGCTGATGTTTGTCCGGGCAAGAAGGGCGAGAAGGCGCTTACCATGAAGCCATTTGTTTCTACAGGTGAGGATGCTGAGAAGAACGCTGCTAACTGGCAGTATCTTACAAAGCAGGTAAAGAGCAAGCAAAACCTTGTGAACATCCATCTGAATGCCAAGAACTCTCAGTTCGCTCAGCCTCTGTTCGAGTTCTCTGGTGCATGTGCCGGTTGTGGTGAAACCCCATACGTGAAATTGGTTTCTCAACTGTTTGGCGATCGTGAGATGATTGCCAATGCTACAGGTTGTTCTTCAATCTATTCTGCTTCAGTACCTTCTACTCCATATACAACAAATGCCGAGGGGCAGGGTCCTGCTTTCAACAACTCATTGTTCGAAGACTTCTGCGAGTTTGGTTTAGGTATGGCTATGGGTAACAAGAAGATGCGTGAGCGTATTGCATTCCTGTTGGGTCAGCTTTTGGCAGACGATAAGACTTCGACCGACTTTAAAGAAGCTGCTCAGGAGTGGCTTGATAACAAGAATGATGCTGCAGCATCGAAGGTAGCTGCTGCTAAGTTGAAGCCATTAATCGCTGCAGGTGCATCCGAAGGCTGCCCAATCTGCAACGAATTGAAGACCCTTGACCATTATCTTGTTAAGCGTTCACAGTGGATTATCGGTGGTGATGGCGCTTCTTATGACATCGGTTACGGTGGCCTTGACCACGTTATCGCTTCGGGTGAAGATGTAAATATCCTTGTACTTGATACAGAGGTTTACTCTAACACAGGTGGTCAGAGCTCTAAATCTACTCCTCTTGGTGCTATTGCACAGTTTGCAGCCAAAGGAAAGCGTGTCCGTAAGAAAGATCTTGGCTTGATGGCTACTACCTATGGCTATGTATATGTGGCACAGATTGCCATGGGTGCGGACAATGCTCAAACCTTTAAGGCTATCAAGGAAGCAGAGGCGTATCCGGGTCCGTCATTGATTATCGCTTACTCTCCATGTATCAACCATGGTCTGAAAGTGAAAGGCGGTATGGGTAGAAGTCAGGCACAGGAGGCAAGAGCCGTAGAATGCGGTTACTGGCACCTATGGCGCTTTAACCCGGCATTGGCAGAAGAGGGCAAAAATCCATTCTCTCTCGACTCAAAGGTTCCGGCATGGGATAAGTTCCAAGACTACCTTTCAAGTGAAGTACGTTTCCTTTCTGTAAAGAAGGCCTTCCCTGAAGAAGGTGACGAACTGTTCAATGCCTGTGAGGAAATGGCCAAGAAGCGTTACCAGAGCTATGTTCGTAAGAGTAAGGAAGACTGGAGCGAGGAGGCTTAACCTGCTTTTCGTGTAGAAGATAATTCTTTTGCATTATTATAATTAAGAGACTTTCCCTAAGAGGGAAAGTCTCTTTTTGTTATTTTCTGTTGCTGTTCGCTAAACTATTTTGAGCAAACAAGTAGCAAAATGGTAGCAAAAATTACCTTCCTTTCTGCAAAGAATCACAGTGTAAGATGATGAAAAGGAATAGAAAGGACGCTTGTAGTTACCTTCGTTTCTGCATACCCACGATTAGCATGGTTAATGCTTAAAGACAGGATTAACAAGATTTGCAAGATTATAGGATTGGTATGATTACGGGATTAATTTGTATATTGTATATAACATACCTTTTGACTTTTTTCTATACGAGGTGATGTTCATAGGAAGATGATTGTTTACACATCTTGATGGAGAATCTTGTAAATTCTGTATTCATACAATACAATGCCCTGTTTATCCTGTCTTTAAATACCAGCCCAGCTAATTTTGTAAATCTTGTTAATTATGTCTTCAAATCTTATCCCATGCTAATCCTATCCTATCCCATGTCAATCCCACCTTCAAACATTAATCCATGTTCCAGTAAATCCTGTAGTTTCTGCTTGGAGTTGCAGAATATCTCTGTGCGTATATCTCTGAAATGTAGAATGGTAAGCTATTCATAACAGTAGGAGCAGATAATTTTTTACCAGTTGCAGCTATGCAGTGGGGCTAGACCGCTTACATCCAGAGGTGAGGTAATGGTAAGTTCGGTGCTGTACAGAAGCTGGATTTTGCCTTCTGAGGCTGTATTTGTCTCTTTGTCATGAATTGTTTTTTGCCCTTTTTGTAATAAGGCGTCCTTATAAAATAAGGGGACTACGATAGACGATAGTCGTCGATAGCCTGAAAACCATTTAGAAAAGCTTTCGCCTCCATACGTTTCTTGCCCGAAATCTGCACGTCGAGTAGTTCAAGAAGGCAGTCGGACGTGTTTACGTAAAGATGATTTTTCTCTACCACTAATGTGCCCGGCTCACCTGTTGCAGACCTTTCTGTCTTTCTTGTTTTGAAGATTTTCATTACCATAGGTTGCTTTGGGGCGGGGAGGGAAGGGTCTATCAGCTGCATGTTGCTCCATGTCCCGGGATAAGGGCTTAGTCCCCGTACAAAATCATATACTTTTTTAGCAGGCTGATTCCAGTTTATCTGACAAGTTTCTTTGAATATTTTGGGAGCATTATGCAGTGTTCCGCTTTCCTTTTGAGGCACACTGATTTTATCGAGTATGGCAGGAAAATCGACATTCGATAGGTCATCCTCCGGTAATTGCTCGCAAATAAGGTTGATAGTGTCTATAGCTATATCTGCACCTAACTGCATTAGTCCGTCATATACATATTCTACATCTGCCGTATCCGGGATTGGGAACTCGCGTTGCAGGATGATTCTGCCTGTATCTATTTCATGATCAAGGAAGAAAGTGGTAACCCCCGTTTTGGTTTCTCCATGAATAATGGCCCAGTTAATGGGTGCAGCGCCACGGTATTGAGGCAAAAGGGCGGCATGAACATTAAATGTTCCAAGTCGGGGCATTGCCCAAACCACTTCGGGGAGCATGCGGAAAGCCACCACTACTTGAATATCTGCCTTGTAACCTGCCAACTCGGCAAGGAAATCTGGGTCCTTCATTTTTACCGGTTGTAGCACCGGAAGCCCTTGTGCCACAGCATATTGTTTTACGGCAGAGGGCTGTAAGGTGTCCTGATGGCGCCCTACAGGTTTATCAGGTTGGGTTACAACCGCTACAACATTATACTTATGTTCCACAAGTTGCTTCAAAGATTCCACGGCAAACTCTGGAGTTCCCATGAATATGATGCGTAAATCTTCCTTTTTCATGTGTTGCTTTTATATTTATTTATTGCAAAGGTAACGAAATATCTGTGGATAATGCATTTAAGGTTTATGAATATGGCAAAGAAAAAAGCAAGGATTTCTGTACTGAAATCCTTGCTTTTTCAGGGGTGGAAGGTGGGACTCGAACCCACGACATTCAGAACCACAATCTGACGCTCTAACCAACTGAACTACGTCCACCGTATTTACCTTTGTTGTTTTGCGAGTGCAAAGGTACAAATATTATTTTATGTTGCCAAGAAAAAACTATATTATTTTACAGATTCTGTTTATTCTGCAGGGGCTGCAGGAGCAGTCGGGGCTGCCGATGCAGGTGCTGTAGCTTTATTGGCAGGTGCAGCTTGCTTCTGCTGGCTGGCTCCAAAGTTAGGCAAGTTATTCGGATTTGTAGCCTGTCCCTGGCTTGCTGCATGTTCTATTACACTCTCATCGGTTGTAGCTGTAGGAACAATATAAGCCGAAGCAATGCTGATAAGTACTATAAAAGTTACGAGTACCCATGTACCTTTTTCAACAATATCGGTTGTTTTACGAACACCCATGATAGAGTTTGTTGAAGAAAAGTTTGAAGACAGGCCACCGCCTTTAGACTCTTGAATCAATACAATACCAATCATCAACAATGAAGCGATTACAATGAGTATTACGAATAGTGTGTACATTTCTCTGTATTTATTTTTTGTTATTGTTTATTATTAGTTTCTCTAAAAATCTTATTTGGTCTGCAAAGTAACGATTTTTTTTCGGATATACCAAATTTAACCGTTTAATTATTTCGAGAGCCTTAGAATATCTACCTTGTTTTATATAGATACGTGCCAGGGTTTCGGTAAAATAACTTGTATCCTCAAATTCCGTATCTTCTTCCTCTGCATTATGAGAATCCTCCGGTATATATTCAGAATCCTCCTGTAAAACGATTTTTCCACCATCCTTGTTTATGAAATTATCAATCAGTTCCTGACCTTTTAGCTGTTGGGTATCTTCCTTTTCGGTTTCGGTCTCCGATTCTAACAGGTAAGCTACATAATCGATAGTTGCATCGGCCGGGGTCGGCTTGCGCTCTTTCTGTTTTGGATTGGCTTCCTCCTCAAAGTCTTCCGGTATCTGTTCTAAGAAATTATCGATAAGCGATGTTGTCCTGTCGGCGTTGGCCTGCTGAGCATTTATAGGCGTATTATCCGCCTTTGCTTCCTTGTTGGTTTCATGAACGAGTTGATAATGTCGGCCTTCCACAAGGTTAAAGAGTACTTTACGATCCGTGATATAGATGGCCGAACGGCGTAACTCTTCGTCAAAGGTAGGGTCGTGGAGAATGAAAAGGTTCTTTAGCAACAGAACTCTGGCGGGCTGAAAATAAGGATATAAGGCAAGCAAACTTCGTAGGTCGTACAAAGTTTCCTTATTCAGTCTTTCCGGATTCTTTATGAGCGGGGTGATATCCATGTCTTCTCCTATGCGTGCTTTGAAGGTTATTACCAGTTGGCTACTGTGGCATTGAATATCTGGTCGGTGAGGTCTTTTACCATTTGTTCTACCAACTGTTGCTGAACAGCGTTCAAGTTCTGTGTTGTTTCATAGCTGGCAGTGGCTGTAAACTGCTTCTCAAAATCCTCGTTGTGATTAACTGTATTGGTAAATCGGACATTCACAGTCATCGATAGCTCGGTCTGTGCCGAGTAACCCTCGCTTGAAACACTCTTATTTCGTTGTGAATACTGTATTATTTCGCCATCAATCTTCAGGTCGCCATTGCGCTTCACCTGCTGCAACTTGGTATGATTGGCAAACTGATCTTTTAGCTGATTGTTGAACATGGATGCCATAGGTCCCCATATATAAGCTGCCCGATTGGGGAAATCTGCAATCTGAATGGAATGTACCTTTGAGTAGTCGATGCTGGCCCCGTTGAATTTGTACGACACACTGCAAGCAGTAAGTCCCATCAACGAAAGGCCGAAAACTGCAAGTGCCACCTTATTATATATACGATGGAAAAGTTGATGGAGCGATATCCGGATATTTTTCATTTTTATTTTCTAAGGGATATAAAGTTTTTACCGAAAAGATTATTCCTCTTCCAAGCCATATTGTTTGATTCTTCTGTAGAGCGTTCTGTCGCTGATACCCAGCTCTTGTGCAGCTTTTTTCCTGTTGCCGTTGTTACGTTCCAATGCTTTTTCAACCAATCGTCGGCCTACATCGTTCAGGTTTACAGTTTCGTTCTCCTCAATTTCCTCGGCTACAGCATCCTCCACCTGTTCTATTTCCGTAACAGGAGCTGTCGGGATAGTACGCTTTGTCGATGCGGGGACATTTGACGAGCCGGCTGTACCTGACAAGTCTCTTAGGGCTGAATCTATATTCCGGTTGTCTTCCAGCTGTTTTCTGACGTTGTTCAGCTCTCGGCGGAGGTCGCTGACATTCCCTCTCAGTTCATACAGGATTTTATATAACAGTTCCCTCTCACTTTCATAGCTATGCGCACCGGCCTTACCTTGCTGAATAGTGGTGAGCTGTGTCGATTCCTGATCCCTTGGAATGAAATGCAAAAGCATGTCGGCAGTTATTTCAGGCTTCTCGCTCAAGATTGAAATTTGCTCGGTAATATTCTTCAGCTGGCGGATATTGCCCGGCCATTTATACTGTAGCATGATTTGCTTTGCCTCTTCGGTAAGGGTAACTTTGGGCAAATGGTACTTCTCGGCCATCTGCATTGCAAATAGGCGGAAGAGCAAAAGAATATCGTCTCCACGGTCGCGAAGAGGCGGTATCTGTATAGGAATGGTGTTCAGACGATAGTATAAGTCCTCTCTGAACTTACCCTCGCTCACTGCCTTGCGCATGTTTACATTGGTGGCGGCCACGATTCTCACATCGGTTTTCCTTATCTCCTGTCCGCCTACACGGATGTATTCTCCCGTTTCGAGTACACGTAGCAAGCGGGCTTGGGTGGCAAGGGGCAGTTCGCCTACCTCATCGAGGAAGATGGTACCTTTGTTGGCAATGCCGAAGTAGCCCTCGCTTTCGCCGATAGCTCCTGTGAACGAGCCTTTTTCATGTCCGAACAGTTCACTATCGATGGTTCCTTCAGGGATAGAGCCACAGTTGATGGCAAGGTATCTCTCGCGTTTACGGGGCGAGTTGTCGTGAATAACACGGGGGATAATCTCCTTACCCACACCGCTTTCTCCAATGATAAGTACGGACAAATCGGTGGGTGCCACTTGTAAGGCAACATCCAACGCATGATTCAAACCATCATTGTTTCCAACAATGTTGTATCTTTGTTTGGTTTTTTGTAGTTCTGTATTATTCATTCTAACTACAAAAATACATCTTTATTTTCTAATAGCCATAATATTCTCATAACTTTTAACGGTGTCCAAGGAAGTAGTTAGCCTTAAGACAACGATTCCTTTTGCTGTACAAGGTGTCCTTTTGCTGTGCTAAAGTATCCTTTTACAAAACAAGTTTATACACAACACGTAGATGAGTTGATACCAAACACATGATGAGTTAGTGCTAAACACAATGCACAAGGGCAGCCTTTACCGAGTAAAAGCTGCCCTTGTGCAACGTATTGATTGATAATTACCTACCGAGATGGTTAAGCTTCGCCCGAAAAACAGCGAAAGCGAGCCCTGCATAGATAGCCGTCTGCATCCACAAAGCCTTTATTTCAGGCTCAATATCGGCAATGGTTCCGCCCATAGACGATAAGGCAAGGTAGCCCCGAACGCCGAAGGTTGAAGGGATGCAGGAGGCAACGGCTTCCCAGAATGGCGGTATGTTGCTGATGGGCCAGCTTACGCCTGTCATGAAAAGGAAGGGTACTGAAGTGAAAACAACCAGCAGTATGACATTCTCTCGGTGAGTGACAAAAATAGAGAAGGTCATACCGAAGAAGATAACCGCCAGCAGATAAGGTACCAACAAAGCCAGCAAGCCGGGAGCATCGGCCCACGAAGTGAAGCTGAAAAAATGGGGAACGGTGATGGTAACGTAGGCTCCTAATGCTATGAAAGGAAGAAAATAGGCTAAGGCTCTTGCCACGACAACGGCCAAAGCTCCCCTGTTTCCACGACCGATAAGGGTATATTCACGGAACTTTTTTTCATTGGCAGTACCTGCCGACAGACCTATACCCAGCAACAGCGCCTGCTGAAGAATAAGGACAAGCACACCGGGTAGAATTGCGTTTCCGTAACCTCCGGTGGTATTATAGATGGGGACTTCCTCTACTTTGAGCGGGGCTGTGCTGATATTCTCGTCCTCTTGGGTAGTGCTAAAGCTCTTTGGTTTCTGAATTTCTTTGTTCAGTTCGAGGGAAACCGTCTGTGCGGCTTGGTAAATAACTTTGTAGGTAAGCATCAGACTCATGTCGCAGAACACACTGATGTGTCCCTGTTCGCCTCGTAGGAGCTTCTTCTGGTAATCGGCAGGAAAGTATAATATGCCTTTAACAGTTTGGTTGGCAACGAGGTTTTTAGCCTCTTCCATGTTGTTGCAATAATAAGTAGCTTCCACATCGGGCGACGCATTGTAGTGTGCGATGAAGTTTCTCGAAGCGGTGGAATGGTCTAAATCTACCACGGCAACAGGTACTTCCCGCACCACTTCGTTGTTATAAATCCAAGAATAAAGCAATGGATAACCCAGCGGAAGGACGACAAGGAAGATGAGAACACCCTCGTCTCGGAATACTCTGACGAATTCTTTTCGCCATAAGTGGAAGAATAATCCTATTTTATATGCAACCGTTCTCATTCTTTTTGTTATGACGAATGCTTATGGCAAGTAGCTATACTTGTTCATGGCATGCTTGAGGTTATACATAGTGGTGAGTGGCAGACTGGCGAAAACTATGAGCATGAGGATGTTATATCGGCAGTTTGCCAACGGAAAACCGTTGAATACAGCTTCTTGATAAATCATGTAGTAGTGTCGCAGCGGTACTATCTGGGCCATGCCCTGTATGGCTGCATCCATTGCAAAGAGGGGAAAGGTGGCTCCGCAGGCCGAAAACCCTACCACGGCCACGAGTGATGTCATGCTGAGCGACATGCGTAGGGAGGGGATGAGGCCATACATAAAAGTACCAAGTCCCATGGAAGCCAGCACCGTGAGTACTGCAAGCAGGAGGAGAACTCCGGTGCCTCCCGAGTGGGGGAAGTCGAGATGATGGTAAAGATACCACTCGAAGACGAGGAAAAAAGAGATGAATATAAGGAACATGGGCAGCATCTTACCGGCGATAGCCACGAGAATGTTGTTGCCCGACAGATTCATCCATTCCTTGGAACGGTGGAACTTCAGTTCCGTACCGAGGCAATATACCGTTAATAGCATCATGAGCAGCATCAATATACCGGGTATCATGATGGTGCTAAGGTAGATGTTATAGCTGGAATAAGGGTTACCTATCATGTGCAGGTCGATGGTGATGGGCTGGAGAAAGCTCCTTATTTCATCGGGCGATTTGCCTATCATGCTCAGTTTGGCCGAGCCTACCGAGGCCGATGTAAGACTTGTAATTGTTTTAAGATCCTTAAAGGTAAAGCCACCTGCCACGAGTGTTACATTGCTATAGTAGAAAGAAACCTCCGGTTGTCGCTGCGCAAGCAGCTTGGCTGTAGTTCCTTGCGGAATGTATAGGTAGGCATATATCTCCGAACGTTGCACGGCCCGGCGCGCTTCGGTTACGTTATTGTAATAACCGGCCACCTTTGTACTTTGGAACGCGTCTAAGTTACGAATTATTTTCTGTGTGGTGGGGGTATGATCGTTATCTACTATACCTATCGGAAGTTGCTCGGGAGCGCCCTCCGACATGAGCGATGTAAAGAAAAAGATAACCAGAATGGGAAAGACGAACATACAGAAGAAGTAGATAGGCGTATGCAATATGATACCTACCTCGCGTAAAGCTACCTGCAAGATGCGTTTAAAAAAATTTACTACCCTCATCCTTTTGCTTATCAAAGGTTCCCCTTTCAGGAGAATAACCAACAGTATTCTGCAATTAATCCGTATTTTTTATTTATTTCAGTACGAGCGACATTCCGGCAATCAGCCCTTTTACGTGCCCGGTAGGTCGTGCTTTTATTTGGAAAGTCTTAAGATCATACTGTCCGTTTGCCTTTGTAGCCTTCCATACGGCATAGGTGCCTTGATCCTTTATGGAGGTAACCTTCATCATGATATCCTTGTTGAGCGCCGGAACAAAGGCCTTAAAGGTGCTGCCAACCTGCATGCCGTTGAGCTGATCTTCGCGAATATTGAAGGTTCCCCACACATCATTGGTCATGGAAATGCTCATGATGGGCGAGCCAAGTCCCACGAGTTCGCCCAGCTTCGGATAGATATCCGTTACCTCTCCGTCGGCATTAGCGGTCTGCACCGTTTCTTTCAGAATGGCTTTCACCACGTTTATAGCCGATTTTGCGGCTTGCGCCTGCTTCTTGGCAGCACGTTTGGTTTCCTCTTGTGCTCCATTCTGTGCAAGTTCATATTGCGACTTGGCTACTTGTACGCCCGCCTTCGCAGCAGTATAGGCAGCCAATGCTTCGTCTCTTTTCTGTGCCGACATTACCCCCTCGTCGTATAGTCGCTGCATACGGCCGTAGGTTTTCTCGGCAATACCTGCCGCTGCAACCGCCTGTTGATACACGTTATAGGCACTCTCCACCATTTCTTTGCGGGTAGGAGCAGATGCAAGGTCGCTTAAAGCATCGGTAGCTCCGGCGGCAGCTTCGGCCACCTTCTCCTGCGCATTGGCTTCCGGAATTTCCAAAGTAACGAGGGTATCGCCTTTATGTACGAAGTCGCCCTCCTTGACACGCAGACTTGTAATGCGCCCGGGCAGCTTGCAGGCTACACGATATTCGCTCACTTCCACCTGTCCTTGTATAACATCCTTCGGTTGTGTAAAGGAAAACGCACCAATCAGAAAGGCTGTTGCAACGATAGCAATAAATACAAGCAAGCCGAAAAAGATGTTTCTGACTTGTTTCTTCTTCAATATCTGTTTAGAATTATCTTGACTCATGATAGTTTATTTTCTGTTTCTTAGAGTTCTGTTATTTCTCAAAATCGCTATGCCCCAGTGCTTTTTGCAGACCGGTCTGTGCCAGCCGCACCTCTATCTCGGCATCGATGATGGCCGTTTTAGCCGTTTGCCATGCCGTTTGTGCCGTCATTACATCGGTAACCGTCATCACTCCTTCTTTGAAACCGACGTTGGCACAGCGTAGGTTTTCCTCTGCAGCGTGCATGTTTTGCTTGGCTGTAGAGAGCTGTTTGTTGGCATCTTTCAGGCGGAAGCGGTATTGCTCCACCTCAAGGTTAATCATCTTTTCGGCATCTTCCAGCTCTAAACCTGCCACCGAAGTGGCTGCTTGGGCTGCCCGTACCTTGTATTTTCCCTGTCCCCAGTTCCAAATAGGAACATGAACAACGATACCGATGTTCCAAAGATCGGTAAACTTCTTCTGAAAACCATTGAAAAGATTAGGGTTGGATACGGAATATCCACCTGTTAAAAGAACGTGTGGAAGATAAAATGAGCGAACAAGTTTGGTATTCTGTTTGCTTAGTTCTATTGTGTTTTGCAGCAATCGAAGCTCCGGTCGCCTCTCTCTTATGGTAGAATCTACCGGGGTATTGAGGTCGCGTAGTTCTTCTACGGCAATGTCCTCATGACTTTCATCTTCTAAGATAATATCGCTGTTCAGGTCGATTCCACATAATTCGCAGAGCGCCATCTTGGCAAGTGAGACGCCACTCTGTATTTTTGTAATCTGCATATCGGCCGTATTTACTGCTACATCCACTTTCAGGCCATCGGCTTTGGTGGCAACTCCGGCACGAATCATCTTATGAACATCGTTGTCCAGCTTCTGTGCAAGGTCTCGGAAGCTGGTTGCCAACTGTTCTTTTTTCTTTAACGACACGGCCAGCCAATAGGCATTATCTACGGCAAAGAGAATATTCTGCCGTTTCAGGGATATGTTGTTATCGGCCATTTGCTCACCGATGGCGGCCATGTCGTTTGCTGCTTTAATGGCTCCTCCCATATAAATAGGTTGGCTGACGATGATGCCTGCGCTGTAAATATTCTTCGTATCGCTGCGGAAGGCATCCTTTATAGTGTTGCCGATGTTGTTGCCAGCTTGAGCGAGTGGAGCCGACAAGTTACCTAAAACCTGACCTAATTGCTGTGCTGTAGCCGTCGAAATAAATCCCTGTTGGACTAAATTGCTTAGTCCTTGGCTGATTTGTGTTCCTACGGAACCTATGGAATTTGTCCCAAGATTGCTCAAAGCATTCTTCTGTTTCTTATTAAGCAGGGATATTTCTCTCGAAGTATGCTCGTAACCGGCCAGTCCGTTTACTTGCGGGAGATACTGCGTCTTGGCTGCTTTATGCGTGTTGGCAGCAATATCTTTCGTTAAGGCAGATATCTTCAGTTGCCTGTTGTTCTCCAAGGCAAGCCTTCTGCATTCGGCAAGTGAGAGTGTATTTTGTGCCTGAATAATACTTACTACCGCACAGAGTAATGTTAATAAAATTGTTCTTTTCATGCTATAGGTCATGTATCAACGTACAAATATACTTATAATGCCCATTAATCAGTCCACAAGTGGCAGGAAAAATTTTTAATATTGATAAAAGAGATATTTTTTAGGAAAAATAGAACAACACTCAATAAAAATGCTTATCTTCGCCAAATAATTTGAATTAAATACAAAACCGAAAAGTTTTCATATGGCGAAAAAGACAGGATTTTGGTATCGGGTCTTTGATCTTTACTATGACGGATTCAGAAATATGACCATAGGCAAGAAGCTATGGGCTATCATTCTGATTAAACTTTTTATCATGTTTGCTATTTTGAAAGTTTTTTTCTTTCCTAATTTTCTGAAGGAAAAGGCGAAAGGACATGAGGCAAACTTTGTGGAAAAAGAACTTATTGACCGTCAGGAATAGCTCCAGAACAATCAATGAAATCTTAAAATACATCATCTGAATGGAACATTTATTATTAGCAATTGATCCGGGAACAGTAGATTGGTCGAGAGCCCAATTCGCCCTAACCTCTATGTATCACTGGCTATTTGTTCCCCTGACACTTGGCTTGGCTGTGATAATGGGGATTATGGAAACCTGTTACTATCGCACAGGAAAGGAGTTTTGGCGTGTTACTGCACAATTCTGGCAACGACTCTTCGGAATAAATTTCGCAATGGGCGTGGCAACAGGAATTATTCTGGAATTTGAGTTTGGAACAAACTGGAGCAATTACTCATGGTTTGTCGGCGACATCTTCGGCGCCCCATTGGCTATCGAGGGTATTCTGGCTTTCTTTATGGAGAGTACCTTTGTGGCTGTAATGTTCTTTGGCTGGAACAAAGTGTCGAAAGGCTTCCATTTGGCATCTACATGGCTCACCGGTTTGGGTGCAACCATTTCCGCTTGGTGGATTCTTGTTGCGAACGCTTGGATGCAGAATCCTGTGGGGTGCCGGTTTAATCCCGATACCATGCGTAACGAGATGATTTCCTTTCTCGACGTAGCCTTGAGTCCTTTTGCTGTAAACAAGTTTACACACACCGTCACTTCCTCATGGATATTAGGGGCTGCCTTTACCGTAGGCGTGGCCTCTTGTTACTTGTTACGTAAGCAACATGTGGATTTTGCAAAGCAAAGTATCAAGATAGGAGCGATCGTCGGACTGACAGCTTCGCTTCTTGCGGCCTTTACAGGCGATAATTCGGCCTATATGGTAGCGAAAGTACAGCCGATGAAGCTGGCCGCCATGGAAGCTCTTTACGAAGGAGGCAACAGCCAGAGCCTTACGGCTGTGGCTTGGGTAAACCCGCTCAAGCAACCTGATTATATGAACGAGCAGGATCCTCCGATGCGCATAGCTGTGCCCAATATGCTTTCCCTGCTGGCTACCCACAAGATGGATGGCTTTGTTCCGGGAGTAAGAGATATTATAAACGGCTACACCAACGATGAGAGAGTGAAAGAGCCTTCCTTGAAAGAGAAGATGGCCAGAGGGCGAAATGCCATTCAGGCCCTGAAAGATTATCGTGCAGGAAAGAATAAAGAGACTAACAGAAAGATTTTGGATAGGGATATGAGGTACTTTGGTTATGGCTATATCAAGAACGCCGAACAAACGGTACCGTTCATTCCCGTGAACTTCTGGGCTTTCAGAATAATGGTTGGGTTAGGGTGTTTCTTTATTCTTGTCTTTGCCATCTTCATCTTTGTTGTGTACAAAAAGGATCTGATCAAGTTAAAATGGCTGTTATATACAGGGTTGGTCTTGATACCTTTATCGTATATTGCAAGCGAAAGCGGATGGATTGTGGCCGAGATGGGACGCCAACCATGGACTATTCAGGATATGTTGCCCACATGGGCATCGGTAAGCGACCTTTCAAGTGGCGGTGTTGCCTTAACCTTCTTCTTGTTCCTCGTGTTGTTTACCACAATGCTGGCAGTGGAAATAAGTATAATGTGTAAAACGATTAAGAAAGGACCTGCGCTATGACATACGATTTTTTACAACATTACTGGTGGTTTATTATTTCCCTTTTAGGTGCCTTACTGGTTTTCCTGATGTTTGTTCAGGGTGCCAATACGATGCTTTTTGAGCTGGGTAAAGACGAGGAAGAACGTAGAGTATTGGTTAATTCCACTGGGCGTAAGTGGGAGTTTACCTTTACTACGCTTGTAACCTTTGGTGGAGCTTTCTTTGCTTCCTTCCCTTTATTCTACAGTACGAGCTTCGGCGGCGCTTATTGGATATGGCTTATTATCCTGTTCTCCTTCATTATTCAGGCAGTAAGCTATGAGTTTCAGAATAAGGCAGGTAACCTGCTGGGAGCAAGAACATTCCAAGTATGCCTGATTATCAATGGTATCGTAGGCCCTTTGCTGTTGGGTGGCGCTGTGGCAACATTCTTTACAGGGTCTAATTTCATTGTAGAAAAAGGGAACCTGATAGGAGATGCCCAGCCCGTTATCTCGCATTGGGCCAATGGCTCACGTGGCTTGGATGTACTGTTAAACCCATGGGCGGTGATATTCGGTATAGCCGTAGTGTTCTTGGCACGTATATTGGGTACACTGTATATTCACAATAATGTGCACGATGAGGCTATTCGCAGTCGTGTAAAGAAGTCGCTGCTTATCAATACCGTACTCTTCCTTGCCTCCTTCCTGCCGTTCTTGCTCCATATTTTGTTTGGAGAAGGCTATGCAGTGGCTGCCGATGGTAAGATTGTTATGGAACCAATGAAATACTTTAACAATCTGGTAACGATGTGGCCTGTGGGCTGTTTGTTGCTGTTAGGCGTATGCTTGCTGCTGTTTGGTATTGTAAAGACTATTTTGAAACCAACCTATGTGCGTGGAATTTGGCCAGCCGGTATAGGTGTTGTGCTGGTTGTTTTATCGCTGTTGCTGACTGCGGGATGGAATAATACTCCTTATTATCCATCTATAGCCGACTTGCAAAGCTCGCTGACCATCCAAAACAGTTCGTCGAGCAAGTTTACATTGGAGACCATGTTCTATGTAAGTTTCTTGGTACCATTTGTATTGGCTTACATTATTTATGCTTGGCGCAGTATTGATATGGGCGGTATTAGCAAGAAGGAGGTGATGGACGATCACGAGGCTTATTGATATTTATGACAAAATGTAATAAAGAAGGGCTGTTCATGGGGCAAAAGATTGCCGGTGGATAGTCCTTCTTCTTTTACCTATCTGTGAGTTTTTGTAGGGTAGAGGAGGAGAGCTTGTTCGCAACTTTACCGTAAATTACAGAAGAATATGCCATCATTATGCAGGTAATTCATGGCATACAGCAGCGTATTCTATAACAGAATACTCCGGTATATGACATGGAGTACTGTAGAACAGTGTATAGAAGGCTAAGGTATTCGGTGGGGAATATGGCAAGAAATTACAGAAATGGTTGCAGAAAGAACGATGCAACGAATGGGCAAAGCGTCTGAAATGGGTAAAGAAGCGGGTGGGCAATGAAGAGAACAATAACAAAAAGAGCGGTAAATCCCATGATCAGGGAAAGCCGCTCTACTCTTTTGATTATGATAAAGTTTTATTTTATTGCTATTTTGTTTACTCTGCGTTCATGGCGTCCTCCCTCAAAGTTGGCCTTGAAGAAAGCGTCCAAAATGGTTTCTGCCGTCTTGTTATCGACGAAACGACCCGGAAGCACAATACAGTTTGCATCGTTGTGCTGGCGTATAAGTTGAGCAATATCCTTGTTCCATGCCAAGCCTGCACGTACGCCTTGGTGTTTGTTCAGCGTGATGGCCATACCTTCACCGCTGCCGCAGATAGCTATGCCGGGATAAATCTCGCCACGTTCTATGCCTTCTGCCAGTGGGTGAGCAAAGTCGGGATAATCGCAACTTAAGTCACTGTTGCACCCAAAGTCTGTGTAAGCATACTTATGAGCCTCCAAATACTGGATAACAAACTGCTTTAAAGGGAATCCTGCGTGATCGCAAGCCAATCCGATTGTTTTAATTTCCATAAGCTTTTAGGTATTGCGAACCTGCCGATACGCTGCAAGCAACGTATCGGGAGATTCAGGTTACTTATATTATTTAGCTAAAAATGCTTTTACTTCTTGATAGATGTTATCGGCAGTGAAACCTAATTTCTCGTCTAACACCTTGTAAGGTGCCGAGAAACCGAAATGATTCAAGCCATACACCATGCCATTATCGCCTACAAGTCCTTCCAAGGTAACAGGTAAACCTGCTGTAAGTCCGAATATTTTGGCGCCTGTAGGGAGCAGACTTTGCTGGTATTCTTTGGTCTGCCTGCGGAACAATCCTTCCGACGGAACGCTTACTACCCGCACCTTTATATCATCCTTACGGAGGAGTTCGGCCGTCTCGACACAGGTGGAAACCTCCGAGCCATTGGCAACAAGAATGACATCATAGTTCTCCTCGGAGCCCGATACGATATAAGCTCCCTTGTCGCCACCGCTGTAATCGGTTCCCTCCGGCAAGCTCTTGACATTCTGGCGCGAGAGAATGAGCGCTGTAGGCGTGTAGATATTCTCCATTGCGAGCTTCCATGAGCGTGTAACAGCATCGCTGTCGGCCGGGCGAAGCACACGTACTGCATCGCGGCCGCTGTGGTTTTGCAGCTTCTCCATCAGTCGGAGCTGTGCCTCTTGTTCCACAGGCTCGTGGGTAGGACCATCTTCTCCTACACGGAAAGCGTCATGACTCCACACGAATTTTACTGGAATTTCCATCAAGGCAGCCATGCGAATAGCCGGTTTCATGTAGTCCGAGAACACGAAGAAGGTACCCATCGCCGAGATAACTCCCCCATGCAGCATCATTCCGATACACATGCAGGCCATACCGAGCTCGCTGACACCGGCATGGAAGAAAGCCCCGCTGAAGTCGCCCCGTGTAAAGGCATGTGTCTTATTCAGGAAACCGTCTGTCTTGTCGGAGTTACTTAAATCGGCCGAAGCCACAATCATGTTGGGAACTTGTTCTGCCAGCAGCCCTAAACAGGCTGCGGAGGCATTGCGGGTAGGAATATCCCGCTTCTGTACAAGTCCGCTCCAGTCTATCTTTGGCGCCTTTCCGGAGAACCAAACATCCATCTGTTCGGCCTTTTCCGGGTAGGCCTTTCTCCATTCGTTCTCGGCAGCGTGGCGCTCTGCCACTATCTTGCGTAGTTCCTCTTTGCGGTCGTTGTATAGCTTGGCTACCTCGGGGAAGATAGCGAAAGGATTCTCCGGGTCGCCACCAAGATGCCTTATTGTGTTCTTGCATGCGTCAGCTCCGATAGGCGCACCATGCGTCTTTACATTGCCTTCATAGCTTGTTCCGTCAGCCTGCTGTGCTCCCTTTGCCATGATAGTCTTACCAATAATGAGGGTAGGGCGTTCGGTTTCTTGGTTGGCTGCGGTCAGTGCAGCGCGTATTTCATCGACATCGTTGCCGTTAATCGATATGACATTCCAGTTCCACGAGCGGTAACGCATGGCGGTATCCTCGCAGGAAACGGCGTTACACATTGTAGATAGCTGAACATCGTTGGCGTCATAGAACATGATGAGGTTGTTTAAACCAAGGTTACCGGCCAATCGTCCCACCTCTCCACTTATGCCCTCTTGGATGCCGCCATCCGATATATAGGCATAAATTTTGTGCTGCATCATGGTTTTTTCCAGTCGTGCTTCGAGGAATTTCTCGGCTACGGCAGCGCCGGCAGCGTATGCGTGGCCTTGTCCTAACGGGCCGGAAGAGTTTTCTATGCCGTGCAACAGATCGCGTTCCGGGTGCCCCGGAGTAACTGATCCCCACTGGCGGAAATGCTTGATGTCGTCGATCGTAAACTTTCCCTGCATGGTGAGCGCAGAATAAAGCATAGGCGACATATGGCCGGGGTCTAAATAAAAACGATCTCTACCTGCCCAAAGTGGCTGGTCGGGATCGTACACTATAAATTCCGAGAAGAGAACATTGATGAAGTCGGCACCGCCCATGGCGCCGCCCGGGTGTCCTGACTTAGCATTCTCTACCATTGAGACTGACAATATCCTGATGTTGTCCGCAGCACGGTCCATCAACTCTTTGCTGTTCATATTAGGTTGATTTAAATTTTTACTATTGCAAATATACCGATAATAAGCCATAACGCAAAATAAAAGTCTTACATTTTTGCAGGTTAGCTCAAAAAGTTGGTCTTTTTCAATAACATTATTTTGTAAAGATAATTTTTCTCCTTAATATAATGGAACACATCTTCTAATAACATCTTCGGCAGGCTCTGTAGCCTTCTGCTATTGCATTGCTTTTTGATATGGGGGAATAATTTCCTCGCCAAAGTGAAGGGCAGTCAGTAGAGGAATGGTAACAGACGCCAGTAGGGGTGATATATACGGTTTGTCCTTTCTTTGCTCTGCCAGAAAATACTCTTCTTGTATGTCTTCTCTTTGTCTTATTTTTCTTTTTATGTTTTCTACTCTTTGAGTGGTAGTAACTGGCATGAACAGAATTTGTTTCTATATTCGGTTCGGTAAAAGCAGAATTTCCGATTTGGAAGGTTAAGACAAAAGTTAAAAATAAAAGTATATTTTTCATTATCTATAGTTTGTTTATTAATAAACAAGAACCATGGGAGGCTTTATTCCCATGGTTCTCTTATTATTTTTATTACTTTTCTATTATATGTGATGCTTAGCAAACTTTATGGGAACCCTGACTGATGACAACAGGGATAACCTCGGGCTTGTGCCCATATTTAGTTTCGAACTTTTCGGAAGCTGTAGCAATGAAGTTGTCGTATAATGAGTCCTTTACAAGATTGATGGTACAGCCACCAAATCCACCGCCCATGATACGTGAGCCGGTAACGCCGCACTCTTTGGCAAGGTCGTTCAGATAGTCGAGTTCCTCACAGCTAACCTCATATTCCTTGCTTAACCCATAGTGGGTTTCGAACATCTTTTGTCCTACTGTTTCGTAATCGCCTTTCTCAAGCGCATCGCAAACAGCCAGCACACGCTCCTTTTCGCCTAACACGAAGTGTGCCCGTTGATAGTCTTCTGCGCTCACCTCGTTCTTAACAGCCTCAAGCTCATTAAGTTCTGCGTCGCGTAAGGTTTCAAACTTCTTATCGGGGAAGTGCTTGCCAAGGGCAGCTACAACATTTTCGCAACTCTTTCGGCGGTCATTATATGGGCTTCCCACCAGTTCGTGCTTTACTTTCGAGTTCAGAAGTACCAGCTTATAGCCTTGCGGATTGAACGGGAAGTACTCGAATTCACGGCTACGGCAATCTAAACGCATCAGCTTTCCTTCTTCTCCAAATACACTTGCAAACTGGTCCATGATACCACAGTTCACGCCAATGTACTTATGTTCGGTAGCCTGTCCTGCCAAAGCAATATCCCACTTGGAGATTTTATTGTCGGCAAAGAGGTCGTTCAGCGCACAGCCGAAGCAGCTTTCCATTGCTGCCGACGAACTCATGCCGGCACCTAAAGGTACATCGCCGGCAAAAGCAATGTTGAATCCCTTTACCTCTACGCCCAATGCCTTAAACTCCTGTACCATGCCATAGATGAAGCGGGCCCAAGTAGCGCGAGGACCTTCCGGGTCATCCACCTTAAACTCTACTCTGTCTTTCAAATCTATCGAATAGCACATAATGGTATTCGTGCCGTTAGGGCGAACTTCTGCCATGATGCCTTTATCTACTGCGCCGGGAAACACGAAGCCTCCGTTGTAGTCGGTGTGCTCGCCAATGAGGTTGATACGCCCCGGAGAGAAATAAATATTTCCTGTTTTGCCATCGAAATGCTTGATGAAACGGCTTCTTACAAATTCTATGTCCATAATTTTGCTGTTAAGTTAGTATGATACGTATAATCAATTCAAAAGAAAACCCTCTTACAACCAAAAGTTGTAAGAGGGCATGGTGTGCGTATTTTAATCTACTTTAATATCTGTATTGACGTTCTTACTGCCAATGAGCGCATAGAAACACATGTAGCCGATAGCGCAAAGAGGTACGATGTAAGAAACAAGGTAGCTTGTATTGTCGGCTATGAAGTTCTGGAACAATGGCAAGATGCCGCCACCAACTACCATCATCATGAAAATACCTGATGCCGCAGCGGTGTATTTACCCAAACCTTCGACTGCAAGATTGAAGATACAAGACCACATTACCGAAGTACACAGACCGCAAAGCACAATGAGCAGAGCTGCGATAGGTACATTCACCATATCGAACGATGAGCCTGTGAATACCGGCATGTTCACCATTACGGCCTTACCAAAGAACATGGCGATGAGCACTAAGATGAAAGCAACGCTTGTTGCGCATACCATCAGTGTTCTACTCGACACCTTGTCAGCAATGAAACCACCCAAGAAACGGCCCACCAGCATAAGGAACCAGTAGGTAGCTGCTACCGAGCCGGCAATGGCTGTTGCTGTGGCAGCGTCCAAACCGCCACCTTTATCTGTTAAATCGGCAAGGTAGAAGTTCAGTGTACCGGGCAAACCTACCTCTACACCTACATAAAGGAAGATGGCTACCGCGCCTAAGAAGAAGTGGCGGAAGGCCCAAGGGCTACGTTCAAATACGGTTTCTGCAGTTGTTCTACCTAACTCGGGATCCTTAATAGGGATGAAGCACAGAATAACGAATGCTGCAGCAAACACAGCCAAGGCTATGTAAAGTACAAGATTAACGTCCGTAATAGATGTTCTTGGAGTTACCTGCCCAATCAAGGCACCTACGAACAGAGGGGTAAGTGTACCTGCAAGTGAGTTCAGTGTACCACCAATCATGTTCAGCTGGTTACCGCGATTACCACCGCCACCAAGAAGGTTAAGCATAGGATTAACCACGGTATTCAAGGTACATACACAGAAACCGGCAACGAATGCACCGAGAAGATAAACGGTGAAGCCGGCAGTCTTATCGTCTGCACCAAAGAAACCTGAACAATACTGAATGAAAACGCCCACGAAACCAATGCCGATACCCAGCAAAGCGGTTTTCTTATAGCCAATCTTTGTCAGTAATTTACCGGCCGGAATACCCATGAAAAGATAGGCAAGGAAGTTGGCAGCATTACCTAACATACCTACAGTGTTAGCACTATCGCCGGTAAAGGCATTCTTCCAAATGACACCAATAGGGGCAGCCAAGTTCGTTACGAACGAAATCATTGCATAAAGGAACATCATCGTGATGATGGCAATGATGCTACCATTTTTGTTTGTGTTACTCATTTTGTTTTAATTATTTTATTTATGTTTAGTTTATCCGGGTAAGGAAATGGGTCTCAAGGTATGCTCTCTCAACCACATTTTAAAGGTCGTTTATCTTCTGATTATTAGATATTTATATTGCTAAACCAACTGATTATCGATATCGATATAGTTAGAAGAACAAATGGTAACGGCCGTTTTTCTACAGCAATATTAATAATTTTATTTTTCTACACCAAATTTATAAACAGTTTTTTGCGTATATTCCTGCTCCGGTGTTAAAATCGTAGAAGGGAAATAGGGGTGGTTAGGACTGTCGGGAAAGTGCTGCGCTTCGAAGCAGATGGCACTTCGGCGTGGGAAGGTAGCCCCGTGTTGCCCCTTATAGCCGTCGGCCCAGTTGTCGGTATATACCTGTACGCCCGGCTCTGTGGTGTAAACTTCCATCGTTCTGCCGCTTACAGGCTCTTTGACGCGTGCGGCAAACGAAAGTTCTCCTTCCTCTTTCTTATTTAAAACGAAACAGTGGTCGTAGCCGGCACCGTGCTTTATCTGTTCGTGGTCGGCATCTATATCATCGCCGATACGCTTTGGGGTGCGGAAGTCGAAAGGAGTTCCTGCCACACGAAGAATCTCTCCCGTAGGAATAGAGTTTTCATCGATAGGAAGATAATAGTCGGCATTAATCTCACACGCTAAGTTCTCAATGGTAGGAGTGGGGTTGGCAATGCCCGCGAGTGAGAAGAAACCATGACTGGTCAGGTTGATTACCGTCTTTTTATTGGTCTTGGCAGCGTATTTTATGACGAGTTCGTTGTCGTCGGTAAAGGTATATGCCACCATTACCTGCAGCTCTCCGCGATAGCCCTCCTCACCATAGGGAGAGGTGTATTTAAGCACGACACCCTGTTCGGTAACCTGATTGGCATCCCAGACACGTGCATTGAAGCCGCTCTTTCCTCCATGCAGCGAATTAGGACCGTTGTTAATAGCGAGGTGATACTCCTTGCCGTTCAGCTGAAACTGCCCTTTTGCAATACGGTTGCCATATCTTCCGATTAAAGTAGATAGGTAAGGCTCCGGCGAATTGATAACATCCTGTATGTTGTCGTGCCCTTGAATAACGTTGGCTATGTTGCCCTCTTTGTCAGGAACCATGATTGCCACGATTGCTCCGCCATAGTTTGTTACTGCCACTTCGTATCCTTTGGTGTTTCTAAGGATGTAAAGGTCGGTATTCTTTCCGTCGATTGTGGTCTGGAAATCCTTTCTTTTCAGACCGCAAAGGTATTCGTTTTCGGTTGTTGCCATTGTAATATAGTTTTTGGATATTTGTAATAGATACGTGCAAAGTAAGTAAAAATAAATGAATATAGGGCCTTTCTCGTATGAAAAATGATATGAAAAGTGTTTTATGTGTGTGTTTCGACTTATATGGCAAGGCCGGCTATGCGGAATGCCGTTGTTTGGAAGCGTGTCCGATAGGTATTGTTGTGATGGCGGAAGGATAATGTCGTAATATTGTTTTTTATTCTTTTAGATGCTTAATAGATAAAAAAAGTGTTATATTTGTGGCAAATTAAAGGCAACAAGGTATGAAAAGAAATTTCCTTTTATTGGTAGTGATGGTAAGTTTGGCCGGCTTTGGACAAAGTTTAGATGGCAGTTGGAAAAGCAAATTGCAGGCAGGCCCACAGGAGCTGACGCTTCTTCTGCGCATCCATCAGTCAAAGAAGTCGGTAGAGCTGGATGTCTTAGAGCAAGGGGCAAAGAACATTCCGATGGCGGTAACGTATCTTTCGGCCGACTCTCTGAATGCTTCAGTTCCTACGATCGGGCTGAATATTGCAGGAAGGTTGGTGGATGGGAAGATTGAAACCACGTTCCGACAAATGGCTTTCACGGCACCTCTGACCTTTGAGCGGGGCGAAATCGTGGTAAACCGACCGCAAGAGCCGGGCTTTCCGCTGCCTTATCGCACGGAGGAGGTTAAGTTCTCCAACCCCGATGGGGCTGCAACACTTGCGGGAACCCTCTGCTATCCGGTTGGTTACAAGGCGGGAAAGAAAGTACCTGTTGTGCTGATGGTTACAGGGAGTGGGGGGCAAAACCGAGATGAAGAACTCTTTGGACATAAATATTTCTTGGTGATTGCCGACTGGCTGGCACGAAACGGCATTGCTTCTTTGCGGTACGACGACCGTGGAGTAGGGCAATCGACAGGCGACTTCAAGACTTCCACGACTGCAGACTTTGCCCAAGATGCTGCTGCCGGCCTGGATTTCTTGAGGCGGACGAAGGCGTTTTCTAAAGTCGGATTACTCGGACATAGCGAGGGAGGGGCGGTAGCTTACATGTTGGGAGCCAAGAACTTAACCGATTTTATTGTTAGTCTGGCAGGTCCGGCTGGTCGGATTGATGAACTGATGATGGCACAACTCAACGGAATGGCACGTGCCCAAGGTGCAAATACCGACGTGGTAAAGACACCGGAAGAGGCCCGCAACACCCTTTTGGCACAGCAAAACAATGCTTGGATGCAGTATTTTGTAGCGATGAACCTTACCGAGGCCGTAAAGAAAACTCATTGCCCGGTGTTTGCTTTGGGAGGAGAAAAGGATCTGAATGTACCCGTAAGCGTTAATAACACCGTTCTCCGGGATAATCTTCCTGCTACCAAAGGTAATAAAATAAAGGTATATCCGGGTTTGGGACATACTTTTCAACCCTCAAAATCCGGTTTGATGACAGAATGCTTTGCTTTGGAAGAAACCATCAGTCGGGAAGTATTAAAGGATATTTCCGATTGGATCCATTCTGTTTTATAATTAGAATCACTCTATTTTATAATTGGATCCATTCTGTTTTATAAGGCGTCGGTACTTGATTTATAGCGTGATGGTCGGATAAATCCTGCAGTCTTATAGCGCGTATTGGATACCTTTTAAAGCAATTTTAGTTATCGTTATTTTTAATGGTTAGGTTAAGTCCATGTATAAAGGCACTTATAACTACGTTCTAAATGACGGTATGAGGATAAAATTATAACACATTACGAGAAGAAAAGGGTTGTGCAATTATAAAAGTTGCTGTCATTACATCATCTGTTTTGGCGTTGTAAAGGTCTCTTTATAAGCCGTTTATGCGAATTGTTAAAAGTGACGGCAGAAGAAACAAAAACAAATTTCTTAGTAATACATGTCTGTTTGCGGTGTAATAGGTAACCTTTTGTGGGGCAATACATATCCTTTTGTAATGTAATATATGCCCTTTTACTCAGTAATTCATGCCCTTTTACCACATAACTTTGTTTGCTATTTATGTCCCTATTATTGTTTGGAAAGAGCGGTAAGTAGGTCGGACACCACGTAGCTCGACCCTCCAACGAAGATAAAATCTTTGCTGTCGGTGGCAGCTTTTGCAGCATTGAAAGCCTCCATTACGGTGGGATAGCTTTGCCCTTGCAGCCCGATAGCTTCGGCTCTTGCAGCTACTTTCTCTACGGGGAAAGCTCTGTGGGTGGAAGGTTGAGTCCAATAGAAGTGTGCATCCTTTGGTAAAAGTGCCAGTACATGGTCGAGGTCCTTGTCATCCACCATGCCGAATACAATGTGTTTTTGTTCAAAAGGCTGGGCTTTTATTTGCTTCGACAGGTATTGCCAGCCACCAAGGTTATGCCCGGTGTCGCAGATGATGAGCGGTTTTTCGCCTATCCGTTGCCATCTCCCCATCAATCCTGTAGCTTCGCACACGTTCTTAAAACCTTTCAGAACGCTTTCTTTCTGCCTGATGATACCCATTTCGGTGAGTAGTCGAACGGCGGTGAGTACGGTATTGGCATTCTTTATTTGGTAAGTTCCTCCTAACTCCCCTGCAATTTCCCCGTATTCGGCGGTATCATATAGGATGCCTCCGGTAGCCTTATCAAAGGAATACTTCTTGATAGCTGACTTATCTTCTGCAAAAACGATGGGTGCCTGCAACTCTTTAGCTTTACCTTCGAATACGGGACGGGTCTCTTCCACGGCTTCACCAATCACCACTGGTACTCCTTTCTTTATAATTCCGGCTTTCTCGCCGGCTATCTTGGCCAGCGTGTTTCCGAGAAATTGTGTATGGTCGAAGGATATGTTGGTGATGACGGAGAGGATAGGCGTAATGATGTTGGTGCAGTCCAGTCTGCCTCCCAGCCCTACTTCGATTACGGCGATATCCACTTTTTGTTCGGCAAAGTATTTAAACGCCAAGGCGGTAGTCAGTTCAAAAAAGGAGGGATGAAGCGGCTCGAAGAAGGCTTTCTCCTGTTCTACGAAGTCGATAACGTAGGTTTCTGAAATCTTTTCGCCATTGATGCGGATGCGTTCGCGAAAATCTACGATATGCGGACTGGTAAACAAGCCAACCTTATAGCCTTCTGCCTGCAGGATGGCAGCCAATGTATGCGAGCACGACCCTTTGCCATTGGTGCCTGCAACATGGATGGTTTTGAAATTCCTGTGCGGATTTCCAAAATGATTATCCAAGGCTATGGTATTGTATAGTCCCTCTTTATAAGCCGTAGCGCCTACCTGTTCGAAGACAGGCGTGCTGTTATAAAGATATTCTAAAGTCTCTTTATAGGTCATGCCGACTTCCCAATGCTATGAAAACAGTTTCTTGAAGTTCTCAAAGATGGAGTGCTTGGTAGCCTTATCGCCCTTGAAGTTATCGCTCTTGGCAAATTCTTCCATGGCATTCTTCTCCGATTTGCTTAGCTCTTTAGGAATATATACGCTTATCTGAACAATCAAGTCGCCCGTTCCGGAACCGTAACCCTGTACAGCCGGCAAGCCTTTCCCACGAAGTCGGAGTGTTTTTCCCGGCTGTGTTCCCGGCTCTATCTTAATCTTTACGTTCGTTCCTTCCACCGTAGGAATCTCTACCTGACCGCCCAAAGTGGCTGTAGGAATATCCAACAAGAGGTTGTAGATGATATTCTGACCATCACGAACGAAAGTATCGTTTTCCTCTTCCTCTATATATACCTGAATATTTCCCGGCACGCCGTTGTGCTTTCCGGCATTACCCTTGCCCGATACGTTCAATACCATACCTTCGGCAACACCGGCAGGGATGTTGATTTCCACAACTTCCTCGCCCTTTACGACACCATCGCCGCCACATTTGGTACATTTGTTCTTGATAATCTTTCCTTCACCACCGCACACATGGCAGGTAGTCTGTGTCTGTACCATGCCGAAAATGCTCTGCTGTGTGCGTATTTCCATACCCGAGCCATGACAGTTCGGACAGGTTTCGCTGCCACTGTTGCCCTCGGCACCCGTGCCGTGGCAGTGGTCGCAGGTAATATCCTTGCGTACTTTGAATTTTTTTGTAGTACCTGTTGCTATTTCGAGGAGCGACAAACGAACTTTCAGGCGCAAGTCGCTACCGCGATACCGACGTGGCTGACCACTGCCAAAGCCTCCAAATCCGCCTGCATGGCCGCCGAAAACATCGCCAAACATCGAAAAGATGTCGTCCATCGAGAAGCCTCCTCCGGCCCCAAACGGACTGCCTCCGCCAAATCCGCCACCGGGAGCATCGAAACCAAATTGGTCGTATTGCTGCCGCTTCTGTGGGTCGTGTAGCACATCGTAAGCCTCGGCAGCTTCTTTAAACTTCTCCTCTGCTTCCTTGTCGTCGGGGTTTCGGTCGGGGTGATACTTGATAGCTAACTTTCTGTAAGCCTTTTTTATTTCGTTTTCAGAGGCATCCTTGCTCACTCCGAGCACCTCGTAATAGTCTCTTTTTGCCATTTGTTTACCTTTCTTGTACGCAGAAAATCAGTGTGTTTATTGTCCGACTGCCACTTTCGCATGGCGAATTACCTTGTCGTTCAGCGTGTAACCCGTCTGAACACAGTCGATAACCTTGCCCTTTTTGTCGTCGCCCATACCGGGAACCATGGCTATTGCTTCATGATAATCCACATTAAAGTCGGCATTATCAGTTTCAATCTTCTTTACACCAAGTTTCTCAAGAGCTTCAAAGAATTTCTTGTAGATAAGAGTAAAACCTTCCTTGATGGCTACAGGGTCGTCGGTTTTATCGGCTATGGCACGTTCGAAGTCGTCTAAAACGGGCAGAACAGCCCCGATAGTCTTCTCGCTGCCGTTTAAAATAAGCTCGCTCTTCTCCTTCAGCGTGCGCTTTTTGTAGTTGTCGAACTCGGCAACAAGGCGGATATACTTATCCTTCCACTGTTCGGCCTCTTGCTGTGCCACGGTTAGAGGGTCGGCCTCTTCCTGAGGTTGCTCAGTCTGCTCGCTCTCTTTCGAAGACGTTTCCTTGGTTTCCTCTTCAGCATCTGTCTGCTGATTATCGGCATCCTGCAGGTGTTCAACGTTCTCCTGCTCGTTGTCTATTTTATATTCTTTGTCCTTATTCATCGCGATAGTGTTATTAAATTAATTCGGAACTGCAAGCCATTCACAAGGAAGTAGCCTATAGTTCCGAATGTCTGATTACAAAGATTATGCCAATCTTACTTCTGTCATATCTCCGGTATGTCAGTTCTTAGGCTTGGCCCTCTTTTTATTTCTTAATACATATTGGCCCTTTGTGCCTTGATATTTTCGTCGTGAATGTACTCATCGTACGATGTCAGCTTATCGATAGTACCTTTCGGTGTCAGTTCTATGATACGGTCGGCAATGGTATTGATGAACTGATGGTCGTGAGATGAGAAGAGAATGTTTCCCTTGAAGCTCACAAGATTGTTGTTGAAAGCCTGAATACTCTCCAAATCCAAGTGGTTGGTAGGAGTATCAAGGATAAGGCAGTTGGCATTCTGTAGCTGCATGCGGGCTATCATACAGCGCATTTTCTCGCCTCCCGACAGCACATCTACGCTCTTTTCTACCTCTTCCTGCTTGAAAAGCATTCTGCCTAAGAAGCCCTTCATGGCTACTTCGTTGCCCGGCCCGTACTGTGATAGCCAATCTACAAGGTTTAACTTGCTGTTGAAGTACTCTGTATTATCCAACGGCAGGTAAGCCGTAGTGATGGTTACCCCCCAGTTATACTCGCCTGCATCGGCCTTGCGATTGCCGTTTATAATCTCGAACAAGGCCGTCATTGCCTTGGGATTGCGAGAAAGGAACACAACCTTTTGTCCTTTTTCGATGTTGAAATCCACCTTATCGAACAATACGGTACCATCTTCCTCTACCGCTTTCAGGTCTTTTACTTCCAAAATCTGGTTCCCCGGCTCACGTTCCATTTGGAAGATGATACCCGGATATTTGCGGCTTGAAGGGCGAATTTCCTCTACATTCAGACGTTCCAGCATCTTTTTGCGCGAGGTAGTCTGCTTACTCTTGGCCACGTTGGCAGAGAAACGACGGATGAACTCCTCCAACTGCTTTCTCTTCTCGTCGGCTTTCATCTTCTGATTTTGTGCCTGACGGAGCGCCAACTGTGAACTTTCATACCAGAAAGAGTAGTTACCTGCAAATACGGTTACCTTACCGAAGTCGATATCAATGGTCTGTGTACTTACGGTATCAAGGAAGTGGCGGTCGTGAGATACTACCAAAACCGTCTGGTTTTCGTCGATTTCGCCTAAATAATCCTCCAACCATTCCACGGTTTCGAGGTCAAGATCGTTGGTAGGCTCGTCAAGAAGCAGATTTTCCGGTTTGCCAAACAGTGCCTTGGCAAGCATAACACGTACCTTTTCGTTATTGGAAAGCTCGGCCATTTGCCTTTGGTGCATCTCCTCTTTTATACCGAGGTTTTGCAGTAATTGGGCAGCATTGCTCTCTGCTTCCCATCCATTCATCTCGGCAAACTTCAGTTCTAAGTCGGCAGCACGGTTTCCGTCCTCTTCTGTCATTTCCGGTTTTGCATAGAGAGCTTCGCGTTCTTTCATATTGCCCCACAGGGTTGTATGCCCCATCAGTACGGTATCCATCACATTGAACTCGTCATACTTGAAGTGATCCTGCTCCAAAACGGAAAGGCGTTCGCCCGGTCCCAGCTCTACAGTACCTTTGTTTGGCTCCAAATCGCCGGAGATAGCGCGCAAAAGGGTAGATTTTCCTGCTCCGTTTGCGCCGATAACACCGTAGATATTACCACGGGTAAACTTGATATTAACGTCTTTGTAAAGTACTCTCTTGCCGAATTGTATCGCAAGGTTCGATAATGTAATCATTATTTATGTATTGTCTGATTGCTTATTATATAATAATTCGGCTGCAAAGGTACTCATTTTTTTTCAGCTGTACAAGATATTTATTTGCGCAACGGGATAAAAAACAAAATACAATGGACAACCTTTGGAAGATACTGCCGTTTATAGTTTTCAAACAAGCAATGATGTTAAATGTTTTCAAAATATAGTTTTTCCTGTATTATTTTTATTTCTGTTTTAATATATAACTTATCTGTTTGATTTACAGGAGCTTTTTATACAAACCAAAAGGGCTTCTTTGAAGTGGTAAAACATGCCCTTTTGCCGATTAAAATGCCATGTTTTACCCTGCTAAACATGGCATATTGGAATGAAATAGGTAATATCTTGACTTTTGAAAAGAGTGGGTGTAAACATATTTCAGACATTATTTGGTGTTACTTTATGTGATGAGGTGTTTAATAGAGGATATAAATTGATAATAATTATAGAAAAGAATGTATTCGGTTTTTCGATAATCGTTCATAAAGAGTATTATTATTAACTTTGCGAAAAAGTTTAGACCGATGAAGATTTTAGTTTTAGGAGTGGGTGTTATTGGAACTGTTTACGGCTATATGCTTAAAGAAGGTGGAAATCAGGTGGAACATTATATTCGTCCGACGTCAAAGAATAAGGACGTAAACTCGCTGATGGTAAGTCTGCTTGATGGACGATATAGCGAGAATGGTGAAACCGTGCTCGGTAAATATCAAATCGATCATGCCATAGAAAATTCCCAATACGATTATATTTTGGTCAGCCTTCCTGCCGTTAATTTGGAAGAAGCTGTTGCAACAATTGCCGAAAATGGCTTTAAAGGTACAATTCTCTTGTTTTGTGGGATATGGGAAAGTAGAGAATATATCGACAGGATAATGAACGGAAGGGAATATATTCTCGGCTATCCTGTTGCAGGAGGGCGTATAGATAAGGAAAACAACCATTTAGAGTGTGTTCTGTTTGATCATATTATGTTGGAAGGCAAAACGGAACATTCGGTTAGCAACTATGATGATATAGCCCGTTCATTCGGCAATCTTGGAATAAAACAAGAATGTCCGCATGACATGTCGGAATGGATTTGGCTGCATATGGGGATTAATGCGGGAGTTGTCTCAACGATAATGTCTATTGCTGAAGGTAATACCGATAAAGCTGTACAAGCGGTAGAGGCGTTAATGGATAATGTTGGGCACCTCCATCGGGCGATTGTGGCTATTCGCGAATGTATGAACATCATTGCGAGTAGAGGTGTTAAGTTAAGGCATTACAGGGGAGAAGTTATCCCTTACCTGTTACCGACATGGCTTTCAAAACATTTAATGAAACGAATGTTTGCCAAAAATGAACTGACTCGGAAGATTATGTTGTTGCATTCCAATATTCCCGACCTTATATCTGTTTGTCAAACTGTGTATCGACAAGGGAAATCTGCCAATGTAAAAGCACCCGTTTTCTATCATAACTATGATAAATATGTAACAAAACTGTTGCAACATACTGCTATTTAGGCTTCGTTCTTTCCTGTTCCAGTTGTATTCATAAGGAGAACTGGCAGGACAGAATATGCAGAGATATGGTTTTGTCGGCTGGTTTTACCAATTATTTCGTACCTTTGCAGCATGGTAAAACAGGTAAATCCATATATGCAAGATAAGTACGACCGCATGACAGTGCGTTCGGGAGCACCTTTATTGGAGTGGTTATTGACCAATGTAAAGGATAGTAAGAGCAAAATTAAAGCGACCTTAAAGAATAGAGGCATTAAAGTAAATGGGAAATATGTTACCCAATTCGATTATCCTTTAAAGCAAGGCGACAAGATAACTATCAGCAAGAGCAAGAAGAACGACCAGTTCCATAGTCGTTATGTGAAGCTGGTGTATGAGGATAAATACCTTGTAGTAATCGAAAAAAAGGAAGGAATCCTCTCGATGGCAGCCGGACATGCCTCGCTGAATGTGAAGACTGTGCTGGATGATTACTTCCGAAAAACAAAACAGAAGTGTACGGCTCATGTTGTTCACAGGCTCGATCGGGATACTTCGGGACTGATGATTTATGCCAAGGACATGCAGACGGAGCAGCTTTTGGAGCACGACTGGCATAACATTGTGTACGATCGCCGCTACATTGCCGTACTAAGCGGCGAGATGGAAGACGATGAGGGAACGATAGCCAACTGGCTGAAAGACAACAAAGCCTATGTAACTTACAGCTCGCCGGTGGATAATGGCGGGAAATATGCCGTAACTCATTTCCATACACTCGACCGAACACCTTATCATAGCTTGGTGGAGTTTCGTTTGGAGACGGGGCGTAAGAACCAAATTCGTGTCCATTCTGCCGACATGGGGCATCCTGTTTGCGGCGATATGAAGTATGGCAACGGCGACGACCCCGTGCATCGGCTTTGCTTACACGCCTACGTACTTTGTTTTTATCATCCCGTAACGCACGAGAGGATGGAGTTTGAGGTACAGATTCCTAATAATTTTATTCATTTGTTTAAGTAAGATGGAAAGTTTTGAGTATTACATTGGTATTATAGTTCTGTTAGTGATAGGTGTAATTGTTATCAAGAAAGTAACGAGTTGCCTCTTCCGTATCATCGTGGGGCTGCTTATGCTGGCTGCTTTGGCATGGGGAGCACACCAGATGGGAATATATTAAACGGCAAAAAGGTTGGGGGATATGACAAGAAAAATAGGCTGTATATTAATCCGGCAAAACGAAATGTGATGCTCTGATAAAACGAAATGTGATTTTTTCAAGCAAAACGAAATGTAATAAAATAAAAACGCACACAGCACAAAAGAGGTCGATTTGAAACCAATCATCAAATCGACCTTTTCTCTATACATTAAGTTCAAACTTCACATTCTCATTTCCGTCAAGTAGTTCTTGTGTTCGTTCTAAATTGCTCTCATAAATGTGTACATTAGCAAGGTTGAGCGTTATAGACTTCAAAGGAAGCTCGATTTGCCGAGACATCAAATAAAGATGATAGATGTCAGCAGGAAGCCCTAAATTGGCATCAGAACTGCGTTGATAGGCTGAAACAACTAACTCGCCTTCGTCTATTTGGAACTGCACAAGACTCAGACACGGGGCTTGATTGCTCTCAGCATTGGTTTCTCCAAGAAACAGCACATAATTTTTGCTATTTCGTTTCTCGTTGTTTATCTTCGCAATAAGTGGTGGAAGTTTCTCGAAATAAGTTGGGTAACTATTGACGAGCACGGAACCGCAATAGTCCCACCAGTTAATGCCTGCCTCGCGGTATTTTTCTACCTGTCGCTCTCCTTGCATGAATAGTTGCAGTTCGTTCTTCAGCTTTTTCCTGGCAATGCCGTGGCTTTCAAATATATCAAGCAAGTCGGCAGGTGTAAGCGTGAGTTGCTCGTTAAGGCAGTATTTAATATTGCCTTTTTTGTTATGCTGCATTTTTCCTGTGTGCATAATCTTTTCTAAGATGTCGTGATACTTATTCATAGTCTGATAGTGTTTAATTGATTTTTGAACGGTGTTTAACCAGCCTTTTTATAGAGCATCATGTCTGTGTAGGTGGCATTATAGTTCATGTGGGCATTGAATTCCACTTTCGTACATTTCTCAAATGGATTACCCACGGTCTTGTTTCTGCCTATCCAATCGCACAATTCCAATATGGATGACTTGTTGCTCGTGAAATATACAAACGAGTGTCCTGAAAGAACGGTCAGCACATCAAGGTAGTCGGCAAGTCTCCAATACATCTTATAAGTACCGACTTCCGTACTCAAATATGGAGGATCTACAAGAAACACCACATTTGGTATATTTTTATACTGGTTGAACACCTGCTTATAATCTGCCGACACAATAGTCAGTCCGTCCAGATAGTCCTTGCACAACGGATAATCTGTTGAACGCACATTATTATACAAAGCCTCTTTGCGCATCTCCTCAATACTCAAACGGTACTTCATTGAGAACATAATGGAGGAAGATATTGTAATAAAGTCCAAATACCCATAACACTCCTGATGTTCTTTCAAACACTCAAATACCTGCTCTCGTGCTTCTCCCATGATAGGCTTATGTCTTGGTATTTCACGCACAATCTCCCTTAGTTCCGCAAGCAACTCGTTTGTCTGTGGTATATGTTCCAGTCGCAGCCTATATCCGTCAAAGTCGTTATACACTACCTTCGAGTGAGGTTTCTGACACTTGGCTATATGCGAGAGCAAACCACTACCACCGAATAAATCCACAAAAGTTGTTCCGTCGGGGAACTGCTCCAACACTTTCCTAAACTCCTTGGCAAACATCCGCTTCTGACCGACGAATGGAAGCGGTGCCGAATTATATTGCTTTCTCATAACGAAGGCAAAGGTCGTGAGTTTCCGCTACAAACATGAATATCCCTAATCAATCATACTGCAAACAATTTGCAGTCGCTTTGAAAGTGCTTGATAAGGCCACACACCTTCCGTTCACTCACGGCATATTTGTCAGAGAGCACAGCCACGATGTAGGAAACTTTCTCGCCCTCATCAAGCAGTTTCCGATAGTCCGCATACAAGTCTATATATTCAGCATCCTCTATCCTGACACCTGCCGTATGCAGGTTTTTCAGGAGCTCCCTGTTAATTTTTACAATCTCAACTATCTTCATATCCAATAATTTTAGTATATTTGCATCGCCAATCATTTTTAACCTAAAATCCGCAACTATCATCCAATACACGATTAAGGGTAGATTTATGAGTCGTTAGTAGCAGCTTTCAGTAAAAAGCAACAGCACAACATCAATATGTAGCCACCATCCCCTTACCCCACGATGCGACTTGAG